>CAVIJT010000009.1:0-134713 GCA_963643465.1 Lachnospiraceae bacterium | reverse complement strand
CGTACAAACACATATCCGAATCCAAAATAAATGATAGGTCGTTCTTCATTCTCATGTAGATGAAGTCTTCCAATGTGTTAATTTCCAACGCATTGGCATCTTTATAATCCGAATGATTTAGTGCATTGTAAAGCGACAATAACTTTTCTTTGTCTTTAAATACAAACTTAAAGAGTCTGTCCTTGTAAACGCGATTTCCTTTTGTCATATGGTACCGTCCTTTCTTTGCAGACAAACTGCAACGGAAAGGATGCTATAGTAAACAATTTTGCAGCCTATTGCTACAACATAAATGAAACTGGCGTGTTTACTTATGGTTGACGTTTTTTGCAAAAAACATTCAAAAACATCACCGTTCCTTGTCTTTATTATAACAAAATCCATTGCAGTGTGTCTATGTTTTTAATTAAGTAAACTGTGATATTTCGTAGAAACTACGAAAGAAATTTAGAGTATTTGCGGATATATGCAAATACGAATTTTAGTATATCATATGGGATAGAAGAGTGCAAGGAGTAATTCTGAGGAATACGCTTTGTGTAAAAAAGAAGAGCCACACCATACATGTGACTCCTCCGTATAATAAGTATTTTAAAAAATAAATATCTTATGTATTAGCCTAACAGACTTAATACACCCTGATTTGACTGATTAGCCTGTGCAAGCATTGATTGACCTGCCTGCATTAAGATGTTGTTCTTAGAGTAGTTGGTCATTTCATCAGCCATATCAGTATCACGTAAGCTGGACTCTGCTGACTGTAAGTTTTCAGCAGATGTATCCAAGTTAGAAATGGTGTGTTCTAATCTGTTCTGAACAGCACCCATTTTAGCTCTTTCTGTAGATACTTTCTGAATTGCCAAATCGAAAGCGTTCACAGCAAGAGATGCAGTTGACTGTGAAGTTACATCTAAAGCCTGCCCTTCTACACCGTCTTTAGTTTGTACGATGTCTAAGTCTTTTGCTTTCATGGAGTTAATTCCAAGAGCAACTTCCTGTCCTGCATTTGCACCAACCTGAAGACGGAATGCTTCTTTTCCGGTAGCTGCTTGCTGTGTTTCTACCATTTTCTGTGCAGTAATTGTGATAACATCACCTGCTTTTAACTTATCTGCATTGGTGATTGTGATAACTGTATCATCACCTTCTTTGTTCTTTAAGGTAATAGTAAGATTGTTGTCATCATCTACTTTAGAACCAATTTCAAAATTATTTGTATCATCTGTATTTCCAAATAAATCTGTAACTGCAAGAACAGATTTATCTGTATTTAACTTGTCTAATGCTGCTTTTGCAACATCTACCTTATCCTGTGCTTCCTGTTTTGCTGCTGTTGTTACATTAGCAGTTCCATTTACAGTCGTTTGATTTGCTAAAGCTGTTTCATAGTCATATGCTGCTTTTGCAAGTTCTTCATTTCCTAAAGTTTCTAATAATTCTTCTTGATTTGCAACAGCTTTCTTATTTGTATTATCTTTTATCTGTGTTGCACTAATTTCGCCTGCCGCATCTGTGATAACTGTTTTAACTGCACTACCAATTGCTGTCATATCTGCTGTAGCAGTCTGAGCGGTTATTTGTAATGT
This sequence comes from Lachnospiraceae bacterium, assembly GCA_963643465.1. Taxonomy (GTDB): domain Bacteria; phylum Bacillota; class Clostridia; order Lachnospirales; family Lachnospiraceae; genus CAG-411. The sequence continues at coordinate 133,127 of CAVIJT010000009.1, read as the reverse complement.
AGTATTTTGAGTATTACTATCTGATTGTGTTGTTGCTTGTAAATCAGTTGCAGCTATTGCAGTACCATATACTGTTGACGATTGACGGAATAACTTATTTAAAGCTGCAGTAGCATCATCAATGGATATAGATGTTGGAGTTGTCAAATTGTTAAAAGTTTCTTTGAGCTGTTCTTTAGTTACACCATCCGCTAAGAAACCTTCATCTTTAGCTTTTACAATTGTTTCGTTTAAACTAAAAACATCATCAACTAATCTATCAACTACTTCTGTGTTTGTTTCTACGGCAGAAGAACTATCAATTTCAGCGCTCTTTAAAGTCTTTAGTTCGTCTTTGTTTGCCACTATAGCTGCTTTTAAAGCATCATCAAACGAATTTGCATTATCACTGGCATCTACGCCCGACTTTTTTGCACTACTATATGGATCTGTTGCCGTTCCATCTGCTGTATCATCCAAAATCTTCTTCAATTGTGCAATCTGATCATTTGATAATTTACTTGTTCCTTTTGTACTCTGTCCCTCTGTAAAATCTGAAGTAATCTCCACACGAATAACATCCGTAAATGCAGCCTTAGCAGAACCATCTGTAGTAATCTCTGCACTTACATTACTGTTAGCGAATGTTGCATCTACATTTGCCTTACCAGCTTTCTCTGTTACAGAACCTTTTGCAGAACCATCTAACAATTTCTTTGTGTTAAACTCAGTAGTAGTAGCAATTCTGTCTACTTCCTGTGTCAACTGGTCGATTTCGTTCTGAATCTGTGTTCTATCATCATCTGTGTTTGTATCAGATGCAGCTTGAACTGCCAATTCACGCATTCTCTGTAAAATACTGTGTGTTTCATTCAATGCACCTTCAGCAGTCTGGATCATAGAAATTCCATCTTCTGCATTGGATGATGCCTGATCAAGACCTCTAATCTGACCTCTCATCTTTTCAGAAATAGCAAGTCCTGCAGCGTTATCACCTGCACGGTTAATCTTATAACCTGATGATAATTTCTCTGTTGATTTTGCTAAGTTGCTGTTTGAAATTCCTAAATTTCTGTTAGCGTTCATCGCTGTCATGTTGTGTTGTACTGTTAAACCCATAATAATTCCTCCTTTTGTGTGTTCCGTTTCCTCTCTCCAAAGAAAAGGAACCTTCCCCAAATCCGTTTGGGTGCTTTGTTAATGTAAAATTTTATAATAACCCCAAAACCCCTAGGTTAGTCTCAGAGTGTATTACCGAAAATAGTAAAGCATTGTAAGCAAGCGTTCCTCACAAGTTATCTGGTGAAAAAATAGGTTTCGTTCAAATTCTTATGAAAATGTTACTTACGTTGCTTTTGTGGCGGTGTTGCTGTTTTTTCTTTTATCACGCATGATGATATTTCGAATTTGTTCTTTTGCCTGTTCAGAAAGCCCCTCTTCTTTGTAATAAGTTTTCAGGTTCTGTTTTTCCTGTTCTGTTTGTACGGTGCGTTCCAAAACCCTGTTTCGCACAATGTTGTATTCTCTCGGTGCATCTACCAAAATGTGCATATTGTTTGCCGAACCGCCAGAAAAAATGACTTTAATATCATTTCCAATGTTGATGTATTCCCCCGGTTTCATGGTTAATTTCAACATAGTCATAACCTCCTTGTTTGTGACATAACATCCATTTGGTTATCAAGAAAAAATTGTCATGTAACATTCTCATACAAAATGTTACCTCTCTATCAATGGAACTACTGGTGCTTCTTTGAAAAGTATTACAATAGAGAAGGGGTTATGATAAAGCATATTGTGGATTAAGCGTTTCGAAAGTATCGGATAATTAGTAATAGAAAGGAATGTATATATCATGAGTACAAGTCAACCGTTAAAACGCAAGGAAGATATAAAAAGACTGGAAAATTATTTTTATCAAAGAAAAGAATATCGCAATTATCTATTGGTTGTAATGGGACTAAATACAGCTCTTCGAATCAGTGATTTATTGCAAATAAAGTGGACAGATGTATATAATAAAGAAACAAAGCAGTTTTTTACTCACGTTCGCCTGATAGAGCAAAAAACAGGAAAACATACTATGATTTTGTTAAATCCCACTGTGAAGAAGGCGTTAAAAAAGTATGGAAAACATATAGACAAAGAGATAAATTCCTCCTATATCTTTTTTAGTCCCCAAAAACCAGAGCAACCATTGAGTCGCATACAAGCATATCGCATTATTCAAAGAGCAACAAGTGAACTGGATATAGATGGACAGATTAGTTGTCATTCTCTTCGAAAAACCTTTGGATATCAGGCATGGAAAGAAGGGGCGGAACCGGCGCTTTTGATGTCTGTGTTTAATCATTCCTCTTATAGTATCACCAAACGGTATTTATGTATTGATCAGGATGATAAAGACGAACTATTTTTAAAAATAAATTTATAAGGAAAAAAGTAACTATTCGAGTGCCTCCCCATATATGAGCAGTCTTAGTGCGCAGCACGGAACTGGCGTCCGTAAGGACGACGAGTGCGAATATGTGGGGAGGGATCTAAATAGTTAAGGAAAAAAATAGAAATAATATAAAAAAAGCTATTAAGTTTTAAAAATCACATCCGATATATATTGTGTAAGGAAGATAGAATAGGTCAGAGGTAACATTTTGTATGAAAATGTTACCTCTTTAAAGTATATCCGAGTATCATAGAAAGTATTCCTAGGATAAATAGTTACAATTATGTAAAAGCCTAAAAAGTGGTGCATACGCACTAAATGTTAGCAATCAATTGTGCAAAATATGAAATATAGCAAAATCAAATCGTATAAAAAAGCGGGAGTTTCTTACTGTATAGTTAGTATAGAAACTTCCGCTTTTCTATGGAGTACATATTTTTTATGAAAATTATTGCTTTTCTACAACTTCGTTTTTGTTCTTGTAAATAGAATTTTCATTTACAAATCCTCTTACCATAGAGAGTGGATATACATTTGACTGTTTTCCGATGACAGTTCCCGGATTTAGTACACTGTTACATCCTACTTCTACATGGTCGCCAAGAATAGCACCCATCTTTTTTAAGCCAGTTTCTATTTTTGTACCGTTTTTAGAAATAGTGACTAATGTTTTATCAGATTTTACATTGGAAGTAATAGAACCTGCACCCATGTGAGATTTGAAACCTAAAATGGAATCACCCACATAATTGTAATGAGGAACCTGTACCTTATTAAAAAGGATTACATTTTTTAATTCTGTTGAGTTACCAACTACAGCACCTTCCCCTACAATGGCATTTCCGCGGATAAAGGCACAATGACGAATTTCAGCTTCTTTTCCAATAATAGCAGGTCCGTTGATGAAGGCGGTAGGAGCAACCTTTGCAGATTTTGCAATCCATATATTTTCTCCACGCTTTTCATATTCTTCTGGAGAAAGTGTAGCACCTAAAGTAAGAATAAATTGGCTGATTTTTGGAAGGACTTCCCAAGGATAAGTAGTTCCTTCAAAAATATCAACCGCAATGGTCTGGGAAAATGTGAATAAGTTTTCATTTTTTAATGCTTCCATGTGGATAACTTCCTTTCTATCTATTTGTTGCATATTTGCTAAATCTGGCAAATATCAATGGTTTATGTTTCAGTTTCTTTGCTTTTTTGTGTTTTAGAATTTGTGGTTCCTGCTTTTTTATAATTCGTAGCCGCTTGGTCAAACAGTCCTCGCAACATGTTTTGGTTTCTCGCACCTTTTACAGCGTTGACATTTCTTGTGACAAAGCTATTGAGTTTTGTCATATATTCATCCGGTGTAATGTCTCCATTGGCCACATAGGTCAGACCTTTTTCCCAACTGGCAGTAAGCTCAGGATTTAGCAGGGAACGAATGGAGCAGTTTACCACATCAAAAATCATTTCCCCAAGTAAGGTAGGAGTAATAATCTGTGTTTTCTTATTCAGATTGATATAACCGATTTTGAACAACTTGCTCAAAATTTCAGCACGAGTGGCACTGGTACCAATACCGCTTCCTTTGATCTGGGCACGTAGTTCCTCGTCTTCAATCAATTGTCCTGCATTTTCCATAGCAAGAATCATGGAACCGGAATTGTAACGCTTAGGAGGAGAAGTTTCCCCTTCTTTCACATTCAGTGCATTCACGGGAATGCGGGTTCCCTTTTTTAATTGAGAAATAGCTGCCACCAAATTTTCATCGAACCCTTCTTCTTCCTCTTCAGAGCCATCTTTGGAAGGCTTTTTCTTTTTATCAAAAAAGGATAGTGGAGTTACTTTTAAGTATCCTTCGTTTATTAAAATTTTTGAAGAGGCAAAAAAATGTTCCTTTTCCTCTGGTGTCTGGGCATATGCCATGCTTGCGGTCAGATTGATTTTTTGGTATTCTGCCGGCGGATAAAAAATACTTAAAAATCTTCGGACAATGACTTCATATACTTTTCCAGCTGTAGGCGGTAAGGCATTTAAGGCACCAAACCCTTGGCCAGTTGGAATGATAGCATAATGGTCTGTAATCTGTTTGTCGTTTACATAGCGAGTTTTTTCTAAGCCAAGATAGCTTTTTTTCTCTAAAATTTCATTGACAAAATCTTTTACAATAGGATAATTGCCAAGACCGCCTATATTTTTGGTGATTTCCTTGCATACTGCGGTGGATAACACTCTGGCATCTGTTCGAGGATATGTCACCAGCTTTTTTTCATAAAGTGACTGAGTGATTTTTAAAGTTTCATCTGGACTTATTTTAAACAGTTTGGAACAGACATTTTGCAGTTCGGCAAGGTTAAAAAGAAGAGGCGCATTTTTCTTTTCCTTTTTCTTTTCTAACTTTTCAATAACTGCTTCCATTGGTTTTGGTTGTTCCATATCTGCAATTAACTTTTGTGCATCTTCCTTTTTCTTAAACCCGTTTTCCTTATAAAGAAGGGGAGAATTCCAGTAGCGGGAACCTTCTACGGCTCTCCATTCTCCCTGAAAAGTCTTTCCGGAGGCGTCAATATCTGCCAGAACCCGATAAAAAGGAGTTTTTACAAAAGAACGGATTTCACGTTCTCTTCGAACTACCATACCAAGTACACAGGTCATAACCCGACCTACGGAAATGGCACCTTTATGAGTTCCATTTAAATAAGTACGAACCGGGTAGCCGTATTTTAGTGTCAGTACCCGAGAAAAATTAATTCCCATCAGATAGTCCTCTTTGGCTCGCAAATAAGCAGATGCCGACAAATTATCGTAGTGGGATAAAGGTTTGGCATCCCGAATGCCTCGAAGAATTTCTTCTTCTGTTTGTGAGTCAATCCATACCCGGCGTTTGTCCTTTGTGTCTGGTACTTCTGCCATCTGGTCTACCAACCGATAAATGTATTCTCCTTCTCGTCCCGAGTCCGTACACACATAAATGGTCGATACATCGTCTCGGTTTAGGAGTTCTTTTACAATTTGAAATTGTTTATTTACTGATGGAATTACTTCATATAAGAAATGCTCCGGAAGAAATGGAATGGTGTCGTAGGTCCATTGTTTCAAGGAAGCATCGTATACCTCCGGATAACTCATGGTTACCAAATGTCCCACACACCATGTAACAATGGAATCTTCGGATTCTAAATATCCATCTTTCCTCTTTCCGTTTATTTTAAGCGCTTTGGCAAATTCTTGCGCAACGCTTGGTTTTTCTGCAATATAGATGTTTTTTGACATATTGTTTTTTGTTCCCTCACTTACTTTGAAGTTTTATAGGTATTTATGCAAAAATGGTTGCAACTACTTTTAGTTCACCTTGACCCTAATATCCTATTATAGCAGTTAATAAATTCTTCTACAAGGAAAAAAGTAGTCCTTTATGTGGAAAACTATGATATACTATGCTTCCTCCCTTTCGAGAGGGCAATGGTCGAAGTACACGAATATGGCTTGATTTAATGCTGAAAAAGGAATTGCATTTTGTTATTGATTGGAGCAAAGTTGATAAAGACGATTACTTATTAGCTATGGAACGAAGTCCTATAAAAGATATTGAGATTAAATATCTTTTAAAACAGGCATTGACTGATGAGATAGATAATCGGGAAATTTATAGGAAAGGCATTGACCACAGCTATTATTATGAAGGGTATACGGTATACAAAATGGAAGAGTTATCTTAAATAAGATAAAATCCGGGAAAATGTGCCGTTCATCGGGGCAAACAGGTTATTCGTCGCAAAATTTCGGTTAGAAATAAAAAGTGTGATAGACTAAAGAAGTACAAAACAAAGAACAAATCTGCAGCATATAGCAGGAGAAGGAGTGGGTGATTTCTAAAAAAGAGTAGGATTTTTAATTGTGGCAAAAAGAATGCTGCAATGACTTATGCGAATGAAAAAAAGAGAGAAGAAAAGCAGACTATAGGAGTTCCTATTGTGGAATGAGGATAGTCTGTCTTTTACTTTATAGAAAGTTTCTTCTATAGGGAAAAAAACAAGTCGTAACCCCAACTGAAAAAATTTCACAAAAAACTATGGACTATTTTGTCATTTTGTGCGAAAATAGAGACAAATGCGGTGTGATTACTTAGCAGGTCACATAGCAGCAATAATGTAAGATTGAAAGGAGTCTCAACATGATTTATACGAATGAAGTAGAACAGATGTGCCCAATTGCAGCAACTGGTGGACAGCATGGAGCTGCACCAATCCCAGAAGAGGGAAAATGGGTAAAAGCAAAAGAAATCAAGGATATTTCCGGATTTACACATGGTATTGGTTGGTGTGCACCTCAGCAGGGTACATGTAAGTTAACTCTTAACGTAAAGGAAGGTGTTATTCAGGAGGCATTGGTTGAAACAATCGGATGTTCTGGTATGACACATTCAGCAGCTATGGCAGCTGAGATTCTTCCAGGAAGAACACTTTTAGAAGCATTGAACACTGACTTAGTTTGTGATGCTATCAACACAGCTATGAGAGAGTTGTTCTTACAGATCGTTTACGGTAGAACACAGTCAGCTTTCTCTGAAGGTGGACTTACTGTTGGTGCAGGACTTGAAGATTTAGGTAAAGGTCTTAGATCTCAGGTTGGTACTATGTACGGAACATTAAAGAAGGGTCCTCGTTATTTGGAAATGACAGACGGATATGTTACAGGTCTTGCTTTGAACGAAGATGATGAGATTATCGGATACAAGTTTGTAAACTTTGGTAAGATGATGGACTTCATCAAAGGCGGAGATGACGCAAATACTGCATTTGAGAAGGCTCAGGGACAGTATGGTCGTGTAGATGACGCAGTTAAGATTGTAGATCCAAGAAAACAGTAATACATAAAAGTTATTTCAATTTAGAATAAGGAGGATAATAGAATGGCTTTATTTGAATCATACGAGAGAAGAATTGACAAAATTACTTCTGTTTTAAATAGCTATGGAATCGCTTCTATTGAAGAAGCAGAAAAGATTACAAAGGACGCTGGATTAGACGTTTACAACATGGTGAAGGGTATTCAGCCAATTTGTTTTGAGAATGCTTGTTGGGCTTATACAGTAGGTGCAGCAATCGCAATTAAGAAGGGTTGCAGAAGAGCAGCAGATGCAGCAGCAGCACTTGGTGAAGGTCTTCAGTCTTTCTGTATTCCAGGTTCAGTAGCTGACCAGAGAAAGGTTGGTTTAGGACATGGTAACTTAGGAAAGATGTTATTAGAGGAAGAGACAGATTGTTTCGCATTCTTAGCTGGACATGAGTCTTTCGCTGCAGCAGAAGGTGCAATCGGTATCGCTGAGAAGGCAAACAAGGTTCGTAAGAAACCTTTAAGAGTTATCTTAAATGGTCTTGGAAAAGATGCTGCACAGATTATTTCAAGAATCAATGGATTTACATTTGTTGAGACAGAGATGGATTACAGCACAGGTGAAGTAAAGGAAGTTTCTAGAAAAGCATACTCTAACGGACTTCGTTCAAAAGTTAATTGCTATGGTGCAAACGACGTATCTGAAGGTGTTGCTATCATGCACAAAGAGAAAGTAGACGTTTCTATCACAGGTAACTCTACAAACCCTACACGTTTCCAGCATCCAGTAGCTGGTACATACAAGAAGGAATGTATCGAGCAAGGTAAGAAGTATTTCTCAGTAGCATCTGGTGGTGGTACAGGTAGAACACTTCACCCAGATAACATGGCAGCAGGTCCTGCATCTTACGGTATGACAGATACTTTAGGACGTATGCACTCTGATGCACAGTTCGCTGGTTCTTCATCTGTTCCTGCCCACGTAGAGATGATGGGTCTTATCGGTATGGGTAACAACCCAATGGTTGGAGCTACTGTAGCTGTAGCTGTAAGTATCGAAGAAGCTGCTGATGCAGGTAAATTCTAATAAATAAGCGGAAAATGCTTTACTTATGGGGGCTTTTCAAGTCGTGGTTCGATTTGAGAAGCCCTCATTTTTTGTCTACAAGACTCGTACAAGACACTTACAAGACTCACACTACAAGACACACAAGACAGAGGTTCATTTGAAAGTGTCTTAATCTGTTTCTGGTGTATAAATGCACTTCTATAATTCTTTTATCTTTGAGTTTTGTTTCATATCCTATGTACTAATTAATTTCAACTATGTAAAGTGTAAATTTTATTTTAGCTGAAAGGAGATTTATTTATGAGACGAGCAAATAGTGAAGGTTCTACTTTTAAGATGAAAGGTGGAAAAAGAAGAAAGCCTTGGAGAGCGAGGGTGACAATTGGATGGGAAGTTGATAAGGAGACAGGAAAGTGTAAGCAGATTATAAAAACAATAGGGTATTATGCAACAAGAGCTGAGGCAGAAGCAGCATTAGCTGCATATAATGCTTGTCCTTATGATTTAAAGCAAAAAGGTATTACTTTTAAGGAGTTGTATGAGAAGTGGTCAGAAGAGTATTTTAAGAAGTTAAGTGGGGTATCATCTCAGCGAACAGTTACTTCTGCATACAATTATTGTAGTACATTATATAATATGAAAATGCGTGATATTAGAGTTTATCATTTACAAGAGTGTATGGAAAAGGCATATGTAATACCAGACAAAGGTAAAGATAAAGGAAAGAAACGATATGCGACAGCAGGAACCAAAGCACGTATAAAATCTATGTTTAATTTGATGTTTGATTGGGCATATGCAAGAGATATTGTAGATAAAAATTATGCAAGAGCTTTTGAGGTGGGAAAAGATATAAGAGCACAACAGAAAAAGGATAAGAGAAAAAATTTACCATTTAGTCAGGAGGAAGTTAATGTTTTATGGGAAAACATTAATAAAGTTGAGTTTGCTGATATGGTATTGATTGGTATTTATTCAGGATGGAGACCACAGGAATTAGCTATTTTACAATTAAAAGATATTAATCTCGAGGAAGAAGTAATGTTTGGTGGGTTAAAAACAGATGCTGGTAAAAATAGATGTGTGCCAATCAATTCATGTATAAAGGAATTGATTATCAATCGTTATAATGAGGCAAAGGAATTAGGAAGTGAATATTTGTTCAATGATATCAATGGACAGCAGGGTACTTGTATGACTTATGATAAGTATAGAGGCAGATTTAATAAAGTAATGAAGCGTTTGAGTATGGAGCATCATCCTCATGAAACTAGACATACATTTATTACAAATGCTAAGAAAGTTGGTATGGATGAATATATTTTAAAGAGAATTGTTGGACACTCTATTCCAGATATAACTGAAAATGTGTATACACATAGAGATATGGAGGAATTAAAAGAAGAGATGAATAAGATTACAAAATAGATGGGGTACTAATTCGAAGTTGTGTTTCGTGTTGTAATAATGTAAGATATGACTTGTTTTGATGCTTTTGTTCAGAGAATTTCATCAGTAAAGAAGTAAAAAGAGTTAATCATTTAATAGTAGTTTTTATGAGATAAGTTTTTAGTAAAGTAAGTTCTCTAGGTAGTATTAACATAGGAGCCAGTTTTTTTGTATATTGTGCAACCATGTGTTGCAAAGAGGTGTTTAAAAATACACATTCGTCAAAAGTGTTAGAAAAAGTAACATCAACTATAGAAGTACGATAAGTATCCCTTAGAGGCACATAAAAACACACAATAGTTCTGTAATAGAAGAGCAAAGCAAATCTATTTAAGTATAAAAGATAGACATAGCATTGTGAGCGTTGTAGTAGATTGCCTGATGAGAAAAACAGAGTATACTTTAATAGTGAGACTGAGGCGAATCTAGCAGGGCATGATAATCCTTGTTTATATTGTAATTTATAATTTTTATTAAGATAGGTATTTAACATATATGAAAAGAGTAATCTACCTGATGTTTATTGTTAGATGGGGTATCATTACACATGCTATTTTGATATAATATTTTCATATTCAACAGAGGAGGTATTATTCAAGATGGCAATATCAAAGAAACAAATATTAGAGTGTATTGAGTTGATTGAATACATGGATGTTCAGGTTAATTATCGCGATAAGATGTTTGTAGAAGCAGCAGGTTTGAAAAGTGTTAAGAAACAAAATCATGAGAAAGCAGGTACAAAGAAGGTAAAGTATTCTTTTTATGATATCCTTATAAAATTATCAGACGATAAAAGAATTGAACTGGAAGAAAAGTATCGGAAGAAAAAGAATAGATATGCTTTAGCAGGAGATGACAGATTAGTAGGAAATAAGGCTAAGAATATTGAGGGGGTAGTTCCTGATGCTAAGGAACAGATTGCAAAAGCATTCATACCTTTTATTGATGAAGTACAGAAGGAGTTAAATGAACTTATTACGAAAAATCTTTCTACGATTGCCGAAGACTATTTACAAATGGATACTATATATGCTAAACAAGATGGGCAAGAGATTAATAAGTACAATCGTGGTCTGCATTTAGTATATCGAAATTTAAAAAGTCGTGAAGCGTTTTACACCGAGGCGGTTTATGATGATTTTGGAGAAGATTTAACTTTTAATGGAGAAGCTTTGGATTATGAGAAAGTACCATCTGATGATGAGTATTCTTTTTCAACACTTCCTGCTTTATTAAATGTGATTGCAGAAGTAACAACAAAGTATTGTAAGGAAATGGATATAATTCAAGGTATAGATAGAACGGAGGTACTGGTTGGACAAGCAAAAAGAGGACAAGTAGCACCTTTATTTATTCGCCAGAGTTGTGCTTGGGTATGTTATACATTACTGTATTTTGGTGATGCTATATCTAAGTATTTTAAGCAAGAGCCTTTAACAACCAAATCTGGGGTATGTTCTCAGATAATGCACGATTTGCATTTGAGAACTAAAAAGAATTTTGGCTATGAGTATTTTGCTAAAGAGAAGAAGTTATTTGAATATAATAAGTGGAGTATTTTACCAGAGAGAATTTTGCGTGAGGGTAATTTTTTAGCACCAGTATCTCCAGTTAATTATGCAGGTCATAAGTCAGGTTATTTAGGTTTTATGCTTCAAAGTTTAGTTGACCAGAGGTCATTTGATACATATATTGAACCATTTGGGGGTAGTGGTATAGGTATCACTCAATTTCATAAGAAAGAGGGGGTAAAATACTATATCAGTGATGGAAATTATGCTAATATGTGTTTCTATCGAGTTTTAAAGGGATCAGATGAGAACTTTAATGAATTCAAGAAAAATTTGAAAGAGAAACAAAAGAGTGTAAGAAAGTTATATAAGAAGATTGATAAAGTATTTCCACCTGTAGCTAATAAAGGTCAATTCGGTTGGACTAAAGAAGAAAGGGAGAACTATCAGTCATATTTTAAAGATATGACAAAAATTAGACTTGATAATGGTAGAACAATAGCAGATTTATATGTTAAGGATAAAGGTTTTGATAGTTCATTACTGAGCGATTTGGATGTTGAATTTTTTTTCTACAATCCAGATTATGGTACCTATGATGTTAAAATGACAGATAATGATTTTAAGGATAGAAAACAAGATGTCATCTCAGTTTTAGAGGTTTACTTTGAGTTGAGAGATTTATATAAACCTTTAATAGATGTCTATAATGATTGTGGGGAGAATTATAATAAAGAAGAAGAGTTAGATAAGGTGAAACAATCTGAAGTAGAATTAGCAGTAATTTTTGTAACTATACATACATCTCTTGTAAGTGGTGCAGTAAGTGTTCCATCTGTTTTAAAAGCACCTAAATTTAAAAATATTGACATAGATAAGGATTTTAATAGGTTTAGATATGAGTATCAGAGAGGGGTTACACCTGTGCCGAATGTAAAATATGGTGTAGATGCAATGAAATTATTGACAGATGTTACTTATAATAAAAGCACATCCTTTGCGTATTTAGATAGTCCTTATCTTAATTCAGCAGGATATTCTATTGGATTTAAGATCGAAGATATGGAAGATTTACTTATTGCTTGTAGTGGTTTCAAGGGAGATTTCGTTTTTAGTTGTAGAGCTAATTTACCATCAGCAGCCCTTGATGATTCAATATCTAAGGATACCTTTGTAGTATATTTTGATATGTGGTTAAAACTTAAAGCATTATTTGAGAGTCATAATAGAAGTTGCAAGGTTTTGTTTATGAAAGATGGTAGAGATTTACAATTATCAAAAGAGACATATGCATATCTTTTTAGAAACAATTTAGCGACTGATAATTATGTTTTTTTGGCAGAGTGTATTGAGTCTGGAAGTGATTTAGAGATAATGATAACAAATTTTGATTTTGAGGTAGCCGATTATGATAAATTTGCTGACAGAATTATTGAGAAAGGAAAGGAAGAAGAAAAAATTATAGAGGCTCAGAAGAAAAGTAAGAAAAAATCTTCTCATGAAAAAGTTGTATTAACAGATAAGTATTTAGTGAAGGTTGACATTGAGGATATTGTTAAATTAGTAAAATACATATACAGATAAAGTACCAAGACCTGTCCAAGTGGCAGGTCTTTTCTTCTTGGGGTATGATATTTTCTTTCATATTATTTATCAACAGTGTAATTAAATTTTAGTTTTATTGCGTTCTCAGTACTCGCAATACACGCCAATAAAGATTGGAGATGATATTATGAAGATAAAAGAATTACCTAAAAAAGATGATATTATATTCCCAGAAGATACTGATTTCAATCATGAAACGAGCAGAGAAATGGATATTGCTGACCTTGATATTCAATTATCTGAATTAGAGAGTGTACCAGAAACACCATTTAACAAAGAGAAGCGTAAGCAGATTGAAAAGCACCGCAGAGAGTTAATCAAAGCACAACATGCCGATAAGAGAGAGAAACTCCGTTTAGCGAAGCAGATAAGAAAAGAAGAGAAGAGACAGGCGAGATGGCGAATTAAATCAAAGGAAGCCGAGACCTCTGAAAAACTTGCAGAAGAACGTCAGTTAGAAGCCCTAGTAAGAGATAGAAAGAGACGTGCCAGACGAAGGAAATTTGATAGTGTATGTAGTTTTTTTGGCAAGATAGTGTTTATAGGTATTCTTATAGTCGGAATATTGTGCGTATCTAACCAGTCTGTGAGAGACAGAGTAGCAATTACGTTTAATAATCTTTTTGCTTTCACACAAGAGTGTATAAACGATAAAGAGGTCACATCAAATAAGACAATTAACGAACTATTGAAGCCACTTGGCAAAGAATTGAATGAGAGTACAAAGCAAAATAAGGAAACAAAGACAGAGAAGACAACCAATAAGTCAAAATAATCATGGAGGTACTTATCATATGATGAGTACCTTTATTTTATTGGGTATTATACTTGTATTTTATCTGTATCAGAGTTAACATACAGTCCAGTAACCAACTATGGATGGGGTATGTATTCAGATGCAAGATATAAGTATAAGTGTATCAATAATGGTTTCATTGTTAAAAGAAATGCTACAGTGTACCGATTGGTGAGAAAATAACTGCATCAGCAATTAGAAGTGTAATGAAAGGAAAGCGAAATGAGTTGCATTATTATAACGGAGAGGGGTAAAATAGGTTCTTATTTTTATAGAACTAAGACAGAGCAAGAGGTCAGATACTTATATGGTGCGTTATCTTTACTTGATAAGGATGGTTTACAAATAGTTTCAGTGTCGGATATTAAAGATTATAAGGAGTATGAGCCTGCGATAGAGATTAAGACATTAGCTGAATTGTTTATTTTAGCAGGTACTCAAGCTATCAATGATTAAATTCTTAGGTAATGAATTGAAGAAATATAGAGGGGATAGGCTTTATCATGTCAAGAGTAGATAATGTTTTAGATTTAAAAATAACATTAGTAACTATAATGCATAGAAGATTTAATTTATCGTGGGATTCTTTAAGTGAATTATTAGATGAGTACAGTATTTTATCGCTTATAGATGTTAGCTATGAGCAGTTTTGTAGTATGGTGAGGAAGGTATTCTTTTAGAGATAAAAGATTTCATAGAAAAACAAGGGGGTAGTCTTATATGGGTAAAGTGTATGATTATGCTAGTGGGAAGTTAACAGCAAGTTATAGAGATATTGTTTCTTTTGATTTAGAATTAAGAAGACCGATTACTCAAGTATACGGAGATAGTGCTACTGGTAAAACTTTTTTAGTTAAATATATTAAAAATGAAAAGAGAAATAATAAGTTTAATAATGAGAATTCAAGTGATTTATCAAATATATTTGCTTTTGATGATGTGTTAACTGTGAAAGATTTATCTAAAATTAAAGAGTCTTTAATTGTAATAGATAGGTGTGATTTAATATTAACAGAAGATGTTATAGATTTTATAGTATCAGATAGAAGTAATCATTATTTACTTTTTTCAAGAACAGGTTTACCTTTAGGGCTTTCACCTAATTATTATGGTGAGTTTGTTCGCAATAATGATAATATTATATCAATATCTTATAAGTATAGTGAGGTGAGTTGGTTTTGAAGTTTCCAGAACAAATGAAAGCTATAATTTAGTAGCGGTAGGTGGAAAGGATAAGATAGAAACAATAGGAGGTATGAGCCTGCGGTAGAGATTAAGACATTAGCTGAATTGTTTATCCTGTTAAAATAGCCCTTTACAAGTTATCTAAATCAGAGTTAACATACAGTCCAGTAACCAACTATAAATGGGGGATGTATTCAGATGCATGATGCAGTGGGTATCTGAAGGATATATTATACGATTTTAGAGAGGGTGATTATTAGTTATGATTACATTATACATTGGTGACAACGCAAGTGACAAAACAAGAAAACTTAAGGATTTAGTCAGAGAAAATAGTTTATCAGTAGTGACTAACATTCCAACCTTGAAGAAAGATTATCTTGTTGATAACACTAAGTTACAGTATTTCAAGGATTATATTTATAATGATATGTGCAGGTACTTGGTATTTGACACTCCTGCAAAATCTGAACATGAAGTAAGTTGTAGAAGATTAGTAGAACTTTTATTTAGCAAGGGTGACATACTGGTACTAGACCAGTTAGATAGTGCATTGACACGACAAGAAATTATCGATATAAGTGATTGTATTTCTTGTATTTCTCCACTTTGGAAGGACATTTTTGTATCAGGGTACGATAGCGATTTACTAAGAATGTTCACGTATATAGATATAGAGACAGGTATTGAGATTTATAAGCCTAATGTATACTTATTAGAAAATGATAAGATGACAAAGTTAGAGGATGATGATATTAATGAATATTTCAATAATTTAGAATAAATGGGGTACTATTTAAAGAGCCTTTTTGAATGCTCTGGTTTCGTTGTAATGTTTTTTTACTTTTTTCTAAGGCAATCTTGAAAATAGCTTGTTTTAGAGTTATAATCACACACCACTAAATTATAAAAGGTGGTGGAAATATTATGGAACAAATGAAAATTAGTAGTATTGTAAAGGTATATCCTAATTCCTTTGTACTGGTGCAGGCAGTTAAACGTAGTAAGTCTGGTGCTATAACATTAGCCCAAGTTTTGGGGGTATGTCCTACAAAAGAGGAGGTTGTTGCACAACAAGTACTCTTTGAAATGCTAGGCATAGATATCATTATCATACCAACCTTTGAAGAGACGGAGAGTGCTTTGCACATTGAAATGTCGAAAGAAGATTATAAAGCAGAGCCATTGCTAAGTCCTGCTGAAAACGCAGCACTGTTCAGGATGTATTATGACTTATAATGATTTTTCATCGTATTTTCTAAGAAAGTAAAAATTATTTGGATTTGAAAAGAAGTATGTCACGCACTTGGTATAGTATGGGGATATGATTTATTGATATTTTTCATTGATTTTCCTGTAAAGTATGTGAGGTACTTCTTTTTCTATTGTACTCAAGCTAGATGGGGTATGTTAAACAGAGAAAATTTCTGATGTAATTTGCTTTTGTGCAAGTTCTGAAGGTATCAAATGAGAAAGGTAGATTTTTTGTATGGGAAATAACGAATTAATAAAATATATCGCAAGGAATAGAACTAAGTCATATATAATACATAAAATAATTGAATTTGAATGACCTGAGTTATCGGAGTCTTGCGATTAGCAAGGCTTTCTTCATACCTTTCCTTAAGGAGGCAATAAAAAAATAATCTACCAGAAAGGCTGGTGGTAGGATATGGAAGTAAGAAATATCCCAACAAGTGGAGATTTTTACGAAGAAAGCATTAGTATAAGTGGTTATGCAATATCTGTAGAGATGATAATAAATAGGGTATCATATTTTTATAAGGCTATAAGTGAGATGGTTAGACGATTAATTAGTTTCCTAAAGTGAAAGTGGGGGATATATATATGTTGACACAGAGTACGTTTATAGAGAGGTTAGGAATTTGTCAAAAGACTTTAAAAGAGGTACAGAAGAAGGGATTATTTTTACCTGTAGCTAAAAATCAAACTGGAAAGAGATTTTATTATAGTGAAGAGCAGGTATCTGAATATAAGAGATATGTAGGTCTTTCTGTAATTGAATTCTCAAAAGCAATAGGGGTGTCGATAGCCACATTGTATGCTTGGAATAGTAATGGAAGATTGGTAGCTGACCACACCACCGACTCAGGTCATATAAGATATTCATACGATCAGATTGATAAGTATTTTGCCGGTGAGTATGATGGTATTCATGAAGATGGTTTCCTTGATAGAAAGAGTTTTGCACAACGGGTTGGAGTGTCAGAGTCTTTGGTCATCTTATGGAATAAGAAAGGATTATTACATCCAGACCACAAAAGTATTACAAGGATATGGCAGTATCGTGAGGAACAGATAGAAGAAGCAAGAAAACTGAGAAAGTTTAAACGTACATCTTGACAAAAATATATTTTAGAGCAATAAATACACCTACCAAAAAGGAAAAGGTAGGTGTTTGCAATGAAAAAAAGTAGGGATGAGTTCTTGCAGGATATGAAAAGCCAGCATTTTGGAGTGGAAATAGAACTGACTGGTATCACAAAGCAGGAAGTACAAAATTTGCTTGCAAATTATTTTGAGGATAGGGAATTGTTTGACCATAAGGGGCGAGATTGGTCTGTTAAATGTGACAGCAGTATTATTGCAAAGCAAAGAGTTAGTAGAAATGAGTATATAGATGTATATGATGACAATTATAGGGTGGAGTTGGTTACACCAATTATGGATTATGAAGATATTCCTATGCTACAGGAAATTATTCGAGTAATTCGCAGAGCGGGGGGTATTTCATTTCCTTACTTGAAATGTGGTATTCATATTCATGTCAGTGATGAGGGGCATAATCAGAATACATTGCGAAACCTTATTCGTCTAATGTCATCAAAGCAATATTTATTGAGGAAAGCATTATATATTCCTAATGAAAGATTAGAAGGATATTGTCAGTATGTAGATTCAGAACTAAAAGACCGTTGTAATCGAAGATTTAGAAATATGGAAGTTTTAAAAAGTGCTTGGTACGATAACTCTGATAGATATAGTATGTTGAATTTAAGTAGTTTATTTGATGGAAAAGGAATTGAATATCGTTGTTTCAATGGTACACTCCATGCAGGAGAAGTAAAATCTTATATTCAATTCAGTTTAGCCTTGACACAGTCTGCAAAAGATTTAACAAGATGTTGTTCTACGATACCAAAGAATAATGAGAATGATAAGTATGCCATGCGTACATGGTTGTGTCGAATGTATCTTACAGGTGATGAGTTTAAAACCTGTAGGAAGTTTATGTGTAGGAATTTAACAGGCGAGAGTGCGTTTGCAAAACCAGATGCAAGAAAAAAATCTGAAGAGTGCTTACAAGATGAGGATAAAGCAATAATAACTGGTATATAAGACTTAAGAAATCAGTAGTTTTGATGAAGATATTGTACAGGAGATTTTTAAGTTCTGTTTCAGATTATCACTAAGACAAATCATCAAAGGAAAAGGAGATTATTATATAGTAAATTTAAAAGAAGATGATTATTTTCCAGATGAGTTAGAGAGTGAGTATTAGCTGATGGGTATTTTGTTTAGAAGAAAGGGCGGTCGATAGTTATGATATTAGTATTTTATAACGAGAGTATGGATGTTTGTGTATTAGTATATTCAATCGATGGGGGATTGACATTGACAAAAAAAGAAATTTTTTTTAATGAAGATGAAGATGCAGAGCTTTTCTTTAAAAAGCTAGGTGTAGTCAGTAAGTTTATTGATAAAGTTCTTTTGAATATACAAGATAGATTCGAAGGAATGAGAGTAATTATATTTGATAATTCAAAGCGTGATTCGTTGTATGACAGAGAAGATTTAGTTGATATGTTATTTGTATACCGCAGAGAAATTGCTGTTTTGAAGGCTAATATAACAGAAGAAGAGGCTGAAAGTGTAGCAGAGTGGTTGTATAAACATTATTCGTTATAATATGTGATAGTTGAATAGGACTTGCTGATAGTTGGCAAGTCCTATTTTTTTTGTCCAAAATTTGTGAGGTAATTTTTCAAGAGCTAAGTTCTTAAGGGACTAGGTACTATTTTAAAAATTTTATTTTCAAGTATCTTTAAGTGTATAAATTTTACTGATTTTCTATTTAAAAGATTGAGATGCAAATAACTTATCAAACGGTAGCGTGGGAAAGTATCGCCAAGGAACACATTTTATATTAAAAGTGATGTTTTTCATCATGCTATCAAGACAAAACTAAATTTTTTAACAAAGCACAGAGGTAGGCATTGGTAAATATTAAAATAGCAACTCCAATGAATTCCTACACAAGCTGAGTTAGATAGAAAGAAGGAGGATTTTAAGATGGTAAAAAAATTTATTGATGAATTTGTAGGAAAAAATGAAAAAGAAAAATTAGATGTTATGGAGAAGATGCTTTATCAACAAGGCTTTTCACAGGAGATTGTTGAAAGAAAAGATGGTACAAAGACTTATTGGTTCTCAAAAGATGGTGTAGATAATGTGTTTGCAACAGCAGTTAACAAGCATGGTGAGTATTTACTGTTGATTTTACCAAAAGATTTTGCAAAGCATCTTTATGCTAAGAATGGAAAGTTTATTAGATGTATTTGTGTACAGGGGCATAGCTACAAAAATAAGAGTTTGGTCGCAAAGTTCAGTAGTAGAAGATTACATCGTTTAATTTATGATTTCTATGGTGAGGATATTTCAGATGATTTAGAGGTAGACCATATTTCAGGACATCAAGGAGTTATCATATTGGTTGAATTAAGGAAGGTTACAAGTAAACAGAATAAGTACAATAAGAGAGGAAGAAAAACAAAGGATGGGAGCGAGTTCGATTATAATAAATTTCACGATTTTAGAGACAGTTTCTGGATTCCATTTTTACATTATGTATTAGGTGTTATTTCTAAAGAAGACATGGAAACGCTTAGACAGATGGAGTTAGCATTAGAGACAGATGAGGCTTAGTATCAGCATAAGATGAAAATTATATTGTGAGTACCTCATAATACATGGGGTACTCGCTTAAAGAAAGCAGGCAGAGTGTTATGTTATTAAAAAGTATAAATTTTACTCCACAATTAGTAGGTGATGTGATGGATGTAATATTTTATGGTGAAAAGTTCAGTAGGAGAGCTGTATCAAAGTAAGTGGGGTAGAAGTTCTTCAAATAAAAATTGGTATAGGGTGTCGAGAAAACCTATATTTTGTGGGGGTTTTTCTCAGTACCATAAAAAAAGTAAAAAAATTTCTTAAAAAGTACTTGCAAAATAATCAAAACAGAGTGATAGATAGGACACACCAAAAAGAAAACAGCTTTTGGTAGGGAAACTTGTAATTGGTATAACAGTGTATGCCCCTTTGAAATGCATAGCTTTGTATGCTTATGGGGTATGATGAAGGAGGAATTTTTTATGCGTATTATTTCACCAACAGGAAAAGTATGTAAGGTGTTAAAGGTAGAGCCTTATGCTGAAAAGAAAGATATTTTTAATGGAAAAAGTCAGAGAATTACTGAACTTGCAATAAGTCTGGATGTTAGACCGACAGGAGTAAAATGTTTTCTTGAATGTGCAAGAAATGATTTTGCCGAGCCATTTGTTTATATTGGTAATTTGACTCCGGAAAAAGTACAAGAGATTTTAGATGCCCTGTTAAAAAATGGTTACTATGATTTCTCGAGATTTGAGTATCAAAAAAAGGTAAATGCTTTTGGTGAGAATATCAAAATTGATGGAGGAGTTACTTTACCTTATTATCAGGAAAGTGATTGTGCTTTGTTTGGAGCACCTTTATTTTCAAGAAATGACACTATTGATTTTCCTGAGGAAGATGATGAGGAATACGAAGAAGAAGATTTTGATGAGAATTGCGAGGAGTAATTTCATCTGCAACAAAGACAGAGTCTGTATGTAAGTACAGGCTCTGAAGTTTATTTATATTGCAAACGAAAGGTGGTTTTATTATGAACCGTTCAACATTGCCAACAGGTGTTAAAACGTTGAAGAACTGGTATGACAAGAACACATTAAGATTTGATTTGCCAATCCAAAGAAATAGTGGAATGTGGAATTTGTTGCAGAAGAGTATGCTGGTATATTCTATATTAAATGAGTATCCAGTTCCAAGTTTGTATCTTGCAAAATATAAACAGGGTTCAGAGACAACTTATCAGGCGATTGATGGAAAACAGCGTTGTACTTCATTATTTGAATTTATTAATGGGGATTTTGTTCTCCACGCAAAAGTTCCACCAGTAGAAGTAGATGGGACTGCTTATGATATTGCAGGGCTATCTTTTGAAGAGTTGTCTGATGAATGCAAGGATGCATTGCTTGGATTTAGATTTACAATCTATTGTTTAGAAGATGCTACTGATGAGCAGATAGAAGAGATTTTTGAATTGATTAATAATGCAACACCACTCAGTACCATTCAAAAGTCTAAGGCAAAGATTGGTACTGAGTTGTCAAAGTTTTTAAATGGGGTACTACAATTAAGCTTTTGGCAAGAGAGTGTTAATCTTACAGTAGCACAAATGCGTAGAGAAGATAACCTGCTCTTATTACTTCAGTCAGCTTTGCTTTTAAATATGCAGATTAGTAATTATGATTTCAAAAGTATCTCAGCAGCTGAGTGTTTAAAGTTTGGTGAGCATCTGAGAAATACATTTCCAGATGCGTCAAAAGAACAGCTTGAAAATATTACAATTTATTTGAGTGATGCTTTTGAGGGGAAAGGTACGATTAAGTATCTTCGTAAAAATAATGCACCAATTGCATTTGTGGTTGCAAAGTTAGCTATGGAAAATAATATTGAGCCACAGGCTTTCAAGGCTTTCCTTGATGATTTCTTTATGACCGAAAATGAAGCCTATAAGGAATATTCTGGCTCTGGTAATGTGAAAAAAGTAAACACACAGGGTAGATTGATTGAGTTAACAAAAGGTTTTATAGAATATTTCAATATTGATATATCGGAGACTGTTTGTTTGGCAGAAGCTGATACTGAAAACTTTGAGGTAATTGACGAAGAACCAACATCTGAAGAAGTTCCTGCCGATGGTACAGAAAATGCAGGACAATTAGGTCAAGAGGATATAAACGAAATACTAGAGGAGGCTTCACAAGAGTATGAAGAAAATTAACTATGATGGGGTATTAATAGAGTTGCCATCTGAAAGACCCATGTTTTCTCACTCAATTTCTATGATGATTGTATCTAAAGGAAAGATTGAAAGTAATCACAATATTCCCTATTTTGAAAGGCTTATGCAGTATAAGGAAACTGATTTACCAGAAGGAGAGTTGTTACATGAAGTATGTGCGTTGAATTCTATTAGAAATTTAAATTATCAAGTGAATAATGGTGGTTTTAGTCAGTATTTTTTTAATGAGTATCATAAGTATAGAGCGGGGTATCAGATTGGTGATTTATCAAATTTAGATATTGCTCAGCAAATTGAGTTTTTAGAGAAGTTGATTTCATTTATTGTATTTGATGTTGATAAGAAACCGTATGAAGCTGATTTATTGAGAGCATTAATTTTGCTAAAGGAACAGCAGAAAAATATATTGGAATATGAAAATTGGTGTGATGAAGAGGATGAAATTATTGAAACTGAATTAGCAGGATGCAGTGTATTTGATACACAGTGGTACAAAGTAAATGAAGTAATAGAATGGGGGATTGAGTTGTATGCTCAGTATCTGTGTAAAAGACTGGAGGCGATGAATATTGAGCCATCCGATAAATAAAAAGGCTTTATATGAGGCTAGGTATCCTAAAGATACAATTATTGAATTAACAGAGCCGATTGATGACCCATATACTCCAAAGCCAATCGGAGCAAGATTTAAAGTGAATTTTATTGATGACCAGTACCAGATGCATGGTTCTTGGTTGCCACCAGAGAGAGGTTCCATTGCGGTGGATATTGAACATGACCATTTTAAAATTGTATTGTAGGAAGATAGGCTTGCTATGTATAGCAGGTCTTTCTTTTTGTATCTAAAGTTCGTATTTGTATAAGTTAGTTCGTATATAAATGGGGTACTAATTCGGTGCATTCTATTACTGAAAAATAAATGCCCCACACGCCTGCACATTTGCCCTTACGTTGGTTTTTAATCCTTGCTGTGGTAACCAGTGCCACCCTTGTCGAAAAGTGGCACAAAATCAAAATTAGGGCTTTGCTTTTCTTGGTCTATCTTACAGGTTCTTAAATCGGTTCATTTATCTTTATTATTGAAATTTAGAAGATAAATTTTGATTGAGCAAGTTCTCTTTTGCTGAAATAACAAACTTTTCTTTTTTATAAGACAGAGTTGATTTTCTCCTGCTTTAGAGTTAACATACTACAACCAAATTATGAAAGGAGGGTGTTTTATGGCATTATCGGCTATACATATTTCTCCAGCCTTTACTGTTTTTGAAGGTAGAATTGCGGAAGAGTTCAGGAATATGCTAGTTGCATTTTATGGTGATGATTACATAAATGTATTAGCAAAAGGGAAATTACTGGGTGATGAAAAGATTATGAAAGTGTATAACACCGTAAGAAAAGCTGAACAGCAATTAGGTATCACGATTATAAAGGAGAAAAAAATTGAAAGTAATTGATTTACTTAAAGAGCAAGAGCTAATAAAAGCCAAGTATTTTACAGAGACAGAGCAACCTTTTATACTTAAGGCAACTGATGGTCAGGATATATCGTATTTGAGTAAGCAGATTTGTAGACATTACAAAGAGTTATCCGAGCAACTTAAAAGGTATATGGAAATAGAAGATTTATTGCGTAATTCAGATGCTAAGACATTCATAAAAGTCTTAGGGTATCAATTTACAGTTGCTACTGGTTTAAAGTTGTTGCGTGAGATGGAACAGGTAAAGCGAGACCCGATTACAGGAAGGATAGTGATAGATACTCATCCTATGGGGGTATTTTTATCCATGTGTTCAGCACCATGTAAATTCATATATTCTAGCGAGCCGATAAATTATGTTGACCCATTAGGATTTGCTGGAGATACTGTAATTGAAGATGTGCTTTTTAAGGAAGAGGAATTTTTGATCCAGTTGAGATATGCAATTAAGAAATCGAATAATGAAACAGAGATATAAAAGTAGGAGCCTTACTGATTTAGTGAGGCTCCTGCTTCTGTAATATTTTATTTGTATGAACTTAAAGTGTGATATTTTGGTATGATATTATCTCAGAACTATGTTATACTTAGAATACCACTCAGAGAGATGCCTGTAACACCCCTCAGAATGAGTGGAAAGGTAGGTGATGAAAATGTTATCTATTATACATAACATCTTCTGGTCTAGTGCTATACTGTTCTGTACTATTTGTACACTAGCCGATTTACATGAAAGACTCATGTAAATTATCACACAGGTAAGAAAGAACAGTTCTTACCTGTACTTTAAGCTAAAAAACGCTTAAATAACACTACTTTTACTATAATAAGTCTCTAATGCTGTATCAGTAATGATTTTGTCTTAAACTCTGTTGGCAAATTAGTTAAGGTGTAGTAATATTAAATTATCAATTGAAGCTACTACAATGTTAAAATATTATTGACAATTTAAATATGATATGGTAATACTAAATTACCAATTACCACCACAATTATCGTCTGCAGTACAATCACATACTGCACAATCACCAAAATCGCAATTACAATCACAATTAGTATTACAATCACAATTACTACTACAATCTGAACTACAATCACAATTACTAGAGCAGTTACTTGAGCAATTACTACTACTGTTTCCACCACTACCTGAACTATTGTTGTTACTTGGGGTCTTTACTTTTGGTTTTGTGCTGGATAAGTATGAGTCTGAAACCCAACCATACCCCTTCTTATATTTGATTTTGTACCATCCTGTATTTCTATCACGTCCTACTACTGTTACCTTTGTTGCATAAGATAGTAAGCCAATCTTCTTACCTTTCGCTGATGAGGTCTTTCGTACATTTACTACTGATTTTGTGTACATGGTTTTCTTTACTTTCTTAACCGGATTTACAATCTTTAATTTTACTGTTTTCTTAGTAATATTTCCAGAACTATCCTTTACTGTAAATGTAACCTTCTGAATTTTATCGTACTTCTTTGCTTGGTATCCAGATATCTTTATTCTCTTTGTGATTGTACCATCTACATTATCCTTTGCAGTTACGCCCTTTTTAATTCGTTTTACAACATTCTTACCGCCAATAATCTTAATCGTGCTTTTTACACCTTTTAACTTTGGCTTTGTTTTATCAACTACAGTAACTGTAATGGTGTACTTCGTTTCCTGACCTGTGATTACATTTGTCTGTGTCACATAAACCTGAAAAGTATCTAATTTGTTGCAAACTGCACCAATATAATCATCTATACACCAATAAGTGTATGTTGTATCAGAAGTATCAAAACCTAGCGTTTCTAAAGTCAATGTACTGCCATAAGCTACGGTTACTTCTTTTTCAACTGATGTAGAGGTAACAGCAGAAGCTGTTGTAACTTCAACTGCACCATTTGACACTGTTGTTACATTGGCTTCAGGCATACTTTGAGCTGCTTTTACAAGAATATTCCAATCAACATCAATGTCTGCTCCCTCTTCAATATATACTTTATCATTGATTAAACTTACCTTTTCATTGGCAAGTATGATACTTGTACTAAGTCCCAATGTAGCAAGTGCTGCAATTGGAACGATAATAAATCTTTTTCTCATTCGTTTATCCTCCCATGTAAAAATGACATATGTCATAACGTTACAATTATTGTACCATAATTATTGCGTAAATACAATGAAGATAGCAGTGTATTTACTGAATTAGCTTGAATTGGTAGGTTAATAAGTTATAATAGTAAGTGAAAAAAATTACATGGTGGTTGTTATATGAAAATAGGGTTAATGTATACAAATCGTTGCAATTTTCAGTGTAAGCATTGTATGGTAGATAGTAAACAAGAAGATTATGATACTGTAAGTAACAAAGTAGTAGATAAATTTCTTGAAATTGTAGCCTATAACAAACCAGAGCAGGTTTGTATTGTGGGTGGTGAGCCATTGTTATTTATTGAGCAAATAGAAAATCTGGTTGAGCATATTCGCAAATATAGCGATGATGTTTTAATTTATTCCAATGGTACTTTCCTTTTAGACGAGAAAAAACGAGAGCGAGTAAAAGCTCTGGGAGTGCAGGTTCGCATTTCCAAGACGATATATCATAAGGATTTCTGGAATGAAGAGATAGAGCAGTTAATAAACGATTCTCCTTATTGGAGGATAGAATTGTTAGATAAAAATATTGCAATCTTTCCACGAGGTAGAGCCTTAACAAACAACATTTACAAAGACCAAAGTTGTCCTTGTAGCTTAATGAATGAGGTATATCATGGAAAGTGGCATAGTGACAGATTTTTGGTCATGCAAGATGGTTCAGTCAACATCTGGTGTCCATGTATGTCGCTTGAATTGGCAAACGTATTCCAAGATGATACAATCACGCATGATTTATTGGTAGAGCGAGAGTGTAAATTGAGAGAATTTTTAAAAGAAGTGAATATGCTACATGATAGTATGCTTTTTATGTGTAATGATGTCTGTAATCATTTTAAAGTAACAAAAGATGGTATATTTAGAGATGAGGAATTGATGGAAAGTTTTGAGAGTTAGTCGTAAAATTATGGATTTTATGGTATGCTAGATGGTAGGAAAGTATACTCTTTTTGAAGGAGGTTTTATTATGTTAAATATTTATATAGATACTACACCACCAGGTCTTAATTTCATAAATGATGTAGAGAAAGGTTTTGCTTCATTAACATTGTCTTGTACAGATAAGGAAAAAGAATTAGTAAAAAAACTAGAAGGAGGTACTTTAGTAGATGCAAATTCTTTTATAGATAGGTTTGGTTATAAGTTATATTTATCTGAATTGAGTACTGGTTGTAAGTCAGGTTTGTGCGTCTTAAATTATAAGGATAGTGTAATAAATTTAGCAGAATGTGGATTAAATGCACGAGATATAATAATTTCATTATGCGATTCTGGTAATATCTTATTTGATATAAATTCAGCAACAATATCAAATCAGTTTTTAAGTAATAGGGAGATAAATGTAAAGGTAGGAGAATATATTTTTACTGATTTAAATGAATTAAACGATTATTTATTTAATGTTTATCCATTCAAGTTAGAAAGGTAGGTGTTTGGTAATGGTAAGTTTGACTAAGTATAGTCCAAAGGTGACAATTGATTTAGATAATGGTTTATATCTATTTGATAATGAGTCATCTACAGGCAAAACAAGATTGTTCAAATGCTTGCGTGATAATCAAAAGTATGGTGAGTTTGTAGCATCATACTCTTATGACGATTATCTTTTAGGTATCCCTATAGAAAAAGTATTAGTACCAAATAAGTATAAGGTTATCATGTTAGATAGATATGATATGTATAATGGTGTAGGAAAGGATTTAATACTTTCATGTATTAGTAATACTATAATTTTAGTAGACTGTAAAAAAGGACTTAATTTTGGTGCAGATTATGAAATTTGTTATTTGGACATGACGGATAAATTAATAGAGGTGACGTTATGATATTTATTTTCGAGGATAAGAAAAATGATTTGTTAAGTAGTTTATTTAGGTATGCTTATTCTGAGAGTAATTTTGTGTATGCTGAGGGTAATGGAAATTTAGTTAATTTAACTAAGAAATATTTAGACAGTACTAAGGATGTTATTGTAGTATTTTTAGATACAATACCAGATAATAAGGCTACGACAGATATTTACGGTGACTTGAGAAGGTTATCTTTACGTAATAATTTTAGAGTTTTGGTATTACCAATAGTTTGTGCTGAGTACTATTTTATAAGAACTTTACCTAGGTGTTATACAGATAATATAATTGCTATGGAAGTTTGTCTAAATAAGAAATATTGGAGAAATTGCGATTTTGTTTCGAACGATAATGATAGAAAGTTTGTAAAGAATTTTGAAAAGTTTTGTAAGTTATTTTTAAAGAAGGGTGTATTAGATTGTATAAGAACTTCAAGAGGTAAAGATAACGATAATAAATTATATGGTTTTTATTATTTCAAGGATTGTTTGTGTAGTTGTAGTAGTAGTGTCTGCAATGAGATAAGTTTGGAAAGAAAGGCTATAAATTTTGTAAGTCAGTATCCGGTTTTTCCTACAGAGAAATTTTTGGGTTGTTTTGAAAGTTGTGATATTGATAATTTTTGGGTGATACATAGGAAGTTGGTAGATGAATATAATGATTTTGTTGAAAAGTATAGAAGTATAGATGCTGGTTTTTCTTATAAGCTGATTAGATATATAAAATAGTAGAGAGTCACATATTTGGCTCTCTATCATTGATTTTAGGAGGTTTCATATATGGTAAGTTTATCCCCTTGGATATTTACAACAGACGCTTGTAATTTAAGATGCCCATATTGTTTTGAAGAGCATAAGAATAATGTAATGAGTGAAGAGGTATGGAGTGCAGTTTGCGAGCATTTCATCAATTTAATAAAGAGTGGAGTAGTTGACCGTACACATTTTCGGTTAAGTGGAGGTGAGCCTTTCACTTGTTTTGATAGTTGGCGAGAATTTCCGATTTACATGAAGAAAGTTCTAGGTTCACAGTATTCTGCAGGAGTGATAACAAATTTTACGTTACTAAATGATGAGATTATCAGATATTTTGTAGAGAATAACATGGGTTGTGGGGTATCTTTGGATGGTACAATCCATTCTAAGATTGATATAAATGGTCAGTCTACTTCAAAGAAGGTAATGGAGAACCTTGAGTGGTATTTGAGCGAGGGTGGAAAGTGTAATATCCTCACAGTTTTAACGGACACTAACGTAGGCACTGGCGAGATTTTAGATTTAGCCAAATTTGTAGCAAAGCATGATTTATCATGGCAGACCAACTCAGATATTTTTGTTATGTTAGGTAATGATTGTACGGAGCAGATGTATAAAGATTTAATTGAAGCCATTGAGTATTTAACAAAATCGGGATACGATATGGGAAAATTCAGCTTTCAGTTCTTAAAACCATGTAGTTCTTGTACCAATGGTTGTCAGGCAGGTCGAAGCCTTTTGAGTGTCAACACAGATGGGGGTATCTACCCTTGCCAGACTTGTGTAGGCGAACCGATTGCCAACATTCTGACTTGTGACAATGTATTAGATGCTTTAAGAAAACAAAAAGCCTATCCTATCGGTTTTAATTACAAGCGACCAGATGCTTGTGACCCTGATAATTGCGAAGCATCATTCCATTGCAAAGGTTCTTGCAAGTTAAATATGACTCCGGGAGATGATAATCCAAAGTGCCAGTTGATTCGCAAGATACATGAATATTTTGTGGATAATGGATATTATGCAAACTAATTATAAGCATTTAGATTCAAATTGAGTCTGAATGCTTTTTTCTGTCTTTTCAAACTTTTTCATTTAGAACCAATCTGGCAAATGAAAGAAGGAGGTGGTACTTTATGAATTTTAATAGTTTGGTTTGGTGTATTAATAATTACGGATGCCTTTGCGATATAAACTGAAATTGGTTTGAAATAATCTTTAGTTGTTATAATAAAATCTATGCTTGCTTTAATTTCTACTTTGCTTGATTTGATGAAAACTGGTGGCGTTTTAAAATATACTGGTGTTGAAATGATATAAGCTGATGCTGGTTTGAAATGAGCTGATGTTGATGTGATATATTCTGTCTTTGTATAGAAACATGTTTTGATCGATTTGATATTTTTTTATGTAGTTCCGATGAAATCTTTAATTGTATTGATAGGATAAGCATAGTGTTCTAATTCTAATATTTTCTTTGAGTAGTTATGTTTTTATGGTTTTCCATGTACTTAAATTATTAGTTGCGTGAAATAAATATTGATACGTGGTTCTAAGGTTTGCAAGCTACTTGTTGATATCGGTTAAATCGTCTATTGAAGATTTTACTCTTTTTTATATGAGAAAAGATGCACTAAATTCCAATGTGTTGCCAAAAAGCACTTACATAGATGCAAATTTTTTATGGAAAAGTGCATTTGGTGTTTTTTCCTTTTCGATTTTGAAAATTCAAAGGAATTTCAGCTATATTTCTTGTTTTTAAAAAAGAAAAATGAAATAAAAGATGCATAAGAAAGGAGGAATTGCTTATGCCAAAGCATTTTTTTAAGGAGTTTATCACTATCAGAGATGCTCTTGAAAAAGATAAGGAGAATAAAGTATTTAATATTTACACAGCGTATAATTATACCTGTTTTGAAGCTGTAAAGAAGTATTTGTATTCTTACAAGTGGTGTAGGAGTGACCGAGAAAGAATTTTACTTCAGACAGCAGATTCTTATAAGAAGGGAGAGGATATTGCCAGAGAATATGGGATTCAATACAATTCTTATCGTAGCATGAGTTCCAGAGTATCCAATCGTATGTACAGGGAACTGGGAAATAATTTCAAAGATATTGTTCTGGGGAACAATAAGAAGGAGCAGGACAAGCTGATTGATTATTGTGTTGTAAGAATGGATGATTTTAGAATTGAAAATGTGTATCCGGAGTTTTTGGTATCAAAGATGGAGGAGATTAGTAAGAAACAGGATGTAAATATTGATGAGGAATTCAAAATTAGGAGAACAGATTTTATAATCTTAAAGTTCCTTGCTAGTTGTAATATTGAAGCTATTTTAAAACAGGTGTCTTTGTTAGACAAAAATAGGGTATCCACTTTTTATACTATTTTGACTGATAGTAGGTATTTTAAACAAAGAGCAGAGGTACTATCTGTTATCAGATATTTTCAAAAGAATATTACAATTTCTAGTATGCAAGCAGAAACAGATTTCGCTTCAAAAGATAGGGGACTGATTTCTAGGAAGGAATATGAGGAGTATTTAAGGTACAAACAAAATAATTCTATATAATTTTTATTTGCGAAGGCACTCTTAGTGGGTGCTTTCTTTTTCTTTGTGGGTATGCACTATTATAGAAGGAACTGTTTTATAAATGTTATATAAAGCACAACTACTAAACAAAATGCTGGAGAACTGCTCAAAATTCGTGTAGTTTAGCTACTGGTCTATTTTGTTGGTCAGAGTTATAGTAGGAACACGAAAAAGTGCGTAAAATAGGGCTTTTGAAGTGCGTAATCGTCACATTGGCTCATTTTGGCGATATACCTGCTCAAAGGTAAAAATACCCTATGTGGTCACAAAAAATGGCATACAGGGCAAAATACAGGCTCGGTTTTTAATGCGTATTTTGTACTAAAAAACGAACTATCCTTTATTTAAGCCATTTTGAGATGTCAGTGTGAAAAAACTATTGAAAATTCGTTGTTTTACGAACTATTTCGCTTTAATAAACGAACTGAAAGAAAGGTGGTGGACTGGTATGAACAAAAAATGCAGACCTGTTACTAAGGAAGAGTATGAAAGAATAATTTCTTTGTTGCGTAGTGGTTTTGAATTTTGTGGTCAGAAAGTTAGTAGTAAAGAGAGAATTGCAGATGCTTTGGTTCTACAAGCAAATTTAGGATTGCGTATTGAGGATGTATTGCTTTTGCGATTGTGTGATTTTATACGAGATGGTAAAGATTATCGAATTGATATTATTGAGAAAAAGACCAGTAAAAAAAGAGGTTTTAAGGTACCATTGGAAGTAATGAGTTACATTCAAGAGTATTCTATCAGATGGGGTATTAATAAGAAACAAAGCCTTTTTCCATTTCGAGAGAGAAACGTTCAGAAGTATCTCAAGATGGTTTGTGACCTGCTTAATTTAAAAAATGTATCAACACATTCATTTAGAAAGTTTTATGCTACAGAGATTTATAAAAATAATGATAATGATATTAAGTTGGTGCAGATACTATTGCAGCATAGTTCAATTGTCATAACACAAAGATACATCGGTGTAGATTCTGAAAAGATTGAGAAAGCGATTGATGGAAATGTGAATTTGATTTAAAGAGGTGATTTGTATGACTTTATTAGATTTATGTTTCAAAATTGATAGAGTAAAGGATATGTTAGAGTACAAAAAACAGTACGATTATTGGTCAGTAGATAGTGAAGGTTTATTCATTTTTATGGTATGTAGAAATAAACCAGATTTTTTTAATGATAAAAAAGAGGTAAACAATAGTGATATTGAGTGTCATATTCCATACATTGAGGATAACTCATGGCTTGATAAGCCTTGTTTTATACCATACAAAGAGTTAGAGCCTTATCTTAATATAGTAGTAGAGATTGATAGTCTTGTTCAATATGAATTTCTTTACAAATATCCGTTGGTTTGTGTGCGTGGTACTTGTGATGGCGGATGCAATAAGAAAGATGCACAGTTCTATTGTTTTAGAGAGATTCCATGTACCAATGGTAGACCCGATTGGAATGTGTATGCATCTAAGTATCCCAATTTTTATGACTTGCTTTTTGATGTAGCAAACTTTATTGGGGGATGTCCAAATACAGATTCTCTGGTAGTTATGTTTGAATATCCACCTTATAAGTATGACCGAGAGTTATACTTTGAAAGCACCATTGCAATGAAGATTGATGGGAATAAAGTGACTATTATTAGTGATAGTACGAAGATTAAGGCTTTGTATAAGGAATATAATTCAAAGTATCCAACAGAGGATAGGGAGATTGAACAAGCAATCAGTAGACCAGAGGAAGGGTATATTTTTAAGTTCTAGGAGGGTTTCTATGATAAAGTTAAGAGAGTGGTACTTCCAGAGTGGAATTATAGAAGAAACACAAAAGAAAGGGTTCAGAGCATGGGGATTTGTATTAGGTCATCCAAAGCTACAAGATGGTATTCATATCCATACAAGCGTTATTGATAATTTGGAACTGGATGCTGAGAATAATCGTCTGTTGATGTATACTCATTCCAAGAATGTGTATGAGTTAAGGTTTGCCGATATGAGTTTTGAGGATTATGAAAATATCAAAGATTGTTTGCAGTGGTTTAATGTTCCTGCACTTCCTTTAAGTGAATGCAAAAAATTACATGAAAAGGATGAGGAAGAGTTACTTGCTAAGATGGGTAGTATTCTTCAAAATAATGAGTTATATATCCAGCTAGTTGGGGTATTTGTTCAGAGTGCTTTTTTCAAAAATAAGTCTGGCAAGATACGAAGAATAAATGCAGATATGCATGTGGGTATGCATCAAGACAGTTATTTAGTCACTGATTTTCAAAAACGAGAGGTTGATTTTCGATACTGGGATGGTTATAACCGTATTACTCCATATCATTGGAGTGATGGTCTTAAAGCAATATTGATTGAGGTGCTTTCGCCAAACGATATTGAATTTCAGGGTTCTGAAAGAACAATCGTATGCAAGGCAGGAGAAGTTACACGCATCGAAAGTAAAGAATATTGTGGAGAAGGCTTGCTTTCTCCTGATGTAGTGAATGGAAAGTGTGCATTATTTAATGAAGAGGAGTTTGATGAATAATGTTTGTCAGGAAGATTAAAAGTAATAAAGGTATTATCCAAGTTGGCAAATTCGGGGTAGACAGAATTGATGTAAATGGAGATACAGCCACTTGCTATACAGCAGGTGGCAATATCTTTATTGTAAAGTGTAAGAAAGTATTGGATGATGATAAGGTTGCAAGCAATTCAAGGAATCATCATAAAAATTTATATTAGAGGGGGGAGATTGTCAGTGTTTTGAGTCAAGGTATGGGAATTATAATGTTACAGTTGAGTTGCCTGTGTTGTATAAAGCCTAAGAATTTGGTATTTTTATTATAAGCGAATACTATGTTTTTGCAAAAAAACTGCCAGTAGAGGATATTACAAATTTAAAAGCAGTACGGAGAAAAATTTATAAATTGAAGAAGAAAAGGGGGTAAATGGCTTATGATTTATGTAACAGGAGATACACATGGTGATTTTAGACGTTTTACAAAACATCAACGTGCGAGATTGCCTTTTATAATGACAGAAAATGATTATGTAATTGTATGTGGTGATTTTGGATTACTGTGGAACGAGCGGGATAAAGAGTTTGAATACAACATAGATTGGCTTTCCAGACTTCCATTTACTATTCTATGGGTTAGTGGAAATCATGAAGGGTATACTTTGTTAAGTGAGTATCCTGTAGAAATGTGGAATGGTGGTAAAGTTCAACATATTGTAAAGAATAAGATTATCCATCTTATGCGAGGTCAGGTATTTACGATTGAGGGTAAAACGTTCTTTACGATGGGAGGTGCCAGCAGCCATGATATCGAAGGTGGTATTCTCGATATGAATTCACCAACATATAATGAGGATAAGATAAGAGCTATAAAAAGTGGCAGGTCTTATAGAGTATTGAATAAATCGTGGTGGAAAGAGGAATTACCTACAGAAGAGGAGTTAGAAGAAGGCTTAAGAAACCTTGAAAAATGTGATTATAAAGTGGATTATGTGATTTCGCATTGTGCAAGTAATCATGTACAAGAAGCATTAGAGCACCATCGTTTAGGTATCAGTTATAATATAGGATGGTACAAGCAGGATATTTTAACAAATTTTTTTGAAGAGTTAGAGGGCAAGTTGCAATACAAGCAATGGTTCTGTGGACATTATCATGAAGATTTTTGTATAGATGATAAGCATACAATACTGTTCTATAAAATTATACCAATTGATGAAAGAGGTTGGAGGTGCTTGCAATGAGTAATGATGTGCAATTAGTCTTTCATGTACCGATGTATCGGTATGATGGAAAGAATTTGGTAGGTGTAAATTATCAGGACTTTCGTAGAGAGTTGATAGAAATTTTAGAGTCACATGGGGTATCAACTATGCGAAGCGAGATGATTAAAGAAAATATAAAAGAGCATGAGTTTGATGAGGAAATTCTATTAGTTATTTGTAGTTCTGATTTTGAGACAGCTTTAGTCCAGAGTTATGTGGATTTATTGATTAAGTATCATAAGGAATTTCAGCATACTTTCTATGTTTATGGAAGGAATGGTTTTAATCATACCGTTAGTATTCAAGATGGCAAGGCAAAAGTAGTATAATTACATATTAGTTTAGAAAAGGCAAATATTTACAAGAACAAATGTTTGCCTTTTCTTGTGCTTATGATATAATGGAAGAAAGTATTATAAGAGGTGGTATGTGTGAATGGGATATGTAAATTAAGTTCTGAATTAAATCAATGTAGGTATTTAGGTGAAAAACAAAAATGTAATGCACCACATAGTTCTTGCGGTATGTTGATTAAGGTAGAAGCGGAGGAAAAGCCAAGAGGGAAATATGTTCGACAACCAAGATGGTATGAAAAATATTACAATTAACAAGAGGCAGGTGATATTTGTTATTGCTTGCCCTTTTGTTGTTTAAAAATAGGAGATAAATTTTATAAGAGCATGTCTTGTAGGGGAAACTTAAGCTGAAGGTTATTTTTTATCATTTATTTTACTAGTAGATAGGGTACTGATATTGAACAGCCAGCTTCCTTATATAATAATATTATTGAGAAGAAGTAATAACATTGTGTGATATTATAAAAAGTTTGAGTGTATCGGTGATTCTAAATATTTCTAGTATCACTTTTGTGAAATAATATTTAGGGGATGTTTGATATGCAAGAAGAAAAGAAGATTTATGAGGTGCCTGAGTTTGATGGGGGAAATATTCCTGTTACTGAGGCAGCTAAGATTATGAAGAAAGACCAGCAGTTTATTCGTCAGGGTATGATACAAGGTATTTTACCAATAGGTACAGTTTTTAAGAAGGAAGGCTCAAACCAGTATGATTATTATATAAGTCCTAAGTTGTTTTGGGAGTATACGGGGTATGTTTATAAGAGAAAAGATAATAAGTAAAAGTATGAGACAGGTCTTTATATTGGACTTGTCTTTTTATATGCACTGTAAGGTATTCTATAATATTGAATTTTGGCGATATGCATGTTAAAATGTAATAAATTTGCATTATAGGGGGGAATTATGAAAAATTTTAAGTGGGAAGATGTTGGTGATAGATGTAGGGATTCAAAAATACTATGTATACATGGTATTGAAATAACTAATTTTATTCAATTGGAATTGTTATACATGGGTTTGAAAATAAATATAACATTAGTTCCGTATACCGATTTTATAAAAGAATATGATGAAGATGAATTAATTAATAATAAAGATTTGGTTGTCTGCGATATAGTTGTTATTATTACTAATTGCTGTAATAATACAATAGAAATACAAGCGATTAAAACTGTAATTTCAGCGTTATATTTTGCGAAAAGGATGTGTGCGTCAGAAAGACGATTTGATGAATATTATAAAAATGAAATAGTTCCGAGTGTACGTTCTTATCATGATTTCTTTTGTAATTATAATATAGATGGTTATTACGATGAGGATGGAATAGAGGATGCCTCGTGGTATGTAAATATTGGGCGACATCCATTAGAAAATGATGACTTTGAGAGATGGACAACGCGGATATACGGGTGTAATCTAACAGATAGCTATGATAGACGAGATGGTTTAGAGAGACGATGGAAAGTAAGAATTAGTGTTGATGATGATTATAGGACGTGTTTGGATAAAATTTTGAAAAAAATAAATGGAACTGATCAATATGCAAAAAAGTTGTGTACAGTTTTTAAATTATATTATGAAGTATTGTGTAATTTTAAAAATCCAGATTATACAGTTATTCTATATTGTACAATTTTTGAGATGTTATTATTGAGGAAGGATGAAGATAAGCAAAGAAAAAAAGTATCTGCTCGAGCAGCATGTATTGCTGCTAATGATTTAAAAATAGAGCATAAAAAGTTTATTGCTAATCAAGTGTATAGTTTTTATCGATATAGAAATTCAATTATACATGATGGTTCAGGGCTGATGGACTTTAGTGATGAGGTTAGTTTTAACATGAGTGTTATTGGAATGAAGAGTGTTATTTTTTCAATAATAAAATATATTGTAGAAAATGATATTAAAATAGTAAATGAGATTATAAATATTACAAAAGCAAATGCGAATAAGGATAGTTTGTCACAAGCATTTGATTATATAAGTATAGAAAAATTTGATAATAATCCTGATTATGTTCCATGTAATATATTTTTTGATTAGTATCAAAATTATTTAAGACTGGAGGTTTTATATGTCGGAACGAGCATATAGTGAAGAATTAAAACGTGAGATTAGTGCAATAGAGGCACAGAGAAGGTCATTGAATGGTGAATTACAAAGTGCAAAAGCATTTCATTGTCATGATGATTCATGTGGAATAAAATTGACATGTACAAATTGGAAGGTACATAATGCAAAAAATGTGTTTTATACACCATCGAATAGAAGTCATTTACATTCTATTACATGTTCAACAATTTCAATTAGTGATGAGAAACGTCAAATTGAGGTAGAAACTGAGGAAGGAAAGACGACTATAAATAAAAGTGGAATAATATCAATGGAAAAAGTAAGAGAGAGAGCAAGAACTGTTACTACTTCTGCGGAAGACAAGGATGATACTAGTGAGGATAGTAGAGTTGCAAGAAATAATGTAAAAACAGATAGAAATGGTACTGAAAATAGAAATATATCGTCAATAAAAACATATATAAATTTTTATTATGATGATGAAATTGATAATGAGGAACCCATATTTAAGGTGGATGGAAAGCTGGTAAATCTTAATACTTTATTTGTTGATGCAAGACAAGAAGTTAAGGAAGGAGTTACAAGAATTTTCCATGGTATGGCTTTTTTGAAAAATTCAACTTTTAGTCAGGATGTTATTGCAATTGAATTTATTGATAGTGGAAAACCTTGCATATATACAAATAAAAGACAATTATTTACAAGAATAAGTTCAAGAACTATAAATAAGTATTTAGATAAAGCTGTCAAAGCTAATGTGTTTTTTAGAGGTAACATTAATGAGCAAAAGAAATTTGAAAGTTTTAATGGAAAATTTTATTGCGATTTATTCATTTTGGAAGAAGAATAATAGAGTTTTTTACATTAAGCATTAAGGTGTTTAAGATAAGACTTGTCTTTTCTTTTGTGATGAGTTAGAATAAGTTCAGATGAAATTATTTAGTATATCGGGTGATTGGTTGCTTTTTAATTCAGAATTTATTTGGTTTGTTTGGTTTTGGTTTGTTTTACACAAGACTACTACAAGACACAAACGGCTAAAAAGCTTGTATTTTTTGGGACTCACTGTTTCTATCCAGGAGGCTGCACAGGCAGGTAAGTTTTAAGAATTAAATAAAGAAAATACTAGAAAGTGTCGTAAATTCAAGGGTTTGCGGCACTTTTTTATTGCGCTGAAAAAAGAACAAAACAGTGTGAAAATCTATGAAATTTTAACGGGAATTAACAAGTAAAACGAGCAAAGCCATCAAATTATCAATTGCCTACAATAGATATAGTAGGGTATAATAAAAATAGCATTTAGGGGAGGATTTATACTATGAATACAATATATAAATATCAATCTACAATCCCATATAGTTTGCATGATATGAGAGTTCACAAGATGGAAGGGATGGCGCAGTCTTTGAAGCTGTATTTGGAAGATGGGTATGTGGAATGTAAGGAGCCATTCAAACAGATGAATGGTAATGTTATAATTGAAAATGTGGATTTTGATTTTTGTTTTGTATATTTGCTAAGTAATAATGGGGATTTGGGGGACTTTAAAGGAAAGAAATTGGAACTTCTGGATTTTATCAGGCAATATCCTACATATTCATTTGAGATTGTGGATGAGATGTATGGATATAATCAAGTGAATTATTCAGGATATTTGTCCCTGCCTAATAACCAAGAACTAATTGAAATAAGCATGTTACTTTATTACGAAGGAAATATTATTTATGAAACAGAAAGGGGATAGTAACATGAAACTTACAAAAAACAAACGGTACATTTTTCTATTAATGTGTATAGGAAACTTATTTCTTGGATTGGGAGTGGCTGTGCTGAGGTTAGCGGATTTTGGAACTGATCCATATTCCTGTATGAACATAGGGGTGAGTAGTCACTTAGGGCTGACTTATGGCACATTTCAATTGATTATGAATATTATTTTATTTATACCTGCTATTATAGTTATTCCTAAAACATTTGGCATTGGAGCTTTTGTGAATATGGTTGGAATTGGATACATAGCAGACTTTTTTATTTGGCTTTGGAGTTTGTTTGGAATTACGGTAGAAGGGTTACAGGAACAGTTGGTAGTTCGTATTCTACTTGTTTTGCTTGGAATAGTTGTATTTTGTTTTGGAATTGGACTTTATATGGCGTGTGATATGGGAGTTTCGCCCTATGATGCGGTAGGTTTGGTGCTGGAAAAATTATCAAAAGGAAAACTGCCATTTCGGTGGATGCGTGTAGTGGCAGATGTGCTTTGTATGATAGTTGGCTATTTGATTGGAGGTACTTTTGGAGCAATAACTATTGTAGTAGCCTTTTTTACCGGACCATTAGTAAGTTGGTACAGGGGAAAATGTGCAAAAGTAATTGCACGTTTAAGAGAATAAGAAGTATTATATCAATGAAAATATGCGATACGAAAATGTGGTAAGAAGTTTTTACGGGGCATGATTGAAGGAAAAGAAATCATTGTAGATGAAAATTCTACAATGATTTTTTATTGCAAAAGCCAAGCAAGTACAACCATGCTTGCATGAAATTGTATTTGCCTGGTGTAAGAACAGGGAGTATATAGTGCGGAATGTTCGCAAGTGAATCGAGTAAGAGTCAGCTTACTCATTATTTATGTGAGGAATGAGGAAAATAGTGGAAAATGTATAAAAAGTTAATAAAAAATTAATATAAAATGTGCATATATCACAGAAATGTAATTGCTTAAAAGGAGGAATATGGTAAAATAGAATAGAAACACAATAAAATTATGTAAGAAGGGAGAATGGGGTTATGAAAAAAGAAAAAAGAAAAGAAATAAAAGATTTAGGAATACGGGAGCAATTAACACAGTCATTTACAAAAGTTATAGTTTTCTTATCTTTAGCAGCAGTCGTAGCCATTATAGCTTTACTTTTCATGTCATCTCGATATGAACATGCACTGAAATACTATGGATTTTCTCAAGGGGATGTAGGAAAATCTATGGCTGCATTTTCAGAAGCAAGAAGTTCTCTTCGGGCAGCAATCGGATATGAAGAACAGGAAGAGATTGATGAGTTGGTAGTTGTTTATGAAACAAAGAAAGAAGCATTTGCAGAATATATGGTAGATGTGGAGGCTTCTATTGTAACAGATGCGGGCCAGGAGGCTTATGATAATATTCAGAGTGCATTAGAAGATTATTGGGCATTAAGTGACGATATTATAAAAGAGGGGGCAGTAACAGATAGTGCGGCAAGTATAGATGCACAAAGGAGAGCCTTCGAGGAATTGGCACCAGCATATGAAGAAGTTTACAATGCGTTGCTTGATTTGATGAATGTGAATGTTACCAAAGGTGACGAGACATATAGTATGATGAATGTGCTAAAAATTGTAATGGTAATTGTTATGATTGTAATTGTTGCTGGAGCAGCAGCAATAGCTACACGAATTGCACAAAAGATAGCAGATGGTATTCAAAAGCCATTGAAAGCATTAAGTCAGCGTATGGACTCTTTCTCTCATGGAGATTTGGATAGTCCATTTCCAGAGGTTGAGAGAAAAGATGAGATTTACAGTACATTACAGGCAAGTAAGGCTATGGCAGATACCTTGAAAGCCATTATTACAGAAATGGGTGAATTACTGGATGAAATGGCGAATGGTAACTTTGATGTACATACCAAAATTGAGGAGAGATATGAAGGTCAGTTCTTTGCATTGTTAGGTGGTCTTCGTAAATTGAATCGTCAGTTAGATGGTACTTTGAGACAGATTAGTGAAGCATCTGAGCAGGTAATGGCTGGTTCAGGACAATTGGCAGAGAGTGCGCAGGATTTGGCAGAAGGTGCAACCGATCAGGCAGCAGCCATTGAGGAATTAACAGCAACGGTAGAAAATGTTACAAGCATTTCTGAGGATAGTGCAGAAAGTGCAACAGAGGCTGCAAAGAGTACAAAGGCTTCAGCAGAAAATGCAATGAAGGGTAGAGAGAGCATGAACGAATTAACTGGAGCTATGGAACGTATCATGCAGACTTCAAAAGAAATCGAAAATATTATTGTTACGATTGAAGATATTGCATCTCAGACAAACTTGTTATCTCTAAATGCTTCTATTGAGGCTGCTAGAGCAGGTGAAGCTGGAAAAGGATTTGCGGTTGTTGCGGACCAAATTGGAAAATTAGCTAACGATAGTGCTGGTTCTGCAGTTATGACAAAAGAACTGATTGGAAAAGCATTGGAAGAAATCAATAGAGGAAATCAAATTGCAGAAACAACTAGAGAAGCCATTGGAGATATTCTTGCTAGTATGGAAGAGTTTGCAGAAACAGCATCTGCTATTGCAGGTTCTTCTAGCGAACAGGCAAATATGTTAAAAGAGATTGAGCATGGAATTGAACAAATCTCTACAGTAGTAGAAAGTAACTCTGCTGCTTCAGAAGAAACTTCAGCAGTAAGTGAAGAGCTTTCCGCACAGGCAACTTCATTAAAGGAAATGGTAGATTTCTTTAAATTAAGAGAACAATAAGAGAAAACAAAATGCACGTAGAACAAGAAGTTCTGCGTGCATTTTTCTTGTCTATTTTTAAAAAAATAAAAGGTATTGCTTATAGAAAACAAAAGGAGAGGAAAATTTGTGAAAAAATGGAAGAAGATAACAGCAGGAATGTTGAGTGCATGTCTGGTAGCAAATTGTATACCAGCAGTAAGTGAGATAGGAGGATTCATAGAGACTAATATTATAGCACAGGCAGAGACTACAGATGTTTTAGAGTCAGGAAAGTGCGGAGAAAATGCCACTTATACATATAATCAAACAACAAAGACATTGACCATTAGTGGAACTGGACAAATGTACGATGGTTATGAAGGTAGCGACATAGAGGATGAGGTATATTACTACAATTTTTTGAGTGATAGCCCTAATAAAAAAATAATCGAAGCTGAGATGGAAAATATCGTAATAGGTAATGAAATTACCAATATAGGGGATTATGCTTTCATAGAGTGTAAAGCGTTAAAAGAAGTAAAATTTGGAAAAAAGGTAAAGGATATAGGTTGGTGTGCTTTTTGCGGATGTACAGCATTAAAAGAGATTAATTGGACAGATAAAATAGAGAAAATCGAAACTGGTGCATTCAAGTCTTGTGAGAATTTAGCAAATTTTTATGTTGGAAAGTCTATGGAAATCATAGACGCTAGTGCATTTCTTGGATGCGATAGTCTAAAAGAGATAAAAGTACATAAATCAAATAAACATTTTTCCATGCGTGGAAATATGTTGTTGAATAAAAAGCAGACAAAATTGATATTAGGATGTTTTATATCAGATACTACTTGCCATATTTATAATGGTGTTACAAGTCTGAATTATCAAGCCATTATAAACAAAAAGATACAAAAATTTGAAGTAAGCAGTAAAAATAAAAAATACGCTTCAAAAAATGGTTTATTATATTCCAAGAATGGAAAGACATTATATTTGTGTCCAAGAGGAAAAATGGGAACGGCTACGGTAAGTGATAAAGTTACCAAAATAGGTGGAAACTGGCTAGAAGATACATTTAAAGATTGCGATAAGCTTGAAACCATTGTCATTGGGAAAAATGTGAAAAAATTAAATGGAGATTGTTTTAAAGGATGTAATAGTTTGAA
Source organism: Lachnospiraceae bacterium (assembly GCA_963643465.1). Classification (GTDB taxonomy): domain Bacteria; phylum Bacillota; class Clostridia; order Lachnospirales; family Lachnospiraceae; genus CAG-411. The sequence continues at coordinate 90,458 of CAVIJT010000009.1, read as the reverse complement.
AACTGTGAAGATACACAAAAAAAATAAATACTATATGTTTAAAGAAGGGGCACTTTTTTCTAAAAAGAAGAAAAAGTTAATTGCTTGTGTTATACCAGATAATGAGACATATACAATACCAGAAGGGGTAAACGTAATAGCGACGGATGCTTTTAATTATTGTGATAAATTAAAACATATTGTATTGGCAGATGATGTAACGGACTATGAGCCAAGTTGTTTTGATGGATACTCTAAAATCGAAAGCATCACATTAGGAAGAGATTATTATAATGGTGGGAATGTTCAGTTTTTAGCGGAAGCTAGATATTTGAAGGATATTTATGTGTCAGAGAAAAATTCATATTACAGTTCAGTAGGAGGAGTTCTGTATAACAAGAAACAGTCGGAATTATTAATATGTGCAGAAGGAAAACAGGGGACAGTGACAGTTTCCAGTGGTACAGCTATTATTGGAGAAAATGCTTTTTGTGGATGTGAAAAAGTGACAGATATTGTACTTCCAGCTACTGTAACTACGATAGAAGAGGATGCGTTTGCTGGTATGGGGAATGAGAGAACTATTGTATTTTGGGTGCCAGCAGGCATGAAAGAGCGTTACCTTCTTTTGTTGACCAGTGAAACTGGATTTAGAGGTGGTATGTTTGTGAAAGAATTACAGTCATAACAGAAAAATTTTATATATTGCAATACCTAAATATTACTTTATTACACATTGAGTAACATAAGAATTGAAAAATAGAGAGTATGAAAAAGGACATATGCGTGATAGCATATGTCCTTTTTAAAGTTTTAACATATGACATTCCTTTTTGGTAAGTCCATAGAGAGCTTGCATGTGGCTATCTATTTCTTTTAAAAGTAACTCTTTTTTCTCTTTATCTGTAGTTTGTTCCGCATGTCTCACCAATGCTCCAATGCTTTTCTGAATGTTGGCAGCAGGCACAGGGATAGGAAGCTGCTCCAAATGGGAGCGAAGAACTTTTAAGGAGTGAAACGTATTTTCATAATAAAAGCGAATCACGCTGCTATTTAGCACTGCTAACAGATAGTGCATATCTACCTCTGGAATATGAGGAATGAAAAAATTACAACTGTTTAGCGTCAAATAGCCGTCCTTATCCAGTGCCACTACCGGATGCTTAGCGATAAAGCGGTATACGAATTTTTGTGGTGCATGATAGAGCGAAAGAGGAGCGGATTGTTGAAATTGTTCCTTTGAAAAAACGGTATATTTTTTTGCAGGAAGAATTTCGTAAGGAAGAATTTCTTTGCCTGATAAAATAGGCTCCATGCCTTTTTCTTTTGTGTCAGAGAGCATGGTTTTATTATTTCCCGTTACAATGCCAAGTGCGAATTCTGCTTGTCCCAAAAGGGTAGTATGATTTGGCACTTGCTCTATTTTTTGCAAAATTTGGTAAGCCTTATCATCTGTGCGAATGGAAAAATTGTCACAAGTGATTGTCCGTTTGGTTTCAATGGTAAACTGGGTGTGTTCTGTCTGAATGCGAGCAGAAACACAGTTGAGAACCCCCTCTTCCCCTTCCTGTTCCAGTCTTTTTATGGTAAAAATGACAGAGGGACATTGCACTCCAAAAAAAGCATTTCCCAGATATTCCAAAGATAAAAGTGTACACTGTCTGCATACTAGCTTGCGAATACTGGTATGCTTTTTTGCCTGCAAAAACGCTTCTGGAAGAACAAAACAAAGAATTCCTTTGGGCGAAAGCAAAGACAAGGCACGTTCCATAAACAGTACATAGGATTCTGGTCTGCCAACCTTTGTACAAGTATACATATTGGATAGTTTTGTTTCCTCCTCTTTCGTAAAGGCAGTTCCCCATGGTGGATTTCCTACAATACAGTCATATTGGGAAACTGGAAGAGTATCTAGTAAAAAGTCAGATACCGTAATGTGGGACAAAAGTAGTTCATCATCCTTGCTATCTGTGGCAAGGGAAAGATTAAATCGGGTGATAGCAACGCTAATAGCATCAATATCACAGCCGTAAAGTTGGGAGATTGGAATCTGCTTAACAAGAGAAAGAAGAAAACTTCCAGTACCACAGCTTGGATCAAGAAAAGTACCATTTTTGGAAACGAGAGGATACAAATCTTTTGTAGTTTTTTCCGTAATGGTCGCAGGGGTATAATAGGCACCAGTTTTTTTTCGTTCTTGCAATGCTCGAATCGACTGGTATAACAGTCCAAGTAGATCTTCTTCTTTTCGGTAATGGTAACACACAGAAAAAAGGTCTGGAAACTGTTTGGTGCATGAAAGCAAAGCCTTTTTTGGTTCCAAAAAAGAAAATGGAAAGGCAGCAGGTAATTGGAAATTTTCCGGATGCTCCAAGTAATTGGAAAGTAGTCCAGAGGCATCTTTGCTTACCAAATGCTCTTTTTTCTCGTAAAGTTGTATAGAACATTCCAAAAGACAGGCACAGAGCAGTGTGTGTGAAAAAGCGGCATCAGCCTTTTTCTCCATTGCCTGTCTGTACCAAAAAAGAGTAGCTTCAATTTCTGCTTCAGCCTCTTTGCTTGTCTGGTATTTTTGATATAGGGAAGTACCGGAACGAAAGCCTTTGTTTCGTCTGGATTTTAGCAATTCATTAGATCCGTCCCATAAGTCCTGTTCCAACTTGGAAATTTTGGTACTAGAAAAGAACGGTTTCTTTTCTATCCAAGAATCCACAGGAAGTTTATGCAGACGAATCCAGTTTCGTCCAGTAGCTTTGGAAATGTGAAGTTTTTCACATACTTGTTCTAAAGAAAGTAAGGTATCTTTTGATGTATACATGGGAGTCAGACCTTTCTTTTTAATTGATAAATATAGACATGATTGGAATTTTCGTCTGTATAATCGGTCAATTGTTGTACTATTTTAAATTTACCAAACTTTGCAATTTTGTCAATAACCGAATCCACATAATCACCAGTAGATAAATACACGATCACACTGTCCTGAGATAAGAACGTATCATCTTTTTTTAAGGATTTTAAGCGGTTTCTGGACAAAAACAAGGAATGTTTGTATTGTTCAAGCTCTAAAATGTGATCCGATGCTTTTAGGGTGTCGGAACTTAGGAAAATACAGTATTCCTCCGAATGGGAAGCTGCAAAGCTTGTCTTGTCAATAGTATCTGCGTATAAATACTGTGGAGTGCTTGTAGTAATGGTAATCATACAAAGCATACAGGTAAGTGTGATTCCAAGTACACCACTGTTAAACTCTGAGTGAATGGTAGCGTTGCAAAGACGATAAGTGACGTATGATATAATAAGTGATAAAAGTGGTAGTAAAGTAGTCAATATAAAATAGTTATCGTCAAGATGGAAAAAAGTGATTCCTATGAAATAGAAAAATATAATAGCAGGAATCAACAAATCTGCCACATCTCCTGTAGACATACGTTCGAAAAAATGAGACAAATGGCTAAAGAACGTGTCTCGTTTTAGGAAAATAGCAAACACCACAAGTAACAGCAATACAAAAAACATTAAAATTCCAGTATGCTTAAAAAGCTGGTTGCCCACAATTGTTAAGTTTGCCATGCAGCTTGTCTGGAATTCTTCCAATTGAAAATCGTAGAGAAATTGTTGAAATCCTTCAATAACAATGGTAGAAATGTGTAAAATAGCTGCTGGATAAATTAATACCGTCACAAGTGCAGATACCAGTTGGAAAGCAATGTAGTAAAGAATTTCCTTTGGACGGCCAAGTAGTGCCAGTGCAACTGAAAAACACAGGCATAATAGTATCGCAAATAAAACATAACTATAATCCGTTAAATTTCCAATCACATTTACCAGTGCAATTGCCTGATACAAATAGATTGGTGTAGTGTTTTTACGAAGGATGGAAAGGTGAATCCGTGTGGTTAATACAAGAAAAAAGCTAACCATAATATAAGGGGTAGCACACACCATGGAAGAAAAGCATCCAAGGCTTAGGGAATACATAAGTGCTGCTGCAAGTCCTGCAAAAGAGGAATGAAAATATTTCTTTCCCATAGTAAGTAAACAGAATGCGGTAGCAAACAGAAAAACAATATTAATGAAAAAACCAAGGCGGTATAAATGAAAGCCACCAAAAATAGAACTTACTGTGTGCAGTAAATCATAATAAAGTGGTGCTCGCTGGCTTAGTATACAGTTTTCTAGTACACGGTCATATTGAAATTGGTTGTCCTTTGTAACGGACAATAAATTGGTGTAGTAGGAACTTTCTATCCAAGTTTTATTGTTGTAATCATAGTCGGAAGTTGTTGTTAAAATGGAGTTATCTTCCGGCTGTTTTGCAATTTCATTTATATAGGAAAAAATAGAAGGAATAGATACAAACAAGGGTTGATCGATAATGCCTTGTTGTATCTGTTCTGCGTTATATTTGGAACTGTTATAAGGACTGTCTGCAAGGGATTCACTTGTGTTTGAAATGGCATAAATGGTGCCTTCCTCACTGGAAATACCATTCTTTTCGGATACATATTTATCATAGGAAAAACAAAGAATGAAAACCAAAGCAATAAATAAAAGGATTTTGTGAGTGATAAATTCTTTTTCAAACATGAGGCTCCCCCTTTAGTAATAGAAATCATAAAAGTATTGTAAATATTTTCCATAATAATTATAGCATATTTCTTTGGTAATGCAAAAAAATTTCCATAGGAAAAAAGACTGAATAATGATATAATGATACAAGGGACAAAAATACACCCAAATAGATGCGTGCATCTATTTGGGTGTATTTGGGGACCGAACAAATATGAGAATGTAGCCCGATAGGGCGGAATTCGAATATTTGTAGAATTACGAGAGCCGAAGGCGGAGGAATTCGTAGTATCATTATAAAATATATAGTGGGAAACAGGAGAATGAAGCCCGATAGATAGGAAGGAATTCGAATGTTTTAGAAGTTAAAATAATTGGGGAGGTTTAGAAAGAAATGAAGTCATTAGAGGACAGAGTGTATGATTTAATGGATTGGGCAAGAATAGAGGCGGTTGTTTATTCGGAGGAAGACGCACCTCATGATTTTCTTGGCGCACATCCGGTGAAAGACGGAATTTTAGTTCAGACATTTTTACCAGAGGCAGAGAAAGTTTGGGTAAAAAATACCCAGACAGGAAAAGAAACTGAGATGTTTTTAGAGGATGAGGCAGGATTTTTTGCAACCCTTCTTACAGGGAAAAGAGTTCCCAAATACGTATACATAGTAGAAAACAAAAATGGAGAAAGACAAGAATATCCAGACCCTTATTCCTTTGAGTCTACCATTGATGCCAAAGATGAAACTCGTTTTATAAACGGAATCCATTATGAAATATATAAAAAGCTAGGAGCGCATGTGACAGAAATCAACGGGGTAAAAGGAACTGCTTTTGCAGTATGGGCTCCTAATGCGTTTCGCGTTAGTGTAGTTGGTGATTTTAATAAATGGGATGGTCGCGCACATCAAATGCGTCGATTGGATGCGTCCGGAATTTTTGAATTGTTTATTCCCGGTGTAGGGGCAGGATGTATTTATAAATATGAGATAAAACTTCGGGGTGACATTACATTCTTAAAGAGTGATCCATATGGAAATGCTTGTGAAATGAGACCAAACAATGCCAGTATAGTGACAGATTTGTCTGATTTTTCATGGAATGATAAAAATTGGATTTTGGATAGAACAAAGAAAGAGTATTTGAAGGAGCCAATTAATACTTATGAGGTGCATCTTGGTTCTTGGATGAAGAAAGAAGTTACAGAGGAAGATTCCGATGGATTTTATAATTATCGTGAAATTGCACCGATTCTTGCAAAATATGTGAAGAAGATGAATTATACCCATGTGGAACTTATGCCAGTGATGGAACATCCATTAGATGAATCTTGGGGATATCAGGTAACAGGATATTTTGCAGTAACTTCTCGTTATGGAACTCCACAGGATTTCATGTATTTTGTGGACTATATGCACAAACAGGGGATCGGTGTGATTTTGGATTGGGTTCCTGCGCATTTTCCTAGAGACAACTTTGGGTTGGCAAACTTTGATGGTACTTGTTTGTATGAAAATCCAGACCCAAGAAGAGGAACACATCCAGATTGGGGAACTTTGATTTTTGATTTTGGAAAACCACAGGTAAATAATTTTCTTATTGCCAATGCCTTATTCTGGATTGAAACATTTCATGCGGATGGACTTCGAATGGATGCAGTGGCATCTATGCTATACTTAGATTATGGAAAAAGAGATGGGGAGTGGCTGCCTAATATTTATGGTGGCAATGAGAACTTAGAAGTGGAACAGCTTTTAAAAGCCTTAAATACCCTTGTGACTAAGAACCATAAAGGAGTTCTTATGATTGCAGAGGAATCCACTGCATGGCCGATGGTAACTGGAGATGCAGACCAAAATGGACTTGGTTTTGATTTTAAGTGGAACATGGGATGGATGAATGATTTTCTTGGATATATGACATTAGACCCACTGTTTCGAAAGGGAAATCATAATGCGTTGACCTTTGGAATGTTATATCAGTATACAGAGAACTTTATGCTGGTATTTTCCCATGATGAAGTAACTCATGGAAAAGGTTCTATGATTGGAAAGATGTATGGAACTTATGAGCAAAAGTTTGCAAATCTACGTGCTGCCTATGGATTTTTTATGACACATCCTGGGAAAAAGCTGTTATTTATGGGGCAGGAATTTGGACAGTTTGATGAGTGGAATGAGAAAGAGAGTCTCCAGTGGAATTTGGTAGACGAATATCCAATGCACCAGAAGATGCAGCACTATGTAAAATCTTTAAACCAACTTTATTTAGATTATCCGGCATTGTATGAGATGGATTCAGATCCGGAAGGATTTGAGTGGATCAATTGTATGGATGCAGAGCGAAGTGTGGTTTCTTATTTGCGAAAGAATGGCAATGAGGAAGATACACTTTTGGTTGTTTGCAATTTTACGCCAGTGGTATATGAAGACTTTAAAGTGGGTGTGCCATTTAAGGGAAAATACAAAGAAACCTTTAACAGTGATAGAGAGGAATTTGGTGGTGAGGGTCATGTAAATTCAAGAGTGAAGCAGTCAAAGGCTGCGGAATGGGATGAGAGAGAACAGTCCATTTCTATTACCGTTCCGCCTCTTGGAATTGCAGTATTTCGTTGTACACCATTGTTAGATAAGAAAGAAACACCAAAGACTACAGTGAAAAAAACAACTACCAAGAAAAGCACAACAAAGGAAGAGAAAAAGCCTGTGAAAAAACCTGCAAAGCCAGAGGAACGAAAAACAAAGGCAAAAAAGGTTAGCTTAAAGCAGGTGGAAGAAAAGAAAGCACAAAAAGAAAAAAAGGCTAATGAGAAAGACAGCGCGGAAACTGTGAATACAGTGGAGAAAGAGTTGGCAAAGAAAGTGGCAGAACAAAGAGAAGAAGTCCAGTTAGGAACAAGTGTAAAAGAACCGTCAAAAGAAACGTTATCTGCCAAAAAAGATAGTCCAGACGTAGAAAAGGATACAGAAAAAAAAGAAGCATCAAATGGCATTATAGAAATATCTGATAAAAAATAGAATTTTGTGAGACTAGACTTGTCCACTTGGTTCTGGAAATTTAGACACGAAGGGAGAAAGAAAGCAGTATGTGGAGACATGCAATTGGAATGGTAAATTGTATATGGAATGGTGGGACAACTTTATTATATGGAGAAGCAGACAATGGGTTGGATTTGACTGCCGATGGAACTATGCCGCCGGCGGAGATTGAAACAGTACAAGATACAGTAAGCTGGATGGGGAATATGATTAGTTGGGTAAAAGATTATGCTGTAGATGTACTGCTTCCGGTAGTAATTAAATTGGCGATTGCTCTTCTTATTTTTCTTGTTGGAAAAGTAATCATAAAAAAAGTAGTAAAGATATTAAAGAAGTCCTTAGGTAAGAGTAATATGGAAGAAGGTACCATTCATTTTCTTTGTTCTCTTGCAAATGGAGCAGGAATAGTAATACTCATTGCAGTGTGTGCCAGCTATTTGAACTTTGGTACAGGGGCTATTGTAGCTGTGCTTGGTTCCGGAGGTCTTGCACTGAGTTTATCTTTTCAAGATAGTTTAGCTAATTTTGCAGGAGGAATTTTATTATTATTGTCGAAACCATTTCTGGTGGGCGATTATATTATTGCCCTTGGCAATGAAGGAGTGGTAAAAAAAATAGATATTATTTACACGACACTTCTTACTCCGGATAATCGAAAAATTGTACTTCCAAACGGAAGCCTTTCTGGTGCAAACATTATAAATGTAACCCATCAGGAAACTAGACGAGTGGATATTACGGTGGGAGTTGACTACGAATCAGACATTCGATATGTAAAATCGGTGTTAGAAGAAGTTGCCAAAAGTCATGAATTCGTTTTAAAAGATGAGGAAATTTCTATTTTTGTAGATAGTTTTGATTCTAGTGCTATTACCATGGGGATGCGAGTATGGACAAAATCTGAAAACTATTGGGCAGTAAAATGGGACTTACAGGAGAAAATAAAAATTACCTTTGATGAGAAAAATATTTCTATACCATATGACCGCATGGATGTAAGTTTGGTGGGAAATAATGATGCAACTGAAATAAAAAAATAAAAAGGGGTTGCCAAAAAGAAAAATTTGTGGTATCTTAATGGTGACGAAGAAATCGTAAGAACAAAGGCGTTCTCAAATATTTATTTGAGGACGCTTTTTTGCATTATTGGGAAAGTTTTTCTAACAATGCAAAAAGTTTTATGTGCTGACATTTGAATAAACAGTTATGAAATATGAACTTGTCAGTATCATAGTTGAAAAAATAAATCGATTCATGAGTCGAATGAAATTGACAGAAAAAGAAAGATAACGTATACTTCAAGGAGAGGTTACGATAAAAAGAAAGGATGTAGAATATTTATGGGACAGAATGTAATTGAAGATGTTTTCGCAAAAGACGTATTTAATGACAGTGTAATGAGAGAGCGTTTACCAAAGCCAATTTATAAGAAGTTAAAGAAAATTATGGCTGAGGGACAGGATCTTGACATGGAAGTTGCTAATGCAGTAGCTCATGCAATGAAAGAGTGGGCATTAGAGAGAGGTGCAACACATTATACACATTGGTTCCAGCCAATGACAGGTATTACAGCAGAAAAGCATGATTCCTTTATTCAGCCTGCAGGTGAAGGTGGAATTATGTTAGAGTTCTCTGGAAAAGAATTAGTAAAAGGTGAGCCAGATGCTTCTTCCTTCCCTAACGGTGGAATTCGTGATACTTGTGAGGCAAGAGGTTATACTGCATGGGATTGTACATCACCAGCTTTCTTAAAAGAAGATGCAGCAGGTGTAATCCTTTGTATTCCAACTGCATTCTGTTCATATACAGGTGAGGCCTTAGATAAGAAGACACCATTGCTACGTTCTATGGAGGCAATTAGTAACCAGGCAGTTCGTGTACTTAGATGTTTAGGAAATGATACTGTTAAGGAAGTAAGTTGTTCTGTAGGAGCAGAGCAGGAATACTTTTTGGTAGACAGAGAGAAATATTTGCAGCGTGAGGATTTGATTTTTACAGGTCGTACTTTGTTTGGAGCAATGCCTCCAAAAGGACAGGAGTTAGACGATCACTATTTTGGTACTTTAAAAGAAAGAATTGCTGGTTATATGAAAGAGTTGAATACAGAGTTGTGGAGACTTGGTATTCTTGCAAAAACACAGCATAATGAAGTTGCTCCAGCACAGCATGAATTAGCACCAATTTATGGAACTGCTAATATTGCAACAGACCACAACCAGCTAATTATGGAGACAATGAAGAAAGTGGCAAAGCGTCATGGTATGGAGTGTCTTCTTCATGAGAAACCATTCGCAGGTGTAAATGGTTCCGGTAAGCATGATAACTGGTCATTGGTAACAGATGACGGACAAAACTTATTAGATCCAGGTAAGACTCCACATGAGAATATGCAGTTCTTATTGTTCCTTGCAGCAGTAGTACGCGCTGTAGATGAAAATGCTGGATTGCTTCGTCTCTCTGCATCAAATCCAGGAAATGATCACAGATTAGGAGCAAATGAGGCACCTCCTGCAATTATTTCTATTTTCTTAGGAGAGCAGTTGGAGGATGTGGTAAATCAGTTAATCTCAACTGGCGAGGCTACAAGTTCTAAGAAAGGTGAGAAATTACATACTGGTGTAAGTACATTGCCTGACTTTATGAAAGATGCTACAGATAGAAATAGAACATCCCCATTTGCATTTACAGGTAATAAGTTTGAGTTCCGTATGGTTGCATCATCTTTATCTGTTGCTGGACCAAACACTATTTTAAATACTATTGTTGCAGATGTATTGTCAGACTTTGCAGATCAGTTAGAGAAAGCAAGCGATGTAAAAGACGCATGCCATGATTTGATTAAGAAGACATTGACCGATCATCAGAGAGTTATCTTTAATGGTAACGGATACTCAGAAGGATGGGTAGCAGAAGCTGAGAAGAGAGGTCTTCCAAATATGAAGACTATGGTAGATGCTGTGCCTGAAATAGTATCAGATAAGACAGTTACTATGTTTGAGAAGTTAGGTGTTATGAACCGCGTAGAGTTGGAAGCTCGTGCAGAGATTAACTATGAGACATACGCAAAGGCAATTAACATTGAGGCTAAGACTATGGTAGATATGGCTGGTAAGAAGTTTATTCCTGCAATCATTGCTTATGTAACAGACCTTGCAGCTTCTATCAATGAGATTAAGGCAGCTTGTGATGGCATAAATGTGGAAGTTCAGACAGAGTTGTTAAAGAAAGCCTCTGATTTGTTGGCACAAGCTCAAAAGGCACAGGCTAAATTAAAGGCGTCTATTGCTGAGGGAGCTGCTAAGGCAGATGTGGAAGAGCAGGCTAACTTCTTTAAAGATGTAGTTAAGGCAGATATGGATGCACTTAGAGCGCCAATTGATGAATTAGAGCCAATCGTTGGAAAAGAATATTGGCCAGTACCTAGCTACGCAGATTTATTATTCGAGGTTTAATTAAGTTTTACATCCGAGTGAATAAGGGATTTATATATTTGTCCATTGTTGAGAATAAGGGTGAGTTGTACAGTTGTGCAGCTCACCCTTATTTACAAGTAAAAATTATTTTATTTTTTACATTTTCACAGTATTTTTTGTTGTTTTTTCGTTTGGCTGGAAAGAATTTGTTATACTATTTAAAAATGCAAAAGCAATAGAGAAAAATTAGAACCTGCATTTTCAGAGTAGTATGTTGGATTAAACAATGGAAAAGAAAGGAAGAAAAAAATGAGTATATCAAATACCCTTTATGGAAAAGAAATTTTAGACAGTATAAGAAAGTCAAGGAAACGTTTTTTGAAAATGATGGTAGGACTTGGGATTTTTGAGTTTTCTATTATGGGAATTTTTGTATATCTGTTTTATATAGAGGGTGAGTTAGAGAAATTACAGGGAGAGGCATCTGTTTTTGGTGCTATTGTTGCTGGATGTTTCTGGACAGCAATTGGCATAGCCGCATGGAAAAAGCCAGAAAAAGTATTGAATAAAATTATGAATAAGAGTCTTAAAACGGATCAGTTAAAAGGATGTTTTTTGGAAGAGTTAAATCAAAAACCTTCCAGTATGCTTCAATTAAAAAAGAATTCTGGAAAAGTTCTTTTTACAAAGCATTTTGCAGTACATTACAATGAGAAAAGTGGTTGTTTTAACAATGTAACCATTATGCGGTTAGAGGATATGGATCAAGTTACAGTAAGTGCAGCTAGAAGCAATGGAATTGTGGTTTCTTATGTACATAAGTATGAGAAAAAAAATAATCAAAAATGTGTGCAAAAAATTTCATTTGTGCGAGAAAATGATTCAGATGGTTTTTTGAGACATGTATCTATGTTACGTCCTCAATTAGAAATAAAAGGGTAACTGAAAGTATGGATTGTACTTTTTGCATTGACAAAAGATTGGAAAAAAACTAACATAAACATGGAACCCTTCGGGGAAAGAAAGACTAAAAGGGGAGAAATGAAATGAAAAAGAGAAGGATATGTTATGTTAGCGTAATGTTGTTGTGTGTATTCTTTGGTATTTGGGCAGCAAAAGGAAGAGGAAGTTTAGCTAGTGAAATTGAAGAACCAGTTGTGGTGGCAACAGATAGTGGTATTTCTGCAACAACTACACCAGAAGAAAGCACAGAGCTTGAGGCCGCATTTGATAAAAAGACCATAAAATTATATCCCAAAGAGAGTGTGAAAAATAGCCTTTGGATTACAGGAACCTATGATAAAATCCGCTGGAGTGTCAGCAATAAAAAATACGCATCTATTACTCAAAAGGGAAAGGTAACTTTGAAAAAGAAAGGCGCAGGAAAAAAAGTTACAGTGACAGCAAAGATTACCTATACAAGAAATGAACAAACCTATACAAAGTGCCTTTCTTATGTGATAAAAGGGCAGCGAAGTGTAAAAAAACTCACTATTTTTGCGAATCAAAATTATGTGTTTGTAAAGCAGAGATTACGTTTAGCGGTGACCTATTCTCCGAAAAACGCTTCTAATGGAAAAGTTACTTGGTCAAGTAGTAACAAAAAGTATGCAACCATATCTAAGAAAGGGGTAATACATCCTAATAAAGCAGGTGCCGGAAAAAGCGTTACCTTTACTGCAAAGGCAGTGGATGGTTCAAAAGTAAAACAAAGCATTGTTATAAGAGTCATTGATCCAAGCAAGCCTATGATAGCCCTTACATTTGATGATGGGCCATCATACAACTATACAAGTAGAATTGTAACCCAGTTAAGAAAATATGATGCGAGAGCTACTTTTTTTGTGCTAGGGTGCAAATTGGGAGATGTTGCAGCGCAGAGTTTGGTGAAAAGTTCTTTTGAATATGGCAATGAAATTGCATCTCATACATATAATCATAAACAATTGTCAGCATTATCAGCAATTGATATAAAATGGGAGTCAGATGCTACGAAAAATGCCATTAAAAAAATTATCGGAAGTGACCCGGTGTTGACCCGTCCTCCTTATGGAGCCTATAATGATACAGTGAAAGCCACTATAGATACACCATTAATTCTTTGGTCTATAGATACGAGAGATTGGCAGACTAGAAATGCAGATTCTACTGTGTATGCTGTGCTAAATTCAGTAAAAGATGGTGACATTATATTAATGCATGACATTTATGATACCACAGCAAGTGCAGCAGAACGTTTGATACCTGAATTGATTAACCGAGGATATCAGCTTGTGACAGTCAGTGAGTTGGCTACATATAAAAAAGCAGAATTATTGCAGGGGCAAAGCTATAGTGCCATTCGTTAAAAAAATTTACATAAGCAAAAAAAGAGAAATACGCTTTGCGTATTTCTCTTTTTTCTTATTCTGCTAAATATGCCTCATTTAATTCAATTACTTTCTTCATAGCTTCCTGTCCTGGTGCGCCGATTGTGTTACGCTTCTTTACACAGGTCTCCATGCTGATGGCATCATAGATATCCTCTTCAAATACAGGACTGATAGCTTTATACTCTTCTAATGTCATGTCATCCAGAGCAATATTTTTATCAATACAGAACAAAACAAGTTGTCCTACAATACCATGTGCATCGCGGAATGGAACACCGTGATTTACCAAATAGTCAGCAGCATCGGTAGCGTTAGTAAAACCATTTCTTGCACTCTTATCCATGTTGTCTTTCTTAAACTCCATAGTAGCTATCATACCTGTGAACAATGCAATACATCCTTTTACGGTATCAATGGCATCGAAGGTAAGCTCTTTGTCTTCCTGCATATCTTTGTTGTATGCCAAAGGAAGGCTTTTCATAGTTGTGAGAAGAGATACCAATGCACCGTAAACACGACCAGTCTTTCCACGTACTAACTCTGCAATATCTGGATTTTTTTTCTGTGGCATAATACTACTTCCGGTACTGTATCCGTCATCAATCTCTACAAATTGATATTCATTGGAATTCCAAATAATAATTTCTTCACAAAAACGGCTTAAGTGCATCATAATTGTAGACATAGCTGATAAAAATTCAATGAGATAATCTCTGTCTGCCACGGAATCCATACTGTTTAAGGTTGGTCCATCAAAACCTAACAACTCTGCTGTGTAAGCACGATCCAATGGATAAGTAGTACCTGCTAAAGCCCCAGAACCAATTGGTGAGTAATTCATTCGCTTATAAATATCACTTAAGCGGGAACGGTCTCTTTTGAACATTTCAAAATAAGCGCCCATGTGGTGAGCAAGCGTAATTGGCTGTGCTTTCTGTAAATGGGTAAATCCAGGCATATAAGTATCTAAATGCTCTTTCATGATGTCATGAATTTCTTCCAGTAATTTTTTCAGCAATTCATCTACTGCTAATACTTCGTCTCTGGTATATAATTTCATGTCTAATGCTACCTGATCATTACGGCTGCGACCTGTATGAAGTTTCTTACCCACATCGCCAACACGTTCAATTAAGTGAGCCTCTACAAAACTGTGAATATCTTCGTGAGTACCGTCAATGACAAGGGTACCGTTTGTGATATCCTCTTCAATACTATGTAAACCTTCTATGATAGAAGTTTTTTCTGATTCTGTTAAAATGCCTTGTTTTGCTAACATTGTTACGTGAGCAATGCTGCCATTGATATCCTGTTTGTAAAATTTTTGGTCAAATCCAATGGATGCGTTAAAATTGTGAACTAACTGATCCGTTTCCTTTGTAAAACGACCGCCCCAAAGTTTCATAAATTATTACCTCGTCTTTCTATTTTTCTCTATAGTTACTATTTGGTTGTTACTGTGCCACACCGACAGAACAAAGAAGTATTCTATGCTTATTCCTCGTCATCGGAGGAAATTTCATCGTCCCCAGCTTCTTCGTATTCTTCTTCATAGGAATTGTCCGAATTCTCTTTATCTTCCAGCGCACCGAATAAAACTGGATAATGTGCATGTAATTCTGAAATACTTTTGGCTTGTGCATCCAGATGTTCCGATACAATTTTGGAAAAGGCTTCATCTTGATTCTTAATTTCTTTTGCTTCCTCTGTGTCAGTACAACGATAAAATTTAACTAAATTTCCGCTGTTTAAAGCAAGAGTAGAAACATTGCATAAATCTTCATTCCTTTTGTATGGAAGTTTGTCGTACATAGATATATTATCTTCTAAAGTAGTATCGTAAGGCTTTTCAGCTTCCGAATGTGGTCTTATACCCATATTAATCCCCCCAACTCTCTAATATGTTCATTATACTATTGTTGAAAAAAGAATGCAATTATTAACTGTAACATCTTAGCCTATTGGCTGAACTGCTACGGGTTTGTTCGAGAAAAACAGAATGCTAATATAAAGAAAAAATACATTTGAAAAGAAAGACAAAAAGTGAAGGTATTTAGGTTAAAAAAATAACGTAAAAAAATGTGTAAAGTGTATAAAAAGAAACTTTGCATTTGTGCAAAATCACAATGAATGAGCAAAAAATGGAAAAGGGAGGTCTGGGAGAAATACAATGTTTTTTGTGTTGACAAAGAGTACAAAAGGACGAGGAGAAATATATAAAAATTGTAAAGAATGCCTAGAAAAAAACAGGGAAAGAATGGTAAATACAAGAAAAATGATAATCCTTTAAAAACCCCAATATGAAAAGAAAAAAAGATTTTGTGAAAAATTTTTAGTGAAAAAATTAAAATTAGATAGTTTGTCCAAAAAATAAAAAGAAAGAAACTGCCTATTTGTGCGGAATTTACAAGATGGAAATGGCAAAAGGTTAAGGAAATGTTAAAAATATTTGAAATTTGTATTAGGCAAAAATAAAAAAATGTTATATAATGAAGTTGGTGAAAGTATAATTCATGAAATTTGAAGAGGAGGAATTCAAAGTGCATAATTTAAAGCGAAGAATTATGGGAAGTTTGATGGCAGTATTGATGAGTTCAAGTACCATTTTGGGAACTTGTCCAGCACCAATTTTTGCTACAGCTTCAAATGATGTGGCTACAGAAGTAGAAGTAACATCTGAGGCAACATCAGTAGATGCGAATGCGTACGGCTTGGCATCTGTAAACGATGGTAACATTTTACATGCCTGGGATTGGAAGTTTACAGAGGTAACAAATAACATTGAGGATATTGCAAAAGCGGGATATTCTGTAGTACAGGTGTCTCCATGTCAGGCTTGCGAGGGATTTACTTCAAATAATGATTGGTGGAAGAGTTATCAGCCATATGATTACGCGTTTGGTTCTGCATACGGTACAGAAGAAGAATTTAAAACAATGTGTGCCACTGCAAAAGAGTATGGTGTAAGTATCATTGTTGACGTTATTGCAAACCATATTGCAAGTCAGGGAAAAAGTGGTGGATATGCCTTGAAAGATGGAGTTCCATCTTTCTGGAAAGATAATTCATCATATTTCCATGGTACTGGTAAGGAATTTGGAACAGATGACAATGGAGATAAGGACCGTTCTGCAATGGTTAATAATAATGTTGGTTTGGCTGATGTTAATACTAACAATGCAGATGTACAGGCGCGTTTCCTTGATTATATGAAGCAGTTGTTAGCTGACGGAGCTAGTGGTTTCCGTTTTGATACTGCAAAACATATTGGAACATCTGAAGATTCAGGTGATGCACAAGATAGCTTTTGGAAAAATACGGTAGGAAAGATTCGTCAAGAATATGGTGATAGTATTCTTATTTATGGAGAGATTTTGAATAAATTCGAGTTCTCTGGCGGAGCTAGCGCTATGAAATACTATGTTAATGAAGGAATCAAGGTAACAGAGAGTCAGATTGGCTGGATGTTCAAGGATGGAATTCAGAAGAAACAGTTATCAAGTGCTTCAGATATCTTTACATATGACAGAACTTCTACAAATAATATTTCTAGCGATAACTTGATTACATGGGTTGAGAATCACGATACTTATTTGAATGATTGGGGAATGACAGGTACTGATACAAACAATCCATATGGCGATTACAATTATATGACAAATGAAGGTATTGTGGTAGCTTGGGCAGCCCTTGCATCAAGAGCAGATACACAGTCTTTGTTTTTCGCGAGACCAAATAGCATAAGCTACACTGGTGGTAGTATGGTAGTTAATGGTTCATTAGGAATGAGTACCACAGATAAAACATGGAAAGATCCAACAGTTGCAGCAGTAAACAATTTTAAAAATGCAATGGTTGGAGAAAATGAAAACTGTAGCACTAATGGAAATCTTGCAATTGTAAAACGTGGAACAAAGGGTGTTGTAATTGCAAACTTTGGAAGTAACAGTGGAAACTTTGATGTTAGTGGATTGTCTGGTTTAGCAGATGGAACATACGAAGATGCTACTGGAAACAATGGAAGTTTTACAGTTTCAGGCGGAAAAGTATCTGGTTCTGTGAAGGGAAGAAGCGTTGTTGTTCTTTATGACAAAAACGCAACACCTGTTGCAACACCAGAAGTAACAAAAGAGCCAGAAAAAACAGTTGAGCCAACAGTAACACCAGAAGAAGGTGCTGCACAGATTAGCGTATCTAAGGATAGTAGCGAATTTGAGAAAGCATTTGATGTAACTGTTGAAGTAAAAGATGCACAATACGCATATTACAGTTATGACGGAGCTGATTGGACAGAAGTAAAAGATGGAAAAGCAACTGTAACAATTGGTGCGGATGCAAAAGAAGTTGGAGATGAGTTTGCTCTTTATGTAAAAGCAAAGGGTAAGGATGGAAAGACTGTAGATGTAGAAAAGACCTATACTTTTGCAGTAACAACTACAGAAACAATTACTACAACAGCACAGCCAGCAACTACAGGATTAAAGATTAGAATTCCAAAGTCAGAAGTAGATTTTACGCCATCTGTATATTTCTTCGAAGGATCTACAACAATTGGAGCTAAGTGGCCAGGAACAGCTATGACTTTAGAAGGTGACTATTATGTATTTGCTGATGAAAGTATGACTGGAAGTTATACTGCGATCTTTAATGATGGAAAGTCGGAAAATAATACATGGCAGGATCCTCAAAAGGACAAAGGTGGTTATACTGTAAGCGGATATATGGAATACAGTAAGTCAAAAGCTAGCGTAAGTGAAGTAACAGAAGGTGGAAAAGACGTTACAACAACAACATCTGTTCCTGCAACTGTTTCTCCAAACGCAAAGAAAGCTGGGAAAGCACCTGAATTTACAGAACCAGGTACAGCTACATCAACTCCAGAGGAGACAGTAGGACCAACTCCAGAGGGAACAGCAGGACCAACTCCAGAAGTGACAGAAGAGCCAATCGTAGCTTCTCCATATGTAGAAGTTAGTGTTCCAGATCAGAGTGAGTTTGATACAGACACTATGGATGTAACGCTTACTTTGAAGGACGCTACAAAAGGTACTTACACAATTGATGGTGGTGTTACAAAGACTTTCGTTGATGGTGAAACTGTAACAATCGGTGAAGGAAAGATTGCTGATACAGAAGTTACTTTAAAAGTAACAGCAACAGACGGAAACAAAGATTACGAGCAGACTTATACATATAAGAAAGTATTTAACCCTGGTAAAGAGGCAGAAAGCCAGAATGTAACAGTTGCAACTTCAGCAGTAAAGAAAATTCAGAGTTTATTTGAAGTAGTAGCTGATGCAGCAGAAGTAAATGCAGCATCTAATGATAGTTTAGCATCACAGTATGGAACAAACACAGTAGGTATTGGTACAAAGAAGACCATTTCTGTTGATAAGAGTATTGATGATTGGGATTCCAGCATGTTGATTGCACAGGGAGCAGCTAATGACGATCCTCGTGTATATCGTGAAAACTCTATGTATGAAGTTGGAATTGACATGTATGCACTATATGGAGCATATGATGACAATAACTTGTATTTAATGTGGGAAATGACTAACGTGCAGGATGTAGTAGCACCAAATGACAATTACCCATTAACACAGGGAACTTTATACGAGAATATGAACTGTCCATTCTTTATTGCAGTGGATACAGGAAATTCAGATGCAATTGGAAATAACGGTAACTTACAGACAACCGGAACTTTATGGGATAACCGCATATCTATTACGAATAGTTTTAACAGAATGGTTGTTGCTTCTTATAATGGAGCAAATGGACCATATGTTTATGGCGGTGATTCTTCAGGTCTTAATCCTGTTGAAATTTATGGACCACAGGCAAATGCTAAGACAGGTGCACAAGCGACAGGTGTAAAACTTGGATATGGAAAAGGTATTTTAAGTAAAGAAGTAGTAGGAATTGATAAAGCATATGGAGCATACAATGATCGTGTGGTAGGTGACGTATGTAATGACGGAGCAGCTTGGGTTGACTTTAATACACTTGGACATGACTCAGCAACTATGGATTTCCATTTTGAAATTTCTATTCCACTTAGCGAGTTAGGAATCAGTGCAAGTGACGTGCAAAACAATGGTGTTGGTGTGTATATTGCAGCAACAATGGGAATGTCTGCGATGGATTGTTTACCATATGATGTATCTATGAATGATAATGCAGATTTGCCAGATACAGAGTCTCAGGAATTTAACAGTTATGAGAAGAGTGATGAGGATCTTGTTACAACAAGTTTTGCAAGAATTGGAAATGGAACAATCAATCCAGCGAGAACACCAAATGTTACAAAGACTGCTGAACCAGATGAGACACCAGCAGTAGAGGAAACACCGGCAGTGGATGAAACACCAGCAGCAGAGGAAACACCAGTGGCAGATGTAACAGCTACTCCAGAGGTAACAGTTGCACCGGCAACAGAGGAACCACAAGAAACAGTTGCACCGGCAACAGAGGAACCACAAGAAACAGTTGCACCAGCTACAGAAGCTCCTACAGCTGAGCCAATTAAGGTAGAAGTTACTTCTACAGAGCAGATGGTAGTAAACTTTGGTGCAAACTTATCTGCACCACAGGAAGCTGGAACTGCTCTTACATTAGAAGCAAAACCAATGAACACAACTGGAACTTGTCAGTATCAGTTTGCAATTGATGGTGAGCTTGTACAGGGTTACTCAGAAAATGCAACTTATCAGTGGAATACTACATCTGGTAAACATACCATTCAGGTGGCAGTAAAAGATGAGAACGGAAATACTGTAAGTGTTACTAAGAACTATACAGTAGAAGGTGATGTAGTAGCAACAGAGGCACCAGCTACAACAGCAGGAGTAGTAACTGTACCAACTACAGTACCTACAACTGCACCAATTGATAATGGAAATGTACCAGGTGCAGTAACACAGGCTGCAATGACTGCAGAGCTTAAGTTTAGCCCAGCAACTTCTGTTGCAGTAAATAAAAAAGTAACGATTACTCCTGTAATCGCAAATTATAAGACAAGTTATACATATTCTATTGTTGCAAAGAAGAATGACGGAACAGTTAAGGCTATTGCAACAGATAGTACAGCAGCAAGCGTAACATGGAAACCAACTGCTAAGGGAACTTACACAATTACAATTAACGCAAAAGATGCAGAAGGAAACCTTGCTACAAAGTCTTACACATATAAAGTAACAAAATTAGCATTGACTGCTAAAGCAAACAAGAAAGCAATCAAACGTGGTAAGAAGATTAAGTTTACTGCAAAAGCATCTTCTGTAACAGGAACAGCAAAATACAGATTTGTTATTAAGAAGGGTGCTAAGAAGATTGCAACTGTTAAGTATGGTAAGAAGAAAACTTACACATGGAAAGCAAAGAAATCTTTGAAAGTAGGAACATATAAGTGTATGATTTCTGTAAAAGATGGATCTGGAACAGTAGTAACTAAGACAGTGAAATTCAAAGTGAAAAAATAGAATATTGTCTTAAATCAAAAAGTGAGTTTTGTACAAAAGTGTGCAAAGCTCACTTTTTTTCATTTTCCTAACATGCTATAATGAAAGATAGAATAAGTAAGATTGGAAATGAAATTCATGTTTGCATGAAAGTCAATATATATGTTACAAGAGATTATAGCGTAGCGGAAAGGAACCGTTAGTTGCAAAAAGGAAGTGTGCAGAGATGACATTACAGGAATTGGAAACTGGAAAGTCTGCCCGAATTCTTTCGGTAGGAGGAGAAGGGGCATTGCGACAGCATTTTTTGGATATGGGGTTAGTACCCGGAGTTGAAGTGACCCTAGTAAAATACGCCCCTATGGGGGATCCTATGGAATTATTGTTGCATGGATATGAACTTACTTTACGATTAGCAGATGCAGAGAAGATTTTAGTGGAACCTATAGATAAAGAAAAAAAGGAAAAAGTAAAGGCGAAAAAACGGGAGATTCCCCATCCTGGATTGGGAGAAGGGGGAAGGTATCATCCAAAGGGAAGTGGAAATCCTTTGCCAGAGAATCAACAGATAACGTTTGCGTTAGTAGGAAATCAAAACTGTGGAAAGACTACTTTGTTTAACCGATTAACTGGATCTAATCAGCATGTGGGAAATTTTCCGGGAGTTACAGTAGATAGGAAAGATGGAGTGATTAAAGGGCATGGAAATACACTTATTACAGATTTGCCGGGGATTTATTCCATGTCACCTTATAGTAATGAGGAAATCGTTACAAGAGAATTTATTTTACAAGAAAAACCAAAGGGCATTATAAATATTGTAGACGCTTCAAATATTGAGAGAAATATGTATCTTACCATGCAGCTTATGGAACTGGATATCCCTATGGTAATTGCTTTAAACATGATGGATGAAGTTCGGGATAACGGTGGTTCTATTCGAATCAATGAGATGGAAGAGATGCTTGGGATTCCCGTTGTGCCTATTTCGGCTGCAAAAAACGAAGGAATTGATGAGTTAATTAGTCATGCTTTGCATGTTGCGAAATATCAAGAAAAACCAAGACGGATTGATTTTTGTAGTTCGGATGATGAGGAAAGTGCTGTACATAGGTGCATTCATGGAATTATGCACATGATAGAGGATCACGGAAAAAAAGCAGGAATTTCCGTTCGTTTTGCGGCATCAAAGTTAGCTGAGGGCGATCCGCAGATGATGGATAAATTGCAACTGGATGAAAATGAAAAAGAAATGATGGAACATATCATTTGTCAAATGGAAAAAGAACGAGGGCTTGATCGGGCAGCAGCAATGGCGGATATGCGTTTTCGCTTTATTCAGACGGTTTGTGATGAGACGGTTATGAAACCCAAAGAAAGCAAGGAACATGTAAGGAGTCAAAGGATTGACCGAATACTTACAGGAAAATATACGGCAATACCAGCATTTATAGGGATGATGGGATTGATATTCTGGCTGACCTTCTATGTAATAGGTGTATGGTTACAGCAATTATTGGAAATGGGGATTACGTGGATTACGGAACAGGTGGATTATTTACTTCAAATGTGGGATGTAAATCAGGCAGTGCATTCCCTTGTGATTGATGGTGTATTTAGTGGTGTAGGAAGTGTACTTAGTTTTCTGCCAATTATTATTACCTTGTTTTTCTTTCTGTCTATGTTGGAAGACAGCGGATATATGGCAAGGGTGGCTTTTGTTATGGATAAATTGCTTCGAAAGATTGGTTTATCAGGAAGAAGTATTGTGCCAATGCTTATAGGTTTTGGATGTACTGTGCCGGGAGTAATGGCAAGCAGAACATTGTCTTCAGAACGTGACCGAAAAATGACTATTTTGCTGACACCATTTATGAGTTGTTCTGCAAAATTACCTATTTATGTGTTCTTTGCATCAGCATTTTTTCCGGAACATAGTGTTTTGGTTATGATACTTTTGTATGTGGGTGGCATTATTATGGGAATTATTACCGCAATGCTTATGAAACGAAGTATCTTTAAGGGGGAGGCTGTGCCTTTTGTTATGGAGTTGCCAAATTATCGAATGCCTGGAGTAAAAAATGTATTGCAGCTTTTATGGGAAAAAGCCAAAGACTTTTTGCAAAGAGCATTTACTGTGATTTTTCTTGCCACGATTGCTATTTGGTTTTTGCAAAATTTTGATTTTCATTTCCAGATGGTATCAGATTCACAGGATAGTATGCTTGCAAGCATTGCCGGAATCATAAGTCCATTGTTTAAACCACTTGGATTTGGAGACTGGAGAGTGTCTACTGCGCTTATTACAGGATTTATGGCAAAAGAAAGTGTGGTTTCTACCTTGTCGGTTCTTTTACCATCGAAAGCGGCTATGTTCGCTATTTTAACACCTCTTAGTATAGCCGCATTGTTGGCATTTTGCTTATTGTATACGCCATGTGTGGCAGCGATAGCCTCAGTAAAGAGAGAACTTGGTGGAAAATGGGCATTGGCGGTAGTGTTTGGACAATGCGCAATTGCTTGGATGGCGGCATTTTTGGTAAATTTAGTAGGAACTATTATTTTAACCTTTGTATCATAAAAATAATGTCGAAATGGAAAGTTCACGAAATTGGATTTTTGTATCTGGTTTTGTGAACTTTTTTGTTGTAATATTGCAAAAAGAATTTTTGGGAAGTAAAAAAATTCTTGTAAAAATTGTATAAAAATTAGTGGGTTTAGAGGGTGGAAAATGTTGCGAATGTAAGAAGTGTTTGGTAAAATAGAGGTATAGAACTGTAAAATAATTATAAATCTCTCATATTTTTATGACGCATACAGCAAAGAAAGAACAAAAGAGAAACGACAGGGACACTTAGCATTTGCTTATAGCTGCATGGAGAAGATGAGAATGGAGGACAAATTATGGCGAGAAAGAAAATTCTTAGCGTTGCGTTAGCATCAGTCTTGACGGTAAGTACGGTGTTTGGAAGTTCACCACAGCTTTATCAGTCATTGGCTGTCAATGCGCAGACAACCTCTGTGGATACCGAACAGGATTCAACGGAGCAAGAGATAGTATCGGATGCAGAGCAGGTGGATGCATCGAACTATGGATTGTGTGACTATACAAAAGATGGTGCCATTTTGCATGCCTTTTGTTGGTCGTTTAATACAATTAAGACAAATATGGCAGATATTGCAGAAGCAGGTTACACCACTGTTCAGACTTCACCAATCAATGAATGTTTAGCTGGTGAAGGCGGCGGAATGGAGTTATGGGGTAATGGAAAATGGTATTACCATTATCAGCCTACCGATTGGAAGATTGGTAACTATCAGTTGGGAACCAGAGAGGAATATAAGGCAATGTGTGAAGAGGCAGATAAATATGGTGTCAAGATTATTAGTGACGTGTTGCCAAACCATACCACACCGACATTAAATGCGGTTTCACAAGATTTAAAGAATGCAGCCGGCGGAGGTGGTACAGGTCAATTATATCATAATTCTGGTTTTCAAGAGATTGGAAATTATAAAGACAGACGTGAATGTACATTGGGGCAGATGGGTGGTTTGCCTGATGTAAATACAGAAAATCAGGGATTTCAGAAATACTATTTGGAATTTTGTAATGATGCAATTGCATGCGGTGGAGATGGTTTCCGTTATGATACAGCAAAACATATTGGCGTACCAAGTGATCCAATAGATTCCTCTAATAGCCGTGGTGTGAATGATTTCTGGGATGTTGCCACTGGAAAGAAGTCAGTAGATGGTGTTAGTTTAAATAAACCAGATAATTTCTTTATTTATGGAGAGGTGTTGCAGGATGACGGAATTCCTTATAGTGAATATGCCTCTTATATGAATATGACAGCCAGTACATATGGATATGTATTAAGAGATAATAACTTGAAGAATAACTCCTTAAGCACAGGTTCTATTTCTGATTGGTGTCATTCTACACCGGACAAAATTGTAACTTGGGTAGAATCTCATGATACATATTGTAACGAACATAATTCAGCTTGGATGAATGATTTTCAGATTCGAGCAGGATGGGCAGTTATTGCTGCACGTGCAAATGGAACTCCATTGTTCTTCTCAAGACCGGATGGTTCGAATGGTGCAAATGGAAATTACTGGGGGAATAATAAGATTGGTGCCAAAGGTAATGATCAGTTTAAACACCCTGAAGTTGCAGCATGTAACCATTTCCGTAATGCAATGATTGGCGAGACCGAATATTTAAGTAACTTTGGTGGAAATAGTTGTTTAGTTATTGAAAGAGGAACTAAGGGTGCAGTTATTATTAACATGGGGTCTCAGGTTTCCAATGTCAAATTGAACAAAGTAGCAGATGGTACATATACAGAAGAAGTCAGTGGAAAAGAAGTTAAGGTTTCTGGTGGTGTATTAGATTACACTGTACCAGGTGGAACAATAGCAGTTGTTTATAATCCGACAGCTATCACAAAGGATCCGTCTGTATCGGCATCCAAGGACAGTGGAACATTTACAGAAGCATTTGAATTGACTTTAACTCCTTCCAATGCAACAAAAGCAACTTATACAATTGATGATGGAGATACAGTGGAATTTACAAAAGCCACTACTATAAAGATTGGTGCAGATGCACAGGTAGGAGATAAAATTACAGTAAAGGTAACAGCAGAAGGAGAGGGAACTCCATTTTCTAAGACATTTACCTATACAATGGCAGAAGTGCCAGAAATCCCTGAATACAAAGTGTATGTGAGAACAAAGAAATCGGATTATTCTTCTGCTCCAACGGCCTATGTTTATACAGGAGATGGCGCATCTGCTACAAAACTTAACGGAGAATGGCCTGGAACGGCAATGACAGCAGAAGGAGATTACTATGTATATGCCACAAATGATGTGGATAATGCAATGATTATTTTCTCTTATGATGGTGGACAAGATCCAGCAGCAGAGCAGCCTGGATATAAAGTAAGTGGGTATATGGAATATGATAAGAATAGCAAAGCAGTAACTTCATTTACACCGCCAACAGCAAAGCCAAAGGCAACTGCAACACCAAAGGTGACAGATGCTCCAAAAGAGACAGACAAACCAAAAGAGACAGAGGCACCAACAGATAAGCCAACAGAGACAACAAAGGTGTCATCGACTACAGCACCGACAAAGGCAACCACAGCGCCAACTGACAAACTAGGTATTACTGTTTCGGAAGAAGATGGAACTAGCTTTTCTACAGAGACAATGGATGTAAAGATTACATTAGCAAGTGGAACAAAAGGTAGCTATTCTGTAGATGATGGACCAGAAAAGAGTTTTACGACAAGTACAACGGTAACACTTGGAAAAGGTAAGATTGCAGACACAGATGTTAAATTAAAAGTAACCGCATCTGGGGAAACCAAAACTTACACCTACAAAAAAGATTTTGATCCAGAGAAAGCAATTGTAAAGACTTCTGCTATTTCAAAGATTAAGAGTCTTTTTGAAGTAGTATCAGAAGCAGCAAGTGTAGATGCAGCATCAAATTCTAGTCTGGCTTCTCAGTATGGAACAAATACAGTAGGAATTGGAGTAAAGAAAACAATTTCAGTAGATGATTCTATTTCTGATTGGGATTCTAGCATGTTGATTGCACAGGGTGCAGCCAATGACGACCCTCGTGTATATCGTCCAAACTCTATGTTTGAAGTTCCAATTGATACTTATGCTTTGTATGCAGCATATGATGATAGTAATTTATATTTAATGTGGGAAATGACCAATGTACAGGATGTAGTGGCACCAAGTGATGATTATCCATTGTCGCAGGGTGTTATGTACCAGACTATGAATATCCCATTCTTTATTGCAATCGATACAGGATATAGTGATACAATTGGAAACAATTGTGCAACAGCAGCAGGCGGTACCTTATGGGATTCTGGTATTACAATTGCAGGAAATGTAAATCGATTGATTGCGATCTCTACAAATGGAGCGAATGGTCCATATGTGTATAGCGGTGATTCTTCTGGATTGAATACAGTTGAGATTTACAGCAAAGCTGGTGGTGGAACATCTGGAGCAGCAAAATCAGGTATTGAATTTGGCTATGGTATGGGAATTGTCAGCTCTAAAGTTACAGGAATTGATGGTGCATATGGTGAGAATAATAATCGAGTAGTTGGAGATATGTGTAATGAAAGTGCAGCATGGGTAGACTTTAATACAAAAGGACATAGTAGTGCTACAATGGATTATCATTATGAAATGTCAATTCCATATGCGGAATTAGGAATTTCAGCAAGTGATGTAGAAAGCAATGGATTAGGTGTACTTGTTATTGCAACAAGTGGTAAATCTGGAATGGATTGTTTGCCATATGATGTTGCTATGAATGATCAGGCTGATTTGGATGATAGTGCAGGATCATTGGAAAATAATAGTTTTGAGAAGAGTGATGAAGATGCAATCACAACTTCTTTTGCAAGAGTTGGAAATGGAACGGTTACACCTGGAAAAACTTCTACACCAAAAGTAACAGATGCACCAAAGGAAACTGAAAAGGCAACGGAAGCACCAAAGGAAACCGAAAAGGTTACTGCAACACCAAAAGCAACCGAAAAGGCAACGGAAGCACCAAAGGAAACCGAAAAGGCAACAGCAACACCAAAGGCAACCGAAAAAGTTACTGCAACAGAGAAACCAAGCAGTGGAACTGATTACGATGGTGACTTTACTGTTAATTTTGGAGCAGATCGTTCCGCACCACAGTATCAGACAACAGAGCTTACATTAAAAGCAGTTCCATATGGTGGAAGCGGAGATTATACCTATGAATTCCAAGTGGATGGAACTACTATCCAGAAGGAATCGGATACAGATAGTTGTAAATGGAATGGAACCGTAGGAGAGCATACAATTAAAGTCATCGTAAAAGATGGAGATGGTGCAAAGATTACCTGTGAGAAATCTTATGAGTTAGAGTCGGCATCTGATAGTAAAGAGACACCAAAAATCAGTAGTACACCAACCGCAACGAGTGCACCAAGTGTGGACAATAGTGGAGCAGGTGATAACCCATCCGGAAATGCCACAAGTCAGCTTAGCATGACAGCAGGAGCCGATAAGAAAGCACCACAGGCAGCAGGAACAACTATTCGATTATCGATTGCTGCACAAGGTGGAACTGCACCATACAAGTACACAATTACAGTGGAAGGTGGAGTTTATGGCAACACACCAAACGTTTTAATGAGTGGATCATCTTCTAATAGCTGTCAGTGGACACCTACTAAGGCAGGGAACTATAAAGTGAACTTTGTAGTGGAAGATAGTAAGGGAGATATTGTTTCACAGAGTGGAGGTTTCAAGATTTCCACAAGTGTATCAATATCTAAGTTTACTGCAAATAAATACACAGTCAAGAAGGGGCAAAAAGTGAAATTCAGCATGGCAGCAACTTCTACTTTGTCATCAAGCAAGAATTTGCAATATAAGATTGCTGTTTTGAAGGCAGGAAGCTCTTCTAAGAAAGTAATTCGTAAATATGCCAAGTCAAAATCATACAGTTGGAAGGCAACAAAGAAAGGTAAATATACCGTTTATCTGACTGTAAAAGATACAAAAGGCAATACAAAGACTGTGAAATTAAGTAAAAAGATTACAGTAAAATAAGTTTATAAAAAATGTCACATAGGTCAGTTTCTGGCTTGTGTGACATTTTTGTTTTTGTAAAGAATCCATAAAATATTTTATGCTTTCTTGCAACTGCTTTTTATTTACAGTATAATTAACAGTATGTGATTAGGGGCGCATAACAAAAATGTTTATAGCCCCAAAGACGGAACCAAAATGCAGCTACTTGCAACTGCCATTTGTGGGCATAAAGTTAGAAAGGAAGTAAGAGACATGACAAAGATTGATATTATCTCTGGTTTTTTGGGAGCAGGAAAGACTACTTTAATCAAAAAGCTGTTACAAGAAGGATTTCAGGGTGAAAAGTTAGTGCTTATTGAAAACGAATTTGGTGAGATTGGTATTGATGGTGGATTTTTAAAAGATGCTGGTGTAGAAATTACAGAGATGAACTCCGGATGTATTTGTTGTTCGTTGGTAGGAGATTTTAGTACAGCTTTGAAAGAAGTGCTTGAGAAGTATTCTCCAGACCGCGTAATTATTGAGCCATCCGGTGTAGGAAAACTTTCGGATGTCATTAAAGCAGTGCAGGGAATTGATGGAGCGGACATTGAGTTGAACAGCTTTGTTACAGTTGCCGATGCAGGAAAATGTAAAATGTATATGAAGAACTTTGGTGAGTTCTTTAACAATCAGATTGAGTATGCCAATACAATTGTGCTTAGCAGAACACAGAATATGAAACAGGAAAAGTTAGAGACCTGTGTGCAGCTTATTAGAGAACATAATGAAAATGCAACTGTAATCACAACTCCTTGGGATGATATTTCAGGAGCAAAGATTGTGGAGGCTATGGAAAAGAAAGATTCTTTTACGGAAGATTTGATGAAAGAGGCTAAGGTGTGTCCGGAATGTGGACATCATCATGAGCATGGAGAGTCTTGCGACCACCATCATGAACATCATCATGAGGAAGAAGGCCATTGTGGTTGTGGACATGATCACCATCATGAGCATCATCATGAGGAAGAGCATTGTGGTTGTGGGCATGATCACCATCATGAGCATCATCATGAGGAGGAAGGCCATTGTGGTTGTGGACACGATCATCACCATCATCATGCAGATGATGTATTTACAAGCTGGGGAGTAGAGACTCCTCATAAGTTTACAACAGATGAGATGAAGACAATATTAGATAAACTTGCTAATACCGAAGAGTACGGCATCATCCTTCGTGCAAAGGGTATTGTACCAAATGAGGATGGAACATGGATTTATTATGATTTAGTGCCGGGAGAATACGAACTTAGAACGGGAGAACCAGAAATTACAGGTAAGATTTGTGTCATTGGAACAAATCTTGCAGAAGACAAGTTAAAAGAAATGTTTCATGTATAATTAGGAGGCTATGATGGAAGAAAACGAGATTTTAGTATATCTTTTCACAGGTTTTTTGGAAAGTGGAAAGACAAGCCTGATTCAAGGAACTTTAGAAGAGCCTGATTTTATGAACGGAGAAAAAGGACTTCTTATTTGCTGTGAAGAGGGAGAAATAGAATACGACGAGGAATTTCTTAAGAAAATTAATGTAGAACTTGTAGTAGTGGAAGAGGCAGAAGATTTCACACCGGAATTTTTGCAAAAATGTAATGATACCTACCATCCAAATCGTGTATTCATTGAATATAATGGTATGTGGACGGTTGAGGATGTGATTGAAATGGAAATGCCGGAAAACTGGATTACAGTTCAGGTTCTTACAACCATTGATGCAAGTACATTCCAGACCTATATGAGTAATATGGGAGGAATGATGGTTCAGCAGTTTACCGAGTCAGATGCGGTAATTTTTAATCGTTGTGATACAGACACACCAACAGCAGCGTTTCGTCGTTTGATTAAGGCAAACAATAGACGTGCGCAGATTATTTATGAGCGAAAAGATGGTACGATAGACAATGGTATGGAAGAGGAAATGCCATTTGACTTAAATGCAGACATTGTGGATATTAGCGAAGAAGATTATGGAATTTGGTACATGGATGCCATTGATCATCCAGAGAAATATAAGAATAAGACCCTTCGTTTTAAGGCGATTGTGTATCATCCGGAAGGATTTCCACCAGAGTGGATTGTACCGGGACGTTTTGCAATGACCTGTTGTGTAGATGATATTCAATTTATTGGATTTAAGTGTCATTGTAAAGAAGGTGGACAGTATCAGACAAGAGACTGGATTAATATTACTGCAAAAGCAAAAGTAGAATATACACCGGAATATGAAGGACAAGGTGTGGTACTAGAAGCAATTTCTGTTGAGAAAGCAGAAAAGTCCAAGGAAGAGATAGTATATTTCACCTAAGAAACGCATATAAAAATAGAGAGTGCGAAAGGCACTCTCTATCTTTATGTTTAGGAGAAAATTATGTGTGGAATTGCTGGTTACGTTTCGTTTACCAAAGATTTTTTGTTGCAAAGAACTTTACATGAAGAAATGGTAGAAACTATGGGAAATACACTCAGGCATAGGGGACCGGATGATTTTGGTGTATATATTGGAAAGCATGTGGCATTTGCACATACCAGACTTGCAGTTATGGATCCCAAAAGAGGAAGACAACCCATGATAAAAAAAATAGATGGAACAGAATATACCATCGTATATAACGGAGAAGTATACAATGCCGCAGAATTAAGAAAAGAGTTACAGTCCAGAGGGTATAAGTTTGAGACAACTTCAGATACAGAAGTGGTACTGCTTTGTTATATTTGTTATGGAGCAGAAATGGTAGAGAAATTAAATGGCATTTATAGTTTTGTCATATGGAATGAGAGAGCGAGAGAAGTGTTCTTTTGTAGGGATCGACTTGGAGTAAAGCCGTTATTTTATACCTTTTTCCAAGGGCGTTTTCTCTTTGCTTCAGAGATGAAAGCGCTGTTTGCCTATCCCGGTACAGAACCGAAAGTAAATAAATACGGACTTTGCGAGTTGTTTGGCATAGGCCCTGCAAGAGTGCCGGGGTGTGGTGTATATGAGGATATGTATGAAATTATGCCCGGACATTGTGGCACATTTAGCGAATCGGGATTTTCCCAGTGGCGTTATTGGCAGC
Organism: Lachnospiraceae bacterium; assembly: GCA_963643465.1. Classification (GTDB taxonomy): domain Bacteria; phylum Bacillota; class Clostridia; order Lachnospirales; family Lachnospiraceae; genus CAG-411. The sequence goes on along the minus strand of CAVIJT010000009.1, from coordinate 58,904 downwards.
CAAAGGCAGAGAATGTGACGGATTCCTATGGGGAGGCAGTAGAGCATGTAAGAGAGATATTGACCGATGCAATTACCAGACAGCTTACTTCTGATGTGCCAATTTGCACCCTGTTATCCGGAGGACTTGATTCGAGTGTGGTATCTGCGGTGGCAGCTGATTTTTTTAAGACACAGGGAAGAACATTAGATACCTATTCTTTTGATTATACCGACAACAGTGCTAATTTTCAGGCGTCCAGTTTTCAGCCGGAAGAAGATCGGCCGTATGTAGATTTGATGGTGGAAAAAATACATTCCAATCATACCTATTTAGAATGTGCGTATGAAGATTTATTTGACTGTTTATACGAGTCTGTTACAGCAAAGGATTTACCGGGAATGACAGATGTGGATGCGTCCCTTTTATATTTTGCAGGAGAAATCAAAAAGAATCATACCGTATGTCTGTCTGGAGAGTGTGCAGATGAAATTTTTGGAGGATATCCTTGGTTTCGTGCAGAGGAAAGTTTTACGGTCAATCGTTTTCCGTGGTCCAGAGATTTGGAATTTCGAACAGCAGTATTACATCCGGATGTGGCTAGTGAACTTCCTTTGGAGGAGTATGTGCGAGCACAATATGAAAAAACATTAAGACAAATGTCTTTGTTGCCAGAAGAACGAGAGATTGCGCAGGAACTGCTTTTTACAGCTGATGCAGAAACGATAAAAAAAGAGCAGCCTAGAAAGTGGAGAACTATGCGAAAACGTAGAGAGCGTGAATTGGCAGCTTTAAATATGGATTGGTTTATGGCAACTTTGTTGGAAAGAAAGGACCGAATGACTATGGCAAAAGGTTTGGAAGTGCGAGTTCCATTTGCAGACCATCGTCTGGTCGAATATTTGTATCAGTTGCCATGGGAATATAAATATCATGGCCAGAATGTAAAAAGTCTTTTAAAAGATGCCATGGGAAATTATTTGCCAAAAGAAGTGGTAGAACGTAAAAAGTGTCCTTATCCAAAAACCTACGATCCTAAATTTGAACGGTTATTAAAACAGGAATTGACAAGTATTTTAGCAGATGGAACAGAACCAGTTTGTCAATTAGTAAACAGAACCTATCTGCAAAATTTAATGAACACCACATCGGATTATGGAAAACCTTGGTTTGGGCAACTTATGGCAACTCCTCAAATGTATGCGTATTTGATTCAGATAAATGATTGGTTAAAACGATATGAAGTACAAATAAAAAAATAGGAACGGTTCACTATTTCAATCAGTTCCTAGAACGTGGAAGTATGTATAATTACCGTTCACTTTCTGGTGCAAAAGCGAATCGAGTAGGAGTCAGCCTACTCGATTAAAAGTAGTGTACGAGAGAGTGAACGGTAATAAAGTTACGCTCGAATGACTGGTTGAATTTGTTTTTCTTCCAGAGCAAGTTCTATTGTAGGGACAATAAGGTCCATATGTGCCACTAATGAATTTGGTTTTGTTTTGGCATCGTCCTGTCTAAAAGGAACAAAAAAGATGTGTTTACTAGAATACAGCAATCCTAAATTTTTGAAATTTAAGCCCAGATTGTCATTACTTGAAATAGCAAGAACTACAGGTTTTTCGGTGCGAAGATGAGATTTTGCAGCCAGTAAGACCGGAGTGTCTGTGATGGCATGGGATAGTTTGCTTAGTGTATTTCCTGTGCAGGGAGCAATTAAAAGTAAGTCAAGCATTCCTTTCGGACCAATAGGTTCCGCTTGTGCAAGTGTCAAAATAGGTTTGCGTTTGGAAATGGTCTCCGCTTTATTTAAGAACGTTTCATAAGAACCAAAGCGACATTCCATTTCCTGAGGTGAATAAGAAAAAATAGGAAACACGTTGGCTCCCAGAGGAACCAACTGTTCCATTTGCTGGAATGCCCGCTCAAAAGTACAAAAAGAGCCAGTTAGGGCAAAACCAATATTTTTACCGGAAATATTCATAAGAATTCCTTCTTTCTAAATGGATTTAATGAGAACAATAATTTGTTTTGCTAAAATATCTGCGGCTGTTTTTGGGGACAGTTTTCCGGGAATACCAAGACAATGTTTGGTTGTGATTCCCAGATTTTTGGCTGCATCCACATCTACGCCACCGGGTACGGAAGCAATATCGATAATGACAGATTCTTTGTGGATAAAAGATAATCTGCGTTTATCTAAAATCTGTGTTGGTATCGTATTGAAAATAAACAGAAAACTTCCCAAATGTTTATTTAGCTGGTCAAAAGTGAGTGTTTCATATCCGCAGCTCTCTGCGTAGGCTAAATCCGTTTCTTTTCTGGCGCAGACTGTTACACATGCGTCAAGTCCTTTCAATTTTTCCGCCAATGCTTTTCCGCATTTGCCAAATCCCAGTACCAGACAATTATTTTTATGAAGAACATGAGGACTTGCAGCAATGGCGTGGTAAATAGCACCTTCTGCAGTAGGTATCGCATTTGCAATCGCAAGGGAATCGCATTTTAATAAATCGTGGCAGGGAATTTGATAATCTCTTGCAAAATCCAGAACCTCTTGTGGAAATTGTCCGCCAATCAACATTTTGGGCGGATGTTTTTTTAGATGTTGAAAGAAATATTCTATGGTAATTAGAAAGTTGGAATTTTCAGAATAAATATGTTCTTTGTCTTTGGTGAAAGGGATGCCTGTAATCCATATATCGCTTGGAAGAAGCAATTGGGAATTATCTAAACTTTCTGCATGCAGCTCTTGAGAGGGAAGTATACTTTGGAGCGCAATGCCGGAGACAGAAAAACCTTGCTTGACAAAACTTTGATATAAGAGATACTGGCGATAGTCACCACCAATGATTGTGACAGTATATGAGAGAAAATCGTTAGCCATAAAAACTTCCCCTTAAGAAATGGTATATCATCAGTATATGAAATCTACGCAAGATGGTGAGAAGAAAAAGAAAAAAAGACTTCCAAAACATTGCTTTGGAAGTCTTTCTTGTAAGCATAATAGTAATTATGCGTTTGTATCGTTATTGGTGAAATCATCATCTGTATAAAAATCATCATCAAAGTCGTCATCAAAATCATCAAAATCGTCATCTAAATAAGATGGAGTAAGATATTTTACAACTGCAATTACAATTCCTACGATTGCAGCAATAACGCCGATGATAGCGAAAACCCATACAAGTGTGTTAGCTTTCTTATCTTCCTCATGCTTCTGATGAAGCAAATCGTTTAAATGAGCGGTTGCAATAAGTTCTTCTAATTTCTGATTCATAGCTCTCCATTCCCTTCTATTTCTAATTCACTTTCTTTATAGATATTGCCTGCACAACAGAAATATCCATCTCATATATACATTTTACCATGAAAACAGTGGTTTTACCATTACATTTTTGTTAATTTTGCAAAACCAGCCATCATTTTTTTTGTACCAGCTGTTTCGAAGTCTACCGTAACAACATAATCTTTTGGATTTTCTTGAATCGAAAGAACGGTACCAATGCCAAATTTTTGGTGAGAGACCCTATCGCCAATTTCATAATCAGGAGCAGAGAGAGGCGTGCATCCTTTTGGCTCCGTTTTCTTTGATTGATATGGTTTCTCAAATCGAAATCCTTTCTGGATCAAAGGGTTGTCAGCAAAGAGAGTAGTGTCTCTTGATGCGGAGTATCCTTTGGAAGTGGCAGAAGTATAGGAAGGGGTACTTTCCTGAGAGCCACTATATTGGAAGGCTGATTTTGTGAAAGCGCCTTCTGTTTCCTTAAAATTTAAACCTTGGGAACTTCCATAGATGGAGGAAGTTGCCTGCTGTGTCATTAAAAATCTTGGAATTTCATGGATAAAACGAGATGGCTTGTTAAAACGAATCTCGCCGTTTTGCATTCTTTGTCTGGCACAGGTCAGATGGAGCTGTTTCATAGCGCGCGTCATCCCCACATAGCAAAGTCTGCGTTCTTCTTCAATATCCATAGGATCATCGGAAGTAATGCTCATATATCCAGGGAAAATGCCATCTTCCATGCCGCACAAAAATACATTTGGAAATTCCAATCCTTTTGCACTGTGTAAGGTCATAAGAGTGACAACATTGGTATTCTCATCCAAACTGTCAATATCTGCTACCAGAGCTACTTCTTCTAAAAAGTCGTTAAGAGTCACTTCTTCCTCTGCATTATCCTCAAAAGCGACTAATTTATTTCGAAGTTCATCAATATTTTCAATACGTCCTCTTGCCTCGTCCGTATCTTCCGCTTCCAAATCTTCTACATAACCTGTGGCTTCCAGAATTTCATCAAACAAATCTGCAAGAGAGTATGTAGGATTAGAAGTTTTTCCTTTTAAAATTTCAATCATGCTGACAAAGGGGCTTACCTTTGCAGCACCTCTTCCAATTCCAGGAATATGTTCGGCATGTTTACATGCTTCATAAAAACTGATTCCATTAGAAATGGAATGGTCCATCAGACGGTCGATGGTAGTAAGTCCAATGCCACGCTTTGGTACGTTGATGATTCGCTTGACGGATATATCATCCTGTCCGTTGTTAATGGTACGAAGATAGGCAAGAATATCTTTGATTTCCTTTCTTTGATAAAAGTTGACTCCGCCTACTAATTTGTAAGGAATATTTCGTTGTACCAGTTTTTCTTCCAAAATGCGTGATTGTGCATTGGTTCGATACAAAATAGCAAATTCTTTATAGTTATCATAGCCATTGCTGCATTGAGAAAAGATTTGATCTGCAATGGCTTCTGCTTCCTGATAAGCAGTGTCAAACTGGCAGTAGGTAAGGGCAGAACCTTCCTCATTTTCTGTCCACAGTCGTTTTTCCTTTCGCTCACTGTTATTGGCAATGACTTCGTTAGCTGCATGTAAGATATTCTTTGTGGAACGGTAATTTTGTTCCAGACGGATGGTTTTTGTCTCTGGATAAGATTGTTCAAAATTTAAAATATTATAAATGTTTGCTCCACGGAAACGGTAAATAGACTGGTCATCGTCTCCCACCACGCAAAGATTATGGACAATCTGTCCTTCTGGATTCTCTGTGCTTGCCAGTAATTGCAGCAATTTAAACTGTACAGAGTTGGTATCCTGATACTCGTCTACCATAATATACTTAAAACGATTTTGATAATAACTTAAAGCCTCTTTGTCGTTACGAAATAGCTCTACTGTCTTAAAAAGCAAATCATCAAAATCCAGTGCGTTATTTTGCATAAGTCGTTGCTGGTATTCGGTATAACAGGCAGCGTATTTTTTATAAAGCACATCTCCTCCGGCAGCGATGGCGTATTCCTCTGGGGAAATATAGTCATTCTTAGCAGCAGAAATTTTTCCAAGTACAGTCTTTTCACGGAATTTTTTTGGATCTAACTGCAAATATTTGAGAATATCCCGCATGAGAGATTTTTGGTCGTCACTGTCATAGATAGTAAAATTATTGTCGTATCCTAGACGGTGAATGTGTTTTCGTAAAATGCGGACACAGGTGGAGTGAAAGGTACTTACCCAGATATTTTCTGAACCAAATCCTACCAATGCGTCTACACGTTCCCGCATTTCTTTGGCGGCTTTATTGGTAAAGGTAAGTGCTAAAATATTCCAAGGATTTACTCCAATTTCATCCATAAGATAGGCAATGCGATGGGTAAGCACTCTGGTTTTTCCAGAGCCTGCACCTGCCAGAATAAGCAATGGACCTTCGTTGTGTTGGACTGCTTCTAACTGCTCTTTGTTAAGACTGTCGTATATACTCATGATTTCATTACTCCTTATTCATAGTAGGAAAAGATTTCTTTTTGTTTCTGTCTATCTACAAACTTATAAACAGAAAACAAACATATGTTTTATTATAGCATTCTTTCTTTTCTTTGACAACTGCAATACCCATAGAACATTAGGTTAAATAATAGATTTTAAAATACCATTTCGAATGGCAGTAAGGTGTGACGTGGCAACCGTGCAAGCACATTGGGAAAGTGTAACGTTGCGGAACGTGCTTGCACACTTTGTGTTACAGTTCACAGATAGGTGAACTGTAACGGTTTTGGGCAATGCTTCGCATGAAAATTGCCCAAAACTGCACACGGTAGACTCTCATACGGTATTTTCGGTACCGAAAATACCTACCAGTGAACAGTAACCACTTTGTTCTGATTTGGTAAACTAAAAAAGAAAAAGTATTGCGATTTTTGTAAGAATGATTTATCATTAATAGGTATGATTAATAAGTGTGAGTGTATGAAACATATAATGGAGGGGGATACTATGTCAGATACAAATTTTTCTTTATTATCGCAGGAAGAGATTGACACATTAATTGAATTTTTAACAGAAAAGACAAATTCATTTGGAACAGAAGTGCTAAGTCAGGACAGCATTGATAAGTTGATTGCTATGATGAAAGGCTATGGTAAGATGATAGTAGGAAATCATAGAGCATTAGAATCGGTGCGTGCGGTGTCCAGTGTGTTGAATGGGGATTGTACATGGACATTGATTTTTGAGGAGAATAGCACTAACGGATTTATGGAAATTTTTGCGACAGATGGGGAACGAAAGGAAAGTATTACTCCTAAGGGATATTCCTGTGGATGTTTTGTGGGAGATGACAGTACATGGGGATATTGCGTTAGTCCAGTATTATTTGTAGAGATTGCAAAAGCGTATGGATTAAAGTTTTCTAAGAATGTGTATGCCGATGTATGTCAGCGATTTGCAGAAAAAAATTTTGGGGATAAGAATTATGATGCCGATGAATTTTTTATGGCATCTGGTAAAGATATACTGTCCTGTCTATTGGAGAATTAGTACGATATAGAAGAAGGGTTGCAAAGAAGATAGAAAGAGAGGTAGGAACATACGTGTCTGTACCTCTTTTCTTATGGAATACGGAAAGGAGAATGTTATGTATAAGATAATCAACCGGGATGGACGAGCAAAAAGTGCCGAATTTGAAACGGTGCATGGAACAATCCAAACCCCTGTATTTATGAATGTAGGAACGGCAGCAGCCATAAAAGGAGGAGTTTCTACTCAGGATTTGCAGGAAATTGGAACTCAGGTAGAATTATCAAACACCTATCATTTGCATGTAAGACCGGGAGATCAGATTGTAAAACAAATGGGCGGAATTCACAAATTTATGGTATGGGATAAGCCCGTTTTAACAGATTCTGGCGGATTCCAAGTGTTTTCTCTTGCAGGACTTCGAAAAATCAAAGAGGAAGGCGTATATTTTAGCTCTCATGTGGATGGAAGAAAGATTTTTATGGGGCCAGAGGAAAGTATGCAGATACAGTCCAACTTGGCATCCACTATTGCCATGGCATTTGATGAATGCCCACCTCATCCGGCAACTAGAGAGTATATGCAAAAGTCAGTGGATCGTACAACCAGATGGTTGGAGCGATGCAAAAAGGAGATGGAACGTCTCAACGGACTTCCGGATACGATTAACAAACAGCAGATGCTTTTTGGAATTAATCAGGGCGGAACTTATGAAGATATTCGAATTGCTCATGCCAAGACCATTTCTAAAATGGACTTAGATGGATATGCAATTGGTGGACTTGCAGTAGGTGAGAGCCATGAGGAGATGTATCGTATTTTGGATGAAGTCGTGCCTCATTTGCCATTGGAAAAACCTACTTATTTGATGGGTGTGGGAACACCTGCAAATATTTTAGAGGCAGTAGATCGTGGTGTGGACTTTTTTGACTGTGTATATCCAACCAGAAATGGACGACATGGACATGCGTATACCAATTTTGGAAAGATTAATCTTTTAAATGCCAGATTTGAAACAGATCCTCGTCCAATGGAGGAGGGATGTCAGTGTCCTGCTTGTAAACATTATAGCAGAGCATATATTAGACACCTGTTAAAAGCAAAAGAAATGTTAGGTTTGCGATTAATTGTCTTGCATAATTTGTATTTTTACAATACAATGATGGAAGAAATACGTGCAGCAATTCGGGAGAACCGCTATCAGGAATACAAAGCTGCAAAACTTGCAGGAATGGAACGCGGTGTGGATTGATTGCAGATAGAAAGGATAGGATAGCATGAACTTTTTTCCAGTATTAAGTGGTGGAGCAGGCGGAACAGACATGATGATGATTTTAATTATGGTTGTTGTCTTAGTTGTTTTTTATGTATTTATGTTCCGTAAACAAAGCAAAGAACAGAAACAGCATGATGCAATGGTATCTTCTGTAGAGGCAGGAGACAGCATTGTTACAAGCAGTGGATTTTATGGTGTAGTACAGGATGTAAGTGACGAGATTGTAATTGTGGAATTTGGTAGCAACAAGAATTGTAGAATTCCAATGAAGAAATCCCATATTACAGAAATAGAAAAAGCAAAATAAAACAGAAAGCCTGCCAGCGGTATGTATCGTTGGCAGGCTTTGTTCTTTATAGTTAATGGGTGGCTTGATATTCTTTTAAGTGTTCTAGTATCGAGTATGGAATTTTCAAATTTCCCTTTCCGCTTCCAAGTGAAATGTGTGGTTTGTTGGAACCGTGAAAATCCGAACCGCCAGTCATAAGCAAATCGTATTTATTGGCGTAGCGTCGGAGGATTCCTTCGTCAAAACCAGTGTTAGAAGAATAGAATACTTCAAGACCTGCAAGACCTGCATTCTTTAGGCGACAAATAAGGGCATCAAGTTCTTCCTCTGGCAAATGATAAATCAAAGGATGTGCCAATACCGGAATGCCGCCTGCATGTTTAATAAGAGCAATGGCATCTTCTGGTGTGATATATTTTCTCGGAACATAGTAAGGACCATCTGCATTCAAATAGTGATCAAAAGCTGCGTTGATGGATTTTACCTGTCCAGTTTCTGCCAGATAGCGGGCAAAATGTGCTCTTGTGAGAACGGTATCTGGAGGAAATGCAGCTTTCAGTCGGTCAATATCAATATCAAGACCGCCGTTTGCCAGATTATTTGCCATTTTTTCGTTTCTGGCATCACGTTCTTTAATGGCTTCCTCTAACGTAGCTTGCAATTTGGGGTCATCATAACGAAGGAGTAGACCTAAAATATGAATATCTTTCTTTTTGTAACCTGCGGAAATCTCTGCGCCGGGAATTACTTCAATGCCTGTGCCTTTTGCAGCTTCTATGGCTTCTGGTACACCGGAAACCGTATCATGGTCGGTCAGGGCAAATGCTGCCAGATTGTATCGTAGGGCTTCTTTTACCAGTTCGCTGGGAGTAAATGAACCGTCTGATACATTAGAATGGACATGTAAATCAATATATTTCATGAAAAAACCTTCTTTCAAGTTTTAGTAAAGCATTCGTTTGCTTATTCTATTGTATTGTAAGAGAAATAGAAAACCTTTTCAAGAAGAAATGTATTACAAGTCTAAAAGTAGAAAGGGACACATATACTAAAAAAAAACACATTTGGGTGGGAATAATGGAAAAGAAAAACTATGCTTCCTATTATGTAAAATATATGTTTCTGGCAGCGCTAATTACAGGGTTACTTTTGCTTCTAGCGGCGTTTTTTATGTATAAAACCAATATGCCAACAATGGCGCTGGGAATTTTTTTGGTTTCTTGTTACATATTGCCAAATCTCATATCTGGATGGAAAATTGGAAAAAAGGTAGGTAAGAGACAGTTTTTGTGGGGACTATTTATCGGAGTTGGCTATTTTCTTATTTTGTTTTTGGTGTCTTTTCTAGGAAATGGATATTTTGTGGAAGATGTAAAAAAACTGATACTTATTTTCTTTCTATGTGCAGGTAGTGGCATGTTTGGTGGCATGTTAAGTTAAAAGAAAGAAGTTTTTTTGTGGAATATAGACCGAAATGGGAAAATATGTTATAATTCAAAGAAATTAGGATTGTTTTCTTTTTGTGGGGGCAAAAAGCAATCTAGAGATGTACGGAAGATGAGGGCCTTTTGGGAAAGGGGATGCGGGATGAATTTAATATATAATATTGATTTTGGAATTACAGCAGCAGCTTTTTTGATAGTGCTATATATTTATGTAAAATTGCAATATAGTTCATATTCAGAAGTGAATCGAACGTTTCAAAAAGTGGTTGTTATTACGCTTATAGCAGATGTTTTGGATGTATTGACTGCGATTACCATAAGTTATGGTTCACAAGTGCCACTTGCTTTAAATCTATTTCTCAATACATTGTATTACATATGCGTTGCAATCATGGAATTTTACTTTTTCCTTTATTTTGATTTGTGTGTGCATGGGAAACATAATTCGAAAAGTATTCTTTTTCGGGTGGATCAAATTGGATTTGTTTGTTATTTTATTGCGGTAGTATTAAATGCTAAATTTGGATATTTCTTTTCTTTTAATGCACAGGGAGAATATGTACATGGAGTTTGTTATGCGCTGGTATTTGTTGTGCCATATTTCTTTATTGTATGTGCGGTAGCGGTACTTTTGCAGGGATTTCAAAAATTTACCTTCAGGCAGAAAGTTTCCATATTTGTTTATTTGTTTACGGCATGTATGGGTCCGCTTTTGCAAATGCTGGTATTTCCTGGTGTGCTTTTGGCAAACTTTACACTGGCACTGGGAATTGTGATGATTTTATTTTCTATGGAAACGCCAGATTATCAGAAACTGATGGAGACGATGACGGAACTTGATAAAACCCGAAAAGAGGCGGAATATGCAAGAGAAGAAGCTATAAAGGCGAGTATGGCAAAGAGTAATTTCCTTGCCAATATGTCTCACGAAATCCGAACTCCTATAAATTCTATTCTTGGGATGGATGAGATGCTTCTGCGAGAACCATTGAGCGAAAATCAGAAATTGTATGCGAATAATATTGAAAGTGCGGGAAAATCTTTGCTTTCCATTATCAATGACATATTAGACTTTTCAAAGATAGAATCGGGAAATATGGACATTGTTCCAGTGGAGTACGAAGTAGAAAATTTATTACGAGATTGTTATAACATGGTGTACATGCGAGCTTATGAGAAAGGTCTTAAATTGTCTGTTAAGGGAGATGAGCGTCTGCCACGACGATTGTATGGAGATGAGGTGCGAGTAAGGCAGATTATTACCAATATTTTAAATAATGCCGTGAAGTATACGGAACAAGGATATGTGGAAATGTGTGTCAATTATCGGGAAACTGGCACTGAGAAAATTGAACTTCAGTTACAGGTGAAAGATAGCGGAATTGGCATTTCACCAGAGAATAAAAAATACTTGTTTTCCTCTTTTGAGCGATTGGAGAAAGAGCGAAATCGCCATATCGAGGGAACGGGGCTTGGACTTGCTATTACAAAGCAATTATTGGATCAGATGGATGGTGCTGTTTGGGTAGAGAGTGAGGTGGGAAAAGGCTCCACCTTTTTTGTAGCATTGCCACAGACTGTAGTGAGCAGAGAGCCAATAGGAGATTTCTTTTCTCGTATTCATAACTATACGGTGGAAAAAGAAGAGTATAAAGAGCGTTTTCAAGCACCAGAGGCAAAAGTGCTTGTAGTAGATGATGTAATGATGAATTTGCAGGTAGTAAAAGGGCTTCTTCGGGATACGAAAGTGCAGATTACGTTAGCAAAAAGTGGGGCGGAAGCTCTGGAGCTTATAAAGGACAATACTTACCATTTAATCCTTATGGATCATATGATGCCGGAAATGGACGGTGTTGAGACTCTTCAAAAAATCAGAGAAGGAGCAAATTCTAATAATCAGGTTCCTGTTGTTGTTCTTACTGCCAATGCCATTGCCGGGGAAAAGGAGAAATATTTGGCTGCCGGTTTTGTAGATTATTTATCAAAGCCCGTACGTGGAGAGGAATTAGAAAAGATGGTGATGAAACATCTTCCCCAGGGATTAATAGAAACCATAAGAGTGAGTAAGGGAAAATAAGAGCGACAAAAAAAGACTTTTCAAGGTATAGAAAATGTGTTATAATTCGTTATAATAGGCTCTTATGCCAAAATAATAGAAGGAGGAACATTTCAAATGAAGCATATTAAGTCATTAACAACCAAAAATTTGCAGAATACTGTAAAGAAGGGCGGATGCGGTGAGTGCCAGACATCTTGCCAGTCAGCATGTAAGACATCTTGTACAGTAGGAAACCAAAGCTGCGAGCATAAATAAACGTCAGACGTCTATTTAATTAGCGGGGAGGAATCCCCGCTATTAGTGCGTTATGACATGTTCTGTTTGAAAGGAGACACGGATGATACATCAATATAAGAGCAATGGACATAACATTGTATTGGATGTAAATAGTGGGAGTGTACATGTGGTGGACGAGTTGGTTTACGACATTTTAGCTATGTATGAAACCGAGTCTAAAGACACCATTCTTGCAAAGATGATGGATAAGTATCAACAGCCCCAGTTTGCTCAGCTTTTGGAAGAACCTATTTCTGAGGCTTATATTCAGGAGGCTTTTGATGAGATTGAGGAATTGAAAGAACAGGGAACCTTATTTACCGAAGATGTGTATAAGGACTATGTGTTTGATTTTAAGAATCGAAAAACAGTGGTAAAGGCACTTTGCTTACATATTGCCCATGATTGTAACTTGGGATGTAAGTATTGTTTTGCTGAGGAAGGCGAATATAAAGGCCGTCGTGCTATGATGAGTTTTGAAGTGGGAAAGAAAGCCTTAGATTTTCTTATTGCAAATTCCGGCACCAGAAAGAATTTAGAAGTAGACTTTTTTGGTGGCGAGCCTACCATGAATTTTGATGTGGTGAAGCAATTGGTGGCATACGGAAGAGAACAAGAGAAGAAGTATGACAAAAATTTCCGCTTTACACTTACTACGAACGGAATTCTTTTAGATGATGAGATTATGGAATTTGCCAATAAAGAAATGGCAAATGTAGTGCTAAGTCTGGATGGAAGAAAGGAAGTTAATGATAAGATGCGTCCTACCAGAAATGGTAAGAGCAGCTATGACATTATTGTTCCGAAGTTTCAAAAGTTAGCAGACAGCAGAAATCAGACAAATTACTATGTGAGAGGTACTTTCACACATTATAATACAGATTTTTCTGAGGATGTATTGCATATGGCAGATTTGGGCTTTGAGCAGATTTCGGTAGAACCGGTTGTGGCACCACCAGAGGAAGGATATGCCTTAACAAAAGAGGATGTTCCAGTTGTCTGTTCGGAATATGACAAACTTGCCAAAGAGATGATTCGCAGGAAAAAGGATGGAAAGTGTTTTAATTTCTTCCATTTTATGATTGATTTGACAGGCGGACCATGTGTGGCAAAACGTTTGTCTGGATGTGGTTCGGGTACAGAATACCTGGCGGTAACTCCTTGGGGTGATTTTTACCCATGTCATCAGTTTGTGGGAAATGAGGATTTCTTGCTTGGAAATGTGGACGAAGGAATTACCAATACGCAGGTACAGAATCAATTTAAACTTTGTAATGTCTATGCAAAAGAAAAATGTAAAGATTGTTTTGCAAGATTTTATTGCAGTGGCGGATGTGCAGCCAATGCGTTTAACTTTACGGGAGACATTAATGGTGCTTATGAAATTGGATGTGAATTACAGAAGAAAAGAATTGAATGTGCCATTATGTTAAAAGTAGAAGAGGCTGTGTCGGAGTAAGTTTTTGTAACACAGTTTCACAATGGATAAAAGAATGAAGGAGCGGTAGAAATGAAGAATGTAAGGAAAGGCGTTGTCTACATTCTGGCTGTAGTGGTAGCCATTGCAGCTTTGGGATATGTAGCCATTGTCGGTGTAGGAGAACAGCACAAAGGAACAGCCGAGCATATTCGTCTTGGTTTGGATCTTGCTGGAGGTGTAAGTGTTACTTACCAAGCAGTAAAAGACAATCCATCTTCCACAGAGATGGCAGATACCATCTACAAAATGCAGATGCGTGTGGAAGGCTTAGGTGAAGAGCCTGTTGTTTATCAGGAAGGTAGCGATAAGATTACTGTAGATATTCCGGGTGCAACAGACGCGGAAGAAGTATTGAACAAACTTGGTAAGGCTGGATATATCGCATTTATTAATTCAGCAGATTTGACGGAGTATTTGGAAGATCCAGATAGTGGCGTTTATATTGGTGCTAAGGTTTCTGCGTCTAAAGATGAATTGGATAAAGCTGGAATCGTAGTTGTAGATGGCTCCGATATTACAAATGCAGAGCCAGAGACAGATACCAGTGGAACATCTACAAAGTATGTAGTTTCTTTAAAATTCAATGCAGACGGTGCTACAAAGTTTGAAGAAGGAACACAAGCTGCTATCGGTGGAAATCTTGCTATTGTATATGATGGAGAAGTAATTTCAAATCCTAGCGTATCAAAAGCAATTTCAGGTGGACAGGCTGTTATTGAAGGTATGGAAGATTTTGATGCGGCAACCGATTTAGCGTCTACTATTCGTATCGGAGCGCTTCCTTTGGAATTAAAGCAGATTCAGGCAAATGTAGTAGGAGCAAAACTTGGTGATAATGCAATCCAATCTAGTATGCTTGCCGGTGTGATTGGTTTAATTTTGATTATCGGATTTATGTGTGCGGTATATCGTATTCCAGGAGTGGCAGCAAGTATTGCTTTAATTTTCTATGTAGGAGCGATCAGTTTTGTATTGAACTGTTTTGATGTAACACTTACATTGCCTGGTATTGCAGGTATTTTGCTTTCTATTGGTATGGCGGTTGATGCTAACGTAATTATCTTTACTCGTATGAAAGAGGAATTGGCAGATGGTAATTCTTTAGAGACTTCTATGAAGAATGGTTTCGGAAAGGCTTTATCTGCTATCTTAGATGGTAACATTACTACAATTATTGCATCTATTGTATTGTTGTATTTAGGTTCTGGTACGGTAGCAGGTTTTGCGAAAACATTGCTAATCGGTGTTATCTTATCTATGTTTACTGCATTGTATGTAACAAGATTTGTATTAAATGGACTGATCGCATTAGGATTTAGTGATATAAAATTCTTTGGAAAAGCAAAGAAAGTAAAGAAATTTGGATTTGTAAAGAACTTCCCTAAGTTTGCAGCACTTGCACTTGTGCTTATTGTTGTTTGTATCGGTTCTTTGGTATACAATAAGTCTACATTGGGAACTATTTTGAACTATGGTTTGGATTTCTCAGGTGGTACATCTACAAATGTTACATTCAATAAGGATGTAGATGCGGATGATATTAAGGGAGAAGTAGAAGAGTTAGTAAAAACTACATTATCTGTGGACCCTGAGATTTCAACAGTAAAGGGTGAAAATACATTAACAATTAAGACAACTGTTTTAGATAATGAACAGACAGCAGATTTATCAGAGGCTTTTGTGGAGAAGTATAA
This sequence comes from Lachnospiraceae bacterium, assembly GCA_963643465.1. Taxonomy (GTDB): domain Bacteria; phylum Bacillota; class Clostridia; order Lachnospirales; family Lachnospiraceae; genus CAG-411. Next base: position 43,608 of record CAVIJT010000009.1, on the reverse strand, counting down.
GATTGATGCAGATACCATTGAATTTGAGACAATCAGTGCGTCTGTAAGTAGCGAGATGAAGAGTGATGCAGTAAAAGCCATTGCTATTGCGGTTGTATTGATGCTTATTTACATTGCCATTCGATTTAGAGATATTACATTTGGTGCCAGTGCAATTTTTGCATTGTTACATGATGTTTTAATTGTGCTTATGGTTTATGGTATAGGTTCTGCGATGGGATTACTTTCTGTCAGCAATACCTTTATTGCATGTATGCTTACCATCCTTGGATACTCTATTAACTCAACAATTGTAACATTTGACCGTATTCGTGAGAATAAGAAGATGATGAAGAAGGCGGATTCATTGAAAGATATTGTAGATATTTCTGTTACTCAGACAGTAAGCCGTAACATCAATACTTCTCTTACTACATTTGTTATGATTTTTATGTTGTTGATCTTTGGAGTAAGTTCCTTAAGAGAGTTTACCGTTCCATTGATTGGTGGTATTATCGCAGGTGCATATTCATCTATTTGTTTGACAAGTGCAATGTGGTATAATATGAAAAAATTATTTTCAAAAAAGAAGTAAGAAGTAATACGTGATAGGGAGCTGTCGCATTGGTAGGTGAAACTGCTGATGCGGCAGCTTTTGCTTTCATGTAAATGCCCCGGTAGGAGGAATACAAATGGAAAAATGGGTGTTAGAAACCAAACGAGGAGATTTTTATAAAACGGCAGAAGAATATGGGATTAGTCCGGTACTTGCAAGAATTATGGTAAATCGAGGAATGACGGAAGACGAACAGATACGGAAATATTTAAAAGGGACATTGGAAGATTTATATGAGCCAGAGTTGCTATTTGATATGGACAAAGCAGTGACGCTTTTAGTGAAGCATATTGCTCAGGGAGATTGTTTGGTGATTGCCAGTGATTTTGATGTGGACGGTATTTTCTCTAGTATGATTTTGTATACGGCTTTTTCTCGTGTGGGGGCTGCTTGTTTTGTGGAAACGCCAAATCGTGTGACAGAAGGCTATGGATTAAATCGAAGAATCGTGGATAGTGCGCTGGAAAAAGGTGCAAAATTGTTGATAACCTGTGATAATGGAATTGCAGCGTTAGATGCAGTGGAGTATGCCAAAGAAAAGGGACTTACGGTGATTGTTACGGATCATCATGAGGTGCCTTTTGAGGAGCAGGAAGATGGAACTAGAGTGTATGTAAAACCAAAGGCAGATGCCATTGTAAATCCGAAACAGGCAGAATGTAACTATCCGTTTCCTAAATTGTGTGGTGCGGGAGTGGCATTTAAAGTGGCGCAAATGCTGTATCGACATTATGGAGTGCCAAAGGATGAGATGAAACAATTGTTGGAATATACCGCTATTGCTACTGTTGCAGATGTAATGGATTTGGAGGATGAAAATCGGATTTTTGTAAAATACGGTTTAAAATTACTGGAGCAAACAAAGAATAAAGGGTTACATGCCATTTTAAAAGTCAATGATTTGTTGGATAAAAAGATTTCTGCGTACCATATTGGATTTATTATTGGTCCTTGTTTTAATGCGGCAGGAAGATTGGAAACCGTAAAGTCTGCATTGGATTTGCTTATGTGTAACAATGAAGCAGAGGCAGAAAAAAAAGCTATGGAGTTAAAACTGCTGAATGAGAGTAGAAAAGAAATGACCGTAAAAGGGCTAGAACAGGCCATTGAAAAAATTGAAAATTCGGATTTGATGGAAGATAAGGTATTGTTGGTCAAATTGGAAAATTGTCACGAATCATTAGTTGGGATTATTGCAGGAAGAATTCGGGAAAGATATCATAAGCCGGCTTTGGTATTTACGGAAGTGGAAGAAGGAATCAAAGGCTCTGGAAGATCCATAGAAGCCTACAATATGTTTGAGGAATTGCTAAAATGTAAGCACCTTCTTACCAGATTTGGTGGACATCCAATGGCAGCAGGCTTGTCGCTTGAAACGAAGCATTTGGAACCATTACGAAAGCTGTTAAATGAAAATAGTAATTTGACAGAAGAAGATTTGCGTCCGGTAGTCCGGATTGATGTGGCACTTCCGGTTGGATATATTACAGAGGAATTTATCAATCAGTTAGAGTTGCTGGAACCTTTCGGAAAAGGAAACGAAAAACCGATTTTTGCAGAACAGCATTTTAAATTGATGGGAGGAACCCTCATAGGGAAAAACAAAAATGTATTTAAGGGAGTAGTACAGAATCAGGATGGTGACCGAATAGAGGCTATTTATTTTGGGGATGTGGATGCATTTACTGATTTTTTAGTGGAAGAATATGGACAGCAGCAATATGAAAATATGCTTCGGGGAGATGCCAATACCATTGACATAGGATTGACCTATTATCCATCCATCAATGAATTTCGCGGAAGAAAAACGTTGCAGATGGTAATTCAAAATTATTGCAAAATTGGGTAACCATTTTGTTTCTATGTCAGTGGAATGAGAGGTAGCCTGCTCGATTAGCCATAGGTGGCATTGCTATTTAGCAAAAGGAATGCTATAATAAAATTATTCATTACAGTCGGGAAAATAAGGAACTGTAACAAGTAATCACTTGATGTGACAAAGGAGGAAGTGGAGTTATGGCTAAAAAATTGGAGGAATATGTGCGGAGTATTCCGGATTTTCCAGAGAAAGGAATTATTTTTCGGGATATTACCACAGTATTGCAGGATAAAGATGGTTTTCAGCTTGCTATTGATGGCATGATGAAAGAATTAGAAGGGGTAGAATTTGATGCCATTCTCGGTGCGGAATCCAGAGGATTTATTTTTGGGGCACCATTAGCATATAATTTAAAAAAGGCATTTGTTCCAGTGCGTAAGAAGGGAAAATTGCCTTGCGAGACCATTTCTATGGATTATGAATTGGAATATGGAACAGCTACGTTGGAGATGCATCGTGACTCTATCAAACCCGGAGATAAAGTTGTCATTATAGATGATTTGATTGCAACTGGTGGAACCATTGAGGCAACTACAAAACTGGTGGAAATGCTTGGTGGAGAAGTAGTTAAGATTGTATTTTTAATGGAACTGGAAGGATTGCATGGAAGAGAGAAACTTTCAGAGTATGATGTGGCTTCGGTGATACAGTTTCCAGGAGAATAAAAAAAGCGTGACTTTTTAGCCTAAGGGAAGATTATATATACAGGTGGTGTTCAGATGAAAAAAACCGGAATAGAAGATATTAAAGAAAATGAGGTGGGACATGCGTCCAATGATATTTCTGCGCCCGCACATTTTACAGATCCGGAGATATTGTATAGACAGTTGATGGATACGGTGAAGAATTATCATCCATCCAGTAACTTATCGGAGATTGAACGGGCGTATCAAGTGGCTTATGAGGCGCATAAGATGCAGTTTCGAAAATCCGGAGAGCCATACATTATTCATCCAATCTGTGTAGGAATTATTTTGGCAGAGTTGGAGTTGGATAAAGAGACTATTATCGCTGGTTTGCTGCATGATGTGGTAGAAGATACGGAGATGACTACGGAGGAACTGGCTGATTTGTTTAGTCCAGAGGTAGCACTTTTGGTTGATGGTGTTACAAAATTGACGCAGTTAAATTATTCGGGAGATAAGATTGAACTTCAGGCAGAGAATCTTCGAAAGATGTTTCTTGCTATGGCAAAAGATATTCGAGTGATTTTGATTAAGTTAGCCGACCGATTGCACAATATGAGAACTCTGGAATATATGAAACCGGAGAAGCAAAAAATCAAAGCAAGAGAGACTATGGATATCTATTCTCCTATTGCGCAGCGTCTTGGTATTTCAAAGATTAAGATTGAGTTAGATGATTTGTCTTTGCGTTATCTTGAGCCAGAGGCATATAAGGATTTGACGGTAAAGATTAATGCCAGAAAAGAGGACAGAGACACTTTTATCAAGGAGATTATTGCTGAAGTTTCTAAGCACATTAAAGCCACTGGTATTGAGGCAAAGATTGATGGAAGGGTAAAGCACTTTTTTAGCATTTACCGTAAGATGAAGAATCAGAATAAGACATTGGATCAGATTTATGATTTGTTTGCTGTTCGTATTATCGTAAATTCGGTAAAGGATTGTTATGCGGCATTAGGCGTGATCCATGAGATGTATACACCGATACCGGGACGTTTTAAAGATTATATCGCCATGCCAAAACCGAATATGTATCAGTCCCTGCATACTACTTTGATTGGTCCTACTGGTACGCCTTTTGAGATTCAGATTCGAACCTTTGAGATGCACCGTACTGCGGAATACGGTATTGCGGCTCATTGGAAATACAAAGAAGGAATTGGTGCGGAAAAGGTAAGTGAGGAAGAGAAACTTTCTTGGTTACGTCAGATTTTGGAATGGCAGAGAGACATGTCTGACAATCATGAATTTTTAAATCTTATCAAAAGTGATTTGAATCTGTATACAGATAATGTATATTGTTTTACACCGTCTGGCGATGTGAAAAATCTGCCAGCAGGTTCTACACCAGTGGATTTTGCCTATTCTATTCACAGTGCAGTAGGTAATAAGATGGTGGGTGCCCGTGTAAATGGAAAATTAGTAACCATTGATTACCAGATTAAGAACGGGGATCGAATTGAGATTTTAACGTCTCAGAATTCAAAGGGACCTAGCCGTGATTGGTTTAATGTGGCTAAGAGTCCACAGGCAAAGAATAAAATCAATCAATGGTTTAAGACAGAATTTAAAGAAGAGAATATTGTCAAAGGAAAAGATTTGATTAACAGTTATGCAAAGAGTCATGGCATTGTTCTTAGTGACATTACGAAACCAGAATATATGGAAGCGGCAGTGCGCAGATTTGGTTTCAAAGACTGGGATTCCGTCTGTGCTGCAGTAGGTCATGGTGGATTAAAAGAGGGGCAGGTTGTTTCTCGATTACAGGATGAATATGTAAAGAGCAGAAAAGTACAGATTACAGATGAATTGGTGAAAGAACAGATTGTTGCAGACAAAGTAAATCGTACTACAGCAGTTATTAAATCAAAGAGCGGTATTATAGTACAAGGACTTAGTGACGTTGCTGTTCGATTTTCCAAATGCTGTAGTCCGGTTCCTGGCGATGAGATTGTGGGCTTTGTTACCAGAGGAAGAGGCGTGTCCATCCATCGTACCGATTGCGTAAATGTATTGAACTTGCCTGAGATTGACCGAGAACGTATGATTGCTGCTGAATGGAGTGGCGCAGCAGAACAAGATGAACTTTACAGCGCAGAGATTGTTGTGTATGCCAATAATCGTACAGGTGTCCTTACGGATGTGTCAAAAGTTTTTACAGAGAATAAGATAGATATTAAATCCATGAATGTACGAACCAGTAAAAAGGAGACAGCAACCATAACGGTTGGATTTGAGATACATGGAGTATCACAATTAGACCATTTGATTAAAAAATTGCGTTCAGTTGAGAGTGTATTGGATATTACCAGAACCTCTAACTAATTGAGAAGTCAGCTTTAGGTATGACTAGAAAGAAAACAGAAATTGTTTCTCTTGATTAGGGAACAATTTGGCGAGACAAATATGCGGAGGTTTCAGAAATGAGAATGACAAGAATGGTAGTGGGAGCAATTGCAACCAATTGTTACATTGTCAGTGACGAGAATACAAAGAAAGCATTCATCGTAGATCCGGGAGGAGATGCGGAGAGAATCAAGAATAAAGTAGCAGAGAGTGGATTAACCGTAGAAGCGATTTTGCTGACACATGGGCATTTCGATCATATGATGGCTGTGGACGAACTTCGGGATTGTTATGGAGCGAAGGTGTATTTGGGTGAAGCAGAGAAAGAACTGATTGCAAATGCTCAGCAAAATGTGTCTGCTATGTTTGGAAAACCTATGACTACTACAGCGGATGTATTTGTAAAAGATGGAGAAATCTTAAATATTGCTGGCTTTTCTATACAGGTAATTGCAACACCGGGACATACCAAGGGCGGTGTCTGTTATTATATGAAAGAGCAAGAGGCTGCATTTAGCGGAGATACTATATTTCAGTGTTCCGTGGGAAGAACCGATTTTCCGGGAGGAAGCCAAAGCGAATTATCTCGTTCTATTCGGGAGAAATTGTTTGTGTTGCCAGATGATACCCAGTTGTTTCCGGGACATGGAGACAGCACTGTGGTATCTTATGAAAGAAAGTACAATCCATTTGCATAATATAGAAGGATAGAGAGACATGATAGAGATTTGGATGTCGAAACAGGATTTTGTGTATGACGTACAGGGACTATGTAAGTCCTTTTACCCGTCTACACAAATTGTAATAAAAGACTGGGAACAGACAGAAAACAAAAATAATACAGAAGCAGAACTTCTGTTGCAGGTTGAACTTGCGGAGGATTATGTAGAAATTGTTTTACATGAGAAGGGCATTTCGGACAGAAGAAAAGCCCATGCGCCAAAGGATAACCGAAGAGGTTATAAAAATGTATTGAAAAAGATATTATATGAATTGTTGTCGGAGACTACCGGAAAACAACTTCCGTGGGGAACGCTTACGGGAGTTCGTCCTACAAAATTAGTGATGGAACGTCTGGAGATGGGCGAAGAGAGAACTGCCATTGAGGCTTACATGAAGGAACATTACTTTTGTTCTAAGGAAAAGTTTTTACTTGGATATGAGATTTCTAAGAAAGAGTTGGATATTTTAAATGCCATTGATTATAAAAATGGATATAGTTTGTATGTAGGAATTCCGTTTTGCCCTACAAGGTGTTCCTACTGTTCCTTTCCGTCCTATCCTATGGAGGATTTTGGTGAACTTGTAGAGAGATATTTAGAGGCATTGTTTCAAGAAATTTCCTATGTGGCAAGTAAGAGATGGAATCAGAGATTGTCTACCATTTATATAGGTGGTGGAACGCCTACTACTCTTTCGGCGGAGCAATTGAGAAGGTTACTTCGACATATCAAACAGTGTTGCTCCATGGAGCATGTAGTAGAGTTTACTGTGGAAGCTGGTAGACCAGACAGTATTACGAGAGAAAAGTTAGAAGTAATGAAAGAAGAAGGTGTTACGCGTATTTCCATCAATCCTCAGAGTATGAACCAAGATACGTTAGAGCGGATTGGAAGAAAGCATACCGTGGAAGATGTGGAGCGTGTGTTTGCCATGGCAAGAGAAGTGGGGCATGACAATATCAATATGGATTTGATTATTGGGTTGCCACAAGAGACAAGTGAGTCTTTAAGACAAACTCTTGCAAGAATTGAGACCTTAAATCCGGAAAATATAACGGTGCATTCTCTTGTGTTGAAGAGAGCCGCACGACTGAATACAGATCGAGTGAATGAGGCATCCTGTAAATTAGAACAAACACAGGAAGAAGTGGCATTGGTAGGAGAAACGGCTGCTATGGCAGAAATTGCTGCTCAATATGCAAAAACACATGGATATGAACCATATTATATGTATCGGCAGAAAAATGCCACTGGTACGGACAGTGACAGTAGAGAGAACATTGGATATGCGAAGCCTGGTACAGAATGTATTTACAATATTTTGATTATGGAGGAAAAGCAAACGATACTTGCAGTTGGTGCAGGAGCATCCTCAAAATTTTTATTACCAAAAGCAAAGAAGAAAATTGAACGAGTAGAAAATGTAAAGAGTGTAACGGATTATATTCAGAGAATAGATGAGATGATTGAGAGAAAGGAGCACTTTTGGGTAAAAAATAGTGATACCTTTGTATCATTCTTAGGAAAGGGATGATGAAGATGGTAGATATGGATTTTCAGGAATATAGTAAGCTGGACACTTTGGAAGATTCCATCAAGACGGAACTTGTGGATGTAATTTGTCATGGTATTGTAGTAAGTAATTTGGCAGTGCTTCTTGCAAAAGAATTGGGCGAAGATGACGAATTTTGCAATGAGATTGCTATTGCAGGGCTGCTACATGATATTGGAAAGATAAAAATGAATCGTTACCTGTATGGAAAAGATGCGTTGGCAGTTGAAGAGATGAAATATTTTCGAATGCATTCCGTGTACAGTTATGATGTATTACATAGACTAAAGTATTCCCTATTTATACAAGAGACAGTGTACCATCACCATGAGAATTATGATGGAAGCGGATATCCAAACAATTTAGTAGGAAAAAATATTCCTTATGGAGCAAGAATTTTGCATGTGTGTGACGTGTTTGCAGCACTTACTTCGAAAAGAAGCTATCGGGCAGCTTTTGATAGAGAGGCAGCAGTAGAAGTCATGCTTGAGGAAACTAAGAATTTTGATATAGAAATATTTGTGGCATTTCAACGAGTGCTGCATTCTGATAATTTTGAACAAGTTTTTGATATGGAAGAAAACGATAAGCTGTCAGATAAAATTATGAGTTATATGTTTGAGTCAGATTTTATGCACATTGTAGATAAGAATCTGGCATAATAAAGGAGGAAAAAAGAGTGATTACACAGAGACCAAAGGGAACACAGGACTGGTATGGAGACAGTATGCAAAAACGTACTGTTTTAGAAAAGATGGCAAGAGAGCTTTGCAAGGTTTATAACATAAAAGAAGTGATTACCCCTGTGTTTGAACATACGGAGTTATTTCAGAGAGGTGTTGGTGAGACTACGGATGTAGTGCAAAAGGAGATGTACACCTTTACGGATAAAGGAGATCGTAGCATTTCTCTAAAGCCGGAAGGAACTGCAGGTGCCATTCGTGCATATTTGGAAAATAGTATGTATGCAGATAGTCAGCCTACAAAGTTGTTTTATGTAACTCCAGCATTTCGATATGAAAAGCCACAGAGTGGACGTTTGCGTCAGCATCATCAGTTTGGTGTGGAATTCATTGGTTCAAAGAGTCCATTGGCTGAAGTAGAGTTAATTACTCTTGTAACTACCTTTATTCGAAAGATTGGATTAAAAGATGCAAAGTTACACATTAACAGCATAGGTTGTGCAAATTGTAGAAAGAATTATAACGATGCGTTGCTTGCTTATCTTGGAAAACATGAGGAAAAACTTTGTCCGACTTGTAAAGAACGGATGAAAAAGAATCCTCTTCGTGTAATAGATTGTAAAGTGCCAGAATGTAAAGAAATTGTAGCGGATGCACCTAGAACCATTGATTATTTAGATGAGGAGTGTAAGGAGCATTTTGAGGAGCTTAAAGCACTACTTACGGAACTTGGAATTCCATATGAAATAGATACTGGTATTGTACGTGGTTTGGATTACTATACAAAGACCGTCTTTGAGTTTGTCAATGCAGAAGGATTTACTCTTTGTGGTGGCGGACGTTATGACAATTTGATTCATGAAATTGATGGAAAGCAGGATATTCCATCTGTAGGATTTGGTATGGGAATCGAGCGTATTCTTTACTTTATTGAGCAGGAAGGTGTAGAGCTAGAAGGAGCATCTGTGCCAGAGTTATATGTAGGAATACTTGGAAAAGAAGCAAGAGCAAAAGCATATGAGCTTGTAAACAAACTTCGCTTGGCAGGTGTGGTTGTAGAAACCGATTATATGGATCGAAGCGTAAAAGCTCAGATGAAGTATGCCAATAAAATTGGAGCAAAGAATACCGTTGTTCTTGGAAGTGATGAGTTAGAAAAAGGTGTGGCAACCGTAAAGAATATGGAGACTCATGAACAGAAGGAAGTGGCATTGGATGCCATTGCGGATCTATTTCTATAATAAGAGAGGCAAAACTCAAAAATACACATAACTGAAAAAGTAAAATATTGGAGGAAATAAAAATCATGGCAGAATCAATGAGTGGATTGCACAGAAGTTGTCGTTGTGCAGAATTATCAAAAGCAGATGTTGGAAGAGAAGTTACCGTTATGGGATGGGTCCAGAAGCAGAGAAACAAAGGTGGTATCATTTTTGTAGATTTGCGTGACCGTTCCGGATTGCTTCAGATTATTTTTGAAGAGAGCGATTGTGGAAGTGAAAGTTTTGCAAAGGCAGAAAAGATGAGAAGCGAATTTGTCATTGCAGTAACAGGTAAAGTATGTGCTCGTGAGGGAGCTGTAAATAAGAATCTTGCAACTGGTGAGATTGAAGTACGTGCCATTTCTGTCCGCATTCTTTCAGAGTCAGAGACTCCACCATTCCCTATTGAAGAGGAGAGTAAGACAAAAGAGGAACTTCGTTTGAAATATCGTTACTTAGACCTTAGAAGACCAGATTTACAGAAGAATTTGATTCTGAGAAGTAAAGTTTCTACACTCACTCGTCAATTCCTTGCAGAAGAGGGATTTTTAGAGATTGAGACACCGATTTTAAATAAGAGTACACCAGAGGGAGCAAGAGATTATTTGGTTCCAAGCCGTGTGCATCCAGGAAACTTTTATGCGTTGCCTCAGTCACCACAGATTTTTAAGCAGCTATTGATGTGTTCTGGCTACGATCGTTATTTCCAAATTGCAAGATGTTTCCGTGATGAAGATTTGCGTGCAGACAGACAGCCGGAATTTACCCAGATGGATATGGAGCTTTCGTTTGTGGATGTAGATGATGTTATTGATGTAAACGAAAGATTGTTGCAAAAATTATTCAAAGAGACCATTGGAGTGGATGTACCATTGCCAATTCAGAGAATGACATGGCAGGAGGCTATGGATCGTTTTGGTTCTGATAAGCCTGATATCCGTTTTGGTATGGAACTTACCAATGTAACAGAGGTTGTAAAAGATTGCGAATTTGTAGTATTTAAGGGTGCCATTGAAAATGGTGGAACTGTTCGTGGTATCAATGCCAAAGGACAGGGACAAATGCCAAGAAAGAAAATTGATGCTTTAGTAGAGTTTGCAAAGGGTTACGGAGCAAAAGGACTGGCATATATAGCAATCGGACAAGATGGAACTGTGAAGTCTTCCTTTGCTAAATTTATGAAAGAGGAAGAAATGACAGCACTTATCCAAGCTATGGGTGGAGAAAATGGAGACTTATTGTTATTTGCTGCCGATAAGAATAAAGTAGTTTGGGATGTGCTTGGAGCGCTTCGTTTGCACCTTGCAGAGCAGATGGAATTGCTTGATAAAAATGAATATAAATTCCTTTGGGTAACAGAATTCCCACTTCTTGAGTGGTCAGAAGAAGAAGAGCGTTACACTGCTATGCACCATCCATTTACTATGCCAATGGAAGAAGACTTACAGTATTTAGAGTCTGATCCGGGCAGAGTACGTGCAAAGGCATATGATATTGTATTGAATGGAACAGAGATTGGAGGAGGTTCTGTTCGTATTCATCAGAACGATATTCAAGAGCGTATGTTTGAAGCACTTGGGTTTACAAAAGAGCAGGCTTACAGCCAGTTTGGCTTCTTGTTAAATGCGTTTAAATATGGAGTTCCACCACATGCTGGTTTGGCTTATGGTTTAGATCGTTTGGTAATGCTTATGGCAAAGATGGACAGCATTCGTGATGTGATTGCATTCCCTAAGATGAAGGATGCAAGCTGTCTTATGTCAGAGGCACCAAATATTGTAGATGAGAAACAGCTTGATGAACTTGGAATTGGTGTAACGGTAAATATAGACGAAGCAACTGAGGAGTAAAAACAGCATGAGTTTTGGATGGAAAGTGGTTGTCATTTATTTGATTGTGATAAACTTGATTGCTTTTGCATTGATGGGAATAGACAAGCACAAGGCAAAGAAAAAACAGTGGAGAATACCGGAACGAACCCTGTTTCTATCTGCAGCCATTGGAGGAAGTATTGGCGCAATGTATGGAATGCACTTGTTTCGACATAAAACCCAACATAAAAGTTTTTTGTTTGGGATGCCTGCCATACTTGCCCTTCAGTTGATACTTGTAGTTGTAGTAGCGTTGTTTGTAGTGTAAAAGTCTGTATGATGGGATAGGCTAAGTTTTTTAGAAAAAGATTGACTTTAAAAGATAAAATTGATATAATCAAGAAGCGTGTAGTTATGCGTAATTTTTATTTTTTATGGAGGAGCAACTCATGAACAGAGGTACAGTAAAGTGGTTTAACAATCAAAAGGGATTCGGTTTCATTTCTGATGCAGAAGGAAACGATGTATTCGTTCATTATTCAGGTCTTAATATGGAGGGATATAAGACATTAGAAGAAGGACAGGAAGTGGAATACGAAGTAGTAGATGGAGCAAAAGGACCACAGGCTACAAACGTAACAACAGTATAATCAAATTTCTCCGTTGTACCTTACTTTTTATTTACGCAGACAATGAGCTGAAATGTTACATTTCAATTTAGAGAATGCAACCATAAGGTTTGAGGATTATGGAATTGTAATAGAGAATAAAGTACTATAAGTGATAATTGATTGTAGGAGGTGTCGTAATGGCACCTCCTTCGTTGATTCTATTTGCAAATAAAGGGGGAAATCTTTCATTGCAAGATGCCAAAGTAACTAACTAGCTAAAAGCTTCTTCATGATTTGCGTGGTAACAAAGTTGGATTTGCAAAATGAGAAAGAAGAAGAGTAAAACATTATTTTCTGGCAGGAAAGGGGCGTATTTTAGGTTGCTTAAGGATGTAGAATTTGTTATAATGAAAGTTAAGAGATAATGTTCGTGAAATGTGAATATACGGGGGGCGTAGGGATGAAAAGCTGTGTGAAAAAACAATTAGAAGAAATGATAGAGTATATTGATTTTCCTGCGGGGGTTTATTCTTATGAGACAGGAAAGGTAATTGCATTCAATCAGTTGGCACACAAAGTATTAGAGGGGAGTGCCTGCCAAAATGTGAATTTGCTTTGGCCCAATCAAAAGAAATTAAAGTTGTCCAAGGAAGTTTTAGCTGGTGCAAGTCAATTGTTTTTTGAACAAAAGATTTTGGTTGGTTCTGAAATTCGTTTGGTAGATTTTGAGATTAACGTACTTCCTTTGCCAGGGGAACATGTGGTAGTTATGTTTTTTGACCAAAGCTATAAGCAGTCTTTTCGAATGGATCAGGCAAAATTAATTCCAGGACTTATTTGGATTAACAATAAGCGAGAGTATATTACAGTAAATACTGTGGTGAGACCGGGTGTGGAAAGATATCTGTATTTGAGTGAGCATAGAGAAGAATTGAATGATGTAGAGAAGAATATGATACAGCTTATTGAAACACAGCAGAATGCTCTTTTTGACAAGAGAGAGCATTCCTTTGGCCAGATGGAACAAGTAGATTTTAATCAGGAAAATAACGGACTTGTTACTATGAACAAGCTGCCTATTGTAGGAAAAGAGGATGAACTTCTTGGGTTGTTACTCATTTCAAAGCCAGTAGTTTCTGATAAAGATTATCAGTATATGTACGCAGATGCCCGATTTGAAAACGCTATGCTTCGTGAGTGTGTCATGGAAGAAAAGAAAATTGTGATGGCAGTAGATTACAAACAAGGGATGTTAGTGCGTTATGCTACTTCTAATTTTAGAGAGTTTGGCTATTCCATGGAGCAGATTGCTATGCGAGAAATTCGGTGGATGGATTTGATTGTTCCAGAGGATCGAGAACGAGTGAAAGAAGAGATGGAAGAAGCATTTGGCAGAAATGATCGCTTCTTTCGACAAAAATATCGGGTAAGAAATGGACAGGGAGAGTGTGTCTGGGTGGACACCGTATGTACAGGAAAGGAGTTTCAATCATCTAGTGATGTAATGCACATTGTAATTGCAATTGATGGGCAAAAAGACAATGATAGTACCTGTACAAAAGTTGTGATGAAACATGAAACTTATCTTGATTTTCTCACAGGGCTTCCAAACCGTTTGAAATATGAGATGGATGCAAAGAATTTAATTGAAGCAGCCATTGCTGGAAAGAAGAAAGGATTTGTGGTTGTTCTTGATTTAGATGATTTCCGTCATATTAATGAGGGACTTGGTCCAGAGTATGGAGATATCTTACTTAAGTCCATTGCCAAACGATTAAATGACATTCCGGAAGTGGAGAATTATTGTTATCGCGTGGATGGGGATGAATTTTTGATTTTTGTTCGTGGTGGCTATACCAAACAGATTGAGCAGATTATCCAACAATGTTTGCAATTGTTTCAAGAAAGCTGGCAATTGGAGGACAAAGAATGCTTTTGTTCTGTAAGTATTGGTATTGCTGAATATCCAAAGGACAGCACGAATCCAAGAGAACTTCTAAAGCAAGCAGATGCCGCGGTATATGAGGCAAAACGGAAAGGGAAAAACCGAATTCAGCATTATAAGAAAGCAGTATTAAAGACTTCTCAGGATCGAGTAAACTATGAAAAGTATTTGCGAAAAGCAATTGCCAAAGGCTGTGTGGAGTTTGAAATGTTCTTCCAGCCAATCGTTATGACTCAGACAAAGAAATTGGTTTCATCGGAGGCGTTAGTTCGTTGGTATAGTCCTGAACTTGGTTTTATTACACCAATTAACTTTATCTCGTTGTCAGAGTATTTAGGTTTAATTGTTCCGTTAGGAGAGTATGTGCTTCGGGAGACATTTCGTATCTGTAAATATTGGAATGATACCTATGATCCGGATTTTATGGTAAGTGTAAATTTATCTGTGATTCAGTTGGTACAGCCTAATATTGTAGACCGTATCAAAGAGATAGCAAGAGCTACAGAAGTGAATCCAAATAACATCATTTTGGAAGTGACAGAGAGTTTGGCAGTAGAAGATATGAATTTGATGACAAATGTACTTACCCGTTTGAAAGAATATGGATTTAGCATCGCATTGGATGATTTTGGAACTGGGTATTCCTCATTGAATCATATTATGGAAATGCCGCTTGATTACATAAAGATTGATAAGAGTTTTGTTTCGAACTATGGAACTGCAAATTTTAATCCAAGTTTGCTTAGTGCCATTACGGAGCTTGCGCATAGTGTCAGTATGGAAGTCATTGTGGAAGGCGTAGAGACAAAGCAGCAAATGGAATTTTTAATGTTCTTAAATACAGATCGTATGCAAGGATATTTGTATGGAAAACCGATGCCTGCAAAAGAGTTTGAAAAAAACTTTTTCAAACAAACAGAGTAAAAAATTCCGTTTTAGGAGGAGTAACATGAGTGCAGAGATGATATTTAAAGCAGAAGGAATGAAGGCATTAGTTGTAGATGATAACGAAGTAAATTCTATGGTGGTTGCCAGTATGTTGGAACAGTTTTCTATAGAAGTGACGGAAGTTTATTCGGGAAGAGATGCCATTGAAAAGGCCAGATATGAGGACTATGATATTATTTTTATGGATTACCTTATGCCGGAGATGAATGGAATTGAAGCAACAGAAGAGATTAGAAGGCTTGGAAAGGTAAAGAGACCTGTTATTGTGGCTTTATCTGCCAATGATACTCAAGAGTTAAAGGCAAAATTTAAAAGTGCTGGTGTAGATGATGTGGTGGCAAAACCATTGGAACTTACAAAAGTATGCGACATTTTGCAAAAGTGGGTGCCGGATGAAGCAGTGAAGCCTATGGGTGTGGAGCCTGACTTAGATGATACAGCAGCCGATTTAAAGGAGTTGTTTTCGCAGGTAGATGGCTTAGATGTAGAAAAGGGATTAAGCCATCTTGCCAATTCATCCGAAAATTATATAAAAGTGATTGAGGCAGCAATTGATAATATTCAGACCGAGAGAAAGCGACTTGCAGTATATAGTCAGTCTCAGGTACAACCTTCCTCTATGAAAATTTCTTTTCATAGTTTAAAAGGGGTATTTTTAAATTTAGGTGCCAAGCAATTATCAGAGCAGTCCCAATTTTTTGAGTTGGCATGTGCAAACACATCCGTAGATTTAATTGCAGATAATTTGCAGCAATTTCTGGATGATTTGGGTGAATTTTCTTTGAATTTGCAAATTGCACTTGCAAAATATGATGATGGATATAATAGAGAAGACCGTTATTTTCCATTGGAGGAAGAAGAATTTGTGGACATTAATGAGCAGCTTGTGTATCATTTGGAGAGATATGAATATAATGAACTTAGAGAGTTGCAACAAAAATTAATGTATGCGTCCCAGGGAGAAATACGCAATAAGTATGAAGAGATTGGAAAAGCCATTCAGAATTTTCAATACGAAGATGCCATAGAACAATTAAAAGAATTAATAGAACAAAAAAAGTCCCTATAAAAGAGGAGTGCCTAGCAGAAAGGGGAGCTTATCTGCTAGGCTAAAGTATATAAAAAAACGAACAAGCAAATGAAATTGTATTTGTTCTTGTTGTGAACAAATATCTTATAGTTATAGTATAGCGTTCACAAATGTTGTGGGTATGAATGAGTTGTGAACAAAACGTAACGATTTTTGGGGAGTATTCGAAAAGTTAATAGGAGGGGTTCTATGCTCAACGAATTTCAGTCATTTTTAAAGAAGGAATTGGGGAATACGAAATATCGGGATTATTTTGCTGAGTATGAGAAGATGGATCAGATGCGAAAAGTCAATGGAGGAAAGATATCCATTGGCGGTGTATATGAAGATATTTATGCGGAATTAAAAAAGAGTGAGTTTATGACGTTAGTGCAAAAACAACAACGACTAAAAGAAACTATGGCTATTGTGTTTCGGATATGCAGACATTATATATTTGTGGTGGCAACATATGTGATCGCATCTCTTGTGATTATGTTTTGGGGAGAAAATTCCACAGTGAATATTTTGTGCATATTAGGAATGAGTGCAGCGTTTTTGTATAAGACTTATGAATTTGTGGTAAATAAATATTCTTATTTAGATGCCTATATTATTATTGCTTATAAGGCGGCATTGGAAAAATGTCTCAGTGAGGCAAAGTTGTAGCCTAAACGGTAAGACGTATAATAGAGAAGAGGACAGAACATGATTAGTATTAGTTTATGTATGATAGTGAAAAATGAGGAGAGAGTGCTGGCAAGATGCCTGGACTCTCTATGTGGATTAATGGATGAAATTATTATTGTAGACACCGGTTCTACGGATTCTACCATAGATATTGCTCGGAAATACACAGATCATATTTATACGTTTCCGTGGGTGGATGATTTTTCAGCAGCCAGAAATTTTTCATTTTCTAAGGCAACCAAAGAATATATTTATGTGGCAGATGCAGACGAAGTATTAGATCAAGAAAATCAGAAAAAATTTATGCAGTTAAAAGAAGTGTTACTTCCGGAAATTGAGATTGTGCAAATGTTTTATTGCAATCAAATGCAGTATAACACCACCTACAATTTCGATAAGGAATATCGTCCCAAATTGTATAAAAGAGTGCGACAGTTTCAATGGGTGGATCCGATTCATGAGAGCGTGGAAATAGAGCCGGTTATTTATGACAGCGATATTGCTATTTTGCATTTGCCGGAGAATAATCATGCACCTAGAGATTTTGCTAATTTTCAAAAGCAAATTGCCAAGGGCGTATTCCTATCAAAAAAACTTCACAATATGTATGCAAGAGAATTGATGATTGCAGGCAACGACCAAGATTTTTTTGATGCAGAAGCCTTTTTCCTTTCTTCCATTACAGATGAGCGACGGGGAATGGATGAGGTAAAAGAATGTGCGGTTATCTTAGCACACATTTATCGTCTACAGAAAAAAGAAGTTTCTTTTTTTAAGTACGCAATGAAAGATGTGGTTACAGAACCTTCCAGCGAAGCCTGTTATGAATTAGGAGCTTTTTATCAGGAAAGAAAGGATTATGAAGAAGCCTGTAACTGGTACATAAATGCCATAGAGCATGCAACACCGATTTTAAATATTCAATATCAGGAAGAACTGCCAAAGCAGGCATTGGTAGAATGCTATCAAGTGCTTTTGGACAGAGCAAAGAAAGCGGGGCAATGGGAGTTGGCAAGGCAATATGAGGCAGCTAGTGTATCTTTAAATTCATAGAAGGAGACAGTTATGCGGATGATTGGCATTACAGCAGGAATTGTGTTTATAGATAATTGTATCAAAAATTATATGGAACGATTAGGAAAGGAAGCAAATCGTTCCTATGGAAAAGTATCCATACGACATTCTCAAAATAAAGGAGCCATGTATGCCCTTGGACACAAAAAACCCGAACTTGTAAAAATGGCATCTTTTGTTAGTACCATTGGAGTGGCGTGGAAATGGGGATATGCTACAAGGAAAAAAAGACGCAAAGCAGAGCAAGTAGGATATGCCATGTTACTTGGCGGAAGTATCAGCAACTTATGGGATCGCTGGAAACGAGGTTACGTAGTGGATTATATTCATGTAAACGCAGCCTATATAAAGAAAATTATTTTCAATTTTTCTGATGTATGTATTGTGTTTGGTGGAATCATAGTAGCTTTTTGGGAGTTATTTGGAAAAAAAGAGAATACTCTGAAAGAAAAATAGAAATAGATATGATAGAATACTATTTAGAAAAAACAACGAGCAACACTATAAGCCGAGTTCTGTATTAGATGATCATCTATCTAGTCCTGATGTTGCCACCAGGCTCAAGCGACCTACCCGAAAGCGCGACGGGCCGCCGCAATGCTTTTCTATTCGGTCTTGCTTCGGATGGGGTTTACATATGCCAGCTTTGTTACCAAAGCCGCGGGGAGCTCTTACCTCGCCTTTCCACCCTTACACGAAAATTCGTGCGGTTTATTTCTGTTGCACTAGCCTTGGAGTCGCCTCCACCGGACGTTATCCGGCATCCTGCCCTATGAAGCTCGGACTTTCCTCACCTAAAGCCTTTCGGCTACAATAGGCGCGATCATCTGTGCTACTCGTTGCATAAGTAAAATGGTAGCATGTTCTGAAAAAAAAGTAAAGAGAAAAATGTAAGGAGATAGATGTTTATGATATATGCAAATCGAAACGGGGAAAAGATAGAAAAGGAAACAGCTATGGACAAAATCAGTTCTTTGGTGTATGGTAATTTGGTGGGACGAATGTTAGTAAAACCTTTTACTACGCCATTTGTTTCCAGATTTGTGGGAGCATGCTTAGATAGTAGATTGTCAGTTTTGTTGGCTATTCCATATAAAATGATATTTTCTGTGGATAGGAATCTATATAAACCTAAAGTCTATTCCTCTTACAATGAATTCTTTACCAGAGAGATAAAGCCGGAATATCGTCCAGTGGATGGAGAAACGGGAAGTCTGGTATCGCCGGCAGATGGTAAGCTGTCCTTATATCACATTTCAAAAGATTTGCAAATTACTATAAAAAATAGTGCGTATTCTATTTCCAGTTTGCTAAAGAGCAAGGAGTTAGCACAGGAATATGAAAATGGATATGCGGTGGTGATTCGTTTGACGGGAGAGGATTACCATCATTATTGTTATGTGGCAGATGGAGTAAAAGGAAAGAATCATTATTTAAAAGGAATGTTTCATATGTTGCATCCCGTTGTTCGGGAACAAATTCCAGTGTATAAGGAAAATGCCAGAGAATTTTGCCGTATTCGCACGAAATATTTTGGTGAATTGATACAGATGGAAGTTGGGGCAATGATGGTAGGAAGAATTTGCAACGTACATCAAGGAATGGGACAAGTATCCAAAGGAGAAGAAAAAGGACATTTTGCATATGGAGGTTCTACGGTTGTAGTTTTGATAAAAGAAAATATGGTAGATTTTGATGAGGATTTGCTTGCAAACAGCAAAGAAGAAATAGAGACATTGGTGAAAATGGGAGAACGAATTGGTTTCCGAAAAAATCAGGAGGAAAGACAGGAATGAAGACAGCAGTAGAATTACAAAAAAATCTAAAGGCAATGGATCATAAAAGTTATTCACTTTACAAAGGACTTTTAGGAGAGTATCAATTTGGAAATTATGTGCTTTGTATTGATAAAGTACAGGGAGATCCATTTGCATCACCAAGCAGGGTGCGTGTACGCATCCCTAAAAATATTCATGGTTTTTCGGAAATTTGGTACGATCAGCGTTGTAAACGGCTGGCGTTAGAAGATTTGATTTTAAGAAAGTGGAATCGCTACATTGGCACACAAAATAAAAAATCCGGTTCTGGAAATAGTGGACGGCTTGGTGTGTGTGGATGTGGACAGGAAGTGCTTGAGAGACAAGCTGTAGTTATAAAAGAACAGGAGATAGAAGGATATTTCTTAGTGGGCTTCCCTGCCAAAGGGAGAACCATTCTTGCAGGAGAGTTAGAAAAGATTCTCTTTCAAATGATACCAGACATGGTGGAGCAAGTGTTTGTATGCAAAAGTTATGGACAAAAGAAATTGCAGGAAACCATGGAACTGGCAGTAAATCAGCAATATATACGGGAACACTTAAAAGAGAAAAAATTAGTAGCTTTTTTGGCAAATGGAGCAATTCTTCCAAGAGAAAGTGGAGTGTCTCAAAGACCTTTAAAAGATGCGGTGTTATTCCAGTCTCCAAAATCCATGGAGGTAACCTTTGACTTGCCTTACGGTGAGCCTATGGTGGGAATGGGTATTCCAGAAGGAGTAACTGTCATTGTAGGTGGAGGGTATCATGGAAAATCTACGTTGTTAGAAGCCATTCAGCTTGGTGTATATAACCACATAAAAGGCGATGGTAGGGAGTATGTCATTACAGATGAAGATGCAATAAAGATTCGAGCAGAGGATGGCAGAAGTATTTGTAATACGGATATTCAGATGTTTATTGATAATTTGCCTAATAACAAAGATACGAAGCAGTTTTGCACAGAAAATGCCAGTGGAAGTACATCACAGGCTGGTAATATGATTGAGGCAATGGAGGCAGGTGCAAGCACATTTTTAATTGATGAAGATACATCGGCAACAAATTTTATGGTGCGGGATGGTGTGATGCAGCGCATTGTCACAAAGGATAAAGAACCTATTACTCCATTTATTAGTTGGGTGCGCGCACTTTATGAGGAAAAAGGGATTTCTACTATAATTGTAGTGGGAAGTTCTGCCGCATATCTTCAAGTAGCAGATACGATTTTACAGCTTGATTTTTATCAGGTAAAAGATATTAAGAAAGAGGCTATGGAGATACTTTTGGAATGTGCAGATATGAAAACAGAACAAAAGAAACAGGTGCCGGAACATAACTTCTCCAGAAAAGTAAAGCGAATAGATATGTCCTATAAGGGGAGAGATATGAAAGTGAAAACTACGGCTACAGACACTATTTCACTGAATAAAGAAGTGGTGGATGTGCGGTATTTAGAACAATTGATAGATTATGGACAGACGGTTGGAGTGGCATATTTCTTAAAATATGGAATGGAACGTTTGACCGATAATAAGAAAACCATGCAGGAGCTTGTGGCAGAATTATATGAAATGGTTGAAAAGAATGGATTTTCCAGTCTAATTCCAAAGGGGTATTCCGCAGGTTTTCCAATACTTCCAAGAAAGCAGGAAATTATGGCTGCATGGAATCGTTTTCGAAAATTAGAGATTTTACATTGAAAGAAAGTATAACAAAAGAAAGGAAGAGGAAATATGTATAATCCAAAATCATTAAGAGCAGAGGAGTTTATCAGTGATGAAGAAATTCGGGAGACACTTGAATATGCAGATAAAAATAAAGATAATTTAGCCTTGATCGATCAGATTTTAGAAAAGGCAAAACAAAAGAAGGGGTTAAATCACAGAGAGGCATCGGTGTTATTGGCGTGTGAAAATGAGGAAAAAATTGCACAGATTTATGATTTGGCAGAGCAGATAAAAAAAGACTTTTACGGAAACCGTATTGTAATGTTTGCACCACTGTACTTGTCTAATTATTGTGTAAATAAATGTGTATATTGTCCATATCATGTGCAAAATAAGGAGATTCCAAGAAAGAAATTAACACAGGAAGAGGTACGTGCAGAGGTAATTGCTCTTCAAGATATGGGACACAAACGGTTAGCCATTGAAGCAGGAGAAGATCCGGTAAATAATCCGATTGAGTACATTTTAGAATGTATTGACACAATTTATAGTATTAAACATAAAAATGGAGCTATCCGTCGAGTAAACGTAAACATTGCAGCTACTACAGTAGAAGAATATAGAATGCTTCATAATGCAGGCATTGGAACCTATATTCTGTTTCAAGAGACCTATCATAAAGAAAGTTATGAAGCATTACATCCAGCTGGACCAAAGCATGATTATGCCTATCATACAGAGGCAATGGATCGTGCTATGGAAGGTGGAATCGATGATGTAGGACTTGGTGTATTGTTTGGGCTTGACAAATACCGTTATGAGTTTGCTGGTCTTTTGATGCATGCAGAACATTTAGAGGCAGTGCATGGAGTAGGGCCTCATACCATTTCTGTTCCTAGATTAAAACGTGCAGCAGATATTGATCCTTCCAAGTTTGATAATGGTATTAGCGATGATATATTCTGTAAGATTACAGCGTGTATCCGTCTGGCTGTTCCTTATACGGGAATGATTATTTCTACCAGAGAATCAGCAGAACTTAGAGAAAATATCATTCGTCTTGGCGTGTCTCAAATTTCTGGAGGTTCCAGAACCAGTGTAGGCGGATATATGGAAAAGGAACGTCCTCATGACACAGAACAGTTTGATGTTTCAGATCAGAGAACGTTAGATGAAGTGGTACATTGGTTAATAACAGCAGGCTATATTCCAAGTTTTTGTACCGCATGTTACCGCGAAGGAAGAACAGGAGATCGCTTTATGTCTCTTTGTAAATCAGGACAGATTATAAATTGTTGTCATCCAAATGCGCTTATGACATTGAAAGAATATTTAATTGATTATGCGGCACCAGGCACAAGAGAATTGGGCGAAAAAATGATAGAAAAAGAATTAGAAAAAATTACAAACGAAAAGGTAAAACAGATTGCTAAAGAGAGAATTATTCAGATGGAGCATGGAAATCGAGATTTTCGATTCTAAAAGTGTAGCTTTTTTGATGTTTAAAAAGTATTACAGATGAAGGAGAAACTATGAGTGACGAAAACATTGATTTAGAGTTGTGTTTGAATACCGCTATCGAGAAATATGGAGATATGGTCTATCGCATAGCTGTCAATCAGATGAAGAGCCGCACAGATGCAGATGACATTTTTCAGGAAGTATTTATCAAATGGATGCAGTATCGTGAACAAATGCAGAACCCGGAGCATGAAAAAGCATGGTTGATTCGTGTGACCCTCAACCAATGCAAGAGTGCTCTTGGCAGTACATGGAACAAAAAGAAGGCAGAGTGGAGCCAAGAAGTGGAAAATACTATGATATATGAAGATAAAATAGAAGAAGGTAGTGAATTGGATGTAGTGTTAAATAAACTGCCAGAGCGCTATCGAGTAGTGTTACATCTTTTTTACTATGAAGAATTGTCCATTTCAGATATTGGTAAGATTTTGCAGGAAAAAGAGTCAACGGTACGAACTCGTTTGACACGAGCCAGAAGAAAGTTAAAAAGTATGCTGAAAGGAGTTGAGTTTTAATGTTTCAGGAAGAATATAAAAAGAAGTATGATAATCTTCATCCAAGTGCGGAATTAATTGAAAAGACAAAGAAACGTGCGTTGGAAAAATGCAAAGAGCAGCCAGAAGATGTGGAGCTGGAAGCATATGACCCATGGAACGAAAATGACTCCAAATTAAGCAAACATAATAAATGGATTCGTATTGCAGGCGGAATGGCAGCAGGAATTGCCATAGTGGCAACGGGTGTATACTTAGGAAACTCTTTACAGCCAAAAAGTGAAAAAGAACAACATGTAGCAAAGAGTGTGGAGACACCATTGGGAACAGTTGCTCCAGAAGAAACAACAAAAGGCAAGAAGAAGGAAACAAAAGATGCAAAGAAGCATCAGGTACAAAAGAAAGAGAGTATCGAGACAAATGCCAGCAGTGATGCCATAACTAAATTGGCGCAAATGGGAAGAGGAAATATTACAGTAGATTATGCTTCGGAGAATCGGGTTATTTTTCATGGAGACTTTGGCATAATTATATATAGTATTTCAGAAGGCAGAATAGTGGAAACCATTTCTTCCAGTCAGTATGACGAAGATGGAGTGGGGGCGCATATCCAAGTAAATGCAGACGGAACTAAGATTCTTTTTTCTGTGTATAATGAGGAAATACTTACGGATGATGTAAAATTGTATGAAGTGGGAAGTGGTCAGACAAAAAGTGTGGAACCGGAAGATAGTGTTTGGGAAGAAGAAATGTTTGGACAGCTTCAAAGTGTAGCAGGAACTGAGGCGGATGTATATACCAGCTGTACAGGGACCATGGTTGCCCTTGGTAACAATCGGTACTTGCAGCTTATGTATCAAGTACCAGCATCTTATTTGCAAGCCTCACTTACCGTGTCTATTGTTGATTTGAATGCAAAGACGGAACAATTGTATTCGGTTTTTGGCTCAACTGGAAAAAGCATTGAGGAAAAACAGGGTAGATACTATGGAAATTATCATAATGAACGGGGGATGGCTTTGTTTGCAACCGCAGTGGAGGAAGAACCTAAGGAAGATGAAACAGAAGTAACAGAAACCTTGCTTCCAGAGGAAACAGAGGGTGTAGAAGAGCCAATAGTAACCCAAGAGGTAGAGCAAACCATGGCACCAATAGTAGAAGAGACAGAAATACCACAGGAACTTTTAGATAAGAAGTAGTGTGCATTCCTAATTCCGTTAATGATTATTGGTTTATACACATTAGGTTTTTAAAAACAAGCACACTTATGCAGGGGTATAAGTGTGCTTGTTTTAAAAAGACTTTCACAGTATTCTACCAACGGTTGTTGATTAATTGATAATGAAATTTAAATTGGTAATAATAAAAGAACAGTAGATAAAATAAAATGTTACTGACTAATAGAAATAACGGAACATGGTGAAATAAAGTATCCGGAAGAGTGATGGAGGCTTTTATAACCCATACTGCTAATAATAAGTTGTCAATCCAAAAAGTCCATAACAAACACTGATAGCGTAAGGAAGAATACTGGTATTCTTTTTTTAGTACAGGAAACAACTTTGGTTGCTGGACAGTTGTTTGTTTTTGGGGGATTTGCTCCATAAAAAATGGCGCTAACAAGGTAAAGAAAAAAACATACATGTAGTAGACATTATAGCTTTGTGAAAAAAAGGAAAGCATACAGAATGCAGTGGCAAATAATAAGTAATGGCGAACAAACGTCAATGCTTGCAGGCCAGCAATTTTTCTTAACTCGTGATGTAACTTAGTAGTGTTTGGTTTCATAAATATCTCCCTTTCATGGTTCGTTTCTACACTATATTTTAGTAAAAAGCAAAGAGCTTGACAAGACAAAATATAGATAGAGATTTTGGTATAGGTAAGCACAAAAAGCATAAAGTTTGCTGCTGTGTTTCTATTAGAGTGATATGCTGCCACAACGTTAGTACAGAAGGCAACAATACTGTTTTATCGTCATAATAGGCAAAAAAATAAAGAAAAAGGAAAAAAAATTGTGTATTACCAAGAAAAAGTAAAATTTTATAAATTTCCTTTGAAAAATATAGGGAATGTGTTTATAATGGATAAGAGTACGTTTAAAGAAATCAGATTCTATATAGATAAGCAGAGAGGAAAGGAGCAGGCAAGATGATCGGAAGCGATATTGGTATTGATTTAGGAACAGCCAGCGTGTTGGTTTATATAAAAGGTAAAGGTGTTGTATTAAAAGAGCCATCAGTAGTTGCATTTGACAGAGACACAAATAAGATTAAGGCTATTGGAGAGGAAGCACGATTGATGCTTGGAAGAACACCGGGCAATATCGTTGCAATCCGTCCTTTGAGACAGGGTGTCATCTCTGATTATACTTATACGGAAAAGATGATACGCTACTTCATTGAGAAGGCAATTGGAAAGCAGCCAAGATTCCGCAAGCCTAGAATTAGTGTTTGTGTACCTACACAGGTAACAGAAGTAGAGAGAAGAGCGGTAGAAGATGCAACCATGCTTGCAGGTGCAAGAGAAGTTGCGATTATTGAAGAGCCAATTGCAGCAGCAATTGGAGCTGGAATTGACATTTCAAGACCATGTGGTAACATGATCGTAGATATCGGTGGCGGAACTACAGATATTGCAGTTATTTCTTTAGGTGGTACTGTTGTAAGTACATCTATTAAAGTTGCTGGAGATAATTTTGATGAGGCAATTGTTCGTTATATGCGTAAGAAACACAATCTTTTGATTGGAGAGAGAACCGCAGAGGACATTAAGATAAAGATTGGAACTGCTTTTAAGAGAGATGAAGTAGAGAGCATTGATGTAAGAGGTCGTAATTTAGTAACTGGTTTACCAAAGACAATTACAGTTACTTCAGAAGAGACAGAGGAAGCATTGCAGGAGGCAACATCTCAGATCGTTGAAGCAGTGCATACTGTATTGGAAAAGACTCCACCAGAATTGTCAGCAGATATCGCAGATAGAGGTATTGTGCTTACAGGTGGCGGAGCATTGCTTCGTGGTTTAGAAGAATTAATTGAGGCTAGAACCGGAATTACAACTATGACAGCAGAAAATCCAATGACAGTTGTGGCAATTGGTACAGGTAAATATGTAGAATTTCTAAGTGGAAAGAAAGACGTTCAGTAATAAAAAGGAAGATCCTGTTAGCCATGCAGGGTCTTTCTTTTTTACGCGGGTAGTGAGGAAAATCTAATGTTTGTACGAAGATTTGACGAACACCGCCATAAATATAGGAAACTTGCAAAGTACGTTTCTTATGAGTTAAATTTAAAAGAAAAGAGGAAAATAGTATGAGTACACGTATTGGTATTTTAGGATATGGAAATTTAGGTCGTGGAGTGGAATGTGCCATTCGTCAAAATGAGGATATGGAATTGGTTGCAGTATTCACTCGTAGAGATCCAAGCAGTGTATCTATTCTTACAGATACAGCAAAAGTTTGCAAAGTGGATGATGTAGAAGCATGGAAAGATAAGATTGACGTGTTAATTCTTTGTGGTGGAAGTGCTACAGACTTGCCAGAGCAGACACCAGAATATGCAAAATATTTTAATGTAATTGATAGTTTTGATACACATGCTCGTATTCCAGAGCATTTTGCAAATGTGGATGCGGTTGCCAAAGAGAATGGACATATTGGAATCATTTCAGTGGGTTGGGACCCAGGTATGTTTTCATTAAATCGTTTATACGGAAATGTGATTTTACCAGAAGGAAAAGATTATACATTCTGGGGAAAAGGTGTTAGCCAAGGACATTCTGATGCCATTCGTCGTATCGAAGGTGTAAAAAATGCGAAACAGTATACAATTCCTGTAGATCAGGCATTAGAGGAAGTTCGTTCCGGAAGTAATCCAGAACTTACAACAAGAGAAAAACACACAAGAGAGTGTTTTGTTGTTTTGGAAGAAGGGGCAGATGCTGCTAAGATAGAGGCAGAGATTAAGAATATGCCAAATTATTTCGCAGATTATGATACAACCGTACATTTTATCAGTGAAGAAGAATTAGAAGCAAATCACAGTGGAATTCCTCATGGTGGATTTGTATTAAGAAGTGGTGTAACAGGATGGAATAAAGAAAACAAACATTTGATTGAATATTCTTTGAAATTGGATTCAAATCCAGAATTTACATCTAGTGTATTAGTTGCTTATGCAAGAGCAGCACATCGTCTTGCTACAGAAGGACAGAGCGGATGTAAAACAGTGTTTGACATTGCACCAGCTTATTTAAGTCCAAAGAGTGGAGAAGAATTGAGAGCTTCTATGTTATAATTACAAGAGATGGGTAGAATAAAAAGGAGTATTTCTTTTTGGTGATACCGTTTCCTTGTCAATGTAGACAGGGGAATGGTATCACAGAAAAGGAAAACTCCTTTTTTTAAAACAGAGTAACTATTCGAGTGCGAATATATGGGGAGGGTTCTGGATAATTGCATAACAGAAAGGAAATGAGTGATATGAATAAAATATATGAAAGTATAAAGCCATATATGGAAAAAGGAAAGGCATATGATACTGCGCTTGTATTATTAGAATGGGATCAGGAAACGCTGGCACCGCCTGAAGCAGAAGAATATACAGCTAAAGTGATTGGTGAATTATCGGATTCTTATTTGCAGGCTATGGTAAATGATGAAGTCAAAAAAGGATTGGAGAAACTTTCGGATGAAAAAGAACAGCAAACCCTTACAGAAGAAGAAAAAGCCATTGTAGCAGAGTGGAAAAAAATTGTAAGTCAGCTTTCCTGTATTCCTAAAGAGGAATATAGAGAATATTCTACACTTGTAGCCAGAGCCGGAAGTATTTGGAGCAAAGCCAAAGAAAAAAATGATTTTCAGATGTATTTGCCAACTTTAAAACAGATGGTTGCATACAAGAGAAAATTTGCGGAATATAGAAAAAAGCAGAATAAAGAAGATAAAAAGAAAGAATTATACGATATATGTCTGGAAGATTATGAGCCGGGCTTTACAATGGAAACACTGGATGCTTTTTTTGCTCAGATTAAAGAGGAGTTAGTACCATTTTTAAAAGAAATTACAGAATGTTGTAAAAAAGTGGATAAATCATATAATGAAAAAGAGTATCCGGTAGATAAACAGAGAGAATTTTGTAGATGGCTGTCTGGTTATTTAGGATTTGATTTTAATCGAGGGGTGATTGGAGAGAGTGCGCATCCGTTCACCACCAATCTGCATAGCCATGATGTGAGAATTTCCAATCATTTCTATGAAAATAATTTGGAAAGTGCTATTTTTTCTGCAATCCACGAAACTGGACATGCGTTATATGAAATGGGGGTAGACTCTGGAATTACATTAACCATACTTGGAACGGGAACCTCTATGGGAATGCACGAATCACAGTCTCGTTTCTGGGAAAATGTAATCGGAAGAAGTGAAGCATTTTGGGATCCTATATATCCAAAATTGCAGGAAACTTTTCCAGAACAATTGCAACAGGTTTCCTTGTCCCAGTTTCTAAAAGGGTGTAATAAAATTGAACCAGGACCTATTCGTACAGAGGCAGATGAGTTGTCTTATAGTTTGCACATTCTTGTTCGATATGAATTAGAAAAACAATTAATTTCTGGCAAATGTAAGGTAGAAGATTTAGAGCAGGTATGGAACGAAAAGTATGAGGAATGTCTTGGGATTTCTCCTCAAAAAGCAAGTGAAGGGGTGTTGCAGGATATTCACTGGGCATGTGGAGATTTTGGGTATTTCCCATCTTATGCCATTGGTACTGCCGTTGCTGCACAGCTTTATTATCACATGAAAGATTGTATGCCAATGGAACAATATTTACGAGACGGAAATCTTACACCAATTCGGGAATATTTGAAGGAACACATTTATCAATATGGAAAGAAAAAGACCACCCAGCAGCTTTTAAAAGAGATTACGGGGGAAGAATTTTCAGCCACATATTATATCAAATATTTAAAAGAAAAATATACAGCATTATATAAGGATTAGGCTTTTGACACCCTAATCTCTATAGGAAAGTTCTTGGACCTTTCCTATAGAGGAAAAAGCCTTCCGGGCAGGATGCACTTGCTTTGTTCTAAATTCCATTTGTACCAAGTGTGTGCAAGGTATCATATAGTTTGTCCACAGGAATCTGTCCAGGAGCAGATGACTGTCCCAGTGCGCCAAAGGTCATAGCGGAGCCAAAGGTGCTGCCGCAAATTCGGGAAATGGCACCTAATTGCCCCATGGACATAGTGACTACAGGGACCGTAGCAAATTCTTCCGTCATTTGTCTAGTGGCGGAAAGTAAGGTGAGGACATCTTCTGCACAAGTTGGCATTACCGCGATTTTAGCAATATCGCCTCCTAGTTCCTGCATTTTTTGTAATCGTTCTACAATAGTAGCCTGAGAAGGTGTTTTTTCAAAGTCATGATTGGAAAAAATCACTTTTGTACCAGTAGCTTTTATGTCAGAAACTACAGAAGCCAGATATTTGGTGTCGTTTGTACAAAACAATTCGATATCTACTAAGTCAGCAGCTTTGTTGTCTGCAAAGGCTTGGTTCAGTGCAAGGTATTCTGACAGCGAAAGTTCCTGTTCGCCTCCTTCTTTTTTGGAACGAAATGTTACAAGCAGTGGTTTGTCTGGAAGCGCGGCTGTAATTTCATTTGCAATAGAAATCATTGCAGGGACATCATGAATCCTTTCCATATAATCGATTCGCCATTCCAGCAAGTCAATTTCTTTTCGATTGTAATTTTCCAAAGAGTTCAAAAGTTCCTCTTTTGTGTTTGCTACAATAGGAACACAAATTTTTGGAAGTCCGGAACCGATGGTAAGATTTTTTATTGTAAAATTCTGCATAAGAAACCTCCTGTAACGTTTTTTCGGTGATAATTCTACTATATCAAAGCCGGAATGGAAAAGCAAATAGTCCTTGACGGAAGTTTGGTTAAAATGTAGAATAAAATAGTGATGCCTATATATCACGTCACAAAGATAGAAAAATGGGGGTAGTAGTATGCAGGAAAAGAGAAGGCACAAAAGATTTCCGGCACATTTAGAATTGGAGATTTCGCAATTGTTTAAGCAGGATAATGTGGCAGCAAAGGTAACAGCACCAATTGAGGTTACAGACGTATCAAAGTCTGGAATTGGTTTTCGTTCAGATAATGTGTTGCCAATCGACTATTATTTTAATGCAAAATTACAGTTGGGTGGACCAGAGAATGTGTTATTCTGTGTAGTTAAAATTATTCGTATTGGCTCAGATGGAGAGACAAACTTATACGGATGTGAATTTGTGGGAATGGCACCAGTGTTTGATTATATTTTTGATGAGTACGCAAAGTCTTTTGAAGAATAAATGTACAGTAGTTGTAAAAGGGAACTTACTTCGAGTAACATGCTTGGGTAGGTTCTTTTTGTTTTTTATGCTATAGGAAATTTTCAAATTGTAAGAAAAAAACATAACATATAGTTGTAAAAGTATTGTAACAATTATATAATAAAATGTGTCGGGCAAACCAAAAAATATAAAAAATCCACAAATGGGATGGGAAGGAGCAATCAGATGACAAAAAGAACCAAAACGTTGTGCTGTGTATTGTTTGGTGGAATATTAGCAGCATCAACTGGAGCATTTGCATTTTTTCAAATGCACAGTGGAGGTAATGAAACTGGGATGGTAAGACAGACTGTGGAGGGAAACGTTACACAGCTTTCTGCAGCAGGTCAAGAGAAAAGTGAACATGAAATTACACTTCATTATAAGTGGGATGGAAAACAACCACATCTATATTATAATGCGGATGATGGAAAACAGATTACTACATATCCTGGAGTTCCTATGAAGGATGAGGGAAATGGTTGGTATTCCTATACGGTATCGGATGCAGAAGAAGCGGCTATGATTATCAGTGTACCAGAATTGGAATATCAAACATCTCAGTTTGACCGAAAAGAAGGCGAGTATTGGTATGATGAAGCAATAGGATGGCAGACAGAAGCACCAGAAGATTATACGGATACTACAACTACGAAGGAGACTGAAAAGGAAGAGGCGAAAGAGATTGTATCGGAGGAAACATCAGTGCTTTCGGAACAAACCATTACCCTTCATTTTTCTGCAAATTGGGACTATGCCAATATTTACTATTGGAATGCACTACCAGAAGATTTGGAAGTTGCTTGGCCGGGAGAAACTTTGGAATTAGATGAAAATGGATATTATAGTTATACATTTTCTAATGTTTCAAAGGTAAATGTGTTATTTAATTCCAATACCAATCAGACAGAAGATTTTACATTTAAGCAAGCTGGAGAGTATTGGTATGTCAATGGAAAATGGGTGGAAGAAAGTACGCCTGTAGTAACTGACAATCCAGAAGTTACGACAAGTCCTGATGAAACGCAAAAACCAGAGGAGTCAAAAGGACCAACTGTTACCATTGCACCGGGAAGCGGGGAAACTGCTTCTTTTGCAGATACTAGAACGGATTTTCGTGACGAGAGTATTTATTTCCTAATGACCACTCGTTTCTATGATGGAGATTCTGGAAATAACTATCGAAGTGCTCATGATGATGAAGTAGGAAATCCAAGTAAT
Organism: Lachnospiraceae bacterium; assembly: GCA_963643465.1. Lineage (GTDB taxonomy): Bacteria > Bacillota > Clostridia > Lachnospirales > Lachnospiraceae > CAG-411. Next base: position 11,647 of record CAVIJT010000009.1, on the reverse strand, counting down.
GATCCTTCTTGGCGAGGTGACTTTAAAGGATTAGCACAAAAACTGGATTATATTAAGGCTCTTGGATTTACCACAATTTGGATTACTCCAGTAGTAAAGAACTGGTCCCAGTATGATTATCATGGTTATCATGCGTACAATTTTAAACAGGTAGACAGCCGTTATGAATCTAGTGATTTCACGTATCAGGATTTAATAGAGGCTGCCCATGCAAAAGGTATTAAAGTAGTACAAGATATTGTATTAAATCACGTAGGTTCCCATGGAGAGGAAAATCTTCAAACATTGGGCAGTGGTGCAGATTCGATTGCAGGTTCTGATGGTGGCAATGTATACCATCATAATGGATTTATTCAATCATGGGAGACTTATCAATGTCAGACTACACATATTGATGGAAACTGTTTGGATTTAGAGACAGAGAATCCAAGTGTAATCCAATATTTGACGGAGGCCTATAACCAATATATTGATATGGGTGTAGACGGTTTCCGTATTGATACGATGAAACATATTTCAAGACTTACTTTCAATAATGAATTTAGTCCTGCTTTTCTGGATGAGGCAAAGAAACAGGGGAATGATAGTTTCTATATGTTCGGAGAGGTTTGTGCGAGAGATGAGAATGCCATTTACTTCTCTCATTACGCATGTATTTCAGCATTCTTTTACACATGGGCAGAGGATAAGAGCTATCCATGGGGGGATTTAGGTACAAATGAAAGTAGTGTAGCGCAACATTGGAAGGACTATGAAGATGTGGGAGATGAGAAAGCCAGATCCCAGTTTAATAGTAATAATGCACTGTTAAATGGAAATGACTATCATACACCAGATTACTCAAAGAGTTCGGGAATGGGCGTAATTGATTTCCCAATGCACTGGGCATTCCGAACTGCTGAAAATGCGTTTAACCGTGGTATTCAGGATGACAAGTTGTATAATGATGCCACATGGAATGTAGTGTATGTGGATTCACATGACTACGCTCCAAATACGATGGAGAAGCAGCGTTATGCAGGAAGTACAGAGCAGTGGGCAGAGAATTTAGATTTGATGTTCACATTCCGAGGAATTCCATGTATTTATTATGGTAGCGAAGTGGAATTTAAAAAGGGAGAATTGATTGACAATTATAATGGTAAATTAGAGGATTCTGGACGTGCTTATTTTGGTGATTATTTAGAAGGAACCGTTACTGCTACAGACTTTGCAGAATATACAGCAAGTGGTAACGTTTCTGAGACATTGAGTTATTCTTTGGCACAACATATCCAGAGATTAAATAAGATTCGTCAGTCTATTCCTGCACTTAGAAAAGGACAGTATTCGAAAGAAGGCGTAAGTGGAAATATGGCATTTAAGAGAAGATACACAGATGAAAATATTGATAGTTTTGTATGTGTGACAATCTCTAATAGTGCAACATTTAGTGGTTTGCCGGGAGGTACATATACCGATGCAATTACTGGTGATGTACAGACCGTTGCGGAAGGCGGAACGTTAACAGCAGAATGCTCAGGAACTGGAAATATGCGTGTCTATGTATTAGATACGAAAAAAACGGCAGCACCAGGTAAAGTGGGTGAGGCTGGGACTTATTTGAAATAAATAAGTATAATAAGAGGAAAATAAAACAGACTTGTGATTATTTCAGAATCGCAAGTCTGTTTTTGCCTATGGGAAAGATTGTCCTATAAAGCCATAAGCATTGATAAAGCTAAATGAAATATAGAAATATGAGAAAATGAGGGAAAATAAGAGCAAAAGAAAGGAAATATTGTGAAAAGGCTGAAAATAGAGGAAATTAGAAGTTGATTTTGCAAAAAGAATTGACTAATATATGTAATAAGAATTAGCACTCGAACAAAAGGAGTGCTAATAATGCTAAAAAATGTCGAGAGAATATAAAAGGAGGATACCAATATGAAGTTAGTACCATTAGGAGACAAAGTCGTATTAAAGCAGTTAGAGGCAGAGGAAACAACAAAGTCAGGTATCGTGTTACCAGGACAGGCGCAGGAAAAGCCACAGCAGGCTGAAGTAGTTGCAGTTGGTCCAGGTGGAGTAGTAGATGGAAAAGAAGTTACTATGCAGGTAAAAGTTGGAGATAAAGTAATTTACTCTAAATATGCAGGAACAGATGTAAAACTTGGAGAAGAAGAGTTTATCGTTGTAAAACAGAATGACATTGTAGCAATCGTGGAAGATTAGTAAGATTTTTTGAAGTATAGAATGAAGTTGAAGGAGGACGTTTATTATGGCAAAAGAAATTAAGTTTGGTGCAGATGCTAGAACCGCTTTAGAGGCTGGTGTAAATCAGTTAGCAAATACAGTAAAAGTTACATTGGGACCAAAAGGTAGAAATGTTGTGTTAGATAAGTCTTTTGGCGCACCACTTATTACAAATGATGGTGTAACAATTGCAAAAGAAGTTGAGTTAGAAGATGCTTTTGAAAATATGGGAGCACAGCTTGTAAAAGAAGTTGCAACTAAGACAAATGATGTTGCAGGTGATGGTACAACAACTGCAACTGTATTGGCACAGGCTATGATTAACGAAGGTATGAAGAACCTTGCAGCAGGAGCAAACCCAATCGTACTTAGAAAAGGTATGAAGAAAGCAACAGATTGTGCAGTAGAAGCAATCAAGGGAATGAGCGCTAAAGTAAATGGAAAAGAGCAGATTGCAAAAGTTGCAGCTATTTCTGCAGCAGATGAAGAAGTAGGTCAGATGGTAGCAGATGCTATGGAAAAAGTATCAAATGATGGTGTTATCACAATCGAAGAGTCTAAGACTATGAAAACAGAACTTGATTTAGTAGAAGGTATGCAGTTTGATCGTGGATACATTTCTGCATACATGGCTACTGATATGGAAAAGATGGAAGCAAATCTTGAGAATCCATACATCTTAATTACAGATAAGAAAATTTCTAACATTCAGGAGATTTTACCTTTATTAGAGCAGATTGTACAGTCTGGTGCTAAGTTGCTTATTATCGCTGAGGATGTGGAAGGTGAAGCATTATCTACATTAGTAATCAATAAACTTCGTGGAACTTTCTCAGTAGTAGCTGTAAAAGCTCCAGGATATGGTGATAGAAGAAAAGCTATGCTTGAGGATATTGCGATCCTTACAGGTGGTCAGGTAATTTCAGAAGAGTTAGGATTAGACTTAAAAGAAACAACAATCGATCAGTTAGGACGTGCAAAATCTGTTAAAGTACAGAAAGAAAACACAATTATCGTAGATGGTGAAGGCGATAAAGAGGCAATTGAAGCTAGAGTAGGTCAGATTAAGAAACAGATTGAGGAGACTACATCTGAGTTCGATAGAGAAAAATTACAGGAAAGACTTGCAAAACTTGCAGGTGGAGTAGCAGTAATTCGTGTTGGTGCTGCAACAGAGACAGAAATGCAGGAAGCAAAACTTCGTATGGAAGATGCACTTGCAGCTACAAAAGCCGCTGTAGAAGAAGGTATCATCGCAGGTGGTGGTTCTGCATACATTCATGCGTCTAAGGAAGTTGCAAAACTTGCAGCTACTTTAGAGGGAGATGAAAAGACTGGTGCTAACATTATTTTGAAAGCATTGGAAGCACCTTTATCTACAATTGCTGCAAACGCTGGTTTAGAAGGTGCAGTAATTATCAATCACGTAAGAGAGTCTCAGCCAGGAGAAGGTTACGATGCTTACAATGAGAAATATGTGAACATGGTAGAGGCTGGTATTCTTGATCCTGTTAAGGTTACAAGAAGTGCATTACAGAACGCAAACTCTGTAGCATCTACTTTACTTACAACAGAGTCTGTTGTTGCTCAGATTAAAGAAGATGCTCCTGCAATGCCAGCAGCAAATCCAGGAATGGGTATGATGTAATTAAATAAAATAAATATTTTTGAGACTGCCATACAGAGAATAAAATCTGCATGGCAGTTTTTTCCTTTATAGTAAAGTTCTTAATAGAGAAAAAATGCTTTGCACGAATATAGGAAGCTTGTGATGCTGAAGAGGAATGTGTGTGCTTTCCCTCAAGCGTTACGGTTTATAAAACTTTTATATTTTCTTTCTTTTTTTCTTGGCAGAAACATAGTATAATGGAAAACAGGTGTGGTTTGGAAAAGTAGTGAGGCTTGTCCGAATGCACTGAGAAATTTATTTTGTATCATAAGATAATAGGAGGAATCCCATGGAATCAATGTACGCAGAAGTGGTTGTAAAACCAAAGCAGCCAATAGTGAGAAATTTTGTTGTTTTAGTAGTGTATGTTCTAGCTGTTGGCTTCTTTTTTCTTGCTTGTTATGAGTCGTACCGAGCAGGCACATTTATGAACATAATGTGTAGTTTACCATTTGAGATTGTTGTGTTTGCGCTTACTACTTATTTTTATAGAAGAGGCAAGATTGAGTATGAATATTTGTATTGCGATGATGTGATGATTATTGCAAAGATTACAAATAAGTCCAAAAGAAAGAACATTGCAAAAATTGAAGCAGACAATATCGAACTTTTTGCACCAGAGGATGCCAGAGAGTTAAATACTTATAAGGAACTTCCTAAGAGAGATTTTGCATCTGCAAAGAAAACAAATCCGGTTTATGCGATGGTTACTGTTTTGAAAGGCAAAAAGGTGCGCATTCTTATTGAGCCATCGGATAAATTGTTATATTGTTTCAGAATGAAACTTGGCACCAGATATGTGGGGGCAAAGACAATTACAGATTAAGTTACGTTACAGTTCACACACCTGTGAACTGTAACTAAGTTACTATTTGTATCTGATTGTAACGGGAGAAGTAGTTGACAAAAGTATAAAATTTCGTTATACTTGTAAAAATCGGATACGTAAAAAACCTGTTTTGCAGGTTTTTTGTTTTATTTCATCAACAAAAGAAAGTGAGGAAATTTAAAATGGGAACAATTATCGGCGAAGGAATTACATTTGATGACGTATTATTAGTACCATCTTATTCAGAGGTTATTCCAAATGAGATTGATTTGTCTACAAATTTAACAAAGACAATTAAGCTGAATATTCCAATGATGAGTGCAGGAATGGATACTGTAACTGAGCACCGCATGGCGATTGCTATGGCAAGACAGGGCGGTATTGGTGTTATTCATAAGAATATGTCCATTGAGGCTCAGGCAGAAGAGGTTGACCGTGTAAAGCGTTCAGAGAATGGTGTTATCACGGACCCATTTTATTTATCACCAGAGCATACTTTAGAAGATGCGAACAACCTTATGGCAAAGTATCGTATTTCTGGTGTGCCAATTACAGAAGGTAGAAAATTAGTCGGAATTATTACAAACCGTGATTTGAAGTTTGAGACAGATTATTCTAAGAAAATTAAAGATTCTATGACTACTGAGAATTTAATTACTGCTCATGAGGGAATCAATCTGGATGAAGCAAAAGAGATTTTAGCAAAGGCTAGAAAAGAGAAACTTCCAATTGTTGATAAAGATGGAAACTTAAAAGGACTTATTACAATCAAGGATATTGAAAAGCAGATTAAGTATCCGCTTGCTGCCAAAGATGCACAGGGAAGACTTTTATGTGCAGCAGCAGTTGGCATTACCGCTAATGTGTTAGATCGTGTTGACGCATTAGTAAAGGCGAAAGTAGATGCAGTTGTTCTTGACAGTGCGCATGGACACTCTGCAAATGTAATCCGTTGTGTAAAGATGATTCGTGAGAATTATCCGGATTTACAGATTATTGCAGGTAATGTTGCTACTGGAGAAGCAGTAAAGGATTTGATTGAAGCTGGTGCAAGTGCTGTTAAGGTTGGTATTGGACCAGGATCTATTTGTACTACTCGTGTAGTTGCAGGAATTGGTGTACCTCAGATTTCTGCTATTATGGATTGTTATAATGCAGCCAAAGAATATGGTGTACCAATTATTGCAGATGGTGGTATCAAGTATTCTGGTGACATGACAAAGGCAATTGCAGCAGGTGCTAACGTATGTATGATGGGTAGCATGTTTGCTGGATGCGATGAAGCACCGGGAACCTTTGAATTATTCCAGGGAAGAAAGTATAAAGTATACCGTGGTATGGGTTCTATTGCAGCTATGGAGAATGGAAGTAAAGACCGTTATTTCCAGGAAAATGCAAAGAAATTAGTTCCAGAAGGTGTAGAAGGTCGTGTAGCGTATAAAGGCTCTATTGAAGATACTGTATTCCAGTTGATTGGTGGTATCCGCTCAGGTATGGGATATTGTGGTACTAAGGATATTGAGAGTTTGAAGGAGAATGGAAAATTCGTTAAGATTTCTGCTGCTTCTTTAAAAGAGAGTCATCCACATGATATTCATATTACAAAAGAAGCACCAAATTATAGTATTGATCAGTAAGAACGTGAAGAACACGGGAATAAGGGCATTGCGTAGGTGCAATGCCCTTTGGTGTTTTTATGATTAGAGATACGAACAAATGAGGAAACGGGAATATGGAAAATAATAAGAAAAAGGGAAGTCCATTGGAGGATTTACTGGGCAAACTGCTTATAACAACAGTAGTAGCTGGGGTAGTGTTACTTTGCATTTGTGCATTGCTTAGTTTTATTGTGGAAAAAATTGGTGGGGAAGAAACAGTAGCAAATGCAGGTGGAATTGTAAAGCAGCCAGAGATTGAAGAAATGTTTTTAACGCCAAACCAATATTCCAGATCACAGAAGGAATTGGAGCATGTGAAAGGAATTGTAGTGCATTATACTGCAAATCCCGGCAGTTCTGCTGAGGCAAATAGAAACTATTTTGAAAATTTAAAAAACAAAAAAACAAAATATGCAAGTAGTCACTTTATCGTAGGACTTGAAGGCGAAATTGTGCAGTGTATTCCTTTAGACGAGATTGCCTACGCATCTAATGAGAGAAATGTGGATACGGTTTCTATAGAATGTTGTCATGAAGATGCAAGTGGAAAATTTAATGAAGAGACCTATGAGTCTTTGGTGCATTTGGTGGCATGGCTTTGTGATGAGTATGGATTGGAGAAAGAGGATATTATTCGTCATTATGATGTGACGGGAAAAGCATGTCCAAAATATTTTGTAGACCATAAAAAAGAATGGAATAAATTTAAAAATAAAGTGTTTGCTTATATTGAATCCCAGAGAGTAAAGTTAGAACCGGCAGAAGAATAAGGGTGACTCAAAAAAGCGTTGTGTAAGTAAAATGGAAACTTACCAACGCTTTTTCTTATGATTGAAAAACAAATATTTTATAATTGTAAAACAATTTCTTTTCCGATTGGAGTATATGGTCGATATATAATTCCAGCACTTTTCATCATTTTTTTGGCAGCAATGACGCTGGCAGTTGCTGCATATTTATCAGAAATGTAAATAACTTCTTTAATCCCTGCTTGAATCAATGCTTTCGTACATTCATTGCAAGGGAAAAGTGTGGTATAAATTTTGGCACCGGTCATCTGTGTACCTGTATAATTTAAAATAGCGTTTAGTTCTGCATGACAAACGTATAAGTATTTGGTATCCAGTTCATCCCCTTCTCTTGCCCAAGGATAGGCATCATCGGAGCAGCCGCGCGGCATTCCGTTATATCCGAGAGAAAGAATACGGTTGTCATGACCAACAATACAGGCCCCTACACTGGTGTTTGGATCTTTGCTTCGTTGGGAAGAAAGCATGGCGATTCCCATAAAATAGGCATCCCAATCAATGTAGTCTGTTCTTTTCATTTGTAACGCATCCTTTCCGTGTTAAAAAATTGTAACTATTATACACATTGTAACATTTTTTTATGTACGCCTCAAGGGAAAAAGATGGTGTAAACGGGAACGTGTGCAACCAAAAAAAGGAAATAAAAAGTAAAAAAACTTGTCATATAGTTTTTAATACTATATAATAGGGAGTGAGGTGATACAAGTGAGTACAACGAACGCGGAGTATGTTCGTCAGATTATAGAAAATTTACAACAGATAGATTTTATTCAGCCTGACGATATACCAAATATAGATTTATATATGGATCAGGTTACAACTTTCATGGATGAATACCTGGCACAGGAAAAACGGTTTGAGGATGACAAGATACTGACTAAGACAATGATTAACAATTATACGAAGAATCAGTTGTTGCCACCCCCTGCAAAGAAGAAATATTCCAAAGAGCATATGCTTTTGCTTATTTTTATCTACTATTTTAAGAATGTATTATCTATCAGTGACATTCGAACTATTTTTCAGCCTTTGACAGAGATGTTTGCAACCAATGAAGAATATAAAAAGAGTAAGATTACTCTTGAGACACTTTATGCGGAAGTGTTTAGTTATGAGAAAGAACAGGTGGACAGCCTAATAAAAGATGTAATACGAAAATATAAAAAAGCAGACAGTGCCTTTGAGGGCAAGGTAGAAAAAGAGGAAGACCGAGAATTTTTAGTATGTTTTACGTTTATCTGCATTTTAAGTTTTGATGTATATTTGAAAAAGAAAATGATAGAAAAAATGATAGATCAGCATATTGCACCAAGATTTGGCGGTGAAAAAGGAAAGAAAAAAGAGAAGGATGAGTCGTAAGGCTTCATCCTTCTTTTGAATCTGAGTTGTGTATAGATTTCAGACGTGTCATTACCAAATCATATCCATCGGTTCCGTAGTTTAATGCGCGTTTTACACGACTGATTGTGGCAGTAGAGGCACCAGTTTCTTTTGAAATTTCTGTGTATACTTTATTGTCTCGAAGCATTTGTGCCACTTGAAATCTTTGGGCAAAAGATAAAATTTCCTTTATGGTGCAAATGTCCTCAAAAAATTGATAGCATTCTTCTGGTGTCTGCAACAGACTGATGGCTTCAAATAGTTGGTCGGTAGCGGGGTTTTTTAATTTATCCTGCATAGTAGCCTCCTTATGGTCTTGGTTTTCTGGAAAGGAGAGATTTATAACGCTCTACGGAAAGGTTTGCAATCAATTTTTCGGGAAAATCAATTTCTTCTAAAAGAGCCAGTGCATATTGGAAATTGCCTACGTCAAAAGAGATATGGGCATCGCTATTTACAATAATAGGAACTTGATGCTTCTCACATAAAGCCAACATTTCGTAATAATTGTTTTTGCAATCTCTACGGAGCGTATCTGGAGAAAGGGAAGTGTTGTTGATTTCAAGGAGAGTATTGGTTTCTTTTGCCTTTTGTACAAGTTGGTCATAATCAATTTCAAAACGACTATCATCTGGATGTCCAATAATATTGATATATGGGTTTTCCATAGCACAAAGATATGCGTTGGTATTTTCTTCTATGGTTCCCGGTTTTATGCAATTGATATGAAGGCTGGCAATTCCGTAATCCAGACATTCAAACGTTCTTGTAGATACATCTGTGTTTCCTTGGTAATCTACGATATTTGCCTCTATCCCAAATAACATTTCTACTCCGCATATTTTATCGGGAATTACTTTTAAATTTCGAAAATAAATTTCATTGCAAGTTCCTTCCATGGCAGGAGCATGCTCAGAAATACCTAGAAGCTCTAGTCCTTTTTCGCTGGCAGCCTGAGCCATTTCTTGAATGGTGCTGTATGCGTGACCGCTAGCGATGGAATGCGTATGTGTGTCTAATACTAAATTCATTCTTTTTCATCCTTTCTTTTGTCTTGAGATATTATGCTACTTTGATTATAATGATGTTGGGACAAAGGAGTTTGCCCCTTTTTAGTATCATTATAATGGTATAAAGAAAAAAATACAAATATAAGGAAAAGGCAAGGTGAAATATATGGAACTGGATCGGTGCAAAGAGATTGAGAGAAGTATTATAAAGCGATATCGGAAATCTATTTGGAGACCATTTATTCGTGGTATACAGGAATACGATTTGATTAAAGATGGGGATAAAATTGCTGTGTGCATTTCCGGCGGTAAGGATTCTATGCTCCTTGCAAAATTATTACAGGAAGTGCAAAGACATGGGAAGATGGATTTTGAGTTGAAATTTTTATCTATGGATCCTGGTTATAACGAAAAAAACAGAGAAAAACTTTTAAGTAATGCAAAACTTCTTGGAATACCGGTTCATATGTTTCATACAGATATTTTTGATATTGTACATGAGGTGGATGGAAATCCGTGCTACCTTTGTGCAAGAATGCGAAGAGGGTATCTTTATAAAAATGCACAGGATTTAGGTTGTAATAAGATTGCACTGGGACATCATTTTGATGATGTAATTGAAACCATACTTATGGGAATGATGTACGGTGGACAGATACAGACCATGATGCCAAAACTACACAGTACCAATTTTCCAGGGATGGAACTTATTCGACCTATGTATCTTATTAAAGAAGAAGACATTATTACTTGGAGAGATTATAATGAATTGGAATTTCTACAATGTGCCTGTCGGTTTACGGAGAATATTTCTGCCAGTGGAGATGGAGTTGGAGAATCAAAGCGTCAGGAAATGAAGCAGCTTATTAAGCAATTGCGGGAGACCAGTGAAGTCATTGACCGCAATATTTTCCGCAGCGTGCATGATGTGAATTTAGATACGCTGATTGGGTATCATAGAGGAGAAAAACGCTATAATTTTCTAGACGATTATGATGAAAAATTCGTTGACAAGTAATTGGAAAAGAGTTATAATATGTAACTGTGATATGTCTGGACGTGCTTAAGCCATAGCCCCGGTAATAGCATGAAAGCGTATTGCGGTCGTTAAATGAATAATTGAGAATTTCATTTGGATATATTACGAGGAGGAAAACCAATGAAAAGTTATATGGCTAGTACAGCTAATGTTGAAAGAAAATGGTATGTAGTTGATGCTGCAGATCAGACATTAGGACGTTTGTCTTCAGAAATTGCAAAGGTGTTAAGAGGAAAGAATAAGCCAACTTACACACCTCATATTGATACAGGTGATTATGTAATCGTAATCAACGCAGATAAGATTAAAGTTTCAGGTAAGAAGTTAGATCAGAAGATTTATTATCATCACTCAGACTATGTAGGCGGAATGAAAGAGACTACATTAAAAGAGATGTTAGCTAAGAAGCCTGAGAATGTTATTACTCTTGCTGTAAAAGGTATGTTACCAAAGGGACCTTTAGGAAGAAGCATGTTGACTAAGTTACATGTATATGCTGGTCCAGAACACAATCATGCAGCTCAGAAACCAGAAGTTTTAGAGATCGCTAAGAGATATTAATTGGAGTTCGAAAGGAGGAAATAACATTGGCTAGTTCAAAATTTTACGGAACAGGTAGAAGAAAAAAGAGTATCGCTAGAGTATATTTAGTACCAGGTACAGGTAAGATTACTATTAATAAGAAGGATATGGACGAATACTTCGGTCTTGAGACATTGAAGTTAATCGTTCGTCAGCCACTTGTATTAACAGAGACTGCTGACAAGTACGATGTATTAGTAAACGTTCGTGGTGGTGGTTTCACAGGTCAGGCTGGAGCTATCAGACATGGTATCTCACGTGCTTTATTAACAGTAGACGGAGATTACAGACCAGCACTTAAGAAGGCAGGCTTCTTAACTCGTGACCCTCGTATGAAGGAAAGAAAGAAGTATGGTTTAAAGGCTGCTCGTCGTGCGCCACAGTTCTCAAAGAGATAATTATTTCAAAAGAATATGTATTACAAATCCCTCAAAAA
>CAVIJT010000008.1:105430-140037 GCA_963643465.1 Lachnospiraceae bacterium | reverse complement strand
ACAGATGGATTATCCCGGTCAGCGTATTCAGGTTGATGTGAAATTTGTACCTTCTTCCTGCCTCAAAAACAGCAATGTCATTGGGAAACAATTCTTTCAGTATACCGCCATTGACGAATATTCCAGATGGCGTTTTGTAGAAGCTTTCGAGGAACACAGCACCTATTCCTCCGCACAGTTTATAAAACATCTTGTAAGGGCTTTTCCCTGCCCTATTGAGTGTATACAAACAGACAACGGCCCAGAATTCACAAATCGTTTTACAACACGAAAAGACAAACCTACTCTGTTCCAGAAACATTTGGAGAAACACGGGATTCGGCACAAACTGATCCGTCCCTATACTTCGCGGCATAATGGCAAGGTGGAACGCAGCCATAGGAAGGACAATGAACGTTTTTATGCCACACATCTGTTTTATTCCTTTGAAGACTTTGCAAAACAGCTTAAAGTATACAACCGTAGGGATTATAACAATTTTCCAATGCGTCCTCTTAACTGGAAAACACCGAATGAGGTTCTTAGGGATTATTTACGGTCAGTGTAACAAATGTTTGACAAACCTACACTATTTACAATTCAGGATAATATCTATCATATCTTGCTTTCCATTAGTATATGCCACCCTATCATCTGCATACTTACTTTCCAGTTCTTCCTTTAACTTCTCATACTGCAATGCCACATTCTTATTAGCATTAAGATAATCCCTGAAATGAATATAATTCTTCCACTCAGTTCCGTTCCATTTTACAACATGAATATGATGTGTCCTGATATCCGCCTCCATATCACCCATTACATAGAGCAACTGACATTCTACATCTGAACCTCTATAAAATATTCCTTCCTGCTGTAACTTCTCATTATATGACATTATTCTGTCAATATCAGTTATTCCAACAGCAATATCAATGATCGGCTTAGCTTTGATTGCTGGTATTGCTGTACTTCCAATATGCTGTATATCAATAGCATCATCACCTAATATCGATTTAAGTGTTTTGATTGTTTGAACAGCAGTCTCATCCCACTGTTTATCATGTAGTTCAAGCTGCACTGTCCTCTTTTTAATCCTAATGACATTATAACATTCTCCTTCTAAGTATTACTCTCCCCACAAATAGAGCCAAACTAGAGCCATTTGATAAAACAAATGCCGGAAACCCGCATAAATACAGGCTTTCGGCATTTTTGTCCTATATCAAGGCAACCCTCTTTATCCTCTAAAGACAAGTTTCTTTATCCTCACCCAATCTCGGATTTTTCTCGGTTTACCTCAAAAGACAACTTTCTTCTTGGTTATCTCTCAACCCCTCTATTTTCAAGGTCTTTATTTCTTCTTTATCTCTAGGCTACTCTTTTTTGCCTTTTTAGAATAATTTGGAGTGCCTTAGGATATGTCCTATACCAAGGCACCCCCTTTTATCCTCTAAAGGCAAGTTTCTTTATCCTCACCCTATCTCGGATTTTTCTCGGTTTACCTCAAACGATATTCACTTTTGTTTCTTTTGCTTTTCTCTCAAACCCTCTATTTTCAAGGTCTTGGGATGCAAAAAGACCTCATAGAAAGGTTTTACCCTCTCTACAAGGTCTTTGTTTTTTCTTGCTTATTCACTTACTCTCAAGCTACTCTTTTTTGCCTTTTCAGGATAATTTGGAGTGCCTTGGGATAAGGAGATATTTGACCTTGTAAGGGTATTATAACGTAAATCCCCTACTTTGTCAGCCCCTTTTTCTATAATGAGAAACTACCTATATAATTGTCATATGCAGACTTACCCTCATCATTCAAATAATCTACAGAGTATTCTTCATTTTCAACATATACATCTACCATATCATCTTGAACATCAAATATTATATCTCCTGCTGAATTCTGTGTTATTGTATTATAGCCAACATAATAATTCAAATTCTTTGAAGGTGCTTCTCCAATAACAATTATCTTAGGATTTAATATCTGTAAAATATCACTTGGAATTTTACCACTCTCTCTACCATGATGTGGAGCAAAAACAACATCTACCTCTTCAAAATCAATCTCATCTTTCACTTTTTCAAGAAACTCGGTCTCAATATCTCCCATCCATAAAAATTTTGCAGCACAATTATATTGAAGGACTAACGATATATTATTAGGACTTTCACCATTTTTAGCCTTTTCTAAAGCCTCTTGATAATCTTCATTATTCGTATCAGGCCACAAGAAATTTAGTCCAGCACTACCTCTTTCGTCATTTCTTTGATTTAACCATTTTCTTTTACAATTTTTATATACAAAGAATGCTTTATCTCCGTCCCTTAATTCCTTATATTTTTTAAATGAATCTGTTTCCTCTTTTTTTGTTGCTTCATTTTCTACACAATAAAAATTCTCAATTCCCTTTCTTTCTATATAATATTCTATATTTTGAAAGTGGTCATCATCAGGATGAGTTGATATAAATCTTGAAATACCTTTATTTTTTGATTGCTCAACAATTTCATCCATAATCACTTCTTTATTCTCGTCATCCATGCAACAATCAATAACTGTAAAATTATCGTTTCCATGTTTAATGTAAAACATATCGCCTTCACCTACTGATAATGATTTAACTAAACTCATAATATACTCCTTCCTATTTATAACTACTTGCCTTTTCAACTCTATTTCTTATATAATTTGTTTGTTTTCTATATGCGAACATAAATAATACTATTAGCCCCAACAAAACTATTATTATTGAAACTTCTTTTCCTATTTGTATTCTATTGCATACAAACAAATAAATTTTACTTATCACTACACAAAGTAGTACAGCAACAGAACTTCTGTATGTATTATTGGTTTCTAACAACACCTCTATCTTTTCATCTATTTTAATTGCATCCAAATACTTATTATATTCAGCATATTTCACTATTTTTAGTTTTTTACAGATTGGCTCCACTAACACAGAACCTATTCTATTAATAATCATACCTATAAAATAATATATAAATATATTCTCCACAAAGCTTTCATTTACAATCCTATTTCCCAATAATGATTCCATTAAATAGCAATACACAATCCCTGGTAATAAATTATTTAAAATATTGTATGAACTCAATTTCTCTAAAAAAGTTTCCATAACCCCTCCCTCTTGTTAGCACTCGTTTAGCTAGGCTGCTAATAAAGCATATCATTATTTTTTTCTACTGTCAAGGAATTTTATCTAAACATAATCCATCCATTTTAAAATAATCCTAAAGTCCCTAAAATTAGATATTTTAGAGACTTTACCTACACCTTTAAAAATAACTTTATAAGACTTGTTTCATGACCTTAATCTGTCTCTTACTTGTAAATTCTGTAAGAAAACAATTATATTCTCCTGAACTCTCCCATTTCCCAGCAATAGAAATAACATGTTTTCTATTGCTATAAAGCAAATCCCTGATTTCTTTGAAGAGTTTCTTATCTGTAAAATGTAATTTCAATTTATATTTTACATCATCAATCGGTGTTTCAAGATAGATATTTGTATCATCATATAAACGGGACATACATTTCGCTTCTATGATTCTATATCCAAAAACTCCCCTTGGATACATATATATACTTCTACTATCTACTAAAATCTGTCCTATCGTCTGTCCGTTAAATGTATCTTTACTATCATGCGCTTTACACATGTCGTAAATTTGCTTAATTGTATGTGGCACGACTTCTGTTTCTTCTGGACCATCTCCTTTCGATTTCTTTGGCTCTCCTCCATCTGCTACATTGTTTACTGGTGGTGTAAGCAAATTACTAATTGCTTCATCTGAATTAAATCCTTCTTCCTTTGTTTTTTCAGGATTAAAAGTATTATCAGAACCAAATGGACAATTTTCCACATGTCCAGGTTTTCCAGAAGCTCTAAAAAAAGCCTTACTTTCTCCATCCAAATTCCATAAAAACATTCTTGCTTCACACTTAGGATTAGGGCAATAATATCTAATCCCCTTGTTTCTTTTAGTTGTTTGTTTTGCTAATACTTTTCTTGTTCTAGCTTCATCTTCAAAAACATAAAGTGACATAAAAATCTCCCTTCAAATAAATTTTTTACATAATTAGTATGAAAAATAACTTCAAAAATAAAATCTTTACTCGCTATCTTTTAAAACAACTCTCCGTCAGAATATCCTTCTTCAGTTTCTGCATCAGCCACCACCCATCTGTTAGCTGTTTCTTGGAAACTATCATAAATCACATCAAATTTCTGATTATTCATCAATTTTTCAATTACAGATTTTACTTCATCTACCAAAAATTCTTCCTCTACTTCCTCACCATTCCCATATACACGAAGAACTTCTTTTAACTCATCTACTGTTGGATTAATCCAAATTCCAAAATAAATCTTCTCTACTTCATATTCTTCAAGCATATTAATATCACTGCCTGTCCTTTTATATAGTTCACTATCTGACACTGTCAAAGACATCTCACATACAAAGGTACCTCCATCATAATCAAATGTGTCTGATAAACCACTATATACTATTTCAGCATTATCTCCTGCTATTGCTTCTAATACACTGTTACCTCTCTTGTAATCCATTCCACTTAAAACTCCTGATAAATGTTTTGCATAATCTTTAATCATATAATTAATCTCCTTCCTGTATCCCAATCCTATTTATTCTGTTCCTTAAAAATCTTATGCAGCTTATCTACTGCCTGTTTCCAGTTCAACTCCTGAATATTCTCATGTGTCAACCACATTACGACATTTTCAATTTCTTCCAAAGAATGTAATTCCTCTTCTATTGAGAAGCATCCTGTTTTGAGTTCCATGCCCTCAAAGCCAACACTCCATTCCATTATAAATTTATCTGCTTCTTCTGCCTTTTTAACTTCCACCGTTACCACCGGTCTGTTAAGGATTCCTCTAACCAAATCATTTTCTTCCTTAATGATATACTTCTCCAGCTTAGGAATATCGGCAACCTTTGGTGTAAACTGATAATACTTTTTCATTCCATAATATCTGTTAAAAGTATCCTTGCTCAAATAACTCATTCTGTCCTGTAAAAATTCATATGTTCTGCTCATAATCTTCAATCTCCTTTTCGTTTGTTGTTTTGTTTATATTTGTATTATAATGCCTATCCCGCTCTTTCACCGAGATAGACTAATTTGCATTTTTTGTAATCGCAAGGAGCATTTCGCCCCTTGCGTTGTTTTCGTTTTTAAGCTACTTGGTCCAAATCATCAAGTCTTCCATCTTCTTTTAATTTTTTGAAATATTCATAAAATACCTTTTCCAATACCGGAACTACAATGGAATTACCACACAACTGATAAATTTCATTTGGTTTGAAATCTTTCAATTTCTCTCTTACTTCATCATTTAAACCTGTTAATTTCATAACTTCATCTGGTGTCAGCTTTCTTATATTAGTGTCTTCAATGGTCTGTAAATCCACTCCTGCTTTCTCTAATCCTTTTTCTGATACCTTGATGAACGCATCATCCGTAATATCTTTCTCGAAAATGAAGTTGTCATAATTGCGACTTCCACTTCGTGTAGTGATTGTAAATGCTGTATGTGCTTTACTTGGGTTATGTACCCTGATTGGATATGGATTTTCGTCTCTCATTCCTCTTTTAATGAAGCCTGCTTTTGCTTTTTCAGTCAAATTGAATGCTGGTAATGGATTTTTTTCTAATACATCTGCTAATTTTGATTCCAATGGAATCGCTTTAGGGAATGTAAAACCAGGGTCAAAGCCTAATGTACATAAAATATACACTCTCTCCCTATGTTGAGGTACGCCAAAGTCTGCCGCATCCAATTTCATGTAATCCACATGGTATCCTTCGCTTTGAAGAAATGTAATTAACTTGTCCAATGTAGGCTTATGTTTCTTATTCAGAATTGCAGCTACATTCTCCATGAAAATAAATTTGGGTTTCTTCTTCATTTTTATAAAAACATCTCTAAGGCTCCAGATAATGGATGAGGAACTATCTTCGCCTTCTTCGAAGCCTTTTCCCTTTTTATTCGCAATCGAAATATTTTGACATGGAAAAGTGAAACTGATGAGGTCGCATGGATACTTCTTCCAATTAATTTTCGTCACATCACCAACATTAACCAATGTTGGACCATGAATTTCCTTGTATCCTCGAATTGCCACATCATCAATTTCTGAATACGCAATACAAGTAAAATCTATTCCTAATTTTTCGCCAACTTCTTTTAATGCAAGACTAGTCGCCCCAATCCCTGCACAGGTTTCAATGTAAGATACCTTTGGTCTTGGAAATGGAATAACTTTACCACTTTCTCTCGTGGATTCTTCTTTGATTTCCTCACTGATTACTTGTCCTTCACAACCTGCAGCCTTTGCAAGTTCTACCTCATTGTATCTTCTGTTTAATTCAGCTTTTTTTGCTGTAAAATTCACTATTTTTGTCATAATAGTCATCCTCCTTTTTCTTCTCATGTACAGAAAACAAACCATTGATTGTCTTCCGACATAACAACTATTGTTATGTAATATCCACAAGCCAAGGAACCATACCTAAATACCCATTTTGGAGGATTATTAAGATAAGATATTTATTTGTTGCATATAATCCCTTTAACTTCTGTACTTCTTGCTATTCTATTTTCTTTCCTGTAATTATCTTAGTTATAGCATCTACCATGGAAACCATCATCTCTCTTATAATAATAATGGTATCACTTTCCAATAATTCAAATGGTATCTTACTTTTGATAATAAACATTTCTCCATTAGTTCCTTTTGCTTCAACTGGAAATTCTAATTTTTCAAGTATCTTTGATGCAAGTTTTTCATCATACTTACATTCTGGAATAAATGTGTTTATCTCCACACCATTTCTCCTGATTTCAAATACAATATTCAAAACTTGTCCTGCTTTCCTTTCCAGGGAAGTTCCTACCAAATACTTATTTCCTTGTGGAACAACTGAAAATCCCCATCTTGTAAAATCATTTGCTTCTTTCATAACTTTGTTTGCTAATGCTAATTCTCTATTCATAATTCATTTCCTTTCTATCGTATAAGTCTGTTTATTGATTACTACTACCTGCCACACTTGCCAGCGGCTCTGCTCTCCGGTTCCAATGTCCGGAGATACATTTTGCAAGGGGTAAGTTTCAGGTACTTACCAACCTCTATATTGTCAAGGTTCTGTATGTAATCAGAATGAAAAAAGTGGTTAGGACACAAAAAAAGCTTCTGACACAGTAAAATACTTTTGAAAACTAAGGCTTTATTTTTAGGCATAGTGATAGCGTATTCTTATCACCTATTTTCCTAATTCACCTATTATGTTTTCGCTTTATTATGTATGTATTTTACCGCCGAAACTATGTGTCCTAACCACATATCAATCTGGCTGTAAATATTCAATTATAAGTCCAAAAACAAATATAATAATGAACTTATCCTTATAATACCAATAAATGAAAATTTTGTCAATGGATTTTGCAAAAAAATTTATTTTTTATCTTTATTTGTCAAATAACCTAAATTTTAGACCACTCCTGCTCTACTCATATAATCCTCACAAACCAAACAAACACAATCACTTCCACCCTTTTCACACCTCAAAAAACCTCCCATATCTTCCTATTATAAATAAAATACAACCACACATTTTTAAAACCAAATTTGCTTCCAAAGACAAGATTGACATTATCATACATTTAATTGCTAACCGCAATCATCAAAAGAAAAATGCTTTTCTTCTTACGGTTGCACCTGCTCCCTATCCATGTGCAACCTCATTTTCTTTCTTAGCAGCAACATTTTTTATGTGTATGACAAAAAAATTGTCTGATAGTACATTTTTTAGTAATAACCTGTAATCCCAAAATCTACAATAAGGTATAAGTAACACAAATACAGGTATCTTCATAATACACATAGTTACTTTATCAAACATTACATAGGAGGATTTACTTTATTAGTGTCAAGACCTCGCCTTCACAATGTCTCCCCAAGGGGAGCCAAAGTTCCGCTCGCTCCCATGAACAGGAAGGAAATGCGTTGCATTTACCCTTCGGGCAACCTTCCTATGGGGGCTCGTTCGCTCGGTCTTGACATTGAACACAATTTAATTTCTTACCAAATTTCAGGATGTGTGTAGGCAGTTCTTTAGGAACTGCCAGTGCATCCACTGCACTATAAAACAATACAAGGAAGGAGTTGAAAGAAGTATGGCAAGAAAAATAACACCTTTGAAGCATGTATATCCCAAAGACCAGAGAGCTATCAGTATACTTGCCAAGAGTGGGGCGATTTCAAAGGAAACCTTCAATAAGTTGCAGATTTCAGACAATAGAATTAAGTCTTATAGGGATGCCGGTCTCATAAAAGAAGTAAGTATTCCCAATAAGCATGGCGATGGATTTCGTAATTTCTATGAACTCACAGAAAAGCATGGAAAAGATTTTGCAAGAAGCGAATGTGGCGTAACTCACTTTATCTCTAACGCCAATGCTTCCATTCACAATGCATCTGTTTCCTCTTACCTTGTTGATAATCTTTCAAAAAAGGAACTCGATACCTGCCTTTCTGAAAGAGAATTATCAGATTTCATATGCAATAGGTTGAATGAATACTTAAACACTCAGGAACAGGACCATTATCAGGAGTTATTGGATGCCTTGCAAAATAATCAACTTTCACTTCCAGACATTGTTTATAAAACAGAACAGGGGACTTATGAAGCAATCGAAATCACAACCGACTCTTACGGTAGAGAAGAAATTGACAGCAAACTTATGACCTGCGAATTGCTTAACATAGAAATCACTTTTGTAGAAGCTCATTAGCAAAGGAAGGAGAAGAAATCACATGAGACACACTACACATAAATTAAGCGAGGAACAAAAGAAAAAATTATATAAGAAGCATAAAGACCTTATTTATATGATACATACTTGCGGGGATATGATACTCAGAAAACAAATTAAAAGACTTTATCATATGCTCCATCCAGACATAGATGAAGCCACAATAGAGTTTGATATTGCAGAATTAATATGTAGCGGTTTTCTGTTACAAAAGCAAATACAGAAACCAAGCCGCACACAAATGCTCTATTTATCAAAATATCCACGAAGCTATTTTTATGATAACAAAGAAACTACTGGTGACATTCCGGCACTCAGTTTCACAACAACTAAGATTTACAAGCAAATTTTTATTATAGATTACCTTATTACCAAGGTTATTCCAGATATGAAAGCTAAGGATTTACTTATATCCATGGATAATATAAATGCCTACTTGATATGGTCTGGCAGCAATCTACTTTGTGCCAACAATATGATTGGCGAGTATGACTTCTACACCTTCATAGGTGCTGCATTGCAAAATAACTTTTCTTTATCCTCTGATTTTTTCAGAGATTTAGCGATTGCAGAAAATGAAATGCACAGAAGCCTACATATCCTATCAAAGAAAAATAAAGATTATCCAATCTGCAAAGATAAAAAGCAAAGAGATATGGAAAGAGATTCCTACACCACAGAGCATGAGAAAAATAAGTATTTTTACAATCTCAAGAACTTTAATAAAGCAGGATTTATTTTTGAAGAAGCCAATGGCAACACTATAAAAATTGCATACTTCGATAACCAGAATAACATCCAGATAAAGAAATTATGGATACAGCTCTCCTACATCCTGCTTATGTTCCAACGTTATCTAAACTCTTATGATATTGAAATTGAAGCAACCATCTATCTCTATGATGAAGAGAAAAAGGCCCATCTTATCAAGGAAGAAAATACACAAGCCTATGATTTCTACCGTCAGGAAATGACCGGACTTCCAAAGAAACATCAGGCAATGAAAGACATTGGTATCAAAGTGCAGTTCTATGACTGCATCCACACCAATTATAAGGTAAATCCTGTATTTGAGAATTACAATATACAACCATAAGGAATGAGGATATGGCACAAATGAGCATAAAATAGCATCCATTAAAATAAGTTGTCGTTTTGTGCCATACCATTTTAAGATATAACACAAATTAAAACAACATGACATTTTATGTCACAAAATAAAATAAATTAAAACAAGTCTGATACAGACAGAAAGGAAAACACATGAAGAAAAATAATAATAGAACATTGGAACTCGCTGATTTACAGAAAATGCTTTTAGATATATGTGCAAATTTGAACAGACCTATTCGCAAAACACAACTAATAAAGTTGGTTATTGAGGTTTTTGAATGTAATAGCCCAAAACTGGTGGACTTTGCCATCCTTGACCTCATTGAACAGGACAAACTCCACTACACAAAACACTTTATTTGCACACCAGACTTTGCCGCCACTTGGGATGGAACTATCACTCCTGCTGATGAAGGTATCATCAAATTCCTCTTATCCTTGAAGGAAGAAATCAAAATTGATGTTTACTTCTCTCCCTATGCACCAGAACCACTCACACCTGCCATCTTCTTTAAGCATGTTCTACTCAAATACCCTGCACTCCTTAACAAAGAAGATGCGGCTCTTGTATACATGGAACAAATAGATACTTTATTTCCTGATATAGCAAGCAACAACTTTTACATGGAATTTAATGATTATCCCACAAACAGATGGTTTACTAGCTTCTTTAATAATAAAGATTGCAGAATTGTGATTAAAAATATATCCCAACATAAGAATCATCTTAACATTCATCTTCTCTTATTACCAAGTACGAGAAGAAACTATAAATTTGCAAATGAGCAATACGAGGCATTTGAGCAACATATAAAATCATACTTTAACAACAATGTTCACATACACATCAAAACAACTTTATTGACGATGATTACCGGTACAAGCCCAAGAAGAAGAAAGAGAGGGAAATAAGATATGTCCAATATCACATATGAAGCACCATATAAACTTAAACACCATATTAAAAGAGAACAGGGGATTCCTGCTGAATTTCCATTTAAAGCAAGATTCCCTGCTCCTAATGATATACCAGAAGATGCACCCGAAGTCTATGTTGGTATGGATTCTGGTGTTGGAAATACTGCATTCTCTTACATAGAATTGATTAAGAACCCTGATACAAATGCAGTTATAGATTTTGAATACAAGCGCTCTTATTATTATGCTCCAGAACTTGCGATGCTAATATTTCAGATAGACAAGCAGTTCTTCCTTATGGAGCAATACTACAATTTGTTTTCCCATAAACGAGTGACCGCACTTACTTATGAATTGCTACCGCTCACCAATATCAAGGATTACGAAACATTAAAAGGCGTAATTGATGCACAAAGCACCACCAATATGCTTAACGCACTTGCTTATAGCTTAAACCATCCATACAAACCAACTCCCGCTACAAGTATCAAATATTGCCTAACAGGGAATGGAAAAGCCACCAAAGAAGAAATGTGTCAAGCTGCTTACTCTATCACAGGTGACGAAGAACTTTTAAATAATGACCATATGGCTGATGCCTTCGCAGATTGCTTCTATGCCTTTATCCAACGATTAAAAGAAGATTGTGCTTACTACAACTCTCCTGTTCCTGAAAAATGGGCAAAATTCGATTGGAATTTCAAAACCATGCCAAAAGCCCCTTGGGAAAAGTGAAAAACACCTGCTACACAGGTGTTGCCTAAAAAAAATTGGGAGACTTGCAAAAGTCTCCCGGTATCTCAACCCACAATTAAGTGAATAGTTCCTTGTTAATTTTAGATAGTACCTCTATACAACCTAAAGGTTGTTTCTCCATTAGATGTGTCTATTATTTCAATGTAAAACATATTATAACCACATACGTTCATAAATTCAATCATATATGCAGCTTGTATAGTGGCTGTTTCAAGTGTACAATGTCCTTCTCCCCAACCCATACCAGCGTCAGGACCCCATTCTTTAATTTCTTCTTTAGTCATTACATCTGTAGTCTTATAAAATCCCTCTTTTCTTAATGTTGTCTCAAAAATATCAAGAATTTTCTTTTCATCTTCTGTATAATTACTTGTATCTGGATAAAGGTCACTGCTTTCTTTTTTACTTACAACAACCTCACATTTATAAGTTTTTCCATTCTTTGCTTTGGCTTTAATTGTTGTAGTATCAACTCCTTTTGCAACTACTTTTCCTTTGGAATTTACAGTAGCAATTTTCTCATTATCACTACTCCATTTAACCACTTTACTTCCATTTAATTTCAATGTAATACTCTTTCCTTTTACAAGAGTTACTTTTGTTTTGCTTAAAGAAACATTTTTCACTGTTACTTTGCTTTTGTAAGTCTTTCCATTCTTTGCAGTAGCAACAATGGTTGTAGTACCTTTTTTCTTAGCAGTTACTTTTCCATTCTTATTTACAGTTGCAATATTCTTATCATTACTCTTCCATTTCTTCACCTTTGCTCCATTTAATTTAAGTGTAGTAGATTGACCAACATAAAGAGTAACTTTGGTTTTGGTTAAGTGTACATCTGTTGCTGCTTTCGCATCAACAGGCAATGTCAAAACCAATATTAGTAGCATTGATAAGCATATTGTAAATAATCTTTTCTTCTTATTCATAAGCAATTCCTCTTTCTTTTTAAATGAATAGTTTCTTATGGATTTTAGAAAGTACTTATTTTATCCTCGATAGAATATATAAGTAATTTTGCCATTAGATGTGCCAACTATTTCAATATAAAAAGTATCATAACCACGTGTATTCATAAACTCAATTAAGTTCATTGCTTCATTTGTGGCATTATCTAAAGTACAATGTCCTTCTCCCCAGCCCATACCATCTGTAGGACCGAACATTTCAATCTCTTCCTTAGTCATAATATCAGTAGTCTTACTGAATCCGGCTTCTCTTAATGTTGTCTCAAAAATATTAAGAATTTGTTTTTCTTCTTTTGTGTAATTACTTGTATCTGGATAAAGGTCTTTCTTATTTTCTTTTTTCTTTACCGTTATCTTGCATTTATAGGTTTTACCATTCTTTGCTTTTGCTTTAATGATTGCTGTACCCGCTTTCTTGGCTTTCACTTTTCCATTTGAAGATACTGTCGCTACTTTCTTGTTAGAAGAACTCCACTTTTTTACCCTGGCCCCCTTTAACTTTAAGGTTGCTGTTTTTCCTATCTCAAGAGTCAGTTTAGTCTTATTCAATTTTACCTTACTTGCTGCTTCTGTATTCATTGGCAACACAAGTGTAAGTGCCATCAAAATTGTCAAGCATATTGTAAATAATCTTTTCATTTTTACCATGAGCATATCCTCCCATCTCATTTTACTATTTTTAGTATATCGTACCATTTCTTCTTTGTCAGCACTTTTGTAAAACTATAACTCCATACTTTCACTTTACTCATTCTGTGGAAGTGTAAATTTTCCACAAACGATTGCTGCAAGAATATAAACAACTAATGCCAATGTTGAACCTGTATTAAGTACTACAAGATATGCTCCAGCAGCTAGTAGGGCAAGAAGCAATCCTATTGTAGAAGATGTCATAGCTAATAAGAAAACACATATACCACCCAAAATAACACCTAATAATCCTTCTTCAAACGCAGGTATCATAAATAACACTGCTGCTAACGCTATAATTGCCCACGAAATTAATCTGCTCTGCTTTTCTGCTTTCATATAAGTATCTGCAATCTTAGCATTTGTCTTCATATAAGGTATGTATTCTTTGATTAATTCTTTGACATAATTTGCCCTGTTAGCATTAATTTTTACAGGAAAATCATTAGGGTCTAACTTATTATTCTCAAATGCTTCCACAATCTTTGTCTGTACATCATAAGCAAGTGCATCCTGAAAACCTGAAACCAATTCATTTATCTGGTTTGCTCTGATAACAATATCCTTCTCCGGATTCTCCATTGTTACATCTACAATGTCATTAGCAATGATAACAACAGGAATAATTGGAACTTCTATGCCCACATGCTCTCTTATGAAACTTCTGGTTGCATTACAATGTCTTTCATTTTGTTCAAATGCAGATGGCTTATTTGCAAGAAACTGTCCTGATGAATTTAATATCTTCCAGTCTCCATGCTCAGGAATATAAAGCGTCTGACCTGATGAACCATAATTTTTTACTTCACATACAAAGATACCTTTACTGCTTATGATATATACATCTGTTTCTGATGTATTTCCTTTTTCTTCATATGCAGGGATAACAATATTCTCTAATATGAAAAATTTATTCCTATACTGGTTCAAAATCCTACTAACATAGTCTTCCCCAGACTTTCCTTTTTGTGCAATCCTTACATTCTTTTCAGATTCTTCTCTAAGCGTTAAAAACGAGTTATAAATTGCCTGTGCTTCTATATTTATATCTACTTCTGCTGTATCACCATAAAGATATGGTTGTGCATACAATAATTTAGTACTAAGACTTGTTTCACTTCTTCCATTGGAAGATGCAATACACGCAAGGTCTACCTGTTTGTGAAATTCAATACTGCCATCCAAATAATGCATGTGTACACATTCTGGTATTTCACTACTAACCATACCTTTTGTTTCTTCCATAATCTTGTCAATATTTGCAATATCTTCATCATACAATTTTACATGGTCCTGGTTTTGTGCTTCGATAACAGTCTGCACTTCTTCTGGATATTTATTTTTCTCCTGCAAGAAAGCTCTCCAGTTGATTTCCTGCAAGCCACTTTCTTCCTTAATTTTTTGAATATCAGCGGATACCTTCTTATCCATATAAAGTTTTGATGTAACTTTTTGTACTACACTAAGTAATTTCATATTCTTGTTCCTCCGTATATAAAATATATTTGTTTATCTTACTCTATTTAAAAAATGTACTTTCCCATGCATACTATTATCATGTTTTGGTCTTTCCCCCATATCTGCTAAAAAAGCACTCTTTATACCACCTGCAAGTTCCCTCACACATTCCGGGCAAAATCTGCCATAGCGAATGCTGCATCCACATTTCTCACAAGAAATGTAATACTTGCTACCTTCTGGTATCTCCACCCTCCCTTGTCTTAAAAAAATTTCAATAATTTCCATATCAACTCCCGTTGCTTGGGATATTGCAAAAACGGATGTAGGTCCATTTGATTCCAAAAATTGCTTTACCTTTCCAAAATCATCTAGGATTTCATGTCCACATTTTTCGCAACGATATAAACCACCATGCACATAAAACATCTTTCCATTACACTTCTCACATACTACAGGTTTATTAGCAACAATTAATTCTTCTAAATCTCTTCCATTCATATGTTTATTCTCCCTTCTTGTTTGTTTTATATATAAGAGAGCAAGGATAGTTTCAAAAGGTTTCAAAAAAAGTAAAAAAATTTATTTTTCTTTTATATGCAATTTATTGCCCCTATTTCTTCTTAAATTATATCGCAGAATCTACCTCGTTTCAAGGCTTCATATTCACTTTATTGCCCCTAGTAATCTTTAACTAATATTCAATATTTTGCATTGGTAATAAAATATATATATGGAAATAATATCTCTTAGGAATTATAGAAAGAAGGAATTTTAATTGATAAATTATGAACCAATGTGGGCTACATTACAGGAAAAAGGCATCACCAAATACCAACTCATATACCATTATGGTTTATCAAGCAACACTTTACGCAGAATGAGCCACAACGAGCCTATCAGCTCCACTACTTTGAATGAATTATGTCTTATTTTAAATTGTGACATTAATGACATTATGAAATTTGAGCCTACAGAATCCGAATTATTGGATATAGAAGAAAGAAAAGCATTAATAACCGCAAAGTTCCAACACAAAAAGAAGCCTTAAACTCCCATGTGAGATGTTTAAGGCTTTTTCTATTTTCAGCTAACCTGCACCCTTTAAGGTAACAATGGAATCTGAACCCTTTGAACTTGTGGCGTTCATGTACACCACTACCAAATGTTTAATATTGGATTTCATTTTACAGGTTGCAACCCCAAATAATATTGGAGTGTATTTTAAATTATCCCCCTGCTATGTGGGGTACATTATATTATAGATTCTAATTTCAATTTTATAACTAAAATTTATACCTCTAAGAAAAAAACATAGATACTAACGTAAGCTTAAAAGTTGCATCCTCTTTTAAAATTAAAATCAATATCAACTCTTATTAACTATTTTGTTATTTAAACTGCCATCTAACGCCTTTGTTATCTACTATTATATTTCCTGCCATAAAATTCTCATTAAGAAATTTTAGTGCATATGGTTGTAAGTTATATGTAAACCCATAAACAAGACTTCCTAGCTGAGACGCTCGATAAATAATTTTTTTACTTTCTAATGGTACTATTCTTCCATCACTATAATCAAGCTGCCCTGATAAACAAAATCTATTGTTTTCCCTATCATAAAAAGCTTCTACTAAGAGACCCATTTCATCTGGGCTCATATATTTCTTCATATAATTGATAGCAACTTTTCCCAACTATGCATTTTCTTCCATATGAAACTCTTTATTTTTCCCAAAATACACAAAACATAATATGAACCACCAACAATGAGACAAAGACTTATATATGTTTGATATGTATTTCTGAAATTATCTATTTGCATCTTTTGTGCTAAATCAGCCGGCACAAAAGTAATTATTAATGCTGCTATAAAAATAATTGCAAATAGCTCTTTCAACTTTAATTTTTCTATAATACTTTTTATCACGCTCAAAACATTCTCCCTCCTTATTCTATAACATATTCGGGGTACCCTAGTTCTTCGCATTTATCATTATGATACTTCTTTAACCAATTATATTTTTCAATAATGTGTGGTTTCTTATCTGGACTAATGAAATTATCTTGTTCTATTAAAGAAATATTATCAAAGTAACTATTCTTATTATTTTTTATAGTTATCATTTCCACAGTTTTATTTAATGGATGCCACGTATTTACTCTTCTAAACATTTGCAAATAATCTATGTATAAAATATTGCCCTCTTGCTTCATTCTTCCCGAACTAATAAGATTTTGTGCAAAATCTGGCTCATTAAAAAACTCATTTTCTTGTGACAAATCAATTCCGATTCTTGGACCATTAATAGTATATCCTTCTGCATCATGTGCTTTAACCAATGCTTCAGATACTGTTACATTATTATGCTCATAGTGTCGTCCAATAGAAAATGCACCTCTAAATAAAATATTAGCATTAAGTGCTCTATTTTGAATATCACAAATGAAATCCACTACATCATCAAACAAAATCCTGAATTCTTCTCCATTAATATTCTTTTCTATATCTTCATAATCGCCAATTTCCCAATACAAACAAAAACTATCAGAAAAAATTAATGTATTAACTTTTGATACTAATCCTTGTTTATTTCTCACTACATTCAATGCTTCAGGAACATACTCCTGCTCTATTGCCATAATATCTGCTATAAAATCCCCAATATAATCTTCTGCACTTTTTACTCGCACCTTACTGCTATATGCTAAAATATCAAGAAATGCAAATAAATATTTTTTATCTCTATGTTCTATAAAATATTCTAATTCATCTTCTGCCATAATATTTCTTTAGGGCCAAGAATCATTTCTTGACCCTGTTCATATGCTACTCTTTAAAAGTCACTTCTCCATTCATTAATAATGGGAGTAGAAAATCTCTAAGTGAAGCAAGTTCCCTATTTTCTTTTTCTAAAGAATTTATCATCTTACAATACCTATCTATTTTCTGATTGAATTTATTTATTAAGCTTGTTGGCGGAATTACAATCTTTACATTTGAAACTACTTCCTTTGACACCTCTGAAAAAGTAGACCCAGAACCAAGTGATTGCAGATAAGGAACCATAAATAAAATAGTATAGTATACAAATAATGTTCCTACATCATCTCTTGGCACAATTGATTTAAATCCCTGGTTTGTTGTAACTTCATTATTTGCTATTGCAATATATCCTATCGGAGCCCTTGATGTTAATAGCACACTTCCTTGGGGCATCAATTTAGCAGAACTATTTTTTAGTCCCTCAGATGTTATATCAATTTCTCCATGATTAATAAACATATCACTTGTATTTGATAAATCATTTGGTGTAATCCATGCAATACCTTCACTACAATAGTATTCTCTCTTTTCAGTAGAAGGTGTTCCTCCTGCTACAATTTCACCTAAATCTTCAAGTTTTCCAACTCTCCAATCTATAGGTATCTCCTTCTCCATTTCCTTACTATATTTCATCTCCCCACCTGTTGCACAATATGGTTTCCCATCTACATTAGGAAAATCATATTGCAAAAACCAATAACTGTAAATAGTTTTGGCTATTTCTTGGCAACTGGTAATTATTTTTTTGTTATTCATAATTTTATCATCAATATTTTTCAATATCGTTGCTACTCTTTTTTGATATTCCTTTTCAGGTAGATTAACTGGATAATCATATAAACTATCCACCTCTACTCCTGTCTGTCCTCCTGTTCTTATTGACATAGATTCGACATATTTCAAAATACTTTTTTGTAATAAAAAATAGTACAAGTAATCTTTATCAATATTTTCTTTAGGTTCAGCCTTCATCAACGCAACATTATATGCTCCTGAAAAACCTCTAAAAATCTGAAATATTGGTGGACCATATCTACCAATCAAAATATCAGATGGCTCACACAATTTTTTAGTTGATTCTTCTGGTATAAAAGTAATAAAATCATCATTTAATCTGTCTCTTGTTTGCACCAACCTTATATATCCTGGTTGCGGTTTGTAAACAAATTTTGCTTTAGGTGGTTGACTACCACCTATAAAGGTACAAATATCTCTTATTGTCATCTTAGTGGTTTTCATATTTTAAATTGCCAACTTCCTTTAATATTTCTTCTCCTAATTTTCCACCAGCATCAAATAGTTCTCTTATTTCGCTGATAAGGCTTTCTACTTTTTCTGTATATTGTTTTTCGGTAATGTTTTCATATTCAATCTTAATCTGAAAATATTGGCCTGCTGAAAATGAATAGTTCTTGCTAATAATCTTGTCTCTTTCTACAGATATTGCAAATCCGTCCATCTCTTTTCTTTGTCTAAAATCATTTATAATCTTCTTAGTTTCTTCTTCAGATAATATAGTTCTTTGATTATCATCAATTTTTACTTTAGTACCTAAATTTGATGCATCCATCAAAAAAACATTCTCTGTTTCCTTTTTTTTATCTAAAAAAACTAACGAAACATTTGTTCCTGTTGTTGCAAAAATATTTGAAGGCATCATCACAACACCAGTTAGCCAATTATTATCTACTAACATCTTTCTTATCTTTTTAGGTATTCCTATTTGAGCAGTTAAAAAACCTGTTGGAACTACAATAGCGGCTTTCCCTTTTTCATTAAGAGACGCTATTATATGTTGTAAGAAAGCCTGATAAATTGGCATTTTCTCCTTTTTTGTCTGTGGGATATTCGGAACTCCAGCAAAAAATCGACTGTATTTATCAGCTTTCATAATTTCCACATCAGCAGAAAAGTCCATATTAAAAGGTGGATTAGATACAATAAAATCAAATGTCTTTAAATCTTCTCCGTCCTTGTGATATGGATTTGTCATTGTATTACCTTCAATAACATTGTGCAATGAGCTTGAAAGTCTATTTAAAATTAAGTTTGTTCTTAAAAACTGAGATGATTTTTGTGAAATATCCTGACTATACAACATACAATTCTTCACGCCTACTGCATTGGCCATACACAACAATAAAGTTCCAGACCCCGCTGCCGGGTCATAAATTGTAACTTTTTCTGTTGGTGTATCATCATATAAAATTTGTGCCATAATTGTTCCAGCAGATACCGGTGTAAAATATTCTGCATATTTGCCAGAATCCTTATTATAATCTTTAATCAAAAATTCAAAAATTCCTGAAAAATAATCCCAGCCCTGGTCATATACTTTATCAAACTTATATTGTGGGTCAGCTAAAATATTGATAGACCTTTTTGCTAGTTCTAGTTCCTTATCTTCATCTCTAATATAAGCGGACAAAGGTTCAAATAATGCTTTTTTATTACCCGCAGCTGTTTCAATAGAATAAATATCATCATTGTCTTCACTGATTTTAATTAAAGCATTATCCAATAATACATTAAAGTTCTTTTCACTCTGCAAATGATACATAGTATCAATAGTACATTCTTTATAGATTCTGGCAAATTCATCTCCAACAAAATCTACAAAATCATCATAACTATCATAATCATCTTTGCTTTGTTCATATTCTCTTTGTAATTTGTCATTTAGGAACTTGTAAGTAAATAATTCGGATATGATTTTATATTCATCTCCGGTGTTGGCAAGTCCAAGACCTGCACACATTGCTTTTAGGTCCTTAATCATATCTTTTACTTTTTCTAAATATTCTTCGTATCCCATTTTGGTTGCTCCTAATCTTTATATTTATCCTCAACAAATAAAACAATAATATCCTCTGCCATTCTTGCATTAACTTTTATTCCATACTCTTTATAAATAATACGAATATGATTTAGCATTTTACGAACAATCACTGCTTTTGTTGGGTCTGGCATATGACCAACTTCTTCATCCATAGCGTCTTTTATCTTTGTGATAATCTCAAAAATCTGTACTTCATTAAATTGTTCAGCATATCTAATTCTAAATTTTTTATGAACTCTCATACAGGTTTCATCACCTTTATATCTATTGGTGAGACTATTGTTTTGGTCATTCAATATTAAAATCTGATTGTATAACTCATCTAATTCTTTCAAAACAGCCTTTACTTTACTTGCTGTATCAGTTTCGTTTTTGAATTTTTTAATCAGTTCCTTATATCTCTTGTATAAATCTCTATATGCCTTATCTCCTTTATCTGTGTTCGCAGAAAAAGCATTTTGTATCTTATTTACAATTTCCAAAACGTCATTTTCTGTTGTGAAATCAAGGTCCATTTCACCATTGCGAAGAAATTCTACAATCAATTGCGAAAAATCAAATTCATCCTCTTCGTCATCATCCTCCAAAGTCCTTGCCGCTACTAAAATTGCAATTCTATTAGATACCTCTGTCAATGCCTTGTTAAGACCATCAATAGGAATATTGTCTGTGTTTTCATGGCTCATTCTAAGTTCATTGTAACAAACACGATATTCTTCAATATATCCTCTAATAGTTCTTAGTGTAGTTTCATCTAATAGTTGAATTTGTTTACTAAAGTCTTCAAGATTAGATTCAATGTTGTACATATATGTAAAAAGCTTGTTCTCTAGTTCTTTAACCGTTGCTTTTACTTTTTCTACATCTACAAACATATCGCTTACATCTGTTAGGTCATCTTCATCAGCAATATCTTTTTTTAGTTCTTCCAAATACCTTCTATTTGTTTCCTCATATTGCTCGGTAATATCTACAAAATCCACAATGTAACCATATTGCATTTTTTTATATGGTCTATTCACTCTGGCCAATGTCTGTAATAACGAATGCTCTTTGATAGTTCTAAGTAGATACAACCGCTTTAATCTAGGAGCATCAAATCCTGTAATACACATTTGGAATACAATCATTCCATCATAAGGACTTTCTAATTTTCCAGTCTCTTTATTTTTAGTTCCCTTAAATGCTTTCTGCTTACCACTATTATCATCTTCATCATATAAAACAAGACATGTTTTCAATGTACTATTATCTTTAAACCACTTCTGAATTTTTTCTGCTTGTTCAGAACCTGTTGTAACAATCATAAAACCAAGTGAGTTATCATTCTTTTGTATTCTTCTAAATTCTTGGTAATCCTTATCAATATACGCACATAATTGTTTCACAAACTCATCTGAATTGGTTATAGATTCCCATTTTGTAGGAGATACATCTTCATCTTCTTTCAAATTCAAAATGGTTCTCACATCATTTTTAAATTTTGTAGCAATACTTTCTTTTTTAATTTTTAATGTATATCCATCTGCAATAGACTTATTGTAGTAGTATTTATGAAGATAATCTTGGAATATATCGGTTGTTCCAAGTTTTGTTTTCTCCACATTACCCTTATCATCGGTTTTTGTTTTTGACAAAATGGGAGTTCCTGTCAAGCCAATATATATACCATTCTTATCTGCTCCCAGAAGATTAGCAAGAAATACACCATCATCCTTATATCCACGATGCACTTCATCAATAAAGTAAATTCTTTGAATTCCCTTCATTCCATGCATATCTACTTTTGATTGTTCTGAAAACTTCTGAATATTTACAACATTCATTGTTTCCTTATACTTTCCTCTTTGACTTGATTTCCCTGTAATAGATGGTGATTCTATATTTTTTGCAAAGTCTAATTTTGATTCTATTGGTGCAATAGACATACCTCTATCTGCAAACTCAGTAGATGCTTGTGTTAATAAATCCAATCTATCTACTACAAAATAAAATTTTGTAATAATTCTTTTCTTTCTGTAGTAATCTCGAAGTACATTTGTTGCAAAATAGGCAAAGGCTGTTTTTCCAGAGCCTTGAGTATGCCATAATACTGTTCTCTTCTTCCCTGCATCTATCTTTTCTATAAGATTTCTCAATGCAAAATATTGAGGGTATCTGATAATATGCTTATTCAATCCATCTCTTTGAGAATTTACATACACAATACCAAATCGAATAAAGAAAATGATTCTTTCTGGTGAGTAAACAGAAGTAATAATACTATTTGTAGGAGTATCTGTTTTTAAATTATCATTGAACTCAACATCACTCCTAATGGAAGAAATATTATTGTCTGTTAATACCTCATCTATAAAATCATCAGATAAGTATTCTGAAACAGCAATTTCTCTTTCTTCTCTAAAATGGTTATAAGTTGTTTTTTCCCAGTTTGGCGTTGTATAAAAACTACCTTGAAATGGTTCTTGAGTTCCATCATCATATTTCTGATTATTTGAAAAAGTAAGTATCTGCATTTGATTAAAATATGGTGTATAACTTGGTTCAACAAATCTATCTCCCATCCGGTTAAATTCTGCTTGAATACCATATTTTGTAATACCTTTTCTATTTGTATACCCTTTATTATTTGGTTTTTTTACTTCCATAAATGAAAGCGGAATACCATTAATCAAAATAGTAATGTCGGGTCTAAAATTAATTCTGTCACCATAAAAAGGTAATTCACTTACCACTCTAAAATCATTGTTTTCAGGATTTTCCAAATCTATCAGCTTAATTGAGTTTCCAAGTGTTAGCCGGTCAAAAAATGATTCACCCTTATCTATACTATTATTTGTGAGATTGTATATTTCTTTTAATAACTCTTCAATTTTTGTGTCAGTAAATTCTTTGTCATTTATTCTCTCAATTGATTTTTTAAAAATAGACACAAAAATATTATTTCTCTTATCTATTTCATTTGATTTAACTTTCTTAGTCTGATAAGTATAACCAATTCTTTTAAAATGCAAAATTGCAGGTATTTTAACCCTTGAATCTTCACTAAATTTTTTCCTATCCATAAAAGCACATCCTTCCTATTTTGTATTATTAGTATTACAAACTTAAAGTCCATTAATCAGGATAGCTTCTTTATAATCTTTATCGCATCCTCAGACAATATGTATCTTCCCTTTGTGTTGTTATACATTTGAACAAGACCTTTTTCCATCAATTCATTGAGAATAGAATTTATTTTAGCCTTGCTACACCCAATAATATTTGCTAACTCCTGTTGTGTAACAGGACATAATATTACACCATTTATATCAATTTGGTGTTTGTATAACTCTTGAAGAACCGTAAACTTATCATTCAAAAAAAATCCTACATCATATTCCATATTGTTGTCCCTCATGTTCATTTTTTTAGACTATCAATCATATTATATTATAACCTTCACAATATTGCAATTAAGTTTTTATGGACTTTTATATCTCAATTTTTTTTTTAGAAGAAAAAGACCTAATGAATAATTTTCATATAGGTCTTAATGCAAAAAATAAACCGTGCGAAAAACTTGGATTAGGTACAAAAAACCGGCTCAACTAATGAACTATTCAATAATATTCCTACCTAAAACCATTTCTAATCAAATCTCATTCTCTACAACAATTCATGTTCCAAGAAACTAAAATAAGTATCTCCACAAACGATAATATGGTCTGACAAAGATACTCCTATCAATTCTCCTGCGTCCTTAAATTTTTTAGTCAGAATTATATCCTCTTTACTTGGAAAACAATCTCCGGAAGGATGGTTATGGCAAAGAATAATATGCGAAGCTCCAACTATCAATGCTCTCATAAACACTTCCCTTCCACCTAACACACTTTGGTTCTTTGTACCTTTAGAAATAAGGAAGATTCCAAGTACCCTGTTTTTTATATCCATTGCAATCAGATAACAGTGTTCTTCCCCTTTTTCATTTAAATGTGTTACATGATTTATCATATCCACAATAAGATTAGGTACATCAAATATTTCAGCACTATAATCTACTGTTTTTTCCTCCACAAGTGCAATGCGGTGTCCTTCTGTAACTTTGGTATCAAAAAAAGCAATCTTCATGGTAACCACCAGCCTTTCTAATATTCTTCTGGTAAAAGAAATGTAATATGAGTTTCATCGTGGATGCACCAGAAAATAATCACCTTTTTATTTGGGTATTCATATTCAAATGTCTGTAAATAATCTGCATTATTAGGATACTCTTCTAATATCAATGCCAATGCTGTAAAAGCAATAGCTGTTGCTTCCTCTCCAAAAGTATTTTGAAAACCACAAGTCATATATTGCTCTACACCTGCAAATTTGTAATTACCATCACATTCCTGTTTATTTATCTTTACTTTTCCTTTTAACATACATATCTTCCTTCCGTAAAATTTAAGGGACAAACATTTCTGCCTGTCCCTTCCCTTTGATTGCTGTTCGCAATCACATCTATATTGATTTTTTTATGCAGGCTAACATTAATCTTCTGCATTTTCAAAATCCGAAGAAACATTATCTTCTTCATTTGATGTTTCATCTATTGAGTTCTCACACTCAATTTCCTCTGTGGACTCTTCAAAGGTTTCATTGACCTCTTCTACATCTTCCACATTATCTAAATCTTCTGTTTCAGGTGTATCAATAGCATCACCTTCTACCTCCACATTCTCATTGTCCTGTTCATCAGTTGTTTCTATTACATTAGTTTCCGATATAACTTCTGCATTTTCTTCTGACAAGTTTTCTTCTTCCTCGGTAAGGGAATTATTGTCACTTTCTTCTTTAGCAACAAGTTTTTCTTCCACCTCTGCTACCATATCCTTTAATTCCTCCGGAATATCCAATTCATGGTATAAGCAGAAAGATTTCGTCATAATGGCGAGTCTGCCATTCACTTTGTCTAATTTAGTAGAACCACTGGAACAGAAGGTTTTGTAAGTTGCAAACAGTTCATCTTCCTCTGTGAAGAAACTCCACCAGTCCCTAAAGAATCTTGGTTTAATTTCCGCATCTTCAGCTACATCAGCAAGATATATAAGCATTGGAATTGAAATCTTACGAATGTTCTTGTTCTTCTCAGGAAAGGCGTCTGAAAGATACTGAATTGCACTGTCTAAGATATTTTTCTGCTTGTCACTATAATTCTTCCTAATACTTTCAGAATAAGAAAGAATTTCATTTTCTGAAAAATCCTTTAATTCAAAATCAGGTACATTATTTGTATCAAGCAACATCATACTCTGAATGAGACTCCTCTGGTCGTCAGATGCTTTAAGCTGTGCCTTCGAGAAGTTACAACTTGCAGTAAAGAACCTGGATGTAAGAAGTTCATTCATCATTTCTGCTAACTGCACACCTATCTTACTCTTGGCTACTTGTGCCTTTGTAAGAGGAGTACTGTTATTCAATCTAAAGAAGATTTCCTCTATCTCCCTGTCTGAACAATCCTCAAAAGCCACAATTTCAAACTTATACCGTTTGATTTCATACTGCACAGGCTCATCCAAATCACAAAAATATTTGCTACCAATTTCATACTCTACTTCATCCACACAGATGTTAGGGATAGTTTCATCCAATGGGAACTCTCCCCATATATATGACAAAACGCTGGTAAGTCTCTGTTTTCCATCCATCACTGAATAATTGAAAATTGGCTTATTCTTTTCATCCACTTCCTGACTGTCTTCCCTTAATACATATATGTTTGGCACAGGGTAATTCGCAAGCATACTATGGATGAGCAAACTTTTCTGATTGCTATTCCACTGCTCGCTCTTTCTCTGGATTGGATGCTCGAAGGACAATACCTGTTTTTCCTCATGCATCTTCTGTATATTACTGACTGTCCATGATAACTTTGTCTTATTCATAAAAATCAAATCTCCTTCCCATAAATAGCAAAATCACTTTACCTTTAAACAAAAGAAAACCTAAAATACCATAAGGTTTCAAACTTCTTATACATTTTTCATTTCTCTCCCACAAGAATGTGCCACCAATGACACATTCTTGTGCAACAAAAAAAGGAACTGATAACTGCAACCAATATCACAGTATCACTTCCATACCTCTAAACATCCTATTAAATTGTTGCTTACCTGAATGGTAATTCTCCTGCAATATCTTCCGGTATATTCATAAAAGAATCATCATACGGCATTGGACTTTCTGTTTTCTTTCCGCAAAACTCAATTTCTTCCACTCTCATTTGTAAAGTGTAGACTGTTTTTCCATCCTTATTTTGATAACTTCCAGATTGCATTTTCCCAAATAAAAGAACTTCTTTTCCTTTACATAAATTTATTTCTGCAATCTCAGCTACTTTTCCCACAGCAACACAGGGAATAAAATCTGTATGACAGGTACCATCTTCTTTCTTCCAGCTTCTATCATCCACTGCCATATTCCACTTGGCAAATGCAGTATGGTTACTATCATTTCCATAAGACATAATCACACCTTTTGTGAGTCTTCCTTTTAATATTATTTTGTTCATAAACATCTGCCCCCTTAAAATGTAATACAGCCTGTTAATCTGTCAAACTTATATACATGGTCTGATAAAATTTCAATTTCAGGAACTGATACATCATTTATGTCCTGTACCATTTCTGTAAGTTCACTTGAAGCATAAGGTACTTTGTTAGCTGGCACCAAAATCACTTCATGCGTACTGCTTGGCAAAATATAAAGGTCTGATTCCAAAAATTTTGCCAAATCCTTTAATACATTAGGATATAAAATAGTTGCTGCTCCATAAAAATTTCTTTGATTGGTAAGAACAAACATTGGTATTGCTGTTGCAAAGTCATAGCATGCAAATTCTTCTGGTGACATTTCTTTTATGGAAGATTCCATATCCTGAAGCTTGCATTTTAAAATTCTTGGTGTATTCTGTATTGCAACAGAGTGTACATCTTCTATGCTTTTCTCCCAATGCTCTAAATGTTCATTATGAATTGTAATACTTCCAAATCCACCTGCCATTTGTTCATCCAGCAAATAGTAAAATACAACTGCCAAATCCAGAACCTTTATATAAGGTATCTTTTTTAGGAGTTCCTCATTTTTCTCATAGTTTACAATCTTATAAACAATTCTGTCTTTTACTTGCTCCCAGTTCATAAACTTCTTCATATCTACCTGTCCTACTGTTGCATTTGCATAGTAACATTCCATGATATGTTCTTCCAGTTCATCCAAAGTATTTCTATCCTCTAAATACCTCTGATATGGTTCTTCCATATAAATGGTAGGCGCAATATTGGTCCCCATCTTCTTAATGGACAGTCCATTTAATCTTACCCCATTATTCTTTTCTACCTCTCCTACTACAACCTTATAATTGCTTCCCATTTTTTCCTGTATACTTACTTGCATATAAGTATAGAAACTCTCCAGTGTCATTTTGTTTTTTTCCTGCATAAAAAATCTCCTTCCTGTACTTTTGTACATAAATATATGGCTTCGCCACTACCTTTTGTAACCTGTCAATGAAATTTGTGCTATGCAACCTGTAAAATCACATATGGGCTTTTCGCCTTTATTTTTCTTGACCTTAGATTATAAGCAAAAGGAAATTTTTTATAACCCAAACTACAAACAAAAGCTTATACTTCCAAGAAAAAAATATTAACATCACATTGAAAAATGCCCTACCACCAATCAAAAAAAATAAGAGATAATTTCTTATCCCTTATCTCTTACGCTTTCTTCAATTCTTTTTTCTGCTATCTGGTAATATTCCTCATTATTCTCAAACCCTATGTAATTTCTATTATTCTTAATACAGGCAACTGCTGTTGTTCCTGAACCCAAAAAGGCATCCAATACCACATCTCCCTCTTTACTGCTATTTCTTATAATATTTTCTATGATACACAATGGCTTAATAGTTGGATGTCCATAAATTTTTTTGTCTTTTGCGTTAATTGGCAAATCCCATACTGTTTTGGCTTCTGCATAACCAGATGGATTGCAATATCCACCTTTTCTAAAATACAGACAGTACTCTTTATCAGAAAGCCATTTATTATTGCAGCATGGAACAGGATTTGTTTTATGCCATATAAGAATATCCATTTTACACTTTCTCTCCAACACAAAATATTTGATATACATGGGAATTTGCGAGATATTACACCAGATATAAAGATTTGGAACTTTCATCACTCGATACATTTCATCCAAAATTGCCATATCATAACCATCTGTCAAACTTTGCTCTACCAATGGTTTTTGATACTTGATAATATGTTTTCCTAACTCATTTCCTTTATATTCATGAATGCCCTTTATCAGATATGGTGGGTCCGTTACTATCAGGTCTATGGATTTATCCGGTATCAATTTCATACCCTCCAAACAATCCATTTGGTATATTTGATTTTCTTCGATTGTCAATTTTATTCTTCCTTTTCTGCTTTCCGCCTTTTATTATAAGCAGAAAAGAAAGATTTATAATCCCAAAGTCACTCTAATTCATTTTTATTGGAACACCTTTGCTACCCAGTAATCATTTATATCATGAAATTGCTGCGGATATTGACATATTCCATATTGATATGGATGCTTTGGATGTTGTTGATTATATGCCTGAAAGAAATTCACCAATTTTTGCGTTGCTTTTTCACCAGCTTCATCATGGTCTAGGGAAATAACAAATCTATTTTTCTTATAGCGAAAATGATGATGCTCCAAATGCTCTATAAATGATTTCACATTTGCTATGCTATTTAAGGAAATGCTTTTTTGATTGTTCATGGTATAGGAGAGTGCGTCTTCAACACCTTCTGTAATATAAATATCGCCCTTTTTATCCATTCCCTCTGTAATAAAACAAAAATTACTTTCTCCAAGTGCCTGCTTTTGATGGGTAGCATCCAGCGACTTCTTAATTACCATATTTCGCTCCGTATCCATAAGAAAATGTGAATTTGCCTGTAAGTCTTCATCCTCATCATAATCATAGGAAACAAGGTAAATAATACTGTTTACACCTTGCCAATAGTTATGCTTTATTTGGATTCTGTTGGCTTTCAAAATGGGGGCTATTCCTTTAAAGAATTTTCCTTCCTGTTTTATTTGTTCTAATTCCTTAATTCTCTGTTTATCTGGTGCAGATTGCAATTCCTTATCAATGGATTGTTTGGTATATACCTTCCCCATATAAACATAAGCATCATAAAGCATAATTCCTCTATTATGGAGATAATTCAATTCATATCCTGTGAGTGGTTTACTGTTTCCAATAACTGTATCAAATGCACTCTTATTTGTATTTTGCTTCTTATGCTGGTTCATTCCAATATTTTGTGTTGCTTGGTTAAGTGTCATTCCATCCAATGCAAGAACTTCCTTTACTGCCTGTGGAAAGGATACTCTTCTTCCATCCACCTTTTCGCTTAATGATTGATACAGATTTATGGTATCAAAGGTTATCCCATCTCCCTGTCTGCAAGTAAAACATCTGCATGTATTTTCCATATGATTAATCGACACACTGGGATTATGGTCATTATGCAATGGATTTGGACACAATATAAATGTACCTGTTATATCTGTACCCCAATTCCACTTATCTAGCACTTTATTTATATCAACAGACTTTGCTGCCTGTATTGTAATTTCATCTATCATAAGTTGCTCCTTCCCACCAACACTTCCAACTACCTCTTTTTTCTCTATTCAAAGCATCTTTTATTTAATAATCTGATTTCACAATCTTAAAAATATCATCAACATTGGTTCTGACTTCATTCTTAATGCTGTCTTTATCCTTCTTTTTATACATCTGTTTCAATTTCATTGTAATGGCACGCTCCTTTGAAACTTTTACACCTAATGGATAAACCGCTTTATAATATGCAATAATCTCTTCTGCTAGTTTTTCATTCACCGTATAAGCAGTTTGTCCTCTCTGTTGCAGATAACAATATATAGCCTTTTGAAATTTTTCATCCTTTGTATATGAAACAATTTCTTCTGCGTCATCCCCATTAAACTTATCCAAAATCGCATTATAAACAATTATGTGGTACAAATTCTTATATCTGGTTACCTTTGCCTTTGTTTTGCTTGAAGTAAGAATCTTTAATGCCATTCCACCCTGCACACCAGCTTTATCCAGACTTTCCAGCAATTCCATAAGTAATTGCTTACATTTGAATCTATGTATAGTGTCTCTTGTTAAGGCACTCTTTAAGTAAAGACCTTTCCCTTTACCCAAAATATCTGCACAATAATCATCCGTACATATGATTGAGGTTCTCAAATCCTCTATGTTTTCCCATATATCATTGATATTGTATGTGCTTGTTTCCTTGCCGGTAGCTTGCTCCACAAATGCCACCGGCACACCCATTCTTTGCTCCAGTTCATCCCTTAAAATTTCACGATTGGTATAAAATTGGGCTTGATACTGATTATAAGAAATCATGTGTAAGATTCTCTTATCCACCTGTACCTCTCCATCTACATAGGAAAGACAATCTTTCAAACTTCCAAGCGTATCAATCGCACCCTTTGTCATGCTCTCAATCAATTTTTCATCATCAATTTCCAATAGTTCCATTTCATCATCCGTAAGATTTTCAAAGGATTGCTTTCTCTCCCTCTGCACTTTCATTGCATCCACAAGAGCCTGCAACTGACTCTGTATTCTTTCAACACTGATGCAATTCGCTTTTAATATACTTGTAAAGGGCTTAAAACCAATTCCATAAAACATAATTGGTATGGAATCCTCTTTTGAATATCTTGTTATATCCGTAGCTCCTTCCGATGAAACAATCAGATTGCGATAACATACTTTTGCACCCAGTTCTATTTTTAGCTTGTATTTGCCATCAGGACTAATATCCATGATTTTTACATCATTAACAAACAAATCCCCTCTTTTGATTGCCACATCCTGAAATGCACACAAAGTCTCACCATCACTAGAAACAAGTGACACTCTCACATCCTTATCTTTTGCTTTTTTAAGTACAAC
This sequence comes from Lachnospiraceae bacterium, assembly GCA_963643465.1. Taxonomy (GTDB): domain Bacteria; phylum Bacillota; class Clostridia; order Lachnospirales; family Lachnospiraceae; genus CAG-411. The sequence continues at coordinate 108,587 of CAVIJT010000008.1, read as the reverse complement.
CCTTGCCACCTTTACATACTTATTTCCAACCCTGCGTATGCGATTAAGGAACTGCTCTATATCATCACATGAAATGGATGCACTGTCCTCAAACACCACCATGGGAACAACCTTGTTTTGGTCATAGGAAGTAATATTCACACCGGCTTCTATCACACTTGTTGTAAGAATACCATCCACCTGTGAACCATCAATTTTTGAATGATTGATAATGTCCTGATAAACCATGCCATTCTTATCACTTGATGTTATTTTCGCTATATTGTGATGTGAAATTTCCTTTACCAACTGCTCTATTTTCTTCTTGCTATTCAATCTTACAAACGGAAATTCTTTATCATAATCCAAGCCTTTGATGTATTCACTGACACTATCCACTTCCAAAATCTCTATTTTCCCAATGGAAGGCAACTTATTTTCTTCCATAAATTCAATAATGGAATCACATCGAAAAAGGCTTAATGGTTCCGGTGTTGCCGTAATTAATAGTACATTGTCAAACAACTTATTCTCTATACATTGAATCATCCCTTTAATACTGTCACTTCTGAATAAGTGTTGTGTTTCCAGTAAATGAGCCTCATCAAGAAGTAATACAATTCTTTGCCCCTTGTTTTGTCTTCTTTCCTTTTCAATAAACTCCTGTATAGAAAACATCTTCTCATAGGTGGTACATATAATGGATGCGTTAGAATTAATTTTATCTCCTGCCATTATGGCACATACACCCTTTTGTTTTCCAACCTGCATGGTAAGTGCCCTACTTGGCAAAGCAATGATTATACGACAATCCTTATTTTTCTTTACAAGCTCCTTTGCTCTTGATAAGAGAGAATAACTCTTACCACTTCCAGTTGGTGCTATCATTATCTTTATTCCATCCGTAGCCAATGCTTCATCTATCACTTTCACATTGTCCTTGTTATTCAAAAGGTATTGCTGATATGTACAATCAATAATATGATTACATACCACATTATCCTTATGTATAAGAGGTCTCACCTCTTTCATCAATTCACGCAATTTTTCTGCTTGTCTTCCCATTAGTATTTTCTCCTTCACTAACAGGGATAAGACTGTTTACACAGTCTCAATCCCTAGAAATTCAAATTATGTTTCACTTACAGTACTATCACCGCAACCTCTTTCGCCTTTTATGATTTCCTCTTTATAAATATCATCCACAAGTTTTCGAAATTCGTTGCTAAGTACCTTATTATCCGTTGCCTTAAAATCTTGCAAAAATAATTCTTCTATATCTGTTATAACAGGTGCAATTACCTCTGCCGGTCTTTTATGGTCGCCATCTCCAATGTATTTAGTTCTAAGCATATGGATTCTCTCATCTTCATCTACATCCACAAGCAAGCCATTGTCTGTTGTATGGATTTCAAATTCACCATCTGCATAAAAGGAGATTTTATAATCCTTTCGCAAAACTTCCCAATCTAAATCTGAATTGCTGTTTGAGTATCTTACATTTGATAAACCATTTATAGATTCCAACAAATATTCAAAATCAACACCTGTTATGTCAATGGCATACACATACACTATCATATTTTTCATATCAAGTCTTATTGTAAAACCATAGCCTTCATCATAGAAACAGCCATTTCTTAAATCATCCTTGTATTTATTATACACAGTATCGAAAATATCCTCTTTTGTTGTCATTAAAGATATGCCGGTAAGCATATATTCAAATTTTTGTATCATGTTTACTCCTTTCTCCCTCGTAGGGATGGAGTTCCGGAGAACTCCATCATAAAAACTTTTTACTCATTTAGAACTTCATAAAATCGCTCTATAATTGCATCAATATAATTGCCAAATTCTTCACTTTCAAGATACTCATTAAAATGAATATCAAAATTTCTATCTGTATGTTCTAACTTCTTATCATGCAAATATTTAAAATAAGCAGTCTCCATTTTTTCATTACCGGAGCGATTATCCTCTTTGCAAAGACTAATCACATTTTTACTCAATGTCTGATTATCATTACCTGTTCTGGTAAATAAATGACCATTTTCATCCATAACTAACTCATAATAAACAGAACTAAAAAAAGAGTTTCTAAAATTTTCCTTTACCATTTCACAAATGATAGTTTCCTTCGCTTTATATACCTTTAAACTTGTTACATTACCAGGATTATGAATTTTTATTGGCAAATGCTTTTCTAATATATCCAAATACTTTGTGGTATGTACATCCTCTTCACTATTCTGTACCTCTGTCACATCAATGTATATTCTACTTGTTTCATATGCAATTTTTATATTCATGCCTAGCAAAACTTTGGAATCAACATTTTCATCAATATCTGAATAATTCAAAAACAGTTCCAATTCCTCTCTGGTTTCAATGATACCTTTATCAATTAGATTTAATATTTTCTTTAATTTAAACATATTGTGCTCCTTTCTCCCTTGCGGGGATGGAGTTCCGAAGAACTCCATCATAAAACTTCTTATTCTTCCACTTCACCAAAAAGTTCCATATATTCATCCGCAGATATATGTTCTACTGCCCATTCTTTGGCCAACTTTTCTGTATATGGAATAATCTGTTCTCCATATGCCATTCCACCCCAAACAGCTTCTGCATACTGTGTCATTGGACCACCTTTGCAGTATAAAAAATATTCTCCTGTTCTCTTCTGATATAAAGTTTCATAAATGACATTAAAATCCCCACCTGGGTATCCATTCCAGTATTCTGCTACTTCTTTAGCAGTTTCAGTATTGTAAAGTTTACCATTGATAATTTTCTTCATCGTATTTTCCTCCTTGAAATCAATGTATTTTAAATTGTTACATCTATATCTCATTGGTAATGTGCATCTTTCGACAATAAAAAAAGACACACACATAAGACAGGATTCCATTTTGAAAATCAGTAACAAAACAAAGACTTATAGCTTACTACTATAAATAATCATCTTCATTCTATTTACTTAAAATTCATTAAAAATGGATAACAGCCATTTAAGCTGCATCCTCTCCTATGTGTATGTCTTATAGACCTTAAAACAAGCATATTACTTGCTTCGACAACTTCATTATAGCAAACAATAAAATAAAAGTCAATATGTTTTTGTGTATTTTATACAATTTATTTCATCATTCACTTATTATATTTTGTGTAATAT
>CAVIJT010000008.1:0-105387 GCA_963643465.1 Lachnospiraceae bacterium | reverse complement strand
GTGTAATATGTACATATTTTATTTATGAATATAAAAAAATCCCCATTGAATAACTTCTTTTTCTCAGGAAATTATTTCCTGTCATCAAAATGCCTAGAAACCCTTTAAAATCAATGGTTACAAGCATTTTTTTGCAAATAAAAACCCCATTCAAATCCTTTATAATAATGCATATCACTACACTTTTTGTTTTTAATACAACAACCACTGTAATCATAAAAATATATTTGCTTCTAAGAAGAGAAGATACAAACAATAGATGATGTAACAATCATCCGACAAAAAATTTCAAATACTTAATGATACCCTATCTTTTCTTTTGACGGAAATCAATGCCTCAATACCATTGTTGTTATCATTTTTCTCTTTTTTAGAAGCAAACTATTTTTATCACAGGTAGTTGCCATTCACACAATTGCTCTTACCATTTCTGCTATATCAGAATCCATTGCTTCAAGATGGGGGAGGCTTGCGATTAGATTATCCTTTCGCATATTTGTAAGCACTCTTATTTGTTTCCAATTAAAGGTTATACTATCATTTTGTATTTTACTGATTGCCCATATCACTTCCCTTGCCCAATATTGTTCTTGTGTTTCTTGATGCCTTAATATTTCTTTCATACATTTAGGTAACAAATACAACCTCTTATCAGGTAATCCCAGCTTTTTAGATATTGCAAATACATTGACCTTATGTGGCCTTTCTCCATCTTGCCCTTGTAGCTCCTTAATTGCCTTTTTCACTAATGGTAATGTAGCTTTATCTATCTTCGCCCAATCCTGCTTTTTGACACCACATTTTTGATGTGTTTCTTTTGTATAGGAATATTTTCCATAACTATTTTCACCAATAGGTTTTACTACATTGTATGAGGCATTTAATCTTTTCGCTATTTCCGGGTATTTCAAGCCTTGATTATGTAATTCATTTACCTTTTCATCAAATATCTGCTCCTGTGATTTATCAGGCAATTTCATATTACACAAATCTTCAATGGAAATTCCTTGAAACATAGCCATCTGGCATACTTCAAAGCAATTAAATCTATATCCATTAAAAATCTTCTGTATTTGCCACAATTCACTTAATCCTTTAAAAGATAAGCTCTCATAAAATGCAAGGAAATCATCTGTAAATAGCTTTATATTTCTTTGTTCTCCCCTCACAGACACATATTTTGTTCCATAAAGTCTGCTATGAAGAAATTTACCAACTTCAACATCACTTTCCATATCCATAGCAGCCTGAAACACTGCACCTATATACCTGGCAAGCTCTATTTCTAACTCATTTCCATATGTAGTATTATCAAACTCTTTTACTTCCAGTTCTGCTGGTATTAGATTTGGACTTGCCTTTGCATGAACCACTATGGAACTGTTTATCAATCTGCATCCATGCTTCGGACAAAAATCAACTTCCATCATCTGATGGCTTCTATGCCAATAAGTTTCCCCATAAACATCTCTATCCTCTTTTACACACAATGGACAATACCTTAAATATCGCTCTTCAGCACTCTTTTGTTTTGGCACTGCAAGCAGGTTATTATAATCACCACTCATATTACAAAGCGCTTCAAAACCTTTAATTCTTCTTTCTTTTGGCAAAAATCTTGCATAATAAGGAAACATGGTGTGCTTCTCAATCAAATGCTCGACGAGCATATTTTGACACAATAAATGCAATACTTCTGGTTTTAATTCGTTGATAAATTCCATATCAGGTCTAACTCTTTTATTTATAAACAAATCTTCCGCACAAAATATGTAATTGGGATAACCGCAATTCTGATAAAATCTTGAAAGCACACTATAAATCAGTTCATCTGGATAAATCTTAGGAAAATATGCAATGCCCATAAACCTCACGCCCTTTCCTACACCACAACTTCTGTAATGGAGATTTTACCCTGTAACAGCTCCAACATATCCATATTACTCTTTTTGGCTTCTTTCATCAGTTCCTCAAAAGACCAATCCACACTATTCCCTTTACTCGCCGGGTGCTCCTCTACAAAATCAGATGCCTTTGTTATTTCTTTTGCAATTTCTTCTTTCTTCTCAGCAGTTTCAGCAATCACCTGCACTGATGTATTCTTTTTTCTCTTAGAAGCAATCTTTTTTATACTCACTTCCGGTTGGATGTGCATATGTAACATTTCCATTCTCTGATATGCAGATTCTAATGCTTGAATATCAATGATTTCTCTTCCATCCAAAATGCTTATCTCTTGTGATGTATAAAATAAAAATATCACATGTACCAATGTTCCAGAGGAATGTTGATAGAACCAATTTAAAATGCCCTCTGTAATCTCTGCTCTGTTTTTCACATATTGGAACTTCCATAAGGTTGTACAAAATTTCTTGAAATACGCATTGTACTCACATTTCCCATAGGTAAGTCCAAGTGTTCTTCTTGCCAAATAATCCACACTTTCAAAGAATGGCTTTATTTCAGGGATAGAAACAAACACAATACTAATTCCACTTTCATTCAAAAGCTCTGTTAGCATGGAAACTAATTGCATCCCTGCTCTATGTTTGATTAGGTTTTGAATTTCATCAATACAAAGAACCGCCACATGATTCAACAACACCTGTGCTGCGGAAATAAGCATGGTATTGATATTTGCCTTTGCTCTTACGATGTTTTCATAATAAGCAGTTCCAAGTGCATTATCTACCTTTTGCAATATGGCAAGTAACATACTCTTTGCTGAACAATCAAAGGGACACTGTACACTAATGATTGGAATAATTTTACAAAATGGTTGCTCCATTTCAATTACATTCCCCCCACCCATAAGTTGTATTGCCTTTTCTATTGCACTTGTTTTTCCTATCCCACTGCATCCAATGATACTAAATGAATCACTTCCACCAATAATCCCACCAAAAGAAGGCAGGACCCCATTTACACAGGCTTTCATATTCTTTCCATTAAGATTTCTCTGCTGAATTGCAAGTTTGCTTTCCTTCTTCTGTAATGACCTAACCATGGCAAGATATAGTTTTGTGTAAATCTCCACACTCATATCCGATGGAAGATAAAATGAATTTATTTTATTTAATTCCAACAATCTGGTACTTACGCTTTCTTTCCTTATGCTTTCATCATAATCAGGAACAACCAGCATCCTCTCTTTCAGTTCCTTCCCCACAAGCATTGGTTCTATTTTCTCCATGATATTCCATTCGCTCTTAAACATTTGCTACCACCTCTCCTGCATACTTCTTATGTGTTTTCACTTGTTCTCTCTGTCTGTTGCTTCTAATACCTTTTGTTGATGGTTGTGCCTGCACCACACAAGAATCTGCTATCAACTGGATTGACTTTGTCAAATCCACCTCTGCTTGTGTCTTCTGCTTGCCTTCCCTTTTCACAAGCTCCCTCTGTTTTGATTTCATAAGAGCCACATCATCCAATCCCTTATCCATGAATCTGCTTTCAATTAAGTCAAATTGTATATACTTTCCATTCTCAATCAGCCATATATGATTGCTGCTATCCATATCATAAGCAACTTCACATTCTTTTCCCTGCAAATATTCTTCTCTAAAAAGTGCATTGTGATAGTGTAATCCATTCACAGATAAACCATTTCGCCCAAATTTGCCCTTAGTTCTAGGTAATAGCACTCTTATTAGGTCTTCCTTATTTACATCCCTTAAATTAGCTCCTAATTGTTCACAAGCCCACTTCCATACATGACATGGAATAGGTTTCACTTCTGCTTCCAGCATATCCTCTGTAAAAGGAAATCTCTCCAATACTCGATTGGAATTGTAGAAAATAATGCAATTTAAAATCACTTTCTCAAATTGTTGCATGGTAAGACACGCATCTTTTCTGTAATCGTGAGAACCTCTCTCCTGAAAATCAACTTCAATGACACCCTTGCCCTTCAAGATTGGTTTAAAATAATTTTGGATTGCATTAAAGCACTGTTCCACCGGTCCTTTTTCATCTGCACGAAAGGATTGTAAATTTAAGAGTTCTACACCCAAATCAACAATTTGTGAAAATGTTTCTCCCTTATACTCTGAACCCTGGTCTGTAACCATCTTTAAAGGTAATTGATGTGATGGCCATTGTTCCTCTTTTATCTCAATTCCAAAAAGTTTACAATGCTCCACCTTATCACTTATCACATTCAACATAAGATTTCTAAGAGAATACACGCCACCTTCCCATGATAACGAATACCCACAAATTACTCCTGAATACGCATCTACACACAAAGTTAGAATAGGTCTTCCTACAATTCCACCAGCTTCATTTACAAGGTAAATATCACACACCGTTGCATCTAACATTCCCATTCCAATTGTTTGTGCAAATGCTTGAACGCCATCCCCCACTAAAGGTCTTTGATTTCTTTGGTAATAAGACAAACCATTTCGACTAATATATTCCGTTTCCTTCTTGTTGTACTTACGATAAAAATATCTAAATTGATAATAGGATGGATGTTCCTCAAATAATTTGCCTTCTTCATCACAATAAAAGTGCTGCAACATAAGAGTGTAGCAATTTTTCAATGTTCTTTTCTTTGTTGTGTAGTACCATCTGTTAAGAGATTTACGCATATTCTTTTCCTCCTTTGTAAGTGGTTTTTCTGTTTCTCTCTGCTTTGGTGCTAAACTCCTAACATCCATAGTCGCCAAATATTCACAAAGATATTTCCGAATGGATTGCAAAGACAATCTATTATCTTCTGCTACTTTCTTAATTGCCTGTGTTCTCATAGTTTCATTTGCCATAAAAGGTAAAATGGATGAAATCATGTTATATCTTTGATATGCAATCTTCCTATTCTCTGCATCCATATCTTCAAAAGTGGATAAAGTATCTGTATTTATATTTTCTTCTACTTCCACATAAGCATCTAATTCCTCAACACTTTTCCACACCGGCATTGTCTTTTTCACACAATCCATCACAAGCACTTTTTCTTCTATGAGTTCCAATACTCTGTAAATACTAACTGCTTCTCCCTCTTCCCTTTTTAGAAGCATATATTTTTTCAATCCATCCTTACACATCAGCAGCACCTTCTTTCTCCACTACAACACCCCAATCATTGACACCATGCGATTTCCAATAATTTCTACTCGCATCCAAAAGCTTTGTTGTCATTGGCTTTGTTAAATGTCTTCTACTCACACATTCCCTAATCATAAGACCACCATCTGCTTTCACAATGACAAAATCAGATGTATAATCTCCCTCTTGTAATCCTTCCAACAAAACATTAACCCTAAAACTTTGTACATCCTCTGCTTTTGAAAGTAAATCAGCATAAGCATATTGGATGGCATCATAAGTTCTACATACACCCTCGCATTTTGATAACATCCTTTTTGTTACTTTCATACCTTTGTAATTCTTCTTTCTCATAAAGACCACCTTTCTTCTAGTATGGTTTTGAGAGTTCCAAGACCGCCAAAAATGACCTTTTATTTTTGGCAAAAATGCCAAATTTGATGTTTTTGGCAAAAACGCCAAAAATGAAATCCCTGAAAACCCCTATTTTAGGGCATCGCCAAAAACAGGATTTGGCATTTTTTAATTTCTCCTTATACCAAGGCAACCCCTTTTATCCTCTAAAGGCAAGTTTCTTTATCCTCACCCTATCTCGGATTTTTCTCGGTTTACCTCAAACGATATTCACTTTTGTTTCTTTTGCTTTTCTCTCAAACCCTCTATTTTCAAGGTCTTGGGATGCAAAAAGACCTCATAGAAAGGTTTTACCCTCTCTACAAGGTCTTTGTTTTTTCTTGCTTATTCACTTACTCTCAAGCTACTCTTTTTTGCCTTTTCAGGATAATTTGGAGTGCCTTGGGATATTTTTTACTCAAACTCGCAGAATTCTAAATCTTAATTGTTCTTTTATGTCCATATATTTAACATATTTGTTAATTATTTTATAATTTTCGCCATCATTTTTTCTTTTCTTCTTCAAAATAGTACCAAAGTAGTACCAGAACGATTTTTTATCATTCTTGTGGTACGAGTGGCTTACAAGTACAATTTTGATTTTGTTCACCTACAGTTCATTATAAAGGATAATTATGGATTTGCAAGGAAAATCTTGTGTTATCCAAAAAGATTAGTTTTCTCTCTCTTTTACTATCCAACGTCCCTTTCTATTAGAACCTTCTCTTACAAGCATACCTTCTTCCTGCAGTTCCTTTATTTCTTTCTGTATTTGTTTTCTACTTAAGCCCAACTCTTCCATAAGTTCTTTTTGAGTCATTGCAGGATTTTCTGCCAGCCGTTCTAATATCATTTGTTTTCTTTCGGCTCCTTTTTGGCTCCTTTTTGGTTCCTCATTTGAAAGTTCCAAAAAGCCCTCATGTATAAACAATCTAGATATAAAGTAACTGCGTGCCTCATCTGTTTCAAACTCCGGTTTTGGTGAACCATTTGCCTCCAATGCATCCAAAATTTTCTTGAATCCAGTATTTCTTCCTTCTGTCAAATGCAGTTCTTTTAAGAAATCACCTATCCTACGATTTCTGTATCTTCTATTTGAAACACGATAATTTTTCAATCCCTTATTATGTCCTGCACCTCACTTAACTTATTTTGTTTAAATTTTGTTTGGATATGGACCATATTCTTATACGAATTACACTATTTACTTTGGCTTACTGAATGGTTGTTGCCAAACTATTGCCATGAAAATAGTATTGCTTAAGATTAAATAGATTACAACCTAAACCAATGAGTATTTCTTATAATCCGGATCATAAAACCATTTATCCTTCATATTATAAAGGGCATCCCAATTCTTAGACTTTATATCTTCTATCGTTATACAATAAATTGGTCGGTCAAGTTCTGAAAAATAATTAAGCTCATATTTACACCAAATTGAATTTCTGGAATTAAGTGAATCCACAAAAATAATCGCATCAGATTGTTCCAATCTCGTTTCTATTACTTTTAATGTAGATCTACACACTAATTTTCTTTTCAAATAGTCTGCATCATTTATCCAATCACAAAACACATTTTTAGATTTTCTATTTTCAAATAATATGAGTTCTTGCACATATCTACTATCCATACTACTATGAGAAATAAAAAAATCATATCGTTTAATTTTCTGTTCCTTTGCATTCATTATCCTGTATTCCAATTCATTTGGATTTTGTGGAATATTATATTTCTCATACGGATATACGTTCTTTAAATATTGTTTTCTTTTTTTATTTTTAGTATGCACCTGCATATATTTTTGCCTACGTGCTCTTGGTTGATAATTAAAACTTTGCAAATGATAAAATGCAATCCAACGTAATTGTTTATTTAATTCCGTATCATTCACTTTAAAAAAGAAATTAATAACTTTGTCATTATAATATTTTTTCAACTCAGCCATAATATACATCTTATCTTTTTGAGATGTACTTTTTCTTTCATACAGCCCTATAAGCACATCAATATACTTCGGAGTCATTTGTTGGGTTTTAAATTTAGCATTATTTATTTTATTATCAATCCTTTCTATCTTGCTCTTCCTTTGATTCCATAACTTTTCTGCATTTTTCTGTTGTATATCCTTGTCAAAGTTTATGCAATACTGCTTTCTGTACTTTTGACTCATAATTTTTTTGTATTGTGTAACAGTTTTAAATATTTTTTCTGGTTTCAACATACAATAACGCTTTTTACCGAATCTTTTTTTCAAATATCGATCTTTAATTTCATAATAATTATACTTATATACCACCGACATCCACTCATGAGGATAATGTTTTCTCACAAGTGAAATTACATCTTCTTCCGTATATTCTTGCGGTAATATCAGCGAAATCTCCTTTAACTGCTTATTCCACATTTCTAAAATATCTCTAATTTCATGGTCATATATATGTTTCGTGACTCCAGACAATATTCATCACCCCCAAAACTTATTCTCTATCTTCATCCAATAAACATGTTAAATCCTCTACCCTAGCCATATCTGCTAATAACCTACTATAACAGATCAGTTCTGCTTGAAGTTGTTTTAACTCTGTTCTAAACTGAATACATTCATTTTCATTCGAAAGCTCTCCACTTAGTTTCTTTTTATGCCATTTTGCTGTAAAAGGTCTTACTATTTGGTTCAATACTATTACTGCTACTTTCGTAAAATTTTCTGCATTACGTCCTTTATTTTTTAGTATATCCCTTGTAATCGGAAACAACTGATAAACACTATTTAATGCAGTTTCTTCATCGCCAGTTGCGTCATCTAATGGCTGAGTTGTAATACGAGTTATCAATTCTACATACATGTCCCATGCAGCTGTTTGATCATCCTCTGTTGGTCCAAATTCAACTTCAGCAAAACCAACTTTCAATTTAATACTATTTAATCCCCATTTCCTAAATAATTCTTTAAACGTCATATTAATTGCTCCTTATATATAATCAAATATGTGAATTGCGCTGTCTTAATGGTCTAGACAAATTTGGTGTATGATATCGTTTCAAGTACACTCGTTCTATAGCATCTTCCAATTCTTTTTCTGATTTGGGCATAGAAATAATTTCACTATTATCTGGATTATCTAATATTCTTTGAGGTATATTATGTTGCTTATTCGGAATAAGTATTCCTAAAATACCATTGCGTTCATTTCCTACAGACTTTCTTAAACTACAATAAATTTCCCAATCACCCCACCATCTTCCCCCTGTTTCTGCACCAATCAAAACAATTGTAACAGAAGATAATCTCAATTGCGGGCTTATATAATTATTCTTTATTGTGTCATCTGACAAATAACTTAAATCTTTGTTTTCCAAAGAACGATCTGAAAACACCATCTTATCATTTCCAAATTTTCTTCTAAACTCATCAACTACATCTTGATCTAATCGATGCGAATAGCTAACAAATACATTTCTCATATGCTCCCTCCCTAATATAAAGAATAAAATAATTAACAAATATCACCTACTACAAGTCTATTCATTTAAAATCAATTCAGCAATCTCATCAGCAATTTCATCGACCGTATTAATAGCAGTATTACGAGCTAACTTATCGGCTAAAGACGGGCTAAATTCTATCACCTCTTTTTTTGTAATATTGTGCCATATTGGAAGTATGATTTGCTCACCAGAAACAGCCTTTGTAATAATTCCATCTAACTCATAATTTGTCCACCCCTTTTTTATAAAAGTTTTTGAAATGACTACTATTCCGAATTTACTATTAGCCAAACCTTTATCAATTTTTCTACGTAAACTATCTCCAATTTTCATCTCAAACTCATCATACCAAACTCTGATTCCTTTATCTCTCAATGCTGTTGCTAACGGGCGTACTACCTCGTCTTTATCTTCAGAAGCATGTGAAATAAAGACATCATATTCTGGTGTTGTATCTACATCAATATCTATACCAAAGCCTCGATTATGTATTAATGAAGGTACTGTATTTAGAGGTTTTTGTCTAATTTCTGGCAATGCTTCTGGTAAAACTCTCACTGTGCTTCTCACATTACCACGCATTCCTCGTAAATCAATTGCTACATGCCAATGGCCTGAATGTGTTGTTTGGAGACGTATAGGAGTTTTTTTTGCTAATCCACCAATATAACGATATTGCCTTCCATTTCTATAGTTGTTAAAATTTGATGAATCCAATAATTGAACATTTGCTGCATTTCCCTGTAATACAATTTCCACTATTCTTCCTTTATCAAGATTTCCTAAATCATAATGTGTGAAATTCAATTTTATCGCACTCCTTCTTTTATCCTATAATAGTTGATATAATTTTTTGTACTTCCTCCGACTGTATCAACATCTTCAACTTCTGGCTTATCACACCTCAGATTATCCCGATGTTCAGATACGCAACAATCCTTATACAAGCACCCACCCATAAGCACCCCTTAACAGAACACTTCTCATTTTGCGTAAATTCACCTACCAATGATTTCATCACTCATTCTGTAGAATATCTTTTAAAACTAGCCAAGTATTGCAATGTCTTCTCGTCATATCCCAACTCCTCTTCCTGTGTTGTCCTGTTATTATCAAGCTGCAACACTTTAAAACTCTTATCAGATACATTGAGTCCATCGCAATTTCTTAAGAAAAGCATATATTGATTGAAAAATTCGAAATTGATGAAGCTCCTGATATCGTCATTAAGCAAAATATCTGCTCTCCTTTCATACTCCTTGCTCCACCAAGCATTATATACTTTGCTTCCAATCACTATATCAGAAATATTGAATCTGATTTTTACATCATCCGGAATATTTGCAAGCTAAAATACATGTCATTTTTAAGAATCCAACCTTTTGTCTCTTTTTTCTGTATATATATCAATCATTCAGTGTCACTCCCCTACAGAATTCCTTGTTCAGCCACAAAATTGAATGTTACTCGATTTTCCATTCCATAGCTTCTATTCCGTTTTATAAATACTTTTAACTCGTTACCTAATATGTCATGAAAAATAAAAATACCGAGTTGAAAATGCCTTAATTACCTGGTTTATGCATTTTACTCTTCTTTTAACTTGTCATCTAACTCGTTGCTTAACTCGGCATGACAAATTAAAATGCCAAGTTAAACTACATGAATACATATTGTGCATATCTTCCTCCATTCGCTAATTTGATGATTTCCTCTCTTTTCATTTTTTCCAAAGTTCTTCTAGCCTGTTGTTCGCTAAATCCACACAATTCCTGCACAGTTGACTTGGTTATAAAACCATGCTTTTTAATATATTCTGTAATCATTTCTTTCGCTCTTATATACTGAACGGTTTTATCTCTTGTATATTCAACATCAGATTTCACCATCTCATATACTCGAGCTGTTAGCATATAATCTCTTCCAGATAATTCAATTAAGCCATATTTCATAAGATTGCCAAAACTTTTCCGTACTTCATCTTCCGAAACCTGCGTCAATTGTTGTGCTTTACCCAATTTTATCTTTTTATTCTCCGCAATGTAACGTAAAATCATCAGTTCTGCAAGCGAAAAGAAAATTTGCTTTTGATCCTGTTCATTCACAATAAATTTCACAAAATTAATATCCTCTGTCGCACTGAATATTGTAAGCTGTACAGCATCATTAAACACTCTATATACCGGATATGGTTTTCCCATTGTTACCATTTCCCTGAAAATAATATCCACTCCTTGTCCGGTTCTCTGCACATACTTCAATCTCTGCAATGTTTCTGCAATAAGCTTATTTCTTGGTGCTGAAGGATGCGTTATAATATTCTTTTCTGTGATTCCGTCAAGAAATCCGCCTGGATTTTCAATTACAATTTTGTCCGGATAGTGCTTTACATATACTGCTCCAAGTTGCTGATAATCTCTGTGCGAAAGTGCGTTTAATAAAGCCTCCTGAAATACTTTTTCAGAAAAATCAGCTATTTCTAATCGAAATAAACCAATTTGCACATTCCGAATTTTATTATCATTCTGCACTTTCTCTGTAAGTCTATCAAGAACTGTGATGATTGGCTGTTTCATATCCAAACGTGCATTATACTCTTCCAAATTTTCTCTATCATAATGCAAATAAATCACTTCCGCTTGTGGCAATAACTTTTGAAGCGAAGCATCTTTCCCCACAAACAATAATCCTGCTATAGTAAGTTTAATTTGTCCGTTATCTTCTGCAGTCAAGCCAAGGTCTCTTAGAAAAGCCATATCATCTAATTCTGGTAATGTTGAACTTGGATCACGTAATTTCAGCTTTTCCTTTAAACTATATACAACCATCAGATTAATATCGTCAACTGAACTTTCGGCAATAATCTGGCTTGAAAAATCCGGTGTCTGTGATATTGAATATATATGGCTCATCTCATCCGGATAATATGGTTTTGAATTCTTTCCAAGTCTTTTCAAACATCTACCATCTGTTGTGGCGTATGTTTTACCATCCGATGCAACTGATATGGCAATTATTTTCTTCCCATCAAATTCCATTTCCTCAATATCTGTAAACATTGGTGGTCTTGTTTTATCATAAATGGATTCACAGATATTTTGCAGGTCATACTTGCCATTGCATCCAGTCACTGTTCCGTCATCTTCAATACCCATATAAACCGTACCGCCTCTGCTATTCGCAAAGGCAATTAATTCAGGAACCGCTAGATTAATTCTTTCCTTCATGGAAGCTGCTTTTACCCATGACTTAAATTCCACCGTCGCTGTTTCACCTTGTTCGATTATTTTCTTTAATGCGTTTTCATCCAATCGAGAGCACCTCCTTCAGCAAATTATCCTTTCAGTTTACTATCAATTTTCTGCCAATGTCTCTTTACTTGATTTCGTATCTCACAATTCAGCACTTTACTTTGACTAAAAATCTTATCTGCCTTATATGCATATGTAAGAAAATTTCCATGTTCTCTCGGATTTTTTCCTACTCCTAAATGTGTATATGATTGATATATAGCCTTTCTACCAGCATTAAATCCTTTCTCATCTTTTGTTTCCTTCACTCTTTTTATTTTTCTATATACCCTACAATAATATTTAAACAAACTTTTATCTCTAAGACGAACATTTTTCCCATCAAAAGTAAATCCAAGATAATTTATAAGGTTACTTTCTCCTAATATCTTTTCCACTGTTCCATTACTATAAAAGAAATGCTCTGTTTTATCTGCATTTAAATCCAAATTAGGAATTTCATCTCTCACAGTATAAACGAATTCGGTCACCTTTTTATCATCACCATTTAATATATCCTCTTTGGTCATAGGTATTATCATAATAATATCATCGCAATATCTTCTGTACATTCCTCGCTTCGAAGTAACAAAATCATTAATTTTCTTATCAAAATCAACCATATAAATATTTGAATAAACTGCACTAATCGATGAGCCCTGTGGTATCTGATAATTCTTAGAATTAATTTTTAAATGCTTTTTCTTAATTTCATGAAACTCTTGTGTGTCAAAATATTTATCCATTTCACGCATATCACGTCTTAACTGACCTTTTTCTTTTTCAATATCATCTGCTTCAATATATGAAAATTGTGTCAAATTCTTATATATTGCATAATCAGCAGCATCTAATGAAACATTCCCTATAACATGCTTTATCTTTTCTTTCAAATATTTGTGATCCAAATTATCAAAGAATTTGCTAAAATCTCCCACAAAAATATAAGCTGTTTCACACTTTACTATAAATTCAAATACCTCTTTTGCAAAATCAATGTTACATTTTCCAGGAGTACAATTTCTGTACGCTGTGGATACACGATTGATTCCGTTTTTTTTCAAATAAGCATTATATTTATTATTAAGTCGGTTTCCATAATACTCATAGATATATCGATCAATATGAGCCGCATAATAAATATCTCTTTCCTTAGGCTTTACATATTTTTTTCCATTAGAAGCATTTGTGTACTTGTTAAAACTCATACTAAAATGAATAAAAGGATAAAATCCATGTTTACCGACCCAAGAAATATTTTCTACTCTTTCTTCATAATCCTTATGATGCTTTTTCTTATCAAAGTGTGTATAATATTTATCTTTGTATACTTCTCTACTCATATTTTCTCCTAAAAGCTTACTGACTAACGACCGGTAGATATCTAATATCAGCAAGCATTAAAATCAATTGGACCTTGTTTTCACAAGGAACTCTACCATCCTCCAAATACGATGTATTGTATAATATTATTAACAGCTACTATAATTCACTGGTAAAAGGAGGACATACAATGAACAATATAATCATTTACATTATCAACTGTATGCTATTGCTTCTGGTCAAGAACGTTCTTGACACAGAATACAAAATACCCTTATAGCTATTTCTATAAGGCAAAAATATATTAAAACTGAACATATATAACTATTCTTCCTCGCTCAATATCCAAATCTGCTTGAGTGGTATTTCAGCCTTAATTGCAGGGCTTAATTTCTCGTAATTATCAAATAATTCTTTAATAATATCTGTAGAATCCCACAAACGAATTTTGAAGAATTGATTGCCTTCCTCTCTTGCAACACTATCCTTAAATCCATTCCATGATACAAGCAAACCATACTCAGCCTGTACATTATTCATCACACCACCTAATTGATCTAATGTAGGTCTGTCAACTGGCGAATCTTGTGTTTTTACTTGAACACAAATCTTAGGTGAGCCAAATCCCATCTCCCCACCGGAAGCTAGCAAATCTTTTCCTCCGTCAGCTCCTTGTTTACTATGATATACTGTAAATCCTTTTGCTTTCAAAATCTCCTCTATTAGAATTTCCATTTTATAGCCTTTAAACTTCTGAATAATATACCTTGCTATAGCATCCTGAATTGCTTCTTCCAAGTTGGTAGATGAATCTGTTTGTGTGTCTTCTGCCTCTGGAAATGCTACACTTGATGTTCCTGGAACTTTCCAGTGATTTGCCGCCATAGCCTTAATTCTGTTTTCTGCATCATTTCTTGTAATTTTACAAACAGTCATAAAAGCTCCAAACGAATATAAAATGTCTTGATCAAAATTGCTTCTCGGAATATCTTTTGCAAACCAATCTATGTTTCTATAATGATAATATGGATTGCCATTATTGGCATCGTATGTATATTCACCAATGATTTTTCCAATATGAATTGTACTTGTACGCTTACTAGGTAACACAATCCAATCTCCAATTTCCATCCGATGAGCAATTGGATATATTTGTGATTCCCAGTTTTTTAGCGTATTTATTTTTTCAGCCGGATATAACTCCTGCAATTTCTGCAAATGTACAGTTCTATCTTTATAATTCTTCAGATCAATTTTCAAATCACTCCAAGTAAGATAAATTCTATTATCTGCCAAAAACTTTTCTTCATATTCACCATTCTTACCAGCTCTAAATAACCAAATGCTCATCGTATACCTCCAATCATGTTCTATGCCACTTCCTTATACCTCATATACACATACTCATAAATTTTCTGTCTATATGTAAATATCGCACTATCCGAATAACTTTCCGGCAATTCTTCCCACAATATTTTTCCAATAAGTGTATCTATCTCTGCCTTAGTCTCTTGTTTATCTGTCCAATGATCCAGCTCCGCTATCTTTCCCTTAATCTTAGCAAGTAAATCTACAGCAACTTTCTTAATCTTCTTAATATCTTCCTTTGAAAGATTTTCATCAAACAGCATATCGTAGAGAGATAATTCTTCATCATTGGAAAATCCCTCTCTGACATATCTCTGCTCTTCCTGATTCATAGAATTAGCTAAATCCATAAGCTCCATAAATGTTTTTTCAATATTAGCTCTATCCTGTTCGTTATTATATTCCTCAATAATCTTCTGGTAACGTTCATAATAGTCTACACGTCTTGGATTTTCTTTCAGCATACCATCCAAACGCACACGAATAAGTTCATCCAAATCCATCATCATAAGATTTTTTCTTTTCACTTTAGCAAACTCTTTGCGCAATAAATCAAAATCAATCTTACTAATATCAAAACGCTTTGCAAAACTTCTATCTTCAGGTGTTTGCTCTATTATTATATAATCACCCAAAATACCATTAATCTGTACCATCAAATCAATGTTATCAATATGCTTCTTCTTTTTCTTTAATTCATCACAAATGGCAATAATTGCATCTTTCTTTTTTCTGTCTTCATCTGAAATATCATGTCTATCAAGATACTTCATCATCCGATTCATCTCATTGCCGTATGTCATGAACTGTTTCTTCGTCTCTCTACTTTCTGATACCGCATTAGCTGCAGTTTGTAATAATGCCAACTTTGCAAAATCCTTTGCTTCAACTAGAGCTTTCAGTTTAAAGTTTTTATACCGCAGGAATTCCTCTGCAGCAGCTATGACTTCCAATACATGCTCAATTAATTTTCCCTTATCAATAGTTGGATCTGTGCTTCTCCCTCCTACATTTGCTGTATAGTCAGCTAGAGCTTTTCGAAGTGCTTTTACAATTCCAATATAATCTATGATAAGACCATTACTTTTTCCTTCATCCACACGATTTGCCCTTGCAATGGTCTGCATCAAAGTATGCGCCTTCAAAGGCTTGTCCAAGTAAAGACAAGACAAACATTTCACATCGAAGCCGGTAAGCCACATCGCACACACAAAGACAACTCTTAATGGATTATCTTTGTCTTTAAATTCTTTATCAAGCTCTCTTCTCTCCATTTTCTCACGATGTAATTTTATATCTAGATTCCACTTTTTAAATGTCTGAATCTCATTCTGTTCTTGAGAAATAACAACTGCCATCTCCGTTTCCTTCATCCACTTTATTTTACGGTTCAGTTCTAAGTTTTCTTGCTGAGATGCAGTCTTACGTTCCTCCTCTAGTTTCTCGATTTCCTCTTGCCAATATTCCTGTACATAATTATACATGCGAACGCAGGTAACCTTATTCAAGCATACAAACATAGCTTTTCCACTTGTCCACAAATCTGAATAATACGATACAAAATCCTTCGCCACCGAACGCAGTCTAGGCTCTGCTGTCAGCAAATGGATTTCTTTTTCAAATTCATGCTCCAGTTTTTCTTCCTGCTCTTCACCCAAATCAGCTGCCTCAATTGCATCAAGAATTTTATCCGTAATATCCGGATTTTTGATATCTAATATTTTATCGCCTCTGTTCTCGTAGTAAAGAGGAACTGTAGCCTTATCTTCCACTGCACGTTTAAAATCATAAATTGATATATACCCACCAAATGTACGTTCTGTAATATTATCATTTGATAAAAGAGGAGTCCCTGTAAAACCAATGCGGGAAGCTGTTGGCAAAAGTGCTACCATATTATCCGCAAATACTCCATACTGACTTCTGTGTGCTTCATCCGACATAATAATGATCTCATGATCTGGAATAATCGGTTCTTCTGTCTTTTTATTAAATTTCTGGATAAGAGTAAATATAAAGCTTGGATTACCTTTTAATTTTTTTATCAAATCATCTCCACTTGTCGCAACAAATTTTGATGCCTTTGTCTTACCAAGCAAACCACAATTTTCAAAAGTATCCGATATCTGTGTATTCAATTCTTCTCTGTCCGTAAGTACAACGATTGTAGGAGAACCAACAAACTTTCTACGGATTTTTTGAGAAAGAAATACCATAGAGTAGCTTTTTCCAGAGCCCTGTGTATGCCAAAATACACCAAGTTTACCATTGTTAAGTTTACGGGATTCATACGCCTTTACCGCTTCATTCACACCAAGATACTGGTGATTTCTTGCGAGGATCTTAACTGTCTTTCCGTCAGAATGATCATACAAAATAAAATTCTCCAATAAATCAAGAAAATTCTCTTTCTTACAAATCCCCCGAAGCATTGTTTCCAGTGCTACGCTTCCCTCTTCCTGTTCAGAAAGACGCTTCCACTCATGAAAAAATTCATATTTACTCCCCAGTGTTCCTACCTTTGCCTCTGTTCCATTCGAAAGCATCAAAAATGCATTATAGTAGAAAAGATGCGGTATTGTATCGAGATAATCTGTATAGTTATCCGTATATGCATTCTGTACATCCACAGAATTCTTTTTCAATTCAATAAAAAGGAGTGGAATTCCGTTCACAAACCCTACAATGTCCGTACGTCTACGGTACAAATCCCCATGAATTTTAAGTTCTTTTATGGCAAGAAATTGATTTCGCTCTTCATCATTTGGATGTTCAAAATCAATCACCATCGCTCTCTTTTCTTCTATCTGTCCATTCTGTTTCTTTACCTTTACCGGAATCCCGTCACGAATATAACCGTATTTTTCCTCATTAATCTGCATTAAAGAGGATGTAGAAAGATGCCTCGTAAATGTCTTTAACGCATCCTCTTCAAGTGTTGGTGTCATCCATGGATTCAATCTCTGCAATGCATCTTTAAAATAACGTACCAAAAGAATGTCTTTGTAAGATTTCCGCCCAAAAGTACCATTTTCTCCAAGAACTTCTGTATTATAAGCAAGCTCGACTCTCCAACCAAGCTCATCCCTAAGAAGGTGACCAGCACTTTCTTGGACTAAAATATTTTCTGAATAATCATAACTCATAATGACACCTCCTAAATCAACAACTTATTTTCTATACCATTCTACAGAATAATCATCTTCTTCAATTCCAGCAAAATGCCCAACTAGTCTATCCACTTGTTCAAGCTCAATTAAAAACTGTAGAACATATTCCTTTTCTAATTCTAAAGTCTCCACAATTGCACTAGCGGTTCCCCTTCTCTCACAACAAACTATCTTGAAAATTTTATACTTATAAGCCTCATCCTCTGTTTCTGTATGAACTATACTATTCTGAACAGGATACTTATTTTCAATCTGCTTCAAAATATTTTTATAAAATTTTACATCATCCTCTTTTTTTCAAATACTGAGAAACATCCTCAATTGGAGATGAATACACAAGAAACATGCTATATTGATTTAAATCGATTGTTGTATGCTCTGAATACTCATCGTATGATATATCAATTTCTGCAACATTTTGAGCTATTTTTGAGAATTGTGGTTGTTCCCCCCAGAAATGCATAAATTCTTTGCTTACTTACTATATATAATTTTGCCTTTGCTAGTTTTTCTAGTCGGTCTCTTTCTATTTCTCCATCTATACCACCAATGAATTCTTTATTTATTTTTATACTTACATTATGTGCTAGATTATTTCCTTCATTTTCAATAACAAAGCACATCCCCCCAACGAATAATATCAAAATGAATCGTAATATTCGGACAATTAGATATATTATATTGCCTTATCATTTTATCTGTTTGTATCTTTGCAACTTTAGCTGATTTTCCATTAAAATAACAAATAAAAATTGTAGCAACAACATATATTGCCATTATAATAACCCATTAACCAATCCGTCATAATATCTCTATCTCTCCATTCATAAGTTTTGGTAATAATCTATCTCGTGTTTCTGACAATCTAACTATTAGTTCCCTTCTACATTGAACTTCCTTAAAAATTGTATTACAAAATTTATCAAACATATTAGCAATTTCCAAACTTGGAATCAATATTTTTTCAGCCTTAAGATACTTAAAATGCCTTGCATAATGGTAATTAGATAAATCAATATTACTCAAACTACAATACAATAATGATTGTGGCATTTCAACACAATTTGAAACTATTAATTGAGTTCCATCTGCTCCTTTTGCAAACGGAAATTGAATATATTTCAACACCCTTGTATGATCTCCAAAAACAATAATAGGGGTATCCCTCTTCACCAATGCTTCTGTATCATTTGTGTATCCTGCTATAAAATTTCTACTTTGATCTATAATAGGAATTAACCCTTTTTTTTGATAATCAGATGCCCTAATCTGTTTACTTCGGACAGTCTTCTCAATAATTTCACCAACATTCCTCTTCTTCCACCCCTCTGGCACCCCATCAATAATTTTACACTTCTCATGATTTGGAAACCTTAATTCCAGAAACCATTCCTTGTAAAGACGCTGTGCCGTTTCTTCTAATAATTTTATTTGCTTGTTATTATTTTCTATTAATTCATCATACTTAGATAATATTTCCACAATTCTATTCTGTGTGTCGAAATCAGGAATATCTGCCTCATAAGCTGCCAATCTACCCTGACTAAGATTCTGAATATTTGTGCCAATCGCAGTACCTGACATTACTCGTCTAAAGACTTTATTTTTAAAATGATAACACCAAAACATAGGATTGTAATTATTTAACTCCTTCAATCTTGCCCTAATACAAAATCCCGAGAAAGTTACTCTTGTAGGCGGTTCTTTAATCAGCATGCATCTCCCTACTAACTCTTTATTTCCATTTGAACGCACAAATACAATGTCTCCTGACTTCAAAAAGTCATTTTCTCGAACAATATCTTCTCTTACCTCTTGTAATTCATCGTAATCCGGATAGAATCTATTTGCAAAATTCGAAACTCCTATCAATTTAATTCCCTTTGTATATGCTTCTTTTCCAAAATTGATTCCATTACTAAATTCTGCAATATCACCAAGTTTAACTTTTTTCCAACTCACAACCCCATCTCCTTAAAATTTTTCGAGATAGTATCCATCAGCTCATTACTTTCAGCCTGCAGTGACAGTAACTCTTTATGTATCTCTGTCATCCGTTCCTCAAAATCCACCCCGTCGTCCTCTTGTGGTGCTACACCAACATAAGCGCCAGGTGTCAATGACCATCCTTTTTCTTCAATCATTTTAAGATCAGCAATTTTGCAAAGTCCAGAGATATCCTCATAGATGCCTTCTCCAAACTTGCTATAAAGCCAATGGGCTTCTTTTACTACTCCTACAATTTCTTCTGCATATGAAATTTTCTCATCCCATGAAGCCTGTATTTTTTTCTTTTCCCTCTTATCACACCCTTCTACTTCTTTCTTAGCCGACTCTCTAAGTGCTTTTACATATTGCTTTGCAATCTCCAATCCGTTTATAAACACATCATCTAATATAACATTCAGTTGATCATCGTCTGCTTCTGAAATCATTTCTTTAAGAGCAATCTTATATTCTTCCAACAATGCTTTGTATTTATCTGTTTCACCTCTGTAAAGCCAGACAATAGCATTCATATTTTTGAGTTGCCACTCATTCCACTCATTCAGAGTACGATCAACTACAGTATAATAATTTCTTGCATCAATAAATAAGACTTTATCCCTTAATTCATCTGGCTTTCCTTTATCAAAAAACCACAAGGAACATGGCAAGCTCTTGGTATAAAAGAAATTGTTTGCGACACCGATCATGACATCTGCATGACCCGTTTTTATCAGTCTCTCTCTGATATCTTTGTCACTTCCTTGACTGTCTGTAGCAGAGGAAGCCATGACAAATCCTGCTCTTCCTGTTTCATTCAAATATGCATAGAAGTAAGAAATCCATAAATAATTTGCATTTCCAATTTCCTTATTTTTGTTTTCTTTTGGCACACCAAATGGAAGTCTGCCTGCACTGGCAGTTGACTCTGCCTTAACTTTATCTACGTTAAAAGGTGGATTTGCCATCACATAATTACACTTGCCTTCCAAATTATGTGCATCATAATAAAATGTATTTGCCTCATCACCAGACTTAATAACACCTGTCAGACCATGAACAGCCATATTCATAAGACAAAGCTTAGCATTGTATTCCACCTTTTCCTGTCCATAAAAAGTCATACTGTTATTCGCCTGCAAGCCTGCTTCATTTACAAAATCACCAGTCTGAACAAACATCCCACCCGAACCACAAGCCGGATCTAATAATACACCGCCAGCTGGTTCAAGAATATTTACAATCATTTTTACAAGTGACTTCGGTGTAAAAAACACACCATCATCAGAAGCAATGTTCTTTGCAAATTTATTTAAAAAATACTCATAGATACGACCAATTACGTCTCCGCCAACTTCATCAAGAGCATTATTATTAAATATTCTGAGAAGCTCGCTAAGTAGCTCATCTGAAAAATCCGTATAACTCTTTGGAAGAACTCCTGTAAGCTGTTCACTCTGCTGCTCTACAAGTTCCATCGCATTATTTACTACCTCCCCAAGACTTGCCATTGTCTGACCTGACACATTTGTCATATTTAAAGAAGCAACGTTTTCAGGCAAATTTACAAGCCAGCTATACTGAGCCATTTCCGGAAGGTACAATGCACTCTTTGCAGTAAAATCACTTGCTTCTACAGGCATCTGACGTCCATTTCTAACCGGTCTGTCCTTTAATATTTCTTTTTCAACCAGCTTAAATCTGCTATATGCATATCTTAAAAACAATAGACCTAGAACAGGCATACAATACTGATTCGATGTCAGTTTTGAGCCTGCCCTAAGCAGATCTGCAGACTCCCACAAATCTGCTTCTAATTTTTTGATACTTCTATTATCCATTACGGTACTTCCTCCAAATAATCTATTATTCAATTTTCCTCTTAACCAATTATATATCTTCCGTTTTTTTAGAATCTAATTCAACTACTTCATCAAAGGTACATCCTAGTTCATAGCAAATGCGTGCAACTACATCTAATGATACCATTTGATCATTATTCATCTTAGTAAATGTACTAGCTGCTATGCGAGTTCGCTTTCTTAAATCCGCTTTGCTAATCTTTCTATCAATTAATAATTTCCACAGTGGTCTATATGTTACTTTTATTTCCTTATTGTCCATTATGTATCCTCCAACAAAGCTCTTGATTTTACCCAATTACAAATATATTATATCAAAACCAGTACCTTTTATCAATATTTTCTTTTGAGTTCTCGAAATAAACTGTAGATTATATCCAACGAATTCTCTAGTTACCTTTTTTCACTCTAAAAACAAATGTTAAAATCCTTTTCATATTCTATCTGTTATTCCCTACAATCTATAAGTAACCACTCTTTCGTACTTTTCTCTTTATCGATCATCAGCATTTTTCTCCATCTAATCGAACCCAAACCCGTAAGAAACGGTTTTGCCAGATACGCATTTTGTATCACAAAATGCCCTCTGGTCAGGGGACACCCCTGAAACCCCGTATACGCCCTCAAATTTTACCAATTTTTTCCATCTTGTACAGGTATGGTACATATTTCGTACAGGTATACCACAACTTTCATACAGGTATACCACAACTTTCATACAGGTACTGTATCATTTTTGTACAGGTATGATACAGTTCTTATACAAGTGAATAGCAAAGAAAAAGGAACTTCCAGAAAATCCTATACAGATATTGTACAGTTTTTCCACAGTTCCTCCACAGGTATGATATATTTCCTTTACAGGTATGATACCATTTCTATACCACACCTCAACTCCATCTTGCTATGTTACTCATTACAACCTCATCATTCGCAATATCATAATCATCTTCGTCATTTACTGTCCTATCTGGCGTACTTTTTTGATTCATTTCACCGTTTTGTGGCAATATATTGGAATTTCTTGCCACCATATTGCCAGCCATCATCCTCATACAGTCCTGATACACCTCCGCCCGTACCTCGTTTTTTACATTTTCCAACTGTTCCTCCGTGATATACTTTCCTGAATCTTTCATCTCTCCTACTTTCTCTTGATTTGCAAAATATTCTTCCAGTGCATCCATGATAATCCTTGTCCTTGTTTTTCGCCCTGATGCACTTTCATTTTCCAATTTATTCAACAGTTCAACATGCTGACGATTCAAATACGAAAAACGCAAATTAAATGCATAAAACAGCCCATTCTTTTCCGGCATATCCATCATCCTCCTTCTTGTTTCACTCTGATTCTTCTGCATTCAAAATTTTCAATATATGTTGCAAAGGAAGAAAAACCTCTTCCTCCGGCACCACCCCTTCCTCCAAAAATTGTAGTTCTTCCAGTATTGCTTCCAGATACATCTTCATTTCTCTTGCAACCTTTCTTCCACAGACTACCCGAATTTCCTGTTGCATCAGACATTTCATGATATAATCCTGTTTATTTAGTCCACTCAGCGCCACTTTCACATTTAATTCTTCTGCTTCCTGTGGCGAAACACGAAACCCCACATTCACACTTCTTTTTCTTCCTTTAAGGTCAAGATTTGCTTTGCTCATAACTTGTCACTCCTATCTTCTGATTTATCACTTAATTCTCATCCGTAAGTTCCTCTTTTTGCATGTTCAACTTGTCTGCCATCGCCGTCTGCTCCGACGGAAACAAATGTGCATATCGATACGTTATAACAATACTTTCATGCCCCACTCTATCTGCAATGGCTACCGCTGAAAATCCAAGCTGAATCAACAAACTGACGTGTGAATGCCGAAGATCATGAACACGAATTCTTTTCACTCCTGCTATCCTGCTCCCTCTGTCCATTTCATGATGCAAAAAACTTTTTGTAAATGGAAAAATCCTGTCTGTCGGCTTATATCCATATAACATAGAAAAATATTCCTGCATTTCCTCTACAAGAAAATCCGGCATCTTAATAACTCGATTACTCTTTGCTGTTTTGGGTGTGGTAATAATATCTTTTCCTTCTAACCTCTGGTATGATTTATTGATCCGGAGTGTCCCTTCTACAAAATTGAAATCTTCCATAGTTAGGGAAAGGCATTCTCCGCAGCGAATTCCGCACCAGTACAATAATTCAAAGGCGTAATACGCCTGTGGTTTATCCATAATCGCTTCCGAAAATTTATTGTACTCTTCCTTCGTCCAAAAGAGCATTTCCTTACTTTGCTCTTTTCCCATACTTCCTGCCTTTCTCGCAGGATTTTCTTTCAATCCGTAAAAGCGACAGGCATGATTGAAAATACAGCTTAATTGATTGTGCATGGTTTTCCGGTAACATTCTGAATACGATTTTCCTTTTTCATCCTTATAAGACATCATCTCATTCTGCCACTTAACAATATCCTTGGGACTGATTTCGTTCATTTTCATATCTTTAAAAAATGGCAATATCTTTGTCCTTACAACATGTTCCTTACTAAGCCAGGTATTGTGTTTTAAGCGGACTTCCATATCTTCCTGGTACAGTTTAAAAAACTCCCCAAACGGCATATCCAGATCACCTTCCTCACGTATCTTGTAATTACGTTCATACTCTAATGCCGCCCGCTTTGTTTCAAAACCTCGCTTTTTGATTTGCTTGTTTTCCCCCTTCCAATTCTTACAATAGAATTTCACGAACCACTTTCCTGTATCTGCATCCTTATATGCTGGCATACGCCTCACATCCTTTCCTAGTCAAAACTCCATGTTCCTTATCCAACTGGCACAAACGCATTTTGTTTCTATTTTCCTCTGCACTTGCACCAGCTTCTTTCTTCTCTTTTTTACGCTTCTGTAGCAGTTGTCTTCGTGCATCCATAAATCTTTTCTGAAAAATACTGTCTGCTAACTTTTCCATGCATGGTAATGAAGCCTTTTGCCTCCAGTTCTTCATTTAACTTACGAATAATTGTGTATGCTTTTGACTTTGATACACCAAGCATCTGTGCCACATCATCTGAATTATAAAATAGTGCCTCCATAAAACATTCCTCCTTCTTCATTCTCTCCCCTGTATTTGTTTATATCAGTACCAAAGGTTCCTACAAGT
Source organism: Lachnospiraceae bacterium (assembly GCA_963643465.1). Lineage (GTDB taxonomy): Bacteria > Bacillota > Clostridia > Lachnospirales > Lachnospiraceae > CAG-411. Next base: position 80,287 of record CAVIJT010000008.1, on the reverse strand, counting down.
GAACCTTTACAACAAACATTAAACTTTTATGTTAAATATTTATTGTATATAGTTTTAACATATTTGCTCAATATTTGTCAATAAGCATTTTTGTTAAATTATCATATTTGTTAATTTTTATTTTCTTTTACCAAATCCTATGTTATACTGATATTGGTAGGAACTTCTTTGCTTTTTAAGAACTGTCTCCTTCAAAATATATAAGTATTACAATCATACAGGGAGGTTTTACCATGACAATCGGTGAACGAATCAAACGAATCAGAACCTTTCGAAACTTCACACAAGGTACTTTAGGCGAATCACTTGGCTTTGAACCAAAAAATGCCGCCGTCCGTATTGCACAATACGAAAGTAACTACCGGGTACCAAAAGATGATATGATTTTGCAAATGGCAGATATTCTTAACATTCATCCTGCCTGTCTGCGTAATTTAACCGGGGATACTACTTTAGATCTTATCGAATCATTATTCTGGTTAGAAGAAGAAAAGGGATATGAGATAATCAATCTTACAGAACTTAAAAATGTATATGATGATAGCGATGTTTCCATGACATATAACGAAGCGAAACACACTTCCACAATTTCACCAATATCGCTCATCTTTCAAGATGAAACATTGAATTTTCATATGTTTGAATGGAACAAAAAGAAACAAGAACTGGCATCAGGAAAGATTACCAAAGAAGAATACTTCCAGTGGAAGATAACCTGGCCTCATGCGTAAAACAAATATTTTGAAATCATTCCTATGAAATGGCTCATTTTAGTACCAAAATAGTACCAAAAGAAAAAGCAAGAGCCCGCATCCCTTGATTTACAAGGGTTTGCGAGCTCTTGGTAATTACTCAAACTCAATCGTTCCAGGTGGCTTACTAGTCAAATCGTAGAATACACGATTGACTCCCTTCACCTCGTTAATAATTCTGCTCATTACAATTTGCAATACCTCAAATGGTATCTCTGCTGCCTCAGCGGTCATGAAGTCTACCGTTCTGACTGCTCTTACGGCTACGGCATAATCATAGGTTCTCTCATCACCCATAACACCCACTGAACGCATATTGGTCAATGCGGCAAAATACTGGTTTGGCATCCATGGTGCTTCTACGCCATTTGCCTGCTTGTATTCAGCTGCTGCTTTGTCAACTTCTGCGCGATAAATAGCGTCTGCATCCTGTACGATACGTACTTTATCCGCAGTTACTTCACCGATAATACGGATACCAAGTCCTGGACCTGGGAATGGCTGACGATATACTAAGTATTCTGGAAGTCCAAGTTCCAATCCCACCTTACGCACTTCATCTTTGAATAGAGTACGAAGTGGCTCAATAATATCCTTAAAATCAACATAATCAGGAAGTCCACCTACGTTGTGGTGCGACTTGATCACAGCAGATTCTCCACCAAGACCTGACTCAACCACATCTGGATAGATTGTTCCCTGTGCAAGAAAGTCTACTGCACCAATCTTCTTAGCCTCTTCCTCAAATACACGGATAAATTCTTCTCCGATAATCTTTCTCTTCGCTTCAGGCTCTGTTACACCAGCAAGTTTTGCGTAATATCTTTCTTGTGCATTGACACGAACAAAATTAATATCAAACTCACCATTCTCACCGAATACGCCTTCCACCTCATCACCCTCGTTCTTACGAAGAAGACCATGATCAACAAATACACAAGTAAGCTGTGGTCCGATTGCCTTAGCAAGCAAAGCTGCAAGAACAGAAGAATCTACTCCACCAGAAAGTGCAAGAAGAACTTTACCATCTCCAACCTTTTCTCGAATCTCTGTAATCGTATTTTCTACAAAGGAATCCATTCTCCAGCTTCCTTCACATCCACAAACTTTTTTTACAAAGTTATCGATCATCTGTGTTCCGTTCTGAGTATGAAGTACCTCCGGATGGAACTGAATCGCATACAATTTCTTTTCTACATTCTGTGTAGCCGCAATTGGACAATCTGCAGTAAATGCAGTAATTTCAAATCCAGGTGCTACCTCAGAAATTCGGTCAAAATGACTCATCCAGCACACAGACTGTTTTGGCATATCCTGAAATAGCACAGCATTATCTGTATAAGTAATATCCGTCTTTCCATATTCTCCAACTTCTGGAGTAATTACCTTACCACCTAACACATGCATCATAAGCTGTGCGCCATAGCAAAGTCCCAATACTGGAATTCCAAGTTCAAACAATTCCTTTGAATAAGTAGGCGAATCCGGTTCATAACAACTATTTGGACCACCGGTCAAAATAATTCCCTTTGGATTCATCTCTTTAATCTTTTCAATGTCTGTGCGGTAAGAATATATCTCACAATAGACATTACACTCACGAACACGACGTGCAACTAATTGGTTATACTGACCACCAAAGTCAAGCACAATAATCATTTCTTTTTCCAATTTAGTTTCCTCCTATGATTTTCTATTGAAAGGATTGAGTCATCTCACTCCTCTTTACCGTTACATATACGCAAAGCCAGATACAAGCACCCAATTCGTAGTCTTTTGATTCTTGCATCAATATAGTTATTTTACTACATTTTTCTACAATAAACTAGCATAAAATTTTCTTTCCTAACTATTCTCGAATGCTTCGCCTTTTATCAATAGCATTTCGAATCGATTCCATTCGCTCATCCAACCTTGCACTCTCATTCGAGCAGTCTATCAATTCTTTGTGAAGTTGTTTGGTAATAGCAGGGTCCATCTCTTTTTTATAACTCAAACGATGGTCCAAACTTGCCCAAAAATCCATGGCAATGGTGCGGAGCTGCAATTCCACCTTCATCATTCGTTTTTCATCCTTCAAAGTAATAGGAATTCCTATGATAAGATGCAAACTACGATATCCATTGCTTTTAGGCATCTTTATATAATCTTTTTTGTCAAGAAGAGTAATCCCCTCCTGTTTTAAAAAGCAATCTACCAGTGCATATATGTCAGATATAAACGGACATATGACACGAATTCCAGCAATATCGTTGATATTACGTTCTACATTTTCAAAGGTAAAGGCAAGCCCTCTTCTCTCCATTTTCTCTGCTATACTTTCCGGAGTCTTAAGTCTTGTTTTAATTGTCTCAATGGGATTATAGTCCTCTAACTTTGAAAACTGTTCATTCAATACATTCAGCTTTGTCTCTACTTCCATCAACGCACATTTATAATACGTCATAAATGCAGTAGCATGTCTAATTTCATCTTCCATCTTTCTTCGTTCTGCTACCTTTACCATTTCTTCACCTTCCTCTCCAGTTCAATTTACGCATTCCACTCTATTGTAACATCTTAAAACAAAAAATAAAATCTTTTTATATGTATTCTTCCTTTTAAGTTTCTCAAATTTTTGCATTCCTCATCAACGATTCATACAAGCACTGGATTTTCCTCACTACTCAAGCTAGGACGAACTTCCCTAATCCTATAAAGCGAAAAAAACTGCCATAAACAGAATCCTCTGTTTATAGCAGTTTCTCTTATATATAGAACAACGATTTAAATATAATCTTTTTCTCTTGCAATGGCACTATTGGCACCTGACAATTTAGTAAGGTGAGCAATTACCTGCTCTAAATCTGTTCCTACTTTATCCTGCCAATCGTTGATATAACTGATTGACTCCTGAAGTCTCTTGTCTACTTTCTGTCCATCTAACGCAAGTAATACAAGAATACCAGCCTCATTCAAATGAGTAACTACTGTAGAAATGTTCTCGCCTTCTCCCGGCTCATACAAGTAAGTATGTCTTCCTTCCAAACTTAATGCTTTTTCGATCTTTTCTACATATTCAATAGTAACACCGTCTTTTCCAAGCTCAAACTCTACAGTAAGAGGTGTCTGTCCCTTCAATGCAGCACGAACTGCCTTGTTTACATTTCCCTCATTGAAACCAGATGCCTCAGCATCAATCTCTGTAACCACACCACAGGCAGATGTCATATTGCTGACACGGTCAATCAAAATCAACTCACCTAATGTCTTATGCTTATTAAATTCATCTACTACTACTTTATCTGCAAAGGCAATCTTGCAGACTGCAATTTCATTTTTGCTTAGTTTTGTTGCAGATTTTTCCTCTCCTGTATTTACATCAATGGTATGCACAATTTCTTTTACTACACCAGGAATTAACTTTGTTCCAAGTTTTACGAAAAAGTTCTTTCCATTCTCCAAATCCACATCATCCATCCAAAGAAGTGTAGATGTGATAGATGCTGCAACTTTTGCATCTGATCCCACAGTAAGTACACATCCTCTTGACACATCTACTTCTCTGTCAAGCTGAATCGTAACAGGCTGTCCTTTACCAGCCATATCTGCCTCTTTATCAGCCACATATATACTCTTTACATGTGCCTGCTCATTACTTGGAAGTGTGACAATTTCATCTCCCACATGAATTTCTCCAGCTTCAATCTGCCCTTGGAAACCGCGGAACTGATGATTTGGACGGCACACTCTCTGCACAGGCATATAAAATCCCTGTTCTGTAGTTTCTTCTGAAATGTCTACCTGTTCCAAATAAGGAAGTAATGCTTTTCCCTTGTACCATGGAGTATTTGCAGAAGTCTTTGTTACATTATCTCCTTCTGTAGCCGATACTGGAATAATTGCTACATTTGCAAGACCAAGCTCTGTACGAAGTGCATCAATCTGTGCGTTGATTTCTTTAAAACGATTCTCGTCATATCCAACTAAGTCCATCTTATTTACAGCAAATACAAAATAGCGAATACCCATCAAAGAACAGATTCTTGCATGGCGCTTTGTTTGAATCAATACACCCTGTTTTGCATCCACCAAAATGATTGCCAAATCAGCAAAAGATGCGCCTACTGCCATATTTCTAGTGTATTCTTCATGTCCTGGTGTATCGGCACAGATAAAACTTCTATTATCTGTTGTAAAATAACGATACGCAACATCAATGGTAATTCCCTGCTCACGCTCTGCCATCAAACCGTCCAACAAAAGAGAATAATCAATCTCTCCGCCACGACTACCCACTTTAGAATCTAATTCCAAAGCCTTTTCCTGATCTGCATAAATCAACTTAGAGTCATATAAAATATGTCCAATTAATGTAGATTTTCCATCATCCACACTACCGCATGTAATAAACTTTAACAAACTTTTCATTAGAAATATCCCTCCATCTTTCTTCTTTCCATGCTACCTGCTGCCTCATGGTCGATTACACGGGTAGTTCTCTCGGAAGACACTGCGCTTAGAGTTTCCTCGATAATTTCATCCAAAGTATCCGCGTCAGATTCTACACCACCAGTTAATGGATAACATCCAAGTGTACGGAAACGAACTTTCTTCATTTCAACCTTCTCGCCCTCTTTTAATTTCATGCGATCGTCGTCTACCATGATAATGTTGCCATCACGGTATACAACTGGTCTCTCTTTTGCAAAATATAAAGGAACAATATCAATATTTTCTCTCTTAATGTACTGCCAAATATCTTTCTCTGTCCAGTTAGAAATTGGAAATACACGCATACTCTCACCTTTGTGAATCTTGGTATTATATAACTTCCACATTTCTGGTCTTTGGTTCTTTGGATCCCAAGCCTGTGCTTCATTACGGAAGGAGAAGATTCTTTCCTTTGCACGAGATTTTTCCTCATCTCTTCTTGCACCACCAAAAGCTGCAGTAAACTGGTATTTATTTAAAGCCTGCTTCAAAGCCTGCGTTTTCATAATATCTGTATAAGCAGAACCATGATCAAACGGATTAATTCCCTGCTGTACCCCTTCCTCGTTGCTATATACAAGCATCTCAATTCCAAGTTCTCTTGCCATACGGTCACGGAACTCAATCATTTCTCTAAATTTCCATGTTGTATCTACATGTAAAAATGGAAAAGGTGGCTTCTCCGGATAAAATGCTTTCATTGCCAAATGCAACATAACCGAACTATCCTTTCCAATAGAATATAGCATAACCGGATTCTCGCATTCCGCCGCTACTTCCCTAATAATATAAATTGATTCTGCCTCCAACGCATCCAGATGAGATAAATTGCTCATCACGATTCCTCCTTTATTCTCTATAGTTATTAACAATGTAGGTAACAGAACGTATCTGTCATCTAGTATTTATTTGCATCCTTTTTGTTGACCGAAATGGTCTGTATATTACCTGAAACATCTTCTACTTTCCAAAGATTTAAGTCTCCCTGTTGTTGAATGGACAGTGTACTTCCTCTTCCTCCAATATCTGCTCCAAGGAAAAAGGTAATTGCATCTTTATGACATTCCTTTAAACAAGAAGTACATCCCCAACAATCTTTCTCATGCTTAATCCATGCTTTTCCCTGCTCATTGAGTTTTATTAGATTTCCAGGACATGCCTCTACACAAAGTCCACATCCTACACACTTATCCTGCTTAATTCTTATGCTCATACACCTGACCTCCTGTCACTAATTCTCGAAATATCATCTCTATTTCTCCATCTTTCATTCGAGAATTCACATATTTTAGCCATTGCTCGCTTTTTTCCGGGTAATCCATATTTTCCGCAAAGCTGTGCCATCTAGTTTCTTTTCTGGCAAGTAAATGCGCGATCACCACACGACAGACAATCAATCGCTCACGTATTTCATAAATACGCAGCAAATCATCCATATCCTGTGCTGCAAGCTGGCTACATGTATCCATAAGAGATCGTATCTTCTCATCCGCCAACACCAAACGGCTTTCATTGTACTGATAGTCGGTTCCGATACCTCCGGCATACTGATCCATAATCTTTTGCATAGTTTCTTCCACTTGTTCTATGGTAATTAAATTTTCCTCTCTTGTCAAATAGGATTCGTATTCTTTTCTCTTTTCTTCCGTTTTTTCTTCCAAAACAGAAGAATCTACTTTTATATTCTTAATATATTCATAGATAGCCTCCGCAGCAATCTCTCCCTCTGCCAAAGCTCCGGTTACATATTTTTGCGGACATCCACCTGCCACATCTCCTGCTGCATACAATCCCGGAATCGTAGTTGCACGATGATTGTCTACCCAATATCCACTTGCTGTATGCCCTCCTACAATGTATGGCTCGGTTCCTTCGATTTCTACGTTTTGCTTGGATGGTCCCTGTCCTGCCTCCAACCACTTTAGGGTCTGACTTGGTGCCATATTAAGATAGGCTTTGTACAAATCCATTTCCTGTTCCTCACTAATGCCTTTGGTTCCCAAATAGCAAGGTCCGCGCCCCTCTCGGTTTTCTGTCACTGTACCATACAATCTCTGAGAAGTAGTTAATCCGTATTTTGTCTCATATACTTCGCCCTTTGAATTTAACTGTTTTGCTGGTACGCCCTGCGCAATGGTTCCCGTTGGTGCAATCGTATCTTTACACCGCAAAGCAATAAAGCGCATCTCAAAGGTTGTCATCTCTGCTCCTGCCAGAATACCCATAGCATATCCTGCTCCTGTGTTAAAAGGCGGATACCACATTTTATGTCTGGAAAATCCCGGATTGTTTGGTCGGTACAGACCTGCCGCTCCACCAGTAGCACAGAGCACTGCTTTTGCACGAATTTCATACAACACTTCTTTATTTACATCAAAACCATACGCACCTTTTACGCTGCCATCTTCTACTATATATTCTGTAATATTTACGTGATTTAATACTGTTACATTTTCCTGTTGATTCACTGCATTTGCAAGAAGAGGTTTGATATTTTCACCATTGATTTTTATATTACGATTTCCTCGTGTCACATATTTGTCATTTTCGTCTTTTAAGATAATTAATCCCAAATTTTCCATAATTTGTGTCACATGGTTCAGTCGTTCCGACATTGTGAGCAACAAATCTTCTCGCACAATGCCCTCCCCATCTTTCTTACAATATTCTACATAATCTTGTGGCACTCGTCCTTCTGTTATATAAGCATTGATAGCATTCACACCAGCGGCTAGGCAACCACTTCTTTTAATATTTGCCTTTTCTGCAATAAGCACTTTCACGTCTTTGTGCTGTCCAAGCGTAATTGCTGCAAAGCATCCGGCAGTTCCACCACCCACAATCAACACATCCGTAACTATTTTTTTAATTTCCATACAATATCCCCCTTTCCTATGTTCCTATATCTAACACTTGCTCCCACTATTTCATTTTAACAAGGTGAAAACAGAATCGTCAATGCTATCTGTCCATTTATAATTGTATTTTGAATTTTTTAGTTACAGTTCCCATACCTGTGAACAGTAACACTTTTTATTACTGCTCCTGCTTGTGTAGTAGCAAATGCTTTGTATATAATTCATATCTCTTTTCTAGGAATTATGATATATCAGTTTTCTTTTATTGTCAAGAAAAAAATGAAACTGCTTACATAAATGTAAAAAAACAGGAAATCCCTCCATTTCCTAGAAGGCAATTCCCTGTTAAAAATCGTTAGAAAAATCTATTTGCAATTTCTTTTACTTTATCTGGATAGTTTTTGCGGAAAGTGGCATAATCCATACCTTCCGCCTGCACTGCCTTTCCAATGGCAACTAAAAATTCAGGAATATCTGTCGCAAGCATCACACCAAGTTCTTGTCCCATTTGCTCCTGCCCTTGAAGTGCGCATCCATTTTCATAGACTGCAAAGGCATCCTTTGGACCATCTTCCGTAGGCTTTTTTCCACCTCTAAATCCAAAAGCTGCAGTTTGATGTACAGAGCAAGAAGATGGACAACCAGAAATATGAATAACCGGAAGAACACCATCAGCAAACTGCTCTTTTCTTACTCGCTCCACACACTGATTTAATAAAATTTGTGAAGTTCCAATTCCAACCTGACAAATATCTGCACCAATACACGCAGAAGAAGTCTCAAATAAAGTAGTTGCAGAATCAGTTGTTATCAAAAGCACCTTCTCTGCTTCCTCTTTTGTCAAATTAATAATATAGCTGCCTTCTGTTGGTGCAAGGCGAAGCACAACCTGATCCATATTTACAATGGTATCCGATAATTTGCGAAATACAGATACATCTGGTACACCGCCGATAGGATGATATGCAACCGCATACAATCCTTCCTGTTTCTGTTCAATCACACGAGGATTTTCCTTTAAAAATGTTTCTTTTCCTTGGGTACTTCCTTTCTTAGTTATTTCCGTAGATTGTGCAGAAATATCTAAATCAAGTGTCTCCAAATTATGTGCTAATTGCTCCGCAAATGCTTTCTGCAATCCTTCTATTCCCATTGTATCTTGTAAAAAACGCGTTCTTGAAGCACCTCTTTGCTTATAATTTCCATGCTCTTTAAATACATCCACCATGGTCTGCACACAATATAACACTTTGGATGGGTCTAAGTCTTCCATTACTTTTACACCGAACTTTGGCTTATTTCCCATTCCACCTGCACAATATACGTCAAAAGTTCCATTCTTGGTTGCCACAAATCCTAAATCACGAAAAGTAGCATGCGTAATGTTCTTTGGACTGTTAGAAAAACCAATTTTTAACTTCCTTGGAAGTTTTAAATCTTTCATAAGACCAAGTGCATATTCTCCTGTAGCTTTTGCATATGGCATTACATCAAAATACTCTCCAATTTCCACACCGGATAAAGGGGAGCACATGGCATTTCTTGGAAAATCTCCACCGCCTCCTCTGGTAACAATGCCCGCATCCAATGCCTCTTCAATAAGGGAACAGACGGTATCACAAGATAAGTTATGCAACTGTATCGTCTGACAAGTAGTAAAATGTGCCTTATCAATATTATATTTTTCAATGCTATCCGCAATAAAAGCCAGTTTTTCTTTGTCCACCTCTCCTGCTGTCATGCGGAGACGAAGCATACTTGCCTTAGCACCTCTCTGTGCATAACTTCCATAATACCCAGAAAAACCTTTATACTCGCCAATTGGCACTTCTCCTGCATAAAACGCTTTTGTCTTTTCACGAAAGGCATCTAGTTCTTTTCTATATTCTTCCACAACTTCTATATTTCCCATCTCCATACTCCTTTTCCTGCTTATTTTATCTTCTCTGAGTGTATCACACTTTTTCTACTCTATGCAAGTTCTGAATACTCCACATTTTTTATTTCCCACTAATAACACATTGACACCTATTCACACTCTCTGCTACACTTGCTTTGATGGTAGCTTTTTGTACCATTTTTAATAATTGAAACACTTTTTAGAAATGAGGGATGATTTATGAAACAGGGACTTCTATTATTTTTTCAAATACAGCCGCAAAAAGCCAAACAATTAAACCAAGTTTGTAACAAACTAAATATCAAAACAAAGGTAGTAAATCCGGTTGACTATAACCAGACTCTTGGTTATCTTGCCGGTATTCAAGGATTTTCCAAAGAAAACAAACCACATACTGCACAGACAGTTTCTGATGAAATGCTTGTTTTTTCCGGTATCAGTTCTGAACTTTTGGATTGCTTTCTGGCAGAATGCAAAGCATCTTTTATTCCGCCTACTCCTCTAAAGGCCATCGTTACCATGCACAACATTTTTTGGACACCAGTAGAACTTTTTCAGGAACTCAAAAACGAACACAGCCGTATGTCCTAAACTCCTATGTTGGGACATACGGCTGCACCTTATTTTGTTATTGTATTTTTATTTTGTCCATCAAAGACACGCGGTTAAATGGTAACATAAAATAATAACCATCTGCGAAATCCGAGATTTGCTCTATAATTTCACTTGCAATCTCTGCTCCTACGATTTCTCCCTCTTCTTTACTCATATCTGGGCTATATCGCGCCACAATCTCATCTGGCACGTTAATTCCCGTCATTTCATTCTTAATAAAGTTTGCATTTCGATAGCTAACTAATGGCATAATTCCACATAAAATCTTAGTGTCCACCATTTCTTTCAAAGTCCGAATTCGCTCCATATCTTCTTTGGAATAAATAGGCTGTGTCAAGAAATAACTACATCCGGCATCGATTTTTTGTTGCATACGCTTGGCAACCTGTTCTAACTTTCCTCTTCCGTAATTTAAAGCACCTCCGTACACAATAGGGTCTTCACAAAAATGCTCCTCGTTCATTTCTTTTACAAATTCCATCAAACGAATAGAATGATAATCAAATACGCTAGTTGTTACGTTTCTGCTCACGCTTGGAACCGGGTCTCCTGTTACTAAAAGAATATTTCGAATTTTGTTAATGTAAGCTCCAAGAATACCAGAACGCATGGCTATCATATTTTTATCTCTACATGCAATATGAGGCATAACTGCCATTCCTGTCTCCTGTGCAATCTTTACACTCATCAAAATAGAATCCACACGACTTCGCCCCATAGGAGAATCTGCCATAGTAATCATATCCACATTACAGTCCTGTAAATGGAATGCGCACTCCATAACCTTTTCATAATTAGCATCATAAGGTGGATCAAGCTCCACTGCCACTACTTTTTCTCCTTTATTTAATTTCTCCAAGAAACCATTTTTCTTTTTTGGAATTTTTTGCTCTTCTTTTTGCTGTTCTTGGTTTGTTTCCATTTTCTTAATCTGTACTGGAGAAAAATCTAACCGTTTTTCTAAGCGGAAAATATAATCTGGAGTTGTTCCACAACATCCACCTAAAATTGCAACATTCATTTTGGCAATCTCATTCATATTTTCTGCAAAATAGTTGCCATTATCTAAAAATACCATACGATTTCTAAGCTGCTCCGGATATCCTGCATTTGGCATTATCATCATATATTTTTGTTCAAATAAATCCTGCAACTCCTGAGCAACCTGAAGCATATGACCCGAACCAATTCCACAGTTCAAACCACAAGCATCTACCTCATCCATCTCAATTAATTCTTCTAACAATCTTCTTCCTGACATACCAGCTGGTGTATACCCATTTTTGTTGAGGCAAAGACTTACAATCACAAACACCTCTTTATTCTTCTCTCTGATATACTCCACTAACGGTTTTACATAATATAAGCTGGAGAATGTCTCAAACAAAATAACTGGAAGTTCCTCCTCCAAATACAAATCAATGGTTCGCTTATACTGTTTTAAAATATCTTCTTCCTTACATTCTCCCTGCTCTTGAATAGGTCCAATATCACCAGCAAGAAAGACTTGCTCTTTTCCCGATTTTTCAATGGCACTTTTTGCAATCTCAATTCCCTGCTTAATACACCTAGTCACTTCTTTCCCTGATATACCCATGCTCTGCTCATTTGCGGCAAATGTGTTTGTCACAATTAAATTGGCACCTGCCTTTAAATATGCCAAATGTATCTTTTCTACTTCTCTTGGATTATCTAAATTGGCAAATTCTGACACTTCTCCATTGTGAAGTGTTCCATAATAGGTTCCCATTCCCCCATCTGCCAATAATTTGCTTGTTTTCAAATATTCTCGTATATTCATAATTCGTCCTCAGCCTTTCTCCATTTCAGACTATGCTATCTTCATTTGTCCTTCCCTTCATTGGCACATATTTTTGCCGCCACTTCAAACAAATGCTGTACTTGTTAGTATAAAGGAATTTTTCTTTGTATGCAAGACACAAAGAAGCTGACGCACACAGTACGCCAGCTTCTTTGTTTTATAATTTTAATTATTCTACTTTAAATACAGAAATAACTTCTTTCATTTGGTTTGCATTTTCTCCCAATTTCTTGGCAGTTTCATTTAAAATTTCAACGGCACCAAGCTGCTGATTAGAAGACTCTGCAAGATCTGTCATAGTAGCTGCCACTTCCTCCGAAGCTGCGGAAATATTCTGAATTGCATATAACGTATCTTCTTTTACGCCTTCTATACTTCCAATACCAGCTATAATACTTTCCAAATTGCAATTCAAATCTTCTACATGACTATTAATTTCATGGAACGCATGTACCGTAGATTCCAATGCCTGCTCCTGCATAGAAACGGTCTGCTGTGCCTGCTCTACTGTATCTACTGTTACATTGGTCTGATTCTGAATATTAGAAATAATCGTGTTAATCTCTGCAGCTGCATCTGTAGTCTGATTTGCAAGATTTCGAATCTCATCTGCTACCACTGCAAATCCCTTTCCTGCCTCACCTGCTCTTGCTGCCTCAATAGACGCATTTAACGATAACAGGTTCGTCTGCTCTGCCACATCATTAATGGTGTTAATAATGTGTCCAATCGTCTGTGATTGCTGAGATAGTTGCTGAATGTTGGATAAAATATCTTTCATGCGATCAGTCGTATCTTTTACTTTGTCTCCCAATTCCTGCATCGTATTATGTCCTACCTGAACAATACGCTTAGTATCATTTGCTGTTTCTTTAATGTTTTCTGTGTTATCGGATACCTCATTAATTTTATTGGAAAGCTCGCTCATCTTCATCAAACAACGTTCAGAATCTTCTGATTGCTGCACAATACCAACTTCCACTTCCTTAATCGCCTTTGTAATTCCTTGTGTGGCGGTAAGCACTACTGCAGAGTTGTCTGTTACTTCTTCTGCCGCAGTAGCTACTGCTGTTCCTGTACCTGCTACCTCTTGAATTAATTTCTTCATGCTTTTTAACATTCCCATAATTCCTTCAATCAAATTACGGAATTCATCTTTTCTTCGATTCTTAATTTCGACTGTCAAATCACCACTAGAAACCACTTCCAATTTCTTATTAACTTGTCCAATGGCACCACTAATTCCAGACGCGATAATCGTACCAATTAAAATAGCGATAATACAAGCAAATACCACTATAGCTGTTGTCACATTTCGAAGTTCATAACTTTGGGCTAAAATAACTTGCTGTGGAATCATGGAACATGTCATAGAACCATAGCCTTCCATTTTTGCATAAGTAAACAAATAGCTTGAACCCTTATATGTAACCATCTTATCTCCGCTAAGAGAATCGGATTTTAATGCCTCTTTGTAGAAGTCTGTATCTACGAAAGAAAAATTTTTATCCGAAGATGCGGACAAAATTTCTCGTCCGTCATCTGTGACAAAACCAACAATACTACCTTCTCCCACTTCTGTTTCATCTAACATTTCCTGAATAAAGTCTACAGAAATATCATAAATAATAAATCCAGCCTTTTTATTACCAGAATCCATCAAATTTCGAATTACAGAAATGCCATACTCCGACTGGATATCTCCTATTTTCTCATCAATAAAAGGATGATAACCAAGCCAAATTTCCGGATTTCTACTATCCACTAAGGCTTGATATTCGCTAGATTCTAAGAAATCTGCATAACTGTTAGGCATCAAGTCTTCTTTTCGGTAAGAGTTTACATTCTCTCCATAATTTCCAATAATATACACTCCTGATACCATCTGATCCAGTACGGCTGCAGAATATACTTCATTATAACACTCTGTCTGTGCCAATACTTCGTTGACTTCATCACCCTTATAATCACCAGAATAGTAATTTGTTATGCTATCCGTAGAGTCTAACTGCAAAGATTTTGATGAAATGGTATGAAATCCCAAATCAAAATACTCCGCTACCGTTCGTATTGTGGAAGTTGCAGAATCCTCATAGTTACTGCGAAAACCACTTGAAGAAATTTCATAGGAAATCACACCTAACACAATAATCAAAACAACTGGTACCAAAAATCCTAAAATCATCTTTCCACGAATGCTGTTTAATATGCTAATTCTAGTTTTTTTCCCCTTTTTTTCTTTACTCATCCTATTTATTTTCACTGCCATAACGATGCCCCCTCTCTAGTTCAATCCTGCCATGGAAATCCACTTATCTACTGCATAATCTGCTATTGTTTCATAATCTGCCTGACTCCATGTGGTTTTTGACAGATAATTCTTTAGCAAATAGGTTCCCACCGTATTTCCTCCCCAGTTAGAAGGCGCACCATTATATGGGTTTGCTAAGGTTCCACCCCAATTTACATATTGAATAATAGAATTTCCCAGTGCATTTGATACTGTAGTAGTTTCTGGATCTGCATTATATGGAATAAACTGAAATACTTCTGTCTGATACTTCATTCCAGTCTCAGAAGTATTGAGCCATACAAGAAAATCCTCTGCTGCCTTCTTGTGTGCCTCGTCGTTTCGATCGTTAATGGCATAATACATAGATGCAAATACTGGTATTGTCTGGTTCATCTTGTCCCCAGTCAATCCTTCTACTTTAATATCCGAATCTTCAATTGGAAGTTTTACTGGAATAAACGTAAGTCTTGCCGCTACATCCGAGTCAATAGCTTCAATACTGGATGCTGTCCAGTTACCATTTTTAAAGAAAATGGCTTTGCTGTTTGCAAATTTGGAAATTGCCATATCATAACTGTTTGTGCTAGCACTAATCATATCTGCAGAACGAGTAAGATGTCCATTTTCACCTGCTGCATATGTAGTTTTTAAATCCAAGGCTTTTGCATATGCTACAAATGCTTGTTTTAAGTTTTGTACTTGTTCTTTTGTAGCATTCTGTGCTTGGCTTACATTTTGCAAACCGGCACACACAGCCACATTTAACATGTGGTCACCATAGGTCCATGATTCACTTCCTGCTACAGCAAACACACCTGTCAGCTTCTTTGCAAGTCCAGTCTTACTCTGCATAGTATAACTATTTCCATTGATAGTAACGGTAGCAGTGTTTCCACTGTCAATAAACTCACCCAATGCTTTTACACAATTCTCCCAGTCACTATAATTACATAAACGCAAATCTTCCAAAATTTTCTCTGTATTTCCCTCTCCGAAAATATCGGCAAGCATCTGCGTATCTACCATATAACCATATCCTTCAATGTTATATGGAACACCATAGTTTGTGCCATCTTCTGTTGTTAAACGAAGTCCTTCTGGAATATTGTCTGCCAATTCTTTAAACTCGCTAGTCATACTTTTAGAATCAGAAAAGTCCATCACATAATCATAACTTTCCCACTCCTCCAGCTCTGCCACAGACTGCACCGTATAAATGTCTGGTTTTACCTTCTCATTCATCAAAGAACGGAGTGCTTTCATGTGGTCTTCTCCTGCCTGCGTGTTAAATACACGCACTGACACGCCAGTCTCTTTCTCATAATCCGCAGCTAAATCTTCCATAGCCTCAGATATCTCACCCTTAGAGTTGAAAATGTAGAGTTCTACTTCTTCTTCCTTAGAAGCATCCTTCTCCTGTTTTTCACTACCACATCCTGCTAAAGCAAGTGTTGCTGCCAAAAGGAAAGGCAGCCAAAATTTTCTCTTATGCATTTGTGATTCCCCCTATCATTCGTAACACAGTTCCCCCTAACAAAACTGTCCACGTTATAAAAAAATTGCACTTTCTCTTTATAACACTGTACCATTTTTAGTGAAAAAAATCAACTTATTTACCATTTTCTCCCTTTTTTTATCAAAAAGTGACAATCTCATTCACAGATTGTCACTCCGTCCATGTGCAAAATTCGAAAAACACTCTCTTTCTATATTTTCTCACATAACTATATTTCTTTCTGATTTTATATCTGACAAGATTGAAGCAAAAAGATATGATATTCTTCATCCTTAATAATTCTTGCAATCACATTTCTCACATACGGGTCTTTTATCAGTTGCATATGTTTTTGATATTGCATAATGGCACTCTTTTCAGATGCGATTCCTTCCTGTATCATTTTGCTTGGTTCTCTTTGCAAAGAAAGCCACTCCGTTGTCCAACAAGCGGTACTTCTCTGATTTTTCATAACTTTGTAATCCAAATAACCACCAAGTAATTCAATCAGCTGCCCCAATTTCTGTAAATGTATCATTTCTGCCATGGCAATACTAAGAATAATCTTTGCTGCTTCACAATTTCTATTGGACAATAATATCTGTGAATGAACATACTGTGTAACGGCAGATAATTCTGACACTGCCCCACAGCAATCTATTTTTAAAATTTCTGCATATCTGGGATTTTTTCCAGACACTCTTATGGCAGGATAGGACATCTGCATAATCGCAGGTCTTACCTCCATGGTATTACAACTATTTTCCATTCCCTTTTCTACTTCAGACATAAAAAAACCCTTTTTCTATATTCTATGTAGAAATCAGAAAAAGAGTTCTCTTTTTTTATATTTTACTCTTTCAAACGCACAATTCTTGTTGCAATTTTCTCTTGGAAACAAACATCATGATCCACTAAAATCATAGTCGGTTGGTACTCCAAAATTAATTTTTCCAACTGCATTCGTGAAAACACATCAATATAATTTAAAGGTTCATCCCAAATATACAAATGGGCTGGTGTCAGCAAACTAGACGCAAGCAACACTTTTTTCTTTTGCCCTTCTGAAAAGGATTCTAGTGGCTTCAAAAATTGCGTCCGTTCCATATCTAACTGTCGAAGCAATGCAAAAAATAAGCGTTCTTCCAATCCTTGACTTTCGCAAAATTCATGTATATTTCCCTTTAAAAAACTGGTATCTTGATTCACATAAGAAACTACCAATCCAGATGCACATTGGATGTTACCTTCTCTTATAACAACCTGTTTTGTAGCACCTTTTCCTAACTGTGACAATAACATCTGAATACAAGTAGATTTGCCGCATCCATTTTTTCCCTGCAAAAAGATACGTTCTCCCTGCATCAATTCAAAGTCAAATTTCTTCAATATGGACTCCTCTGAATCAGCATAACCTACAGATACATTTTTACATAAAAGCAAACGATTTTTATGATGCTTCATAGGATATAATTTTAAATCTACAGGATTTTCTATATCCTGCAAAAGACCTTCCTTTGCTCGAATTTCCTGCTCCATTCGCCGTTCATATTGAGTAACACGACTCTGCATTTTCTTTGTCTTTGCACCAATATACGCTCTGGTACTAATGCTTCGATCATTTTCTTTTATGGGATCAAATCCAATTTTTCGGCCTTCACTTTTCTCTGCCCAGCGTTGACTTCGATCTGCTGCCTTTTTTAGAGATTTTATTTCACGTAAATGCTTTTCATTTTCTGCCATGGCAAAATGATCTTTTCGATTTTTATTTTCCCACCAGCTGGAAAAGTTACCACTTTGCACCTCTATAGATTTTCGATTAAGCACCAATACATGATCCACACAAGCATCCAACAAATCTCTATCATGTGACACAAGGATAAACCCCTTTTTCTCTTGTAAATATTCCTTTACACAAGCTCTTGCCTCATAATCTAAATGATTAGTCGGTTCATCAATAAGCAAAAATTCATTTTCTCCAGAAAAAAGCAATGCTAACAACACCTTGGTCTGCTCTCCATGGCTAAGATTTTTAAAAGGCTGATACAATAAATCTGCCTCTGCCTTCAATTTTCCCAATTCACAAATCACTCGCCACTCTTCGCACCCTGCTTTTAATTCTTCCAAAAATACAGTGGCACACTGTTCCATCTGCTCGTAGGAAACTTCATATGGAAAAGAATCAAACATGGTGGACGATGTAATTGTCCCTGTATATTCATATTTTCCCAATAATAAATTTAAAAAAGTGGTTTTTCCTTTTCCATTTCTTCCGATTAAGCCAAGTTTCCAATTTGTATCAACCGAAAAAGAAACATCTTCAAAAATTGCATCAAAACTATCTTCATAACTATATGTGAGATTCACTACATTAATCTGTGCCATATACATTCCTCCCAAATATTAAAAACTCACTTTGCACATCCTCGCAAATCGTTTTTTACTCTATATGCCTTCCTATAAAGTAAAAAAAGAATCACATGTTACCAAGTGATTCTGATTCTAATTTCCTCATATATTGCACAACTTTCACTTTTAACAAAGACCGTAAGGTCACAACGAATGTTAGAAAGTTAGCATGCAAGGATTGTCCAAGAACACAAGCCCTTTGAGGCAAAGTGTGATTTGGTACAATCTACTGCTGTTCTTCTCTATATTCAAAAACATTCTTGAATAGTAAACGAAAAAAAAGAGAGGATATGAGAACCATAACCTACTTTTGGTAACATGAAAAACAGTATCACAACTCTGTGCTACCGTATAACTAAAAAATTCACGTTTTCAAAAGTAGACTATCTTCTCATCCTCCCACCTCTTTCTTATATTCTTTTTATAGTTTACCATAAATAGTAGATTTTGGCAACCCACTATGCCTCTAGCTGCTGCATCCATTTCCTTCTTCGCAACACAACCAACGATATTGCAAATCGTACACATTCTTCCAGCGAAAGAATAAAGTATACATGTGGAATGGAAAGTTTGCATACAAATGCTGCCAACAATCCAAGTGGTACACCAAATCCCCAAGTTCCAATCATATCTATTGCCAACACATATTTTGTTTTGCCACCACTGCGAATAATGCCGCCTCCTACAATCATATTCTCCACTTTAAAAGACGCAATCAGTGCATATGCCAACAAAATCTGTTTGGTTAATGCTCTTACATGCTCTTCCACCTGAAAAATTTTAACATAATAAGGGCTAATGAACAAAATAACAATGGAAAGTACGGCAGAACCAATAAATCCATAATATATTAATTTTTTAGATGCCTCATAAGCCTCGTCATATTCACCAACTCCCAGCTTTTTGCCAATAATAACACTAGCTGCCTGTGAAAGCCCGCATAGTGCTCCAATCATCAATCCTTGAACCGGATTAATCAATGTCATGGCAGCACTGGCATCTGTTCCCATATGTCCATAAATTGCTGCGTAAATATTTTCTCCCAGACTCCACATGAATTCACACACCAAAATCGGTAGTAAAATTCCAGCGTATTGTCCCCAACGAAATTTTCCTGTACTCGCTTCCTCACTCTGTTTCCATTCCAACGGTTTCTTGCATTTTACATACATAAAAAGCATAATCACAAGATTAACAAGTTGAGATATAACAGTGGCTACTGCTACACCTGTAGCTCCCATAGTTGGAAAACCAAATTTTCCAAAAATCAATATGTAATTTAATACAGTATTTACAAGAGCGGCGGCAATGCTGGCATATAGTGGTAGTGACGCCTTTTCCATGCACCGGAACATAGTTGACAACATAGTAGCTCCGGCAACGGGAATGAAAGTTCCTGCGATAATTGCAAGATAATTTGCCGCCGCCAACCTAGTAGGCATATCTTTTGTATATAATCCCATAATCTGCACCGGAAAAATGGCACACATCATGGTAAAAATAATAGCAAGGCATAATCCCATAAATAAATTTAGGTAAAAACTCCTCTTTACTTCTTTTCCATTTTTCTGTCCCATGTATTGGGAAACCATAATTCCCGCAACTGCACCGATTGCCGAAACCACAACCGTATATATAGAAGAAAATTTTCCTGCTAATCCTACTCCTGCAATATTTGTACTTCCAAGCTGTCCTATCATAATCTGATCCACAATACTAAAAGACGATTGAAGCATAGATTGAAGTGCAACAGGAATAGCAAGACTGCATACATTTTTTAAAAAATGGTTATCTTTTTTCATGTTTGCGCCCCCTTTAAACCTTTTCCCTTTTTCTTACTTTATAAAGAACATACACTTTCCCTTTCTATCAAAGTAACGGGAAGTACCATCACCGTACCTAAATCCTCACCAGACTTTAACTGTTTCAGTTTTTCCATGACAGCCTTTGCCCGTGTCTCCCCATCCTGTCTTATAGTAGTAAGAGCAGGAAATACTTGCTTACATATAGGTGTATCGTCAAATCCGGCAACGGAAATGTCCTGTGGTACCCTAATTCCCTGTGACATTAAAAATCCCATCAAATCAATGGCATAATAGTCAGAAACTGCGAAAACAGCAGTAAATTGTCGAATCCAATCAAGATTTTTTCTATAAAATAGGGTTCTTTCTTCTTTTTGCATTGGAATTTCAAGAAAATCCACACCGTTATCACCAAATCCTGCACGAAAGCCTTTATGCCGTTCATGGTCAATATAAATATCATTGTCTGAAATGCACAACACTCTTTTATGCCCTAGCTTTTTAAAATATTGTCCCATCTGAAATCCGCCGCTATAATTGTCAATGTTGATAATACTAATACGCTCTGGATTTTCCAGATAAACATCGTAGGCAACAAAAGGAATTCGCATACTCTGTCGAAGCTGCACATAATCCTGTTCGCAAAAACCAATGAGTATCAACCCTTCCATATTCCACATAGATGCAAATTTTATAATATCCTGTGTCCGTGTTGTTGTTTTTACCATCATAAATTTCCCTGCTTCTTCAATCTCCACAGATAAATAATTCAAAGAAGAGGAAATAAAGGTATCTTCTAAAACATGCTTCTCATATTTCTCATGTTGGTTCACTACTACTCCAATAATACCAGAATCATTTTGTGCCAATAAAATTCCCGCCATACTGGGAATGTATTCTCTCTTTTCCAATAGTTCCTGCACTCGGTGAATCGTTTCCTTGGATACTTTTTTTGTTTTTCCATGAATTACATTCGATACTGTTGCTGTACTCAATCCAAGTTCTTCTGCAATATCACTTATTGTGATTCTTTTATCCGTCATGTCTATTCTCCTCTATCCATTTCACTGCAAAATCAACCAATTCTCTCTGCTTCATAAAAGTCAACATCCCATTGCCAAGCTGAATCTTTCTTATTTTGCAACAGCTTTCAAAAGCCTGACCAATTTCTTCAAAATCTTCTCCGTCCACATAAAGAGTTTCATAGGTTTTCCATACTCTTTTTCCATCCTGCATAATTGCACTACTCTCTTTTGTTACATGTTTTCCCGGATATTCAGCCCGCACATCTGCCAGATGCAGAGAAGTATTTTTGTCATAACCCACCCCAATCAGCAATACATAGCCATCCATTTCATACAGTTTTCCAATAGGCGAACCTTCTCCAAAAATATTTGATAAATCATGATTCTCTGTAAAATAGGACGCATTTTTTCCATATGCAGCTACCGAACGAGCGGGATGGTCACTTCTAAGTGTTCCCGGCCATTTCCGAAACATTTCTGCCACCGCTCCCATTGTATTGGTAAGGGTGATGTCCTTGTCATAAGCCGGCCAGTTATCCCGAATTGTCTGCCACCATTCTTTTGGTTCTTCCCAGTGTACTCCTGCCTCTGGGTCTAAGTTTTTCCATGACTGTGTAGGCATCATAATCGTTCCATCCTCTCCCACACATTCCAGCAATGCTTCAATTATAATCTGGGCACCGCCACAAACAAATCCCAGGCTACTGAGCGAAGTATGTACCATCACATTCTGTCCCTGCTGTATTCCCACTTTTCTCAATGCCTCTATAATGTCTTGCTTTAACACAATCTTTCGCTCCATGCCTGATTCCTCCACTATTTTTCTCGGTCTTTCTATTTATTTATTATAACTACAAGATGGTTCACCATCAACGGTTAAACGTGTAACCTCAAACAAAAATCTTCTATAAATTCTGTTAAAATTTACTACTTTAACACCAATTTTCCTCTCCGTTAAAACAGGGAGGTCTCCCACTTAAAAAGCAGGAAATCTCCCTGTTTGACTAAACCACATCACTGAAAAAAATTTCTTCCATTTCATCAATCGTCATAATTGCCGCATCCGCTTCAATTTCCATGACTTGTTGTGATAACGCTTCTATCTTCTTTCCAATGATTTCCTCATATACATACTGATTTATCTCATTCATAATATCATCTGCCAGATCATAATCTCTGTCCAACAGACACTCACGTAGCTCTTTCAAATGCGCTTTTAACATTTGCATATCTGCATTTTCTGTTTTTTCCTCTTTTTCTACTTCAAAAAGTGGAGCCAACCTTTTCCTATGATTTTCCATCTCTTCTAAAAACACAGGATGTAATGTCTGAATTCTCTCAATATCACCATTTATAGCGGCTACTTCCAGCAACCTAGCTAATTTTGCTAAAATCAACGCACCAACACTGGCAGATGTACTTTTTATTCCATGCACCAAAATACGATATTCGGCTAATCCATTTTCGTCCATGATCCGTTCAAACAGCGCCTCCATTTGACATATGTTACTTTCCATTACATGATAATAATCTCTTACGGTCTGCATTAACACATTTTTATCTTTTAGATACATTCCTGCATAATCCCATTCAAATTCCGGAATGTCAAGGAACTCCTCCTCATGGGAAGAAACTTCACTTTTTTTCACATCCATATCTTGATTGACGCTGACTCCCTGATTCAATAAAAGTGTTAAAGTTAAACTTTCAAGTTTCTCTGGCTGAATTGGTTTTGAAAGAAAGTCTACAAATCCCTCTTCCAAATAGCGTTCTCTGGCTCCAACCATTGCATTGGCAGTAAGAATTACAACAGGCGTATCCACGCAACGCTGACTTTCCAATTGCTTCATCTTATGTAATGTCTCTACTCCATCCATCTCCGGCATCATGTGATCCATAAAAATAATATCAAAATGCTCTTTTTGTATCACTTCAAGACACTCTTTTCCAGAGCAGACATCTGTAATCTGTACCATAGTTTCTTTCAGCAGATTTTTGAAAACCTTCCTGTTTATGTCATTATCATCCACGACTAAAATCCTTGCATCAGGAGCCGTAAAAAGCACCTGATAATTATATTCTCTACTTATTTTTTTAATCTTTTCTTTGAAATCTCCAATTTCTTCTTCCTCAAAAATCTTCTGTTCCAAATCAAAAGAAAATGTACTTCCCACGCCATAAACACTTTCCACTTCCAGCTTACTATCCATCATTTGTAGTAAATTTACTACAATACTCATTCCCAGCCCAGTTCCTTCAATGTGCCTATTTTCCAACTCCTCAATTCGTTCAAATGCCGTAAAGAGTTTCGGCAAATCTTCTTCCTTTATTCCTTTTCCCGTATCTCTCACTTCAAAATGTGCCTTACAGACTTCATTTTCTGCATACCCACGAATTTCTAACGTAACTTTTCCTTTCACCGTATATTTCACTGCATTGGAAAGCAAATTTACCAAAACCTGACGAATCCTGACCGAATCTCCAATCCATCCATTGGGAAGATGCTCATCCACTAGAAGTTCAAAAGATAATCCTTTTTCAGAAGCCTTAATTCCAATCATATTATAGATATCATTCAAAAACTCATCCAAATGGAATTGCTCTTCTATAATTTCCATTTTTCCAGATTCAATTTTTGAAGAATCCAAAATATCATTTATAAGCCCCAAAAGGGAAGTGGCTGAGCTTTTAATATTCAAAGCATATTCCTTGGTTTCTATCTCCTTACTCTCTCGCAAAATCATCTCATTCATTCCAAGAACTGAGTTAATAGGTGTCCGGATTTCATGAGACATTCTTGCTAAAAAATCGGATTTTATTCGACTGGCTTCCTCGGCAACTGCTTTCTCTTTTTCTAAAATATATGTCTTTGACTTATAAATTTCTGTAGGACTTTCCAATGATAAAAAAATACCAAATGAAACAATGGTAACTCCAGCACCAGTAAAGAGAAATTCCGGTATGATCACCTGTATCCCCACCATACCTACCATAATAATCATCATGGGTAACACATTATGTACTACTTTTGGCTCAATTTTTTTTCGATAAACAACCAAAATGCCAATTGCAATAATGCAATAAAACATAAACGTGCCATACCCTACATAAACTGCCACACCCATGCTGTAATTGGTTCCATTTCCCTTCAAATAGTCAAACTGCATAAACGGTACCGTCACTATATATAGTAATGTAATACCATTGGTCACTTTTTGTACTATGCCCATCTTTCTATCAGACATAACAAAATTCAGCACGTAGCAAAATACTTCTCGTGTAAATAATATAGAAACTATAAAAAAAATCATATGGCATATCCGATTAAACCAACCTGGAACCACATCCAAATGATTAACCGTATAAACCGTTATACTGTCAAAAACAATATGAAGACACGCATATATGGATATTTTCAAAAAATTTGTAGAATTTTGTAGCTTTCTATATTTTATGTTCTGAAATAACAAATATAAAATCAGTACAAGGCACAAAATTTCTTCCCTTAAAAATAATACCGTTTTAATAAAATCATCCCCCGACTATGAAAGCAACTCTTCAATCGTTTCGAAAATCCTATTCTGTTCCGCCGGTTTCAACACATAACCTGCCGGTTTAAGAGATAATACTTCCTCTATACGTTTTTTATCCCTAATACTGGTCAGGAAAACAACTGGTACATCTTTTGCTTGCTCCATCTGTTTGATTTGTTCAAAAGTTTCCTTACCATCTCCATCTGGCATATCATAATCCAAAAAAATCAAATCCGGAGTTTTTCTATTCAGATAAGAAATGGCCTCATTCCCTGATTTTACCATGTAGACATCATATTTATCGTGTAGTAAATTCTTCATCATTCGCAACAAAACTACGCTATCATCTACAAGAAGTATTTTCTTCCTTTGTCCATCTGTTTTTGATTGTCTTTGAACTACCTGTTCTTCTCTCTCCTGCACTGGCACATCTAAAACCTGACAAACCTTATAAAGAACATCCTGATTGTTGATTGGTCGCTCTAATACCTCTGCCTGCAATACAGTTAAATCCCCCTCAAATATTTTCTTCTCATTTGCATTTGCGATACAAATCATTGGAATATCCTTATAATTTTTTTCAATTTCTTCAAATATAGGTTTATGCTTCTCGGTCATATCTGTCATATATATAAGCAGTAAATCCGGCTTTGCCATTGAGAGCATTTCATCTATTTTCTCTGGTTCATTGGAACAAAACTGCGTTTGAAAATAGCCTACTAACTCTTGATACAAACTTTTTACTACTGAATCAAATTGACCAATTAAACATATATTTTTCATACAAATTCCTCCCCCTTAGAGTGTTTTTTTTACGACTTCTATTCAGAACCCTCCCCATATATTCGCACTCGTCGTCCTTACGGACTTGCACAGTTTCCAGAGTTTCAAAACTCGGAGAGTGTATGAAACTCTATTGGAAACTGACATGCAAGGCTCTCCCAAGAACTGGAGCTTATGCGAACAGTGATTGGATGAGAGCTACTGCCCATTTCCGTGCTACGCACTAAGACTTTATATATATCGGCTTTTTTGCCAACGACTCTAACCTATTATTTTGTTTTCATTCTGTTCTGGTGTACGCCTTTATAAAATCCTAAAACTATGCTCCTACTTTC
This sequence comes from Lachnospiraceae bacterium, assembly GCA_963643465.1. GTDB lineage: Bacteria > Bacillota > Clostridia > Lachnospirales > Lachnospiraceae > CAG-411. Next base: position 54,192 of record CAVIJT010000008.1, on the reverse strand, counting down.
AGCTTTTTCTACATACGTTTTTTATCTATAATCTTCCACCAAAAACATAGGCTTAATTGCCATAATCTCATCGTACTCTTCCTGCTCTACCTGCACATCTGCATTCATCGCCTTCAAATCTTTTTTCACCACTTCAAGTGCCACCTTGGCATCTTCTGCAAAACCATCGGATATCACGCGAATCATACGAGTTAGTGTAACTGGATGTGCATAATACTCTGGAAGTGGAAAATCCGGATATTTTTTGATATATCCTGCAACTTCCTCACAAGCCTCTTTCCATTTCATGTCAACGTATGCCTTATTGTTACGTTTAGTAGGTAAAACATTGGCACCTGCAAATAAAAATACCATAGCCAAACCAAATAATAAGAAATAAACTCCAGAATCAATTTGTGTCACAACTGCATAAACACCATAAACAAAGGTTATTACACCCATTAACACAATAACCAGTGCCACCCAACGATAACTGGGATTGGAACGTTCATTTACCCTTTTTGCTTTTGCTGTACGACTCAAAGTATCCGTAAGATCAGAACGCTTTTCAAGGTACTCTCTTGCTTTCTTTAATTCCTTTACCTGCTCCTTAGCTTCTTTTGAAAGTACGGGATGTGGTCTTGCAGCCTCTTTTTTGGCTCTCTTTTCCCGCTTCTTTTCTCCCTCCACGCTTAAAAGCGGAATGTCTGGATGCTGCTTTCCAATATATGCAAGCATTTCATCCACATGCTCTTCATGCTTAAACAAACACTGTTTCTCCGTTCCATCATCATAAACAACTACCAGATATGGTAACGTTGCAAACATTCCCTTACCAGTAAATCCTCCTTTACTCATTGCCACACGCTTAAACACTCGTTTTACAGCTGAAAAAGGTACATAATATATGCGATCCACATAAAAGCTATTCAGATACAACGCTTTTTGTCCCACACCACATGGTCCAAATAATTTACATTTCTTTTTATCATCCTGCAATACACTTTTCTCTAATGTTTCACAACTTAATGCCTTCGTAGCAATTGCCATAAAAATCCCCCCTCTTTAGATGAAATGAAACCGCCGCAAAAAATTTTGCGGCGGTTTTTCTTTTTCTATCCTACTTCTTTGCACTGCTATAATCTGGCTTTGGATTACGTGTTTTAATCACGAACAAGAAAATTCCTAAAAATGCAATAGCTGCAATAATACCAACCGGATATGCAATAGCTGTACCAAGATTCAAACATTCACCTGCTGCCACAAAATAGGTAATGGAAACAGCACTCATAAACGTTGCTGGAACAACAGTAATCCAGTAATTTTTCTTTTCCATATATAGGAACATACTGGCTGTCCAAAGTACAATCATAGCCAATGTCTGATTAGTCCAGCTAAAGTAACGCCATACAATAGAATAGTCAAGCTGACTGATAATTGCACCTACGCCAAGCACTGGCACACAAAGCATAAGACGATTCTTCCACTTATTTTGATTAATGCCAAACCAATCTGCAATGGTCAAACGTGCGGAACGGAATGCAGTATCACCAGATGTAATAGGGCATACAATAACTCCAATCATAGCAAGCGCAATTCCTACACCACCCATTGTCTTTGAACATACATCATAAATAGCAGCTGACTGTCCTCCTGCAAGTGCCTCTGTAAGTCCTGTACTCAATCCACCAGTCACTTCATAAACAGAACATCCTGCTGCTGCCCAGATAAGAGCGATTACACCCTCAGCTGTCATAGCACCATAGAATACGAAATGCCCTTGTTTTTCACTCTTCATACAACGTGCCATCAATGGACTTTGTGTAGAATGGAAACCAGAAATCGCACCACATGCCACCGTAATAAACATAAATGGCCAAATAGGTGTTGCACTTGGGTGCATGTTCGTAAAGTTATTCCAAATTTCTGGAATCACATAATCAGAATTGGTAAAGATACCAATCGCTACACCTAATGCCATAACAATCAGACATACTCCGAATAAAGGATATATCTTACCAATAATCTTATCAATGGATACGAATGTGGCAATAAAATAGTATGCAAGAATGATAAACGTCCATACTTTTACATTTGTCAGCATACCAGCTCCACCAGAGTTTCCAATCAAAGTAGTAATCAGTCCTGCTGGTCCAACTGCAAATACCGTACCAACCATAATAAGCAGCACTACACTGAATACACGCATGACGTTCTTCATAATCTTGCCCATGTAAATACCGGTTACTTCGGCAATGGATGCTCCATCATTACGTTCACTGAGCATTCCTGAAAAATAGTCATGTACGCCACCTGCAAAAATTGTACCAAATGTAATCCATAGGAATACAACCGGGCCCCAAAGAGCGCCTTGCATCGCTCCGAAAATCGGCCCAAGACCTGCAATGTTCAAAAGCTGTACAAGGAACAATTTCCACTGGGGCATAACCACGTAATCAACACCATCGTTAATACGCACTGCCGGTGTTTCACGATCATCAGGGGCAAATGTGTTGTCAACAATTTTTCCGTAGATAAAATAGCCGCCAACTAACAGCAACAAACATAGTATAAAACTAATCATAGCGCATACCTCCTTTGCATCACCGTACAACTTATGGTATATTCTATTATTAGAATAACACTATTTTTGTCAATATTCAATCATTTTCGCTTATATTCGCTCATCTTTTTGTACCTTTTAAACAACCATAACAATCCATTTTTCGAAAACAGATAGAATATATATACAAATCCTACTTTTCCCGGTTGTTGTTTCCTCCATACATGATTTATCATGTTAAACATTCATAATCCGAATACTCTACTATTCCCGTCATATTTTCTAAAGCTCCGTCCACCAACTCTTTTACCATCAAACATTCTGGTGCCGGAAGCTGGATACTTGGACTTGCCGTAATACCATAATCACACGAAGTCCGAAACCCTCTGGCATTATAATTTCTTGGGTTTCCTTCCACAATCACTACCTCATATCCCATCTCTTTTGCTTTCTCAAATCCAAACTCAATCAATTCTTTAGAAATATGCTGTCTTTGCAATTCTGTTTTTACTGCTACTGGTGACAACAGTAACAATTGTTCCTCATATTTTCCCTGCAAATGAAATCTGGAAAACATAACGTATCCAATGATAGAATCTTTCTCATCCACCATAATCAGCTCTAAATCTTGTAAATAAAAACGGTTTTGTCTTATTTCTTCTACAAGGTTTCTCACTAATTTTCCTTCTTTTTCATTTTCCCATGCAGTAAATACCTTCTCTACAAAATCCAGTGCTTCTTGTTCGTATTTCTTTCCCATGCTTTTTATAATACGTTTATTGCTTGTTATCATTTGGTTTTCCCCCTAATCTCTGTACTTTTTATTTATGTTTTCCACATTACCCAACGCAGAAAACTATGGTAATCCAAACCATCTATTTCTATTATACCCATAATATATCTTCACAGATAGCAACTATACAATTCTAATCAAACAGTAGAAAAACAGCGTATTACTAAGTTTGCAATACGCTGTCTTTCTACTGTTTCACCTTCAGCCTTGATAATATTTTATAGATTCCTTGTGTAGAAATATGGTATTCCGCTGCCAAATCCACAACACGATACCCATTCTGATACTTTCTGTATATCTCCATATTTCGCGCTTTAAGTACCACTTTTGTTTTCGTATCTGCTCCCCAATCTTTCCGATTTTCTTCTTTTCTAGGAATATAGATATTTTCACCGTCTACATACTCTTGAATCTGTTTTATCAACTCATTTGGCAATATTTCATTTCCATTTTTATAGCCCAAGTGTTTGCCTCCTAAATACAAATTGTAATTAGAATACATAGGCTATCAAAATTATGACAGCCTATGCTGCGCAAACCTCTTCCATATACTTCTTCATCATGCAAATGTCCTCCTTTTATTTGATTACTTTAACATATCATATTTCATTTTTTATGTCTATAGGGTTAATGTCTACTAATAAGTTCCGAAAACAGGGCTGTTCACATAAACAGGCCCAAAAACATTTTTCTTTATTCTTCTCTTCCTTGTAAAACATCATTCCCGCCATTTTCACTACTTCCGTTAAATACATCGGACCCATTCTCTTCCTGTTTCTTCTCAGGTGTCTTGGTTACAACTGGTGCATTGGTTACAACCGGTGCATTAGTCTTCACCGGCGCATTTTCCACAACCGGCGCTTTTGTCGGTGTTACCGGCTTTTTCGTTGGTTCCTTTGTTGGCCTCTTTGTCGGTTTCACTGTCGGCTTTTCTGTTGGTTCTTTAGTCGGTTCTACTATTACTGTAACTGTCGGTGAAGCTGTTAATAACTGCTTCTTGTTCTCATTCCCTTTTTCTTTTGTCACTAACACAGCCACAATTGTCACCAAAAATAAGCACACCAGCGTTGCTCCAACTGCCAATCGTACCTTCTTCTTTGTATCTACCTCCAATATAACAGACTCATCCAATTCAATAGACTCTAATTCACTTAATACCTGCTTATCCACTTCTGCCAACGCCTGCTGCTCCATCTTATCATGGTCAATTAACAATGATTCCTGCTGTTTTTCCATCTTATAAGCTGGTTGAAAAAGATATCTAGTTCCCTCCTCTTCGGCATCAGTTTGTTGCAACAAAACAGTATGTGCCTCTTCCTGTTCTGGCAAAACCGCATGTACCTCCTTTGGACCCTCCTGTTGCAGTAACACCGTATGTCCATCTGCCTCTGCACTAGAAGTAGAAAACTTCACTTGCACTTTTCCATTCGTTGCACCAACTGGTGATGACTGCATGCTATTTATCAATGAAGAATTCGTTTCCTCCTCAATTCTGGACTGTACTTTTGGGGCATTTTCTCCATGAAATAAATTTTCTTTTACTTCTCCCAAAGCCTTAACCCGTTCCAACGCCATTCTCATTTCAGTCGGATTTTGATATCTGTCCTTCGGCAAATATGCACATGCCTTTAATATCACCTCTGTAAAATCTTTACTAGCCTTAGCTGGTGCAGGCATAGGTTGTCCACTCATACGCATGATATCTGCCCGCTCTCTGTCTGCATACTTTACAGGCTGAGGAGGCAATGGTACAAATGGAACCCGGTTATCATTCATAAAACGATATAACACAACCCCAAGAGAATAAATATCCACTGTGGAATTATATTCCATGCCTTTGTACACTTCTGGTGCCATATAACTTTTGGTACCCTTCTTAGACAGACCTGCTGTAGTCTTTTCCAATTCTCTAGCAATCCCAAAATCCCCCAGTTTATAAGTACCTATATCTGATACAAATATATTGTCTGGTTTTATATCCCGATGAATAATGTGATAATTCTGACATACCTCCAACGCTTTACATACATCGATTCCCAATTGAAGCACGTCATAATTGGTCATACTAACACTTTTTGCGTGTTGAAATAAACTTGTCAACAACTCCATCCGAATATAAATCGTCCATCCGTACCCATCTGTTTTTTTTACAACCGCATGATCTTCATAGCTGACAATATTGGAATTTCCTTTCAATTTAGACATCAACGTAAATTCTTTAATGATATCTTCGACCATACTTTTAAAATAGTCATCTACTTCTGTTTGGTCCATTGTCTCATTCTTTATAGAATTATACTCCGCCTGATTATGAGGAATCTCTATAACTTTCAATGCAGCTTCATATGTATGACCAAATTCTTCTCTCACAATCTTATATACTTTTCCAAAAGCACCTTCACCTATACACTCTTGTATTTTCCATTCTTTAAAAACTGATTCCATATCTGCACCCCGTAATTTCTACTGTAATTCATCAATATTTTCCTCTCAATTTTTGAGAATAATACTTTTTTCTTCCTGGTGGAAAAGCTATAATTCTTCCTTCTTTTTGTTTTTTTAATGCATCCGCACCCACATAATCTATGGTCTTTCCCTTAAACCAAAAATCATCCAGTTTTTTACAATTATAAAAACTTTTTTTCCCAATTCTCCTCACACTTTTTGGCAACTCTACTTTCTGGACATTAGAACATCCCATAAACGTATAATTTCCAATCTTAGTGACATAACTAGGAATTACTAATTTCCCTTTTATTTTTTTACAATTTTTAAATGCACTATTTTCTATACTGACCACTCGAAAACTGTTCCCTTGTATCGAAACTGTGTTTTTTAAAACTATTTTTGTTGCAGTTTTTTTATAGCCTGTAATTGTAACAGTTTTGTTTTTTGCACTCTTTCCATAGGAAGTCACTTTGTAACATATGCCAGATACCGTATACTTTTTTCCCACCTCCACAGCAGGTATGGAAGTCGCACTAGGCATTTCCGTTACATTAGGCGTGGTAGTTGGTTCCTCTGTAACGTCTGGTGTTCTTGCAATCAAGGGCTCAATTGTAGGAGTAGGTTCCTGCGTCACACTTCCTGGTTCTGTCTGACTTGGTGCATTGGTTCCTGGTACCGGCGTTTCTGTCTGACTTGGTGTATTGGTTCCTGGTACCGGCGTTTCTGTCTGACTTGGTGTATTGGTTCCTGGTATCGATGTTGCTGTCTGCCCCGGTTTTACCACAATAGGTACTCCAGATAAATCAATCTTGCAGTCTGTACTGATTTCGCTATCTGCATACACAATATGTACTGTATTCACACCGTTTACCAACAACGTATCACCAGATAGAACAATATGATCATAGATAGATGAATCAATATCAGATTTTACTGTCTTACCAGATTCCAATGTCAGCTCAATCTGGAAATCCTGCGGTGTGACTTTTGTATCCACTTTACCGGCACCTTTATACGTTGCCGTCATTTTTTGTACTGGATTCTCCTTTCCTGTAATAATAACAGTAAATGGAATTTCCTGATCCGTTTCGTAAAAATCGTATGTTCCCGAAATAGTATTATTCCCTACTTGAATTGTATAATCTTCCAAATTAATATCTTTTTCAGATCCTTTCACTTCATATTTCAACATTCCTTCTATATTAGGATTCATTTTTAATAGTATGGAAGTTACATCAATCTCCTCACCTGCATACACACTACCTCCCACATAATCCGCTTCAATCTTCAGATTTTCTGGGATAATTCCTGTCACATCATAGGACTTCATACATCCATCATATATAACGGTAATCTGATTATCCATTTTAGTAATTTCATAAGAATTGGACTCTTTTCCTTTACTGTCAATAAAATAGAAACCAGAAGATACTGAATCCTGCACAGTGCCATCTGCATAACGTACATTCCGTAGAGTAATAGAAACCACATTAAGCACGGTCCCCACATATGCTCTGTTTTCTGCCACAATTTCAAAATCCACTACCGTATTTATCTCCGCCTGGGTCTTTCTCAACACACATTTCTGTTCCACATTCTGCGTTTGAAAACACATACCTGGCATATATGTATTCCCAACAAAAATTATCAAACAAAGCATTCCGATTAATACTTTCTCTTTTCTAATTCTCTTCATTCTTTTTCATCCTTCCATCGCTTCGTTCTAAACAGGAATTCTCTCCTGTAATCCACACTTCCCGCATCTATGAAGAAATCAATCTTTCTCTTTAGCAAAATTATGTCAAAACAAAAGCATAGTCATCATTTATGAGCTTTAGTATAGAATCTTTTTCTACCTTTACCCAACACTTTGATTGCAGCCTTCCCATGCCTGTAATATATGTCCCATTCGTAGAAAGGTCTTGCACATAAAAACACTGTTCTCCCATATCAAATTTAATAGAACAGTGTCTCCTGCTTATAGGACCAGAACCAATCACAATCTGGCACTGCTTACTGTCTCTGCCAATGGCAATCTCTTCTCCTTCATATATCCGGTAAGAAATACCCTGTCTGCTCCCACGTATTCCAACTACAACCCCGTATTTCATAATATCCTTGGATGCACGCTGTTTTGTTGGCAACAATGTATTTCCAATCCATGTCGCATCCTCTTCGTCGACTAATACATCCTCAAAACTTCCCATTTCTGCAACCATTGCACCACTTTGACGCTTCCTCTGTAATCTTTCCCAATTTACCTTTAGATTTTCTGCATATTTTCTGCTAATCGGAATGTATTCCTGTCCCACACAAACATACTGACTATCAATACTTGTAATCTTACTACCACTTATTAAATAACTCTGATGGCAACGTATAAAATCATATTTGCGCAAACTTTCTTCCAACTCACACAATTTTCCATAATACCAGATTTCTTCACTCCCATTAGAAAAAAACACACCTATCTTTCTGCCATTACTGGTACAATAGGCAATTGTATGCAACGGAATCACTTGTTGTTTCCCTTGTACATTTACAAAAAGCACATCCCTTTGACAACTTTGCAATTCCTGCAAATATTGTTTCATCTCATATTGAAATCGATCAAATTCTATGGGTTTTATCAAATAATTGACTGGACGATATCGAAAAGCTTCCTCCACATGGTCTATAGTATTCGCAAGAAAAAATATATCTATATCTATATTTTGATTACGAATACACTGTGCAAGTTCAAAACCAACCGCTTCACTTTGTCCTACTTCAATAAAAATTAAATTAAATTTAAAATCTTCTTCGTCAATTCTTCTTTTTATAAACTCTAAATCATAAAAACATTCTGTTATATAATCATCTTCAATATCTATATCCTTTGCAATGTAATCTAAAAGCTGTGTCTGCATCTTCTTGTCTTTATCATAAATTGCAATACGTAACATACTGTTCATTCCACCTTTAAAGTAACTTAACGCCTTTATTTCTTATCCTATATCGTCTCACACAATGTCAATAAAAGAATCGTAATATTATCTTTTCCACCTGCATCCATGGCAATCTGCTCCAACTTCTTTACCTTGTCTTCCAAGACAATGGGTTCTAACATTACCTGAAGTATATCTTCGGAAGCAACCATTCCAGTCAAACCATCGCTGCACAACAAAAATATATCCTGATCCTCAATCTCAATATTCTCCGTGATACCCGGCTCTAAAAGAAATTCATCCTCTTCCACCCCCAGATACTGTGTCAATCCATTACCTGAAAATGCAAAATCGGTCATACCCATTTCTTCCTTCATGCGCATGAAACTTTCTTTTTCTGTATGATCCTCTGACAACTGCCTCATACTACCATTCCGAAACAAGAATGCCTTGCTATCTCCCACATTGTAGATACGTACCTTCCTATTCTCATATTTTAAAATCGTGGCTGTACTCCCAACTGGTGCCTTTCTCTCTCTTCCCAATATACATACAGCCTGATTCATATGCTGTATCGCTCTTCTGCCAGAAATTATCTTATTTTCTTTTTGTTTATCATCTACATATTTTTTTAATTCAGATACCGCTGTATACGCAGCCTCTTCACCATAACAAAGCCCACCCATACCATCTACTACCCCATATATATAACTACCTGTAGCCTCTTGTATATCCTGCTCAAAAAAGGCTTCCTCCCTCTCGCTCTTATATATACCATTTAGATAAACATTATCTTGATTAACCTTTCTCTCTTTTCCAACACTGCAGAGCGCGACACATTGTAATTTATCCACTTTTCCACTCTTCCTCCAATCACTTCAATTACTTTCATCATATATATGTATTTACATTCACATGTATTATAGCCTATTTTTTTTCTATCAGCAATGAAAAATTGCTGTAAAACAACAAACTTCTACTCTTTTGACAATGCCATACTAACACATACTAAAAGGGATATTTCTCAAGAAGAGAAATATCCCTTTTATATTCACATCATCTTATTTTATCTTAATCTTAATAGTTGCCTTTTTATTCGTTCCATCCAAAGAAGTGGCTGTAATCTTCACTGTCTTTCCTTTTCCATCTTTCTTTGTTTTCACTACTCCCTTACTATTGACTGTCGCATATTTTTTATTGGATGATGTCCACTTTAATGCCTTATACGCATCGCTTCCTGTCGTCTTTACAGTCGCCTTTATCTTAACTTTTTTTCCAGCCTTTACAGTCTTAGACGCAGCTTTCAGCTTCACACTCTTTACTGCATCTTTCATAATTGTAATCTCATAAGAAGCAGACATACCATATCCATTTAAAGCAGTTGCCGATATAATTACTTTAGAACCAATACCTGCTTTCTTAGTTGTTACTACACCGTTCTGATCTACAGATGCACAACTTGGCATACTTGATGTCCATTTCAATTCACCAACTACATCCTTTGGCCAAACAGTCGCAGTAAGTTTAATTTTCTTTCCTGCAGCTACTTTCTTTGTACTTCCTGTAATTACAATCTTTTCTACAACTGCCTCTGGTGTAGCTGTAATCTCTGGTGTGCTTGTAATCTCTGAAGTAGCTGTAGCTTCCGGTGTGCTTGTAATCTTCGGTGTAACCGTAACCTCTGGTGTAACTGTAACCGTCGGTGTAACTGTAGGTACCTCATCATCGGTAATCTTATAGTTTATCTTATATGTACCCGAAAATTCTCCTATACCAGTTAATTCAATGGTGTAAGTTCCAGGTTCTCTAGCAGTTGTATCACCAGAAACCGTGTAGTCCTTTCCTTCCTCCAAAATATAAGAACCACAATTAGCAGAAACCTGAGTTTCTCTTAACTTTCCATTACACTGTAAATCTTTTGCAGTTGCAGTAATTTCTTTTAGGTCTATGGTTTTACCAACCAGTTTTGCAAATCCTTCCTCGGCATTTGACGTATAATTAATGCTCACTTCTCCTTTGGCATCTGCAGTTACCTGTTGTAAGTAGCACAAATCCTTGGCTTCTATTCCATTTCCATATACAGTTCCTTTTTTAAATACATAGAACATATAAGTTTCATTTGGATTAAGACCAGTATAAGTTGCAGTTTTTCCATTTGACACATTCTGTTTCTTTAAATTCTTTATCCGAAGATTTGCAGTATATACTCCCTGGGAATCTGTAACTTCCACATCCGGATCACATGCAAAATATTCCAATTTGCTGTTTCCACTAATGTTGATTGCTTTAATGCTATTACCGGTACAACTTAATCTTACAAGATTGCTATTACTACTTACATTCAAACTTGAAAGACTATTATTATCACACCATAATTCTTCCAATCTACTGTTATTGCTTACCGTTAAACTTGTCAATTTGTTATCACTACAATCTAATTGCTCTAACTGGCTATTGCTACTAATATTTAAAGCCGAAAGACTATTTGAATAACAAGATAAGGTCTTTAATTTTGTATTTTTACTTACATCTAAAGATGAAAGGTTGTTGTTTCCGCAATGCAAAGCTTCCAAATTGGTAAAGTATTCAATACCCTTTAAATTTGAAATGCTACTATCTCCCACTAAAATATCAGTTACACCACTTACTTCTTCTTCATTTAAATACTGGTTCGAATCGAAATCAAAATTCTCTTGTACATAAGTTCTAAAGTTAGTGTCTGGGAAATTCGTTGCATTGATTGCAATTCCGGTAGTATCTTTATCTTGGTTAGAAGAATCTTCTTTCTCATCATCTTTCTGAGAATCGTCTTCTTTCTTGTCATCCTCTTTCTCGTCATCTTCTTCTTTTTCAAGAACTATATCATAAGTTTTTGACTGAGAATCCACAATCATATTAAGCGACTGTTCTTTATAACCTGGCACACTAATGGTAACTACATATGTTCCATTTGCCATAGGAAACGTAACCGTACCTGAAGAATCTGTGGTATCACCCGTACGTGAACCATCTATCGTCCAGTTTACACCTGTATCAGTTAATATATTACGATCCTGATCCTTGAATTTTAAGGTTATCTCACAAGTCTTATACGGACAAGTTCCCAATCCAAATTCCAAATGATCAATAGAAAAATAATAATCTCCCAACTTTATACTTATTGGAAAAATATCATGGGTATCTGTAAAAGGTCCAATTTCAACTTCTACTGAGACATTCAATTTCAATGTAATGTCTCCCTCAATACATGCTTTACAAGCATGCGAATCATCTTCTACCAAAGGCAAAGATGCACTAACAATAATCTCCGCAGACGCTGTTACACCTGCTGAAAGAAGGTCTTCGTCTATAACTGCTAAATCCGTCTCAAACTTAAATCTAATGATTATTTCCCCTTCAATTTTCCAATCCGATTCCGGTGTCAATTTAGGTTTAGAATTCAAATCACTATATCCTCCGTCAGAGTCTTGTGCAAAACCAAGTGTTGCACTCCAAGTAGCACTCATACTAATTTTGGCACTGGCCTCAAAATCAAGCTTAGGCTTTAAATTCACAAAAATTCCACTCACAACTGGAATCTTTAATTTTGCAATCTCAATATCTTCCTTCTTAAATTCTGCGCTAATCTCACAAGAAAGCTCAATTGATATATCTGCTTTAAATTCCACATAATAATGTGTCCATCCAATGTATACTTTTAGATTCATAGCAATAGCTAAAGCCAAGCTACCAGAAATCGAATCGTCTTCTATCTCAAACTCTGAAGTATGACTAGTTCCTCCATCAATATCTACAGATTGTTTCGAAAAATCAGATTCAGAATTACTATCTTTATAGCGAAAGATTTCATCACTCTCACTCATATCAACAGTTGCATTCTCTCCCGTAGATGTACCATCTACCTTCAGATAAGAAAACACTTCGTCTAGTTCAATATTCTCATCTTCTGTAATAGTAGCTGTTGTTCCATCAATTTCAATATTATCCACTTTTACAATAATGGTCTCCGTCCCATCCTCATCGGAATAATCATATGCAAAGATATCACCTTTCTCCAAATCAGAAATTTGATCATCTATGTTTGTAAATACATAAGTCCCTGTCTCATCATTACTGGATGAAACCTGATCCTTATCTCCTTGCTGTTCAATAAGGATGACATCAGAAGAATATACACCAAAGTTAGTTGTGGTGTCATCATCTAAATTCAGTACCAAATCCTCGTCAAAATCTTCCGTTGTTTTTGACAAAAACTCCTGCATTTCCTGTGTATACATAGGACTGGTATATTCCTGTCCAACTACACACCCTAACTTTGAAGATACTAACTCAGCTCGAATATAAAAATATTGCGGCATAGAATCGGTATCAATGGTAACACTTACTTCTGTTTCCTCACTAGATACTTCTTTCTCTCCTACTGCCAATAGCTCTGTTCCATCTTCTGAATAGATACCTACAATCAATGTACAATCCTGATCAGTCTGAAAACTTACTTTTGCAATTTTTCCAGACACATCTACTGAAAACACTTTATTTCCAGCATTCTCTTCTGTATCCTGATTATATTGAGTCATAGTCTTTTGTATCATTTTTCCAAAGCTGTTTGTCGATGTCATAGATAACATATCATCTTCCCATGCAACATCATTGTTTTCGACTTTGGCAACATTCATTCTTTGAATATCTTGTACCTGTGCGTTTGCCGTCTGACTTGGCACCACCATAATTAGCACAAGCAACATAGCAATCAAACTCTTAACCCATCGTTTTTTCATCACGTTGTATCCTTTCTTCAATAAAAAAAATCGTTTCGTTTCCTATATCTATCTCCCCATATTAGGGCATATAATCAATCATGAGAAACATTCTTTGCAAGTTTCTCAGATTATCGCGATGCTAGTCAAATCTTCATGCAAGCACTCGCTTTTCTCACTACTTGCACAAAAAAAGGGTTAGCCCCAAAAACTAACCCTCCTTTTTTAATTATTTATTTCACCACATTACCATTCAAATTGTTTTTTGCAGTGCTAACGTTTGTTGTCTCAGTGGTCTCATATTTGCTTGCTACAGCCTTTAATTCCGTAACTTCCTCATTCAGTCTGTTTTTCATTGTCTTAATGCCTTTTTTAAAGTCTGTACACTTACTCTGTACTGTAGACTGTGCTTTACCTGTCCACTTTTTACCATTTAATGCTTGAATTGCTGCCACAAGTTCATTTGCTGTACTCTCTAAAGTTTCCATCTGGTTTGATACCTGATTTGCTGCTGATCTTACCTTCGCTGTGTCAACTGTAAATGTAATATTTGCCATTTTAAATTCCTCACTTTCCTAATTCAATCTATTATTTGCTGTATGATCTGTTTGATAATTTTGATTTATTGGCATTCTCTGCTGCTTCATATGCAGACGCAATAGTTGTCAAATCCTTCTGATAATCTTGTGCTTCTCTAATAAAATCATTAATCTCTCTGATATCGTCGTTAATTGCTGTTTCAAACGCATCATGTGCATCACCAGTCCAATATGTATTCAATGTTTTAATCTGATTATTTAACGCTGTTACCACATTCTGAAGTGCTGTTACTTTGTTTTTAATTGTTGATGCTGCATTTGTTAATTCATTTGTTTGTACCTTCACTGTTACTGATGCCATAAAAAATCCTCCTTAATTTTCATTCACATTTAGGTTGTTGTTCATAGAACACTCTAACCATGTTCCTATTTTTTTGCTTCGCGATTAAATTATAATCTTTGCGCATAAGGTTCAACATTTGACGTCCCTTACAAAAAACATTCTATCATTTTTTCATACTTTTTGTAATCTATGTAATATTTTACATGCTTTTTGTAATAATTGTCTCAATCGGGTTTTCTAGTATTTTTACTATCATTCCGAAGAAAACTCATTTCTTATTGCTGTTCCTTACGCATTTTATTATATCAATTTTTTATATTTTTTCAATACTTTGTAATAAATTGCAAGATTTTTGTAATATTTGTCTTATTATATTATAAATTAACCCTTTTTCTGCACTAATACTTACTCGCCTATTCCTCTTTCAATATTGGTTTTTGTTCGTAAATCCCATGTTCTGTATTTTTGTATGTATCAGAAATCTTGCAAAGCATTTGCCCCATAACATCCACTTTCCTGCTCTCCTGCTTTAAGTCACTCTCCAATTGTTCTATAGCTCTGCAAATGATTTTATTCGTTTCATCCTCATTGTAATTCTTAAAAAGCTGCATCCTTTGCTGCTCCAGTGTTTTACTGTATGAATCTAATCTCTTCGCAATTTCCTTTTCCTGCTCTCCAATTTTTTTCATCTGCTCTATATTTGTTTTAATGACCACTTCCTGTACCTCCTTGCAGTAGAAACTCAAACTGTTCATCTGCCAATGCAATCATATCGTGTAGCTCCAACTTGACGCCTTTCCCATCAATTCTCTGCCCATTAACAAATGTTCCGTTTGCAGAATTCATATCCTGTAGATAGTAATTTCCATTATCCCACAGAAGTTTTGCCTGCACCCGGCTGATTGCATTATTGTCTACAATGACATAATCTGCCTGTTCTCTGCTTTTTCCAATAATTGTCTCTATTTGGTTAATGGAAATACACTCTCCATTCTTAATTCTCCTAAGGCAATACTCACCTGCATAGAATGCAGTCTGCAAAATCATGGTTTGCTCATTCTCATCCCCTTGTAACATTACGGTTCGCTCATCCTCATTTTCCCAGCTCTGTCTCCCCGAAACCTGACGACTTGGCTGCTTACCATAACTTTGATTAGAAAAAACATTGACACTTCCTTGAGGCATCTGAATTTTTTTCACTTTAATTTCCGACTCTGATACAAAATCACCAGTTTCCTGCACATTCTCGTTATTGCCACTTTTATTCTGTACTGCTTTCTTCTTTGTTTTCGTTTCTGCCTTATTTTTTTTCTTATTAATAGAAATCAACAAAACAAGCATCCACACGAAAAAAATACCAATGACCACTCCAACTGCAATCTGGACAATTCGAATTTTTGTCATTTTTAATTGTAACAGTGCTTCCGCATCCTCTAACTGCTTCTGCATTGAGCGTAGGTCTTCTATAGAATACATTTCTGTTTTTTTCATAACTTCCCCATAATTATCCAGCAAATCTCCCAATTCTGTCATAGAAATATCTTTATATTTTCCAGAATTGTACTCTGCTTCACAACGAGAATATATTTTTTCAAAGGATTCATACGCTTCATTAAGCTGGCGATTCATATACTCAATACCATAATTGTCTAAAATAGAAATCAATCTTGTGATTGGCAATGCATAATAACTGTTCTTTTTTTTATCAGTTAATGCACCATCATTCATACCTATCACATATCCATCTGCTGATAATAAAACTCCTCCACTATTATCCGAATCAATGATAACCGAATGCTGTAAATACTTTCCCTTTCCAAGTTTTGCTCCATTATCTTCAATAGTTCCTGCATGAATTTCTACATTTTCCTCCAGATAACTCAACTTCTTCTCATCCTGTTTTGCAAACCCCAACGCATAAACAGTGTCTCCAATCAACACCTCTTCCTGATTTTCCAGCGGAAGCGAATTCTTCTCTTGAAATACATCTTCTGCCTCCAAAAGACAAAAATTTTCCTCTTCACTATCCGCACGTATGGTTAATTCAGTAAATACATCCCCTTCTACGATAGCATAAATCTTAGTTTCCACTTCAGAACCGGAATTCTCTACCTTTATTTTGTGTTTCTTACAGAACTTCTTTTTTTGTTTTGCTGTCAACGTTACCGTCTTGCTAGTCGTAACCACATAAACTCCATCACTACTGTTACTTACAAGAAAACCACTTGAATTCTTTATAGCATAAAATTCACCATTTTTTGCTACAATTCCCGACTGTATCTCCAGAATCCCCTTTTTCGCATCCGTAATTTGTTCGGACGCCACGTCCTCTGCCTTTATGACGCATCTCTCATTGAAATTTGTACAAATACAAACTGCTAAAATCAGTAAAATTCCAATATATTTTTTTATCTGTCTCATAGTCTGTTCCTTTCTTTTCTAATGAACTCACTTCTATTCCATACATTATGTAACTGCCACCTATTAGAATTTTTTCTACAACACGAAGAATAGGGTTAGATTACTCTAACCCTGTTTGCTATCTTCCTTTATTTACTTCCCATATGAACGATTGCTCAACTTTTGGACAAGTTCTTCCTCATTTTCTTCGTAGTTCTTAACAATTTCTTCTAAATCTCTTTGATAATCTCTCGCTTCCTTAAGAAACTTTCCAATCTCATTAATATCACTTTGAAATGCTGTTTCAAAATCGTCATGGGCACCACCAGACCAATAAGAACTCAATTGCTTTTCTGCTCTGTTTAATGCAACTACAATATTTTGAATTTCATTAATCTTCTTTTTCAGTGTTGCCACAGCATCGCTAATATTTTGGGTCTGTGCCTTAATTGTTACACTATTACTCATATGTTATCCTCCTAGTATAGTCATATATTTTATTTACCTTCTTGCAACTTTTCCATTAACTGTACAATTTCTTCCTCTGTCTCTTTGAGATTTTCTGCCAATAATCGGATCACTTCAGATAAAAGTTTCATTTTTTCAGCTATCCTCTCCATTGCATTTTCTCTCTCTTGCATTTTATTTATGTACATACTAACATTTGGACTAGTCCAATATTCTTTCTGCAAAACTTTGCGACTATTTTCAAGTAACTGCTGTTGTTCTTTTACCTGTTTAGATAATTGTTGTATTTCCTTCACTACAATCATCGTTTCTTCATAATTAAACTGTATTTCTGCCTTCTTCAAATGCACACCTCCCGTATCACCTTAGCACATTTCCCGAAAGCATATTCACCAATGTAAGAGCTTCACCCTCTATTTTCTCATATTCACCTGCCATCTCAAACAAGTGATTCGGGTAATTCTCCAGTCTGTCAAATATTTTCTCTGCCATATCTTCCATCTGCAACATCAAAGAACGATTTGCCCGTCCTGAAATTCCTGACCAATAGGAGTCACTGTCAGACATCTGTTCCTTCACATAAGAAAAGTCTGTACGAAGTCCAGCAATAATACTGAAAATGCGCCTTGCCTGCTTTCTCATGTCCGCTGTAGATGCAGTAAATGAAACAGCTGCCATTTCTTTTCACTCCTTTCTACAGTTCTAAAATATATTCTGCCACCTTATTCTCACAAGATACATAATCCTGCATAGCATGATTTTGAAAATCATGAATCTTGTTTATATTCGATATAAGCTTCTCTAATGCCTTTAAATCCTGCTCCACAGATTGAACAAATTCTTCATGGGCTTCGCCCTCCCAACCTTGATTAAGTTTGGTCATTGCAATGCGAAGCTCCATTACGCCTTCTTGCATTTCCTTTGTCCTTCCAGCAATTGTATCAGCCATTTGCTGTAACTGTCCAGTATCTACTTCAAACTCACTCATGTTTCCACCTCAATCTTCTCATGCCATTTCATGTACATAATAACATACTTCTACTTATTAATCACAAAATGTTATTTTTAACCATATTTTTGTTATTTTTTACACAAGTAACAAAGAATAGCCATCTTCAATTCCAGTCTGATGTAATGTCTGATTTGGCTGCAAACGACGTTTTCCTTTACAATCATACAGCATGAATTCTTCTGTATGGTTGATTTTTCCACTATGTGTCTGCTTCGAAATCATTTCAATCACTTCCATAATAATCTTATCCACAGGCGTATTTTCATCTAACATAAAATCAAACGTATTGTCTAATGCCGGAATACTGATATCCACCAATATCATACTTCCATCTCCTTTCCTTTTATTTGCGAGCCATTGGTACTACAATCTTTCGTACGCCCTCGTAATTGCTTTCACCCGGAAGTATACCCACTCCAACCGGCTCCTTCCTGCTACTCTCATTGTAAGACAGGTAACCAAATGGTAATTTTAAATTATCTTCTGTTTTTCCACCAAAATGAATACCGGTCTGATAAGAAGCAAAAATATTAAACATCTGATAAGCTCCTGCCTGAGACATTTTATTAACAGAAATTTCAGAAATAAAGTAAATATTATGCAAACTTCCTTTTTCTACCAAATTTTCCATAAAGGCATCCATTCCCTGATCCGAACCATATGCCATATTCTGGAATTCCAGCAAATCTCCAATAAAGATAAACAATGGCCGTTCTTCCATTGCCATGGTCTCAAAGATTTCTTCTTCCTCACACTCCTGATCAAGTAACTGCCATTTTCTCTGGTTTCGCTGTGCAAATATTGGCGTCAATGTATTTGAGAAATACTGCACAATATCTTCCTCGGTATCCAAATATGTTACACACTCTTTACTCTGGTATAACTTTAGTTCTTTCTTCGGTCCATCAATAATACATACATCTGCCTCTTTCTCTAAAACAGACTGCAACATCACACGCATATAGTTGGTCTTTCCAGTACGTGGTGCTCCGCAAATCAAATAACAGAAAAAGTCCTTTGTATTCAAACTAAATACATCTGCACTGCTTTGGTTGTATCCTACTGCAATTTTATCTCTCTCCAGATTTTGTTTCTCATAGGATGGCAGTTTCACAAATTCTGACCATACTGGTTTTTCTGGAATTGTCGGAATGCCTCTTGCAGGAACACCATTCCAATGTTCTTTCATATCAAGACACACATCTTCTATCTTTTCAATACGCTGATAGTCATTATCCGCTTCCAATGCTAATGCAACCTGATACTCTAAAACCTTTTCTCCTATTCTAGCTAAACCTCTTCCCTTTACACCATTTTCCGGCAATACATCAAAATGAGGTGTGTGCAAAAATTCCACATAAGAAAACCATTCCGGATACTCCAGACAATAAACGGATTCTATGTTTTCTCCCAAACGTCCGGTCACATCCGCATAAGAATAACTTTGACCAGTGACTACCATGTAAATTCCCAAACTGTTTCCTTCTTTAGAAACACGAATCATAAACTCATCATATGCCTCCCCGGTTTTCTCTTTAAAGGCACCATAATTATCAATCAGCAATACAACGGCAGGCAATACCGGACCATTTGTCTCAATATACTGTTTGAAGTTACCCCCTTTTAATATTTGCTTTCTCTCTGCCATAATACTATTCAGCATATTCATAAATTTACTGATTTTTTCCTGATCATCCTCATACATAACACCGCCAAACTGAGGAGCATTCTCAAACGCAGACATAGATTTACTACTAAAGTCCAGTGCATATATATTCACGTATTCGGGAGTATATCGCTGTATCAAGCTATATGCAATTGTTTGTACAAAGGTACTTCTTCCCGTTACAATACTTCCCATAATTGCCAAATGTCCCTTTTCGATAAAATCAAAAGTTACTGCCATCTGATTCTGATTTTCCGGATCATCCGCCTTACCAATAACAACCTCCAGTTTTCCCGCTTTTGCAGGACGTTTCCATTGTCCATTCCCATATGCAGTACTACGATACTCCTCAAATTCACCCAGATAAATCTTCTCACCCAACACTGGCATCCATAGCTGCATATTATGGGTATAACCATTCTCTTTTGCTACTTTTGCTAAATGCTCAATCGTAACATCAAGCTGAGTCTTTTCCTTTGCCTGTGGCATTTTAATATTGTTACAACTGCACAACTTCAAAATAACTGATGGTAAATTACTTTCTTCTGTGGCCTGTTCGGTCGCCTCTCCATATACTCCAATAAAATCTTTCAATCTGGCTGTATTATAATCACTTACCGGATAGTCAATCTTGTTTTCTTTCATAACCAGATACATTTTTTCAATAAGAAACATAATCTTATTTTCCGCATCCGGCAAATTCTTTGTTTCTTCTCTTGAAATATATGATAACGCCTGCTGAATACATTGACACAATCTCGTAATCCACAATAATTCTGCGTGCATTTTCTGAGACTGCTTCACACTGTTTCCCGTCATAATTACCTTACCCGGCAGCGAAACCATCTTTGCCACATCTTTCGTAGTAACCACCATATCCTCTGAATAAATGGCTCCACTAAATCCTGACTGAAATAACTCATACAATTCATCATTACCGACTTGTAAATAACCACGTCCTGCCTGCGTAATAAATGCAGCATCTTCTTTGTGTAGCATATCTTTACTATCACTTTTATCCTGCACACGCAAACACAAGCGGAACTTAGAGTTACTCCAAATGTTATCATCTACAGTACCACTAGGTTTCTGTGTAGCCAAGATCAAATGCACACCAAGACTTCGTCCAACCTGAGCCACACTGATCAATTCCTTCATAAATTCCGGTTCTTCTCGTTTTAACTCAGCAAACTCATCAATAATAATGAACAGATGTGGCACTGGCAAATGCGCCTCTCCATTTTTATATAGTTTTGTATATAAATTAATGTTATTTACACCATTTTCTGAAAATACTCTCTGTCTCCTTCTATTTTCACTCTTAATAGAAATCATAGCTCTTTTTACCTGATTTCCCGACAAGTTGGAAATAGAGCCAATCATGTGTGGCAAACCGTCAAACAGATTCGCCATTCCACCACCTTTATAGTCGATAATGAAAAAGCCCACATCGTCCGGACTATAGTTGATTGCAAGTGAAAGAATATACGTCTGTAATGTCTCACTCTTACCAGAACCTGTCGTTCCTGCCACCAAACCATGTGGTCCATGATATTTTTCATGAACATCTAGATATGATGGTGCTCCACCAGACCGTTGCCCCAACATACCTTTAATATTTTCATAGGTTCGACATTTTGCCCACATTTCTTTGACCGGATATTCCTCGATGCGATTAATATTATACATGTCAAAAAAGGTAATAGAATTCGGAATTTCTCCTCCTTCCTCCGTCTCAGGTACATGCAGTGAAGACAAATGTCGCGCAAAAATATCCAGCTGTTTTTTATCCACTTTATCAAACTGAATCTGCTGACGCTCTTTTCTACTTTGATAAACATCATACATTCCCGAAAAATCTTCCGAATTTTCAATGATAAATTCACAATCATTCGGCAGCTTCTCATGACGGTCTGTCAAAAGAACCGTAGTCAATCCATATCTTGGATCCTTACTATTCATATATTTATTAAAGCTCTGTCCCTCTAGCAATGCTACATCAGATACAAAAACCACATAATATGGTTTTGGAATCCGTTCTTCATTAAAAGACATGCCTTCGTCATCTTCACGACTTCTCATAGTACGAGTCAACTCATACAACACTTCTGACATATCCGCTTTTGAAGCTGCTATAAAACGGGTGCTTTTATCCTCAGACCAAGTATGTGGAAACCATCTTGCAAAATCCCATTGCCCATTATCATCCGAAGTTTCATTGTCATAAATATATGCTAATTTCACATCCGTATAACAATTATTGGCTGCAATCTGTACACTTAAAAGTCTGACAATATCAATCGCATTCTGCTTGTTCGATCCTCCCACAATTCCAATAATCTTTCGCTGCATAAGATCCAATGTAATTGGCACATTATATAACGACTTAAAATTATCTTTGATTTTCTGTGGTTGTTCTTTCAAATCATCCTTTCGCAAAGAAAATGATTTCTTTGGAATTACAATATTACTTTGAAAAGGAAGCTCCCCAATGCCCAATCGATGTCTTAAAAAATCGTCATGTGTATGATTTCGATTCCAAAGAACTCCCTTATTCTCATTATAATTTAAACATGCATCTGCACTTGGATACGTTTCCTCCAATTTTCGAATCGTATCCTCATAAATAGCTTCCACTTCCTGCTTTTTTTCCAGCAGATACTGACTATATGACTGAAACCGTAATTCATTTTCCTCCTTCTCATCCTTTTTTTTCTGTTTCAGAGAAAGAAGCGCCCATATAACCGAAAATATACCAGAACCTAACATCATAATAACACCAGAATACATCATCAAATTGGAACCCGCGCCAGACATCTTTGAGGCATATCCCATAAACGCATATCCCAGTAACATAGGAATAACCATTGTAATAGAAGGTCCAAGCGTTAAAATTAACGGTTCATTCTTTTCCTCACGCTTTTGTGGTGGTGCTTCTATTTCAATAACCTCAGAATACAATTTTTCATAATTTCTTGGCGCCCGGTGATACATTTTCGCTTCCGCTGGAAGTCTCTGTTGCGAATCCAACAAAACCGTCTCCTCTAATTGTAACTCACAAGGTCTTAGTATTCTCTCATCCACAGACACACCATTTTCCATCGTATCGATTGCTAATATGTCACCTAGATACACCATATGAAGTCCCAAAATATTAATCAGAGCGCCAAATTCCAACTCCGTACTTCCTTCCACTTTCATGGCATTGACATACAGTCCATTGGCGCTATTGTTTTCAATCCGAAAGCCAGAATCACATTTCACAATTTTGGCATGGCATCTGGATACCATTCGCAAATAATTATAACAAATGGTATTATTTATCTCATTACCTATTGTAATTATAGATACATCTTTTAAAGAGAACTTTTTATATTCGTGAAAATTAGATGTATTATGTTTCGGAATAATAGAAATTTCCTCTCCATGTCCTGTCATTAGAGAAATAATTGTATTATCCTCCAATACCTGTCCTTCTTGCACAATACCTGAATATTTTAAACTCTTTTTAATTCTCCATACACCATCTAATACTTCTAATTTTAATTGTATATCTTCTTGAAGTTGAAAATAATTATTTCTTAATGTAATTTCATAATCTGAATTATTTATTGATGGCAAAATAAACTCTTTAAACGCTAATTTCGTATAAACCGAAATTATAAATCCCATTTTTTTTTACTCCTTTCTACTATTTTCTATTATTCTGCAATGAAATCTGTAGTTGTTCCCATTCAATTCTTTCTTTCTTTTGCTCATCCTCTCTTCGCATTCGTTTCTGCCATTTAGACAAAACAATACACACCACAATCAATGCAATTAATACTACAATTTCGTATGTAAGTATCATTGCATCCGACTTTAAGAACTTTACATATTCTTGTTCCATTCTTCAATCTTCCTTTCTCTTCAATCATACTATAAACTTTCCTGCAAACAAGATTTGTAACTACATAACTGTAGCAGGAAGTCTCTCATACAACAGATTGCTTTCCTGCTACAAATTCCTTATTTTAAATTGCACCCTCCAACCGTTTTGCATAGGTCTTTTTCAGCGCTTTTGTGGTTTTTACCTTATATTTCTTAGAAATACCTTTAAACGCATTCTTTCCTATCTTCTTTACGCTTCCGGTCTTAAACTGAATGGTTGACAACTTGCTACAATTGCAAAAACTACTCTTGCCAATCTGGGTTACATTAGAACCGAATACCACTTTTTTGATATTCTTACATCCATAAAACGCACTGTCGCCTATCACCTTCACATTCTTGGTCAAGCTGATGGTTCCAGACAACTTACTACAGTTTTTAAACGCTCCCTTTTCAATCTTTGTTACCGTATACTGGTATCCATTCAAGGAAACTGCTGTCTGCAATTTCACCTTCGACGCTTCCTTATCATAGCCTGTGGCAGATACACTGCCACCTTCCTTTGTAACACTATTGACCTTGTATTTCACTCCCTGCACCGTAAAGCTGCTTCCTTTCTGAGGCTGAGCCACTGGAGAAACGGTAGGCACTACAGAAGTAGAATCCGTTTCCTGTGGAGTCTGTGTAACAACTGGTACTTCCGATACACTTCCCGGTGCAACAGTCATCATTGGCATCACTGTATTATTTGGTGCTATAGTTAGCTTCGGTGTCTCCGTATTATCAGAAACAATACTGCCTCCTGTGGAAATGTCTGGTCTTTTACTTGCCTCTGGTGCAGCAGAAACCCGTATGCCCTCTGCATTTGCCACTACATTGACTTCTCCAGTCAATGCACCATCATACACAACCTTGATGCAGTTTTCACCATCTGTCAATTTATCTGATGATAAGGTAAGGCTGTCTAAAATAGCAGGATTCTCCTCTGATGTCACAACTTTTCCTGACAGATATTCTAATTCTACATAGAAATCGTCTTTCTCCAAGCTGGTTCCCGTCTTGTTGGAACCACGATATTCTACTGTTTTAATCTCTTTCAGACCATCCGCCAGTCCCAACACCTGAATCGGTTTGCTGGACTTGACACCTTTATATCTCACATAAATCTCATTATTTTCTCCCGGCACGATATGATAGGTATCATAGCTTACCTCAAAATTGGAGAGAAGCACAGAAGCCTCATACGGATGCTTGTAGTACACTGTTACCA
Organism: Lachnospiraceae bacterium; assembly: GCA_963643465.1. Taxonomy (GTDB): domain Bacteria; phylum Bacillota; class Clostridia; order Lachnospirales; family Lachnospiraceae; genus CAG-411. The sequence continues at coordinate 29,157 of CAVIJT010000008.1, read as the reverse complement.
ACAAAACAGAAGTATCCTTAGGAACCTCATTGCCTTCATATACAGCCGGTCCACAATAACTTACCTCAATTCGGTCAATGGACTGTGCATATGCCTTTACTGTAAATTTTTTGTCCAGACCATTGTATCTGACACGGATGGTATTCTCCCCATCCTCTAACTTCACCGTGTCAGTCTCTTCCCCGTTTACCACAAATGTAAAACCACTCTTGACGATTTCCTCTTTGTACCCATCAAGACGTTCATCTGCATAAACCACATCCTCCAGCATCACTTCACTGATATCCAGACTGGACTTTTGATACAATTCTACTTCCTTCACATTGCAACTGATTTCATAATCTTTCACCTGATTGGATACTCCAGTGACTGATATCTTTTCCACATGCCCCTCGTATGTAACTGAAATCTCATTTTTTCCGCTCTTGATGGTATAAACATCCGTCTCCTGTCCATCCTGTAAGAAATGATATATATAGCCAGAAGTAGCCGTAGGCTTGGTTAACTTGGAAATCACCGGTGTCACTGGGTTATCATAGGTTATGTTGGTCAGTATCATATCTTCCAATGTCAATTGCCCACCTATTGGCATATCTGTCTTACTACATGCTAAATCAAAGGAAACAACCTTATCCTCATGCACCCGCACATCCGCTATCTCTTCTCTCACATCCTGATAGTACACCCATAATTTGGTGTCCTGTGCCGTAACCGCTTCCGTAGAAAGCCCCGTCTTAACCACTTTATACTGACTGGCGTACAATTCCACCTCTGTCTCTTCATCTGTTAAAACACCCATTACTGTAATGTATTCTTTTACTTTAGAAAGGTCATCACCTACAGTAACATGGACTTTCCCATCCTTCTGACCTTTATCCTTAATTAAAACCTTAAGTTTGCTAATCTTATTCTGCTGCACCTTAATCGTAAGCGGCCAAGTCTCGCCTGCTGCCTGCACATAATAATGATAAGTTCCTACGCCAAGTTCCAACTTGTCCTCCTGACAGGTAATATATTTGACTCCAGTTCCATCGGTGTAAGCATATTGTCCACTGGCAGATGCTTCCGTAGCTTTCGTCAACACTTTATAATTAAAATTAGTATCTGCTTTTGGATCTTTTGTATATTGCAAGCGAAACTCTCCTGTACGTACATTTCCTGCCTCATCCGTAGGAAGCTGATCCAAAACCGTAATATTCTCATTGTATTTTGCAAAAATCTCCAAGCTGGACAAATCGAAAGTTACCTTTTGATCTTCCGTTTCCACAAACAATTTTTTTTCCTCAAGTTGTCCCTGCTTCTGTCCACTTGTCAACTGTATAATGTTGTGATAAGTATTCTTACTTCCTGCTATCCACTGTTCAAACATTTCCTTAGCAGTAATATCCTCTTCTTCATTATTATAAGTAGCAAGTGTTCCACCATATCCATACACATTAGTTGCAACTTTGCTGCTGTTATAAGGAGAATTATTAATTTTTTTAAAATTCGGACTTAAGAAAAACATATTTGTACAATTAAGAGAACACTCTCCTGTTCCTAGTGGCACACTATCCAATGCAGTAACTTTGTCGCTATTTCTGAAAAAGTCATAGTGATTGAAATAAATATTTGTCACCGTTGTATTCTTTCCAATTGCTCCGTCATCTCCGCTACTCTTTACATCCGATGTATTAAAATACATATTGCCAACTGTACATCCAGCCAATGCACCTTTTTCTACTCTGGTGGATGCATTAAATGAAATTCCGCCAATTTCGCTATTATAGATAGCATCCGCAGCTAATGTGGTCGTGCCACCTTCAATGTTCAGATTGGTAAGCGTAGAATTTGAAATAAAATTACCTCCAATATTTGCACTAGATTCCGTATCCTTCGCACCAATACTTACTGTTCCAATTCCCTTACATCCAGTAAATGCTATCGCACTCTTTCCCTCTGATATATTTGTCACATTTCCAGTAAATGTAATATTCGTGTTAGACAGATTTAAATTAGAAAAGGTATCTGTACCATCAAATGTAGCGTCCTTATTAAATCTTACATCCTGGAGACAGTTACATCCTTGGAAATCCTTTTCCCCCGAAAACGTTACATTACCATTAAACACAATTTTGCTCAAATTGGAACATCCCGAAAAATTCAATCCACCATTAATGGTAATCGTTCCGGCTGTCAATGTTACATTCGTCAGATTTGTACAACCTTCAAAAACAGATCCATCCAACTTGATTTCACCATTCCCTACATTGATGTCTACCGTCTGCAATCCAGACATATCTTTGAATGTTTTCTCTCTGATACGAAAACCATTCTTATTGTTTGTATCTACCATGATCTTATTTATGGTTGCATTACCTTGAAACACATCATGACCAGAATACGATGTAATCGTATACTCATCGGGAAAAACAGGATAATCCTCATGAATCACAATTTGAGATATTTTATTTAAAACATTCTCTTGAATTTTACTGGCATTACCGCCAAATGAGATTTTTACAGCTTCGTCCCCTTGGGCATTCTTATGCTGTAAAATTGAACTTATTCCACTAAACCCATTGTTTGTAGTAAGTGTTACCATTTCTTCCTTAGTAGGAAGCACCATACTTGCCCCATCTGTTATTACGTCGTTAGGACTGACCGTTACATTATATGTATCATATGCATTTATTAAATCCCATTGCACATTTTCAAATACAATACTAGCTTGCAGTCCCATACGTGCCTCTACCATAATTCCAGAAAAGTCAAGATTCAAACATATTAATAATACTAACAAAACACGCGCAATAAATATTCTAATTTTCTTTTTCATCATCTTTATCTCCTATTTTTCATTTTTTATTATCCATAGTTCAATACTATTCACACCATCCATTATTATGTTTCTGTTACTGTTCACATATCTACTTGACAGCCACATAAACAATCCTGCGTTACTGTTTTCTCATCCTCCTCACTTACAATTTTTTCTCAAACTTGCGATATTACACAAATTATGGTATGATTAACTCAATTTTACAATTCTATTAATTAACTATAACATAAATCAACAAAATTTCAATATATTATTGAAGAAAACCAAGATAGGGAGAAGGAAATTTAAAAGAAAGGAATACGCAAACACATCCTTTTCCTACTTACGTTTGCGCCTCATCTCTACCACTGACTGGTTCACTTGAGGCTTGGTACATTTTATGAAAAAAAAACCTTTTTTAAGCATAATCTTAGCATCCTCTATGGTAATTTCCCTTATATCTCCCATAGAGCATACCTCTTATGCCGCTACAACGACTACTGTATTTTCCAATAAGTCATCAACTATCCACTCTCTTTCATATGATATTTCTGCAACAGATATCGTTTATAACGAACCTGTTACTTCCATATCTAGACCCGGAGCAAATGCCAAAATAACATTAAATGGTAACGGAAACATATTGTCCGAGTATTGTCTTGCTTACTCTTCCGGTTCTCTCATTATAAACGGAGATACCACTTTTAATGGATGTATTTCACCTGGGGTTTCTACATCAAAATATCTAACAGATACACTGGTATTCAATGCAGACATTACATTCGCTCCCAATTATAATAACAAATCTGCCTTAACCTATACAGGCATTAACAATATGTATATCTTAAAGGACCCTGTCAAATATATTCATATTGCCGATAATTATAATTTTGGTACAGGCGTTTCTATAAAAAATTTATTTTTAGATTATGTTGCAGATGCTTCCAGCATACAGTCAGGTAATAAGTTACGTCTTTCTTCTCCTGATTACAACGTAGCAATCGACAACATTTATTTTACAAATCCAAATTGCAACTATACCAGCTTGAGCCTAAAAAATGTATCTGCAAGCAATATGGGAAAAGCAACGGTCTACGGCTACGGTGGTGCCTCCGCCTACAATTCTTCCGGCAACAAGGTTTTGTCAAAAGAAATGTATGAGGAATACGCTACCGGTTATGGAACCTTTGTAAATTACGTAAAAGGATTCCAGACCGACACTGCTTCTCTCCCTGCCGATGTAAATTTAGGAAAAGGGCAGAGCAAGGCTACTATTTCCTTTAAAAATATCAATGTGACTGGAACCTATCTGGATGCACAGGATCCGGCAAATGGAAGTACCTACACTCGGAAGATGACCAAAAAGACCAGTTGGCATACTACAAACACCAGTGATTCCCAGTATCAATATGGTATCTATGTTCCAGTTACATACAATTCGGTATCTTCTGATTCCTATACCTACAGTGCAGACGGAACCAAATATGCACTATTAGAAGGCGATACCTGTCAATTTCCTGCTGGAACACATACCTACTACATAGAAGCAGGCGGCAATTTTGAAAAACATACGGTTACCGTAAATGCCTGCCGTATTGAGGAGATTACAAGCATTACCTTGAAAAATGAAAATATGGAAGTTGGGAATAGCCTCACTAAGGATGATGTTACCGTAAAGGTGCGTTACACCAACGATTCAAACGAATATACGCTGGACAGTAGTGAATTTTCACTAGAAAACCCGGACATTACAAAAGAAGGTGCTAGTAACGTGGTAACTGTGGTGGTACCACGAAAAAACAACACCTCTTTATCACAAACCGTTACCGTAAACGGCTATGTAGACAACGTAACCGGATTTGAAGTAGAATGTAATATTACAGAAAAGCTGGCAGGTACTACATTTTCCGTAGGTAACATTACCCTAAAAAATGTCACTTATGGCAATCCGAATAAAGACACCACCGAAACTCTACAGGGCGGTTACTCCTTTATGAGTAACGGTGCTGCCACAAACACCATCAAAATCCAGCCGGGGATCAACAAGATTTCCGTCTGCTACGGAGATTACGTGTTGAAGGATGCCATCACCATCACTGGCTACACGGCAGAATCCTTCACAACCTTGTGCGATTACCAAACCATGTATGTAGGCACTTCCCTATTCAAAAGTGATGTCACATTGAAGAACATCATCTATAACGATACCAAACAGACAAAAAAAAGCAGTGTAAAAGACGGTTCCTTTGATTTTATGGTAAACGGAGAGATTGTATCAAATGTGACTATTCACGAAGGCACTAATGTAATTGGTATTTGTTATGACGGCAAAACCATTGAGGATGCCATCACCATTCAGGGTATTGTGTACGATTTAAAAAATGTGAAAGCAGAATATGTAGAATCCTACCTGGTAGATGGTGTACCACATGCCAAAATCCGTATTACCATTACCCATCAGGACGGCACCATCACTAGCACAGAGATTGACAATCTAGCTTTTGATTCCACTTACCAGTTCAAGACCAATCAGAACAACGAAGCCGCTATCTTCTATCAGGGTATGGAATTTGCCATTACAGATCATCTTACAACCATTGATGAGGTTCGCTATCTTGGTACCTCTACGGATACCAGCTATCAAGTCGCAGATTTTTATATTGCTGCTACCTATGCGTCCGGAACGCAAAAAAACACAGAGGCAAATCCGGAGATTGCAGCGGATTTTTCCACTTCCGTAACAACTATGAGTCAGCAGAAAAAAATAGTATCTCTAGCATACAAGACAGACAATACCGAAAAGGTAACAGCCACAGTAGAGCTTGACCAAAGTAATCAGGTAGTATCCGTATCCATGGACAGCAATCAGCAAACTGCCTCGCCTCAACCAGACGTAACAGGCTCTCCAAGCCCGATACCTACCACACCGACAACCGGCACACCAGCTGTGACCAGTTCGCCGGTAGTAACCAATGATAAACAAAGCACAACTACACCTACCGTTACAAACACTCCTGCAACAGGAACTTCCAGTCCTACTACTGATTCTCCAGCATCAGGGACTCCCGTTGTAGCGGAGACAACTACACCAACGATTTCACCAACCGTTTCTCCTACAGCCACACCAATCGTTACTCCGGTCAAAGGAAAAACCTATACGGTTGGGAATCTAAAATACAAAGTAACTTCTGTTACAAAAACCAAGGGAACCGTAACTCTTACCGGTTATGTCAACTCTACATCCAAACTACGTCTGCCATCTACCGTAACCATTGGCAAACACAAGATGAAGGTAACTGCCATCGCTGCTGGAGCATTTAAAAACTGCAAAACCCTTAAAGGTACAGTCACCATACCTGCTTATGTAACATCTATTGGAAAGAAAGCATTTTATAAATGCAAAAACATTACCAAATTAGTGGTAACTTCAAAAGTCCACACCATAGGTACATCTGCCTTCCAGTATTGTACCAAACTAAAAGCAGTCAACCTATACAACTGTACTGTAAAAAAAGTAGGCAAGAAAGCATTTTTCAATAACCACAAAAACCGCAAGTTCAATATGTATTATGGACAGATGGCTTACTATAAAAAATTGTTAAAATATAAAATTCATTTTAATTAAACAAAAATAGAAATGAAAAGTTCATTAATTAAATCAGGCGTGCCGCTTCTACGACACGCCTGATTTTAATTTAGAATTATAAATTATTATAACTAATATATTCCCTCTTATCCCGTCTTACCAATTACACTATCTCTTCTTACTATAGCATTTTAGAGTACATATACACATATTCCCCTAAAAATAGCAGCCGTAGAATTCAAGTTTTTCTACGAATTCACCTTTTGTAACCATGTGACCGTCTCCACATACACCGTCATCTTCTAATAAACGCATTTTTTCAGTCGTATTTTCTTTTTTGATTTCTAAGTTGCTCTTTGCAATATAATCTACGCAAAATCGTTCTATCCTTCATCGTCTGTTCACCGCAAAAAAAAGAAACTGTCACAACCTGCTCTTGCAGAGGAATTAAAAAATTACGGATTTGATGTTACATACAAAGCTGTCTCCAAATGGGAGACAAATACAAGTGAACCTAGTGTTACCATGTTCTTTACCATATGCAAAACTCTTGAAATTACTAATCTCTATGAATTATTTTTTGGAAGAAACGAACATGATCCACTTACTTTTCTTAATGACGAAGCAAAACAAAAAGTCATGGAATATGCTGATATACTGATAGCCAGTGGCAGATATCAAAAAAAAGAAAAGGTTATCCCTTTCCAGAGAAAAGTACGATTATACGACCTGCCTGCTTCAGCTGGTATTGGAAATTTCTTAGACTACTCAGATTACGAAGAAATAAAAGTTGGACAGGAAGTTCCCAGTTCTACCGACTTTGGTATTCGTATCAGTGGAGACAGTATGGAACCACGTTTCCATACTGAGCAGATTGCGTGGGTACATAGCCAGGACACCTTAGAACCGGGTGAAATTGGCATTTTTCTATATAATGGAGATATCTACATTAAGGAATTTTCAGTAGATGAACAAGGTGTATTCTTACACTCTCTCAATCCGAATTACACCCCTATCCGTATCAATGACAACTATCCATTCAAGATATTCGGAAAGGTACTTGGTTCTTCCAACACAAAGAAAGTTACTATTTTGACAGATTAATTTTGAAGAAAGAAGTGATTTACTATGGCAGTGACGAATAACCTAAAAGATATACGAAAAAAACGCAACCTTAATCAAGAAGAACTTGCACAAGGAACCGGAACCTGTAGCAAAACCGTAAGTCGTATTGAATGTGGCACTCGAAATGTTTCATTGGAGGTGGCACTTAGAATGGCAAAATATTTGGAATTGTCGGTGGAGGATATATTTGAGTTAGATGAATAGTAATACAAGTGGCATAGGTATATCACTACATTATGCCTATGCCCTTTATTATTTCATTCATTGCATCAAGAAAGATTTATTCCTTAATTAAATCTATATCCAAGAAATAACTTTTGCCTTGTTAACCCTTTTTATGAAAAGTTTTCAAATACTATTGATACCATTCTTCCTAATCCAGTTCTTAAAAAGAGCGGCAACTCCAAAATTTACATCTTGACAAATCAAAAAATTATGTTATACTGAAATCAGTCAACTTGTGACGGATTAAAGCTGGGTTCCCGAATGGGAGTAGGCGCTCTAGGTGCTTAGAATTCCTTTGCTCCTGGGGTTGACTATTTTTTTGCTAATTTTTCTTTTAAATCATTCAGTATTGTATCTGGTGCTTTCTTTATCTCCTCATATATAAAATCTATTGCCTGCTGAGAATAACTGTACTGTGGTTGTGTTGAAATCTGATATGTAAAACACATCTTGGCATTCTCCTTTAAACCAAAATATGTCACAAAATTATTAAAATGATACTTGTTTATCTTCGCCTGCTCCCCGTTATACTGCACTAATATTCCATTTTTTTCAATTCGTTTGTTAAGCTCTTTAATACAAGACTTGGCATTATACTTATGCGTACTATTAGGATCTTTCATCTCCTTTATAATTCGAACACCTTCTGTCGCTTCATTTTCAATGTGATATAGTTCAGTCGCTTCATTTCTATTCTTTGTCATATAATGATAGTGTTCCACTTTGATAGCAAATGAACTATTATTTTTTTCTTCCATTTTTTCTATATGTTCCTGTATGGAAATCAGTTTTTCTGCAACTTGTTCTGTATACTTTCCTCTAATTTCCACTTCATTTAACGATTTGAATCTTACCGATAATGTAATAAAATTTTCAGGAATAATTTCCGTCATATCAACATTATGAAACTCCAACATTTTATCAACAAAGTTGAACACACATGCCTGTAATAACGGAATATATACAGCCTCATATTCTTCTGTAATAAAATGTGTACTTGTGTTACGAAGTTCTATTACTTTCTCAAGGTTTCTGCGTAATGGTGCCTTTTCATTCGTAAAAACTTTTTTCACACAATTTTCCAGAGAAATTGTTCTATTAGGCTTATCCGGATAATAAATCGAATCCTCTCCATACTTTTTTATCATATGTGCTTTTAACATCAATTCCCATGCATTACATATAAAAAAACTGAAACCTTCCAATCTATAGCGAATAGATGGCTTGTTATAAATTTCTATAGACATTATAAATGCCTCTTTTGACTTATCTATTAATCTTTCAAGTATATCCATTATTTAAACTCCTTAATTCCACTTAATTTTGCATAACTCCACATTCTTGTAATTAAATCATCTGAATATCCTTCAAATTCAATTCTAACCAATGAATTTTGCAATGTTTGTACTTTTCTATTCCTATCCTCGATTCTAATTAAATAATCTTTTGTTGGTACTCTATTATTTTTTCTTTCATTGCAAGTCGGACAGGATAAAACAAAATTCCAAATTTTATCATCTTTCACAAAGGACCAAGGAATAAAATGATCAACATGTATTTCTCGTTTTAGTTTTCTTCCACAATAAAAACATATATCTTCTTCAAATTCCCTTCGTAAAATTTCTCTATATACTGATAAATCCTGTCTTTTAGGCGTTGCAAGTTCGAGCTTCTCAATCACTCTAATCAATACACTATCATCATTAACTTGTTCCAAAAATTTTGCCCAAGAATAATAGTTTAATTTCTCAAGCTCCATTTTATATTTCAACATAAATTCATGTACACAATAATTAAGAATAATATATTCCTTCAAATCAAAGGAATATATTATTCCATCAAAATCATCATACAATGCCCCTATCACACAATTCTTACATTCTTTTGTAACCTGTTTGATTATTTCACTTTTCTTGTTCTCATCGACCGCAGAAAATTCAAGCGATAACAAAATTTTATTTTCATCTACTGCCGCTTTTAATATTTTTTCTACTTTAGATAAAAAAGATTTTCCATCATTTCGCATTTGACGCAAATCATATTTAATTACCAAATTCCAATAATTCTCTGCAAATCTTGCAAAAATCTCTTCGTATGAATAAAAAATGCCTTGGTTGGTTTTTTCCCCATTAAAAACATTATCTAATAAAGACTTTAACAATCCGAACTTATAAGTATTTCTTTTTTTACTAGAATCAGAAAATACAAAATTAAATAAAGACCACAGGCGTTCTTCACTTACATTATACTCAGTTATAAATCCACATTTTACATTCCAACCAGCCATTTTCTCCCCCTTATATAAGCTAGCTTTTTTCAATATTTAACTCTTGCACCCCCACTGCTTCGATATTCAAATGTTCCATTCAAAAGACCAGAAAGCACACATCCATTTTTCTTCCAAAATCGCAGAAACTTTTGATTATTGGGCTTTTCTCGACAGAAGGCAGACTATCCTCCACGATTCGCTGTTTCCGCTCTGACTTCGCCCTTAGGCTCGTCAATTGCAGACAGCTATCGCATGGAGAGTTTCAGCTTACTCTCCCTTCGTCTATTCGACTCGGGACAGTAAGGATACTACCTCAACATGATTTGTGCAAGGGAATTGATCGATACACTTCACACGTTTCACCTGATACCCTTCCTCCTGTAGCACCACCAAATCTCTTGCTAAGCTGGTAGGTTTGCAAGAAATATAAATCAAGTTCTTCACGCCATAATCAATAATTTTCTTTAAGGCTTTTGGATGGATACCATCTCTTGGTGGGTCTAAAACGATAAAGTCTGGTTTTTCTTCTATAGAGTCAATTACTTTCAATACATCACCAGCAATAAATTCACAATTGGTTATGTTGTTTAATTTTGCATTTTCTTTTGCAGCTTCCACTGCCTCCTCCACGATTTCCACACCGATGACTTTCTTTGCTACAGGTGCCATCATCTGTGCAATGGTGCCTGTACCGCTATACAAGTCAAAGACCACCTTACCATCAATGGCATGCTCCTCACTATGTTCAATGAATTCTCTAGCAGTCTCATATAACACCTCTGCTCCAAGTGTATTAGTCTGAAAGAAAGAGAAGGTTGAAATTTTAAATTTCATGCCTAAAAGCTCTTCGTAAAAATAATCTTGTCCATAAAGGATCACTGTCTCGTCACTCTGCACTACATCTGCAAGACTATCATTCTTGATATGAAGAATTCCAACAATTTTTCCTACCAATGGCAAAGCCAACAATTGCTCCACTAACTCCTCCATAGGAACCAGCTCTTGCGTAGAAGTTACTACGCTTACTAACAGTTCTCCAGTTTTTACTGCTCTTCGAATGAGCAAATGTCGCAAATATCCCTCATGGCTCATACGATGAAAAAAGCTAACATTTCTATCTGAAAAATAAGTCAATACCGTCTCTAAAATCATATTATAGTCTGGATGTACAATTTTACAGTCTTTTGTAGTTACAATATCATGAAAACTTCCCTTTTTGTGCATACCAAGTGCCAAAGGTCCATCTTTATACTCATCTCCAAAAGTGAACTCCATCTTATTGCGGTATTCCCACTCTTTTGGACTTCCCACAATTCCCTCAAAAGGCAAATCCGGACATACTGGTAATAACAGTTTTTTTACCTGTTCTGCTTTTAATTGCAACTGATTTTCGTAAGAAAGTGTTTGATAAGCGCAACCACCACATTCACCAAAACGAGAACATGCTGCCTCTCTGTTTTCAAGTTGTGAAGATTCCAACACTTCCAACAGCCTAGCCTCGTACTTTCCCTTTCTTGCCTTATTTATCATAAAGCGAACCGTCTGCCCTTTAATGGCATTTTTCACAATGACACGATGCTCTTTCTTATCTCCTTGTTCTGTAGTTTCCTCCACCAAAACAATTCCTTTATTTGGAAAATCCTGTTCCACTACTTTTCCCTCGAAAATCTGTTTCTTTTTCATCTAACTTCGATTCCTTCCTACCTTTTTCTATACTTCTCTATCCTACTTGTAATAGATAACCTGTACCTTGCAACCCTAGAAACTTTATTTAATCAAGTAGGCTGACTTCTACTCGATTCGCTTACGAACATTCCTCCATGTTCTTACGCCCAGCAAATACAATTTCATGCAAGCATGATTGTACTTGCTGGGCTTTTGCTACAAACTTTAAGTAACATACGGTTTTACAAGGTCATATGATTTGCTTCACAGTTAATAATGTAAAATCCCTTGCTATTTAGGCTATCCTCGCGATTATAAAGCATTGGAGTTTCATCCATCTGTCTGAAAATAGCACCAGCCTCCTCTACAATACACTGCATAGCAGCCGTATCCCACTCCATAGTAGGGTTATAACGATAATAGGCCTCAGCTTCTCCTTTAGCAATTACACATCCTTTTAAAGAACTTCCCATAGAAACGAAATTTTTAAGCTGATATTTTTCAAGAAGGCGATCCATCTCCTCACAACCATGAGAATTACTCATAACCACACGAATATCTTCTGTACGGTCACTAACAGACAATTTTGTAACCTTTCCGTCCGCTAATAAATAAGCCCCCTGTCCTTTGGCTGCATAAAATAACTCTTTTGTTACAGGCACATAGATTACTCCCAACACAGATTTATGCTCATGAGCAAGTGCAATATTTACGGTAAACTGACCATTGCGCTTAATGAATTCTTTTGTTCCATCTAGTGGGTCTACTACAAAACAATAGTCATTCTGCAAACGGTCACGATTATCTTTTTCTTCTTCCGATAAAATGGCACATTCTGGGAAATTTTTTCGCAAACATTCCACAATAATGGCATTTGATGCTTTATCTGCTGCTGTTAATGGAGAATCATCTTTCTTATATTCCACCTTAGAATCATCAAAATGATTATACACTTCCATAATTGCCTCTCCAGCCTCAATTGCCACTTCTTTTACTACTTCCAACACTTTATTTAAATCCATGTTTTTATCTCCTTTATAAAATCTATCACTATTTACAATCTGTTTTTGCACATATGTTCTTATTTTACCATAGAAAAATGGCAAAAAAAAGAAAAGAATCGGATTTTCCCAATTCTTTTCTTTGCTCATTTTTTAACAGACTAATGCTCAATTTCACACATAGAAAATATATCAAAGACACGCTATCCATGTGTAAAGTGCGCGTTAATTATTTTTACCAACTTAATATTTCATATCCATCCTCAGTTACAAGAACCATGATTTCCCATTGAGCAGATGGAAGTCCATCCTCTGTATACACTTCCCATCCGTTTTCTTCATCAGTGAAGATACCAACTTTTCCCATATTTACCATTGGTTCAATTGTAAATATCATTCCTGGTACCAATAACATCTCTGTTCCCTTTTTGGTATTATAACCAACCCAAGGATCCTCATGAAACTCAAGGCCAACTCCATGTCCGCCAATCTCACGAACAACAGTATATCCATTGGCATAAGCATGATCATGTACAGCCTGTCCCATATCTCCAAGAAATCCCCAAGGCTTTACCTGTTCCAAACCTTTATAAACACATTCACGAGTCACATCCACTAACTTTTTCTTCTCTGGGCTTACATCCCCAATACAAAACATTCTGGAAGAATCTGAAAAATATCCATGATAAATAGTAGAACAATCTATATTTACAATATCACCAGATTTTAAAATTACATCTTCTGATGGAAAACCATGACACACCTGGTCGTTTACAGAAGTACATACACTATATGGATATCCCTGATAATTTAATGGAGCTGGGATTCCGCCACGCTCCGTCGTCATGTCATATACAATCCGGTCAATCTCAGCCGTACTCATTCCTTCCTGCACATGCTCCTCTAAATAATCAAGCACTGCCACATTGATTTTACAACTTTCCTTTATCTTTTCAATCTGTTCCGGAGTCTTAATAATATCTCTTGATGGCACAATATGTCCCTGTGACGCATACCACGCAATCTTCTCATCAAATTGCCAATGGCAATTTTTGTACTTTTTTCCACAACCACACCAACATAAGTCATTTCTACCAATTTTCTTTTCCATGATAATTACGCTCCATTCCGTATTCCATTTCGAACTAACTTCATTTGCACTACCTAAGTATATAGAAGCTACCTAATTTTGTCAAACAAACTCTCCAAATCATTGTCATCCTTTATTGACTTTTCTTGCGGTAAAGAGTAGGATAAGAAAGGATTATTCTTAAGATAAGGAGAGTTATAATATGGAAAGCAATTTTAACACGCCTGCACAGGTGGTGGATAGCAACATCAACGGCCAGATTAATAAGGCCAATCTTCCTCTGTTAAAAATGATTTTATTAGGCATAATGGCAGGAGCCTTTATTGCCATGGGAGGGGCAGCCAGCAACGTTGCAGTACATAACATTTCAAACGTAGGACTGGCAAGAACATTAGCAGGTGCAATTTTCCCAGTAGGGCTAATGTTAGTAGTATTAGTAGGCGGCGAATTATTTACAGGAAACTGTTTGATGATTATGGCACGCATGGATAAAAAAATCAGTACACTTTCTATGATTCGTAACTTAGTTGTGGTCTATATCAGTAATCTGGTTGGTGCATTGATTATTGACCTTCTTGTATTCTTCTCAGGTCAATTCGATTATACAAGCGGAGGATTAGGTGCTTACACCATCAAGGTAGCAATTGGAAAAGCAAATATTGCACCAGGTACAGCCATTGCAAGTGGTATTATGTGTAACATTTTAGTTTGTCTTGCTATTCTTATGGCTGCTTCCGCAAAAGATGTAGCAGGTAAGATTTTGGCAATCTTCTTCCCTATTTGGGCATTTGTCATTTGTGGATTTGAACATTGTGTTGCCAATATGTTCTATATTCCTGCTGGTATGCTTGCTGCAACTAACTCTGACTATGTTGCAAAAGCAGAAGAATTATACGGAATCACCGCACAACAGTGTAGTGATTTGTTATCTGCTGGAAGTTGTACAAGTTTTATTTTCGTAACCATTGGAAATATTCTTGGTGGTATGGTTTTTGTAGGTGCAATCCTTTTTGCCATTCACAAAACCAATTGGAAAAAATAACATTTCAGAAACGATTACAAAGGTGTGTGTCTTTTATAGGCATGCACCTTTTTCTTTCCCTAAAACATAACCCAAGCATTCATGTTCTTTTATAGGAACAATGTTGCAAAATGGGAAAATTTAGTGTATAATAGAGTGTAATGTTGAAAAACTTTTTGTGGACTCAGCACCGATTACGAAGATGTAGTTTGCGTAGTCGGTTTTTTTGTGTCCATTCATTAGGAGGTATAGATATGTCAAATAAGATTATGGATGTAAAAAAAGATGGAGAACTCCAAAAGTCTGTATCTTTACTAGAAGCTGAGCTTCTAAGAAATCATAGAATCGATTCATCCCTATACGAACAGTACGATGTAAAACAAGGTCTACGCGACAGTAACGGAAAAGGCGTCTTAACCGGACTTACAGAAATTTCCGATGTATGTGCCACAGATGTGATAGATGGCAATACTGTCCCAAGCGACGGACGTTTGTATTATCAAGGTATCAATGTAATGGATTTAGTGAAAGGTCTTGAAGGACGCCGTTTTGGTTTTGAGGAAGTTACATATCTTCTTTTGTTTGGTAAACTTCCAAATGAACAGGAACTTGAGATGTTTTTAAATGTTATGTTTGAACTACAAACTCTAGGTGGTCGTTTTGTTCGAGATATTATTATGCGTGCTTCTAATCCAAATATTATGAATGCCATGCAACGTTGTATTTTAACACTCTACAGCTACGATTCTTCTCCAGATGATATCAATCCCAAAAATGTATTTCGTCAATCTTTAGAATTAATCAATAAGATTCCACTGATTGCCGTATACTCTTATCACTCTTATCGCCATTTCCGCAAAAATGAAACCCTCTTGATTCGTAATCCTAAGAAAGGTTTGTCTCTTGCGGAAAACATTTTATTGATGCTTCGTCCAGACGGAAAATATACGGAGCTGGAAGCAAAAGTTTTGGATGTTGCTCTTATTTTACACGCGGAGCATGGCGGTGGTAACAACTCTACTTTTACCACTCACGTAGTTACATCATCCGGCACAGATACATACTCTGCACTTGCTGCTTCTATCGGTTCTCTAAAAGGACCAAAACATGGTGGTGCTAACTTAAAAGTACAGGAAATGTTCCGTGATATGAAACAAAACATTAAAGATTGGAGCGACGAGAGCGAGATTACTGCTTATTTAGAAAAGATTTTAGACAAAAAGGCCTTCGACCACTCCGGATTAATTTACGGAATGGGGCATGCAGTATATACCTTATCCGATCCACGAGAAGTTATTTTGAAAAAATATGCACGTAAACTTGCAGATGAAAAAGGCTTATCAGATGAATTCAATTTCTATGACCGTGTAGAGCATTTAGCAAGCGAACTAATTATGAATCGCCGTAAAGTACATAAAAATGTTTGTGCAAATGTGGACTTTTACAGTGGATTTGTATATACCATGCTTGGTATTCCAGAAGAATTGTTTACACCAATCTTTGCCATTGCACGTATTTCCGGCTGGAGCGCACACCGCTTAGAAGAATTACTCAATGGAAATAAGATTATTCGTCCTGCATACAAATATGTAGGACAGCATATAGATTACACACCAATTAAAGAGCGATCATAATGTGATCCATGTTCTTACGCCCGGCAAATACAATTTCATGCAAGCATGATTGTACTTACTGGGCTTTTGTTACAAAAAGGGGAGCCTCTCATAATCGAAGCTCCCCTTTTTATAGATAATTATTGATTTGCATTTCTATACTGTGTTGGTGTCATATCAAACTCTTTCTTAAATACTCGAATAAAATGTTCTACATTTGGATATCCGACTGCATAAGAAATATTTTCAACCGTCATATTTCCATTCTTTAATAAAGTCTTTGCTCTCTTTAAACGAACATGGGCTACATGAGCACCAAAGGTCTTTCCTGACTTATCCTTAATGTACTTAGAAATGTATGGAGTCGATAAATGGAATTCATCTGCCATACTCTCTAATGTAACGTTCTGATAATTATTCTGAATATAGTTGATCATCTGCATCAAACGATCGTCCTTTGCATCCTCAGAACCCTGCACCTGTGGAAGTTTGTTTACTGCCACTACTAACGCAGAAATAGATGCCTTAATAATATCCTCGTCAATTCCTGCTCCCCAGTAAATCTTACCTTCACAGTTGATACCTACATATGCCATCGCCTTAGAAGAAGAACCTCTGGATAAAGCATGTTCCTCATAAGACATTAACTCATAGCTAATACCAAAGTATTGTTTAATGGTATTGCTTACCGCATCCAATCTTCCGTTTCCATTAGCATCTACAATGGTCTTCTTCTCTCCCACCATAATGGTTGTTTCCGCCATAATTCCATTGTCCTGTTTAAAATGACACTCTGGAATATGGAATACTGGTGTATATTGTAAGAAATTCTCTTCAAAAATCTCATATACCCACTGTGGAGATAATTCTTTGTGTTCCTCATCAGATACCTGTTTTACTGTATATCCTACAGTCTCACGCATTTTATCCGGCACATTGATTGAAAAGTTCTCTTTCAAAATATAGGCAATTCCACCCTTACCAGACTGACTGTTGATTCGGATTACATCTGCGTCATAGTTTCTTCCCACATCTACTGGATCAATCGGCAAATATGGTACGGTCCATTTATCTAACTTCTTCTCTTCTCTCCAGTTCATTCCCTTTGCAATGGCATCCTGATGAGAACCAGAAAATGCAGAAAATACCAAATCTCCAGCGTATGGTTGACGCTCATGTACCTTCATTCTAGTTACACGCTCATATAATTCGCGAATCTGTGGCATATTAGAAAACTCTAATTTAGGGTCTACACCATGGGAATACATATTCATAGCAATGGTAATAATATCCACATTACCAGTTCTCTCTCCATTTCCAAATAAAGTACCCTCAATACGGTCTGCTCCTGCCAATATACCAAGTTCTGCATCTGCCACGCCACATCCTCTGTCGTTATGTGGATGTAAACTTAAAATAACATTTTCTCTATATTTCATATTTTTACTTAAATATGCAATCTGAGAAGCAAATACATGAGGCATTGCAGTCTCTACAGTACCAGGAATATTAATAATTGCCTTGTTGTCCGCAGTTGGCTGCCATACATCTAACACTGCATTACATACCTCTAAGGCATATTCTACCTCTGTTCCATGAAAACTTTCTGGACTATACTCAAAAGAGAAATCTCCTTCAGTCTCATCTGCCAGTTTTTTTAATAATTTTGCACCGTCAATGGCTAATTGTTTAATCTGTGCTTTGTCTTTCTTAAATACCTGCTCTCTCTGGGCTACAGATGTAGAATTATACAGATGAATTACTGCATGAGGCGCACCTTTTACAGCTTCAAAGGTTCTCTTAATAATATGCTCTCTTGCTTGTGTTAATACCTGAACGGTTACATCATCCGGAATCATCTCACGGTCAATTAAAGCTCTCATAAAATCAAACTCTGTCTCAGAAGCTGCTGGGAAACCAACCTCAATTTCCTTAAATCCAATATCTACAAGCATCTGGAAAAATTCAATCTTTTCTTCTAAGCTCATTGGTTCAATCAACGCCTGATTTCCATCTCGCAAATCTACGGAACACCAGATTGGCGCTTTCTCAATACAATCCTTCTTTGCCCACTCTAAATCTAATACAGGAGGCATAAAATACTGTTTCATATATTTATTTGCATTTTTCATAAGTCATCCTTCTTTCTATACTATGATTATATAACACCAATTAAAATATATCAACTATTATGATGTTATTTTAACATAGTATATGCAGACATAACATGATTATATTTAATCAGTTTCGTTGATTTTTTTTACATAAACGCAAACTGACTATATCAAATATAATCATTGTGGCAATTTTCAAATAGTCACTTTTCCCCTATACTCGTTGAGAGAAACTTTGAAAATAGGAAATGAAAAAACTTGTTACATAAAATAAAAACCTTTTTGCAATTTCCTAAATAATAAAGGAGCGTTAGATTATGAACACACAAACCAAACAAAAGATACCTGTCTTGCAGCTATGTCTTACTGCTGTATTTATGGCACTCATTTGTATTGCCACTATGGTTATACAAATTCCTATTCCACTTGGTTATGCCCACTTAGGTGACTGTATGATTTTGCTTGCTACCTATTTACTTGGTCCAGTAGCTGGCATGATTGCTAGTGGAATCGGTTCTGCTATGGCAGATATTTTAACCGGATATGCTATCTGGGCAATACCTACTTTTCTAATTAAAGGAATTATGCCTTGGGTAGCCTTCTTCTTCTTTCGCAAGAAAAGCAAATTTTCACCATACATGGGCGCTATCTTTTGTCTGCTCTTTATGATTCTTGGCTACGTGGTGGCAGGTTGTATTTTGTACGGAAGCATTTCTACTGGAGTTTTGCAGTTCCCTGGACTTGCTTTAAAATCTGTAGTGAATTTTATTGCATTTGTCTTATTACAAAAATTACCTTGGAACAAAATTACCCAAGTAGGCTAACTCCTACCAGACTCATACAGGAACCTTCCGCACTAGATTACTCTATGTTCTTACTCTCTCCAAATACAACTTCATGCAAGCAAAATTGTGTTTGGAGAGCTTTTACTAAAAAACAGGATACCGTTACTACGGCATCCTGTTTTTCTTATTCTACATATTCTATTCTTAAAAGTTATCATACTCGACCTTTAAAAGACTTTTCCTACTACTCTGCAACTTTGAATTTGTTTACACTTTCTTTTAATTCCACTGCAATCTCTTGCAATTCTCCAAGTTTCTCAGCAATATCCTGTACCGTATTACTTACTTGTGATGCAGATGCGGAAGTCTCCTCTGTACTTGCTGCATACTCTTGTGATACTGCAGACAAGCTCTGCACAATGTCAATCACATTATTTCTGGAGGCATCCAATTCTTTTGTATTGTCAGCAATTTTCTCCACATCTTCTCTGGAAGCCTTAATTCCAGTTATAACATTTACAAATACCTGATCTGTCTTTTCTACCATCTCACTCTGTTTCTGCATAGTAGATTTTACCTGCTCCATAGTAGCAACCGCATTCTCTGAGTCTTTCATAAGAGAACGAATATATTCACTAATCTGCTGTGCAGAAGCATTTGACTGCTCTGCCAAAGACTGAATCTGAGACGCAACTACTGCAAATCCTCTTCCCTGTTCTCCAGCTCTTGCTGCCTCAATGGATGCGTTCAATGCTAACAGGTTTGTTTCCTCCGCAATCGAAGTAATCAAAGAAATGGCTTCACTGATTCGATTTGCAGAATCATTTGTGGTATTGGTTTGGTCATAAATCACATCAATTGCATTTTGTACCTCCGCATTAATGCTCTCCAACTCTTTCAAAGTATCTTTGGCTATCAAGCCATTCTTTTCCATCTTATTGGCATTCTCTGTTAAATGCTCTACATTTTCATTTGTCTCAGTGATTCTCTGTCCCATAGCAATTACATGGCTGGTTGCATTCTGGGTATCTGTAGCCTGAGAAGTAGCTCCTTCTGCAATCTCTCCAATGGCACGATCTACCTGTTGCAAATGACTTTGTGCGCTATCTGCTCCCTCTTTAATATGTATGGCTGCATCGTGAAGTTGATTACTGTCTTTTATAATATCGCCTACCATAGTCACTAATTGTTCTCTTAAATTCTTCAATGCAATTACCATTTCCGAAGTCTCATCTTTTCCCTTGATATGTTCCGCTCCAATGTTCTGCACCAAATCTCCCTCTGTAATTTTCTCCAAACTGGAAATTCCATATTTTAAACGCATGCTAATTTTCTTTGTAACTATGAAAATGCAAACAACACATACAAGAACAACAATCACATCCACCATAAGAAGAGAACCGATAAATTTCATAAGTTCTTGATTTACCTTTGTTTGTGATTTTCCAGCAAAAATCATTCCCACTGGATCTCCTGTGCCATCCCCATCATAAATAGGAATGTAGTATGCGTAATATTTCTCATCTACAACATCCACACCTGTAGCAAAATACTCTTCGCCGCCTTTTAGTACCTTATCAATAACTACGTCAGATGCTTTGGTTCCTAATACTCTGTCTCCATCCTGTTTTACAGAAGTAGCATATCTGGTATCACCATAAAAAATAGTTATATCTATACCAGTCTTTTCACTGACTTCATCCATCATATCCACATCTTCTGTAAGGTTTATAGTACCATTCATCAAATTTCCTTCTGCATCTACAGAAAATGTGTTTCCCTCTGGATTTGAAATATTGGCATACTGCATCTTTGCAGCCGCCATCAAATCTTCCTGTACGACCTCTGCCATTAAACTCCGAAGTTCTACATTGGATACCAGAGAAATAATCACTGCCAATGCAACAATTGGCAACACTCCTAATAGTGCTATCTTCCCCCTTAATTTCATACTATTGTCCCCCTTTTACGTGCCTTGTATACGTCTAGTTGTATACAAAAACATATCTGTTCAGAACCCCAAACAGATAGCCCATTTGCACCCTATAGATTTTTTGTAGATTCATTATACACCAGTGATATTACCATTGTATTACAATTTTTTTAACAATCCTTATCTTTCAGTTTTTTTTACTAATAATTTTTGAAAATTATTTTCTTTTTTATCCACTATTAACAAATATTTTGTATCCCCATCACTACTTTTCCTTTGTCTTTTATAAAGCAAAAGCGAAGCCACACTCAAATAGTATGACTCCACTTTTACTTGAAAGATATTTTTAAATTACTTTACCGTATAGGTCTTATCTGTATACGTACATGTTGTTCCATCGTCGTTCGTAACCGTTATCGTGTATGTACCTCTAGGTGTGCCTATTGGAACATAACATAGCACATAAGCATTTTTTACAGAACAAGTATCACAAAGAATTTTATTTCCACTGGTATCTGTCATTGTCACACTAAAATTTGTTCCATTTCGAAAATTACTTCCATTTATTTTCACCTGTACTCTTACTCCATATGCTCCTTCTGTTTTATTGATATTTGTAATTTCTGGTGCTGGTTCCGGTTCTTTTTCCTTACAGGTATACGTTTTATCTGTATACGTACACTTTGTCCCATCACCATTTGTTACTGTTATGTAATACATTCCTGGAAGGGTTCCTGCTGGAACATAACACAACACATAAGTATTTTTTACAGAACAAATATCACAAACAACTTCGTTTCCACCAGTAGCTGTCATTCTCACACCAAAGTCTGCTCCATCCCGAAAATTCTTTCCAGATATTTTTATCTGCACTTTTTCTTCTGACAAACCTTCTGTTTTGTTGATATTTGTAATCTCTGGAGCTGGTGGTACAATTTTCGGTTCATAAGTATAAGCATCTACAATAGATGCCCCAGTGCCATCAGGATTTGTAATCACAATATCCACCAGACCTTCTTTGTTGATACATGGTGTTTTTACAAGCACATAGGAACTTTTCACGGACTGCACAACAGCAGGTACTCCATCAAAAGTAATACTTGCACCAGACATTACATATTTGCAGCTTATTTTTACCTGTTTGCCGCCTTCATATGGACCAGATACAGGTGAAACCTTAGACACAATAGGATCCATTTTGAAATTTACTGAACAAGAATCCGTTTCTCCACTTGGATTTATCACTGTAATCCAATCTGTCCCTTGGCTGTGAGATGGCATGGTGAATATAATAGTATTATTATCTACTATCGTGCGCTTGGAAGTAGAAATGGTGGTATTTCCCACTTTTACTACTGCTTTTTCATGAAAGTTTTCTCCTTGGATAACAACCTGTTCATCACCTGCAATCCCAAAATCAATATCTTCCGTTTTCTTTTTGCCATTTATGGTTTCTATAACAACAGGACTATGCTTTACAGTAATTGACAATTTATCAAATGAAATTTTTTCCGAAGTACCGTCCACGGTTTTATATGTAATACCTCCAGAGGAAATATAAGGATATGTACCAGATTTGATTCCTTCTTTTGCCTTAAAACTATAACTTAAATGTAAGGTTTCCTCTCTCAACTCTGCCATAGACCATTTAATGGTATTCCCAGAAATAATCGGCTCTGGAATATTGGAATTAGCGGAACCCTCCACAAAGGTAAACTGACTGGACAGGGTTTGAGTAACTACCACCTTTTGCGCATTGGCAATTCCAATCATCTGCACAATTTCCTGATAAATAGGCAACAATCCTTGTGAACCTAATACATAAAAATGATGGGCGCTAGATGCTGCCAACTGCATCATAGTTTTATTAGTCGAGCTGGTATCTGGATCGGCATCGGCACTTAAAAGTGCCACTGTAAAAATAGTCAAATCGTTATTTTTCTTTGCTTTTTCTGCCGCGGCAAGCGTTTTTTCCATATCGTCAGGATAGCCATCTGAAAGAAGAATAACAGTAGACTTTGCTGTACTTCTTTTCTTAGACAACATACTAACTGCCGCATTAATAGCAAGGTCTGTAGCAGTGCTTGCTCCTGCAGACTGTGCATTGATAAAAGTATGTAACACATCTGCATCTGTACTAAAATTACAAGTATATACCCTAGTATCATAAGCTACAATTCCAACTCTATGTACAGAGAAATCAATCATATCCACAAATTCATTGGCTGACTGTTGCATTGCGTCGAAACGATTCTCGCTACTCATACTGCCAGAACAATCCAACACAAGAACTACATCATTAGGAATAACCACATTTTCTACCGGAATACCTGTCAATTCGATATCCACGGATATGCTTTCCTCATTCATGACTTCATCTTTCTCTACTGTTACATTGGAAGTCACCTGTGAAGTCTGTTTGGAATCTGTCTGAGACATGGCAATGACTGTTATGCTATTTTGAGGCAATACATTGAAAACAAGACAAATAACAGTAATTAAGGCAAGAAAACGGTTGATTTGTTTTTTTATAATAGAACCCATAAAAATCCCTCCGTTCCATATGGCAAAAGCTACCTATCGCTAAAAAACGATAAGGTAGCTTGCATAAAATATACCAAACAATAACTTTTACTTATTGCTCTATCTACTATTATTGTAATAAGCTTAATACACCCTGATTTGACTGATTTGCCTGTGCAAGCATTGACTGACCAGCCTGCATTAAGATGTTGTTCTTTGAATACTGGGTCATCTCTGTTGCCATATCAGTATCACGAATGCTTGATTCAGCAGACTGTAAGTTCTCTGCAGATGTATCCAAGTTGTTGATTGTATGCTCTAATCTGTTCTGCATAGCACCCATCTTAGCTCTCTCTGTAGATACCTGCTGTAACGCATTATCGTATGCTTCGATTGCAAGAGATGCAGATGCCTGTGAAGTTACATCAAGAGCTGAACCAAGACTTGCATCTTTTGTTTCTCCATTAACTAATGTTGTAGAAGTCTGAGTAATTCCAAGATCTCTTGCCTTCATACTCTTAATCTGGATCTGAACTTCCTGTCCACCATTTGCACCAATCTGAAGTCTTAATGCTTCTTCTCCTGTGTTCTTTGGTTTATTCAAATCACATTTCTGAAGATTGATTGTGATAACATCTCCAGCTTTAATGTTTGCAGAACCAGAAATCTTAAATACTAAATCAGTTGTTGCTGCTGTATATGTTTCTGCTGCTTTTGCTGCATCAGCACTACTAAATGCTGCTGCAGAAATAGTAACTGTTGCTGTTCCTGTAGAAACTCCAGAAATTTTTACATTTGTACCATGTAAAGAAGTTGCAACTGCACCTGATGATGTTTTTGAAATAGTAATACCAGTTGAGATATTACCATCCTTTGTAAACTCAATACGAATCACATCATCTTTTGCTACAACAGAAGTAGATGTTTCTACCTGTTTTGCTGTAACTACACCATTTGCAAATGTTCCTTCTACACTTGCAAGTCCTTCTTTGTAAGAAGAAGATCCAGCACAAGAACCGTCTAATAATTTCTTTGTGTTGAACTCTGTAGTATTTGCAATACGGTCAACTTCTTCTGTCAACTGCTGAATTTCCTGCTGGATTTGTGTTCTATCATCATCTGTGTTTGTATCAGATGCAGCCTGTACTGCTAATTCTCTCATTCTCTGAATGATGTTCTGTGACTCCTGTAAGTTACCTTCAGCAGTCTGGATTAAAGAGATACCATCTTCAGCGTTTGATGATGCCTGATCAAGACCTCTAATCTGTCCTCTCATCTTTTCAGAAATTGCAAGTCCGGCTGCGTTATCTCCTGCACGGTTAATCTTATAACCAGAAGATAATTTCTCTGTAGATTTTGCTAAGTTACTGTTTGAAATTCCTAATTGTCTGTTCGCGTTCATCGCTGTCATGTTGTGTTGTACTGTTAAACCCATAATAATTCCTCCTTTTATTACGCCTGTCTTGCAGGCCTTCCCCACATCCGTTTGGGTGCTTATTTGTTACCGGCATATTTGCCATTTATAATATCCCCCCGAACCCCTAGGTTAGTTCGTTGGTTATTACCTTATTTTTCTTTCGCTTCTCTTTTGCAATAATCTTTCGAATTTGCTCCTTTGCCTCATCAGATAACCCATCCTCTCTGTAGTAGGTTGGAATTTTACTTTTTTCTTTCTCTGGCAAAGATTTTTCAAGAACCTTATTTCTGACAATGTTATACTCTCTAGGAGCATCCACTAAAACGTGCATGTTATTTGCAGAACCGCCTGAAAAAATCACGCGAATTTCATCCCCGATGCAAATATATTCCCCCTGTTTGATTGTCAATTTCAACATAGTCCTCAACCTCCCTGTTTTTTCATTACTCCAAGTAAATATCCCAATGGAGTAGGCTAACTCCTACTCGATTTGCTTGCCGGGCTTTTGCAACAAAAAATGTAACAGTTCTTTACAAACTGTTACATTTTTTCCATGGCTACAATCACCTATTAAACCCACAAACGAAAAAAAATTTTTAATTTTTCCTCGTTACCTCTTCACACCAATGTATTCTCATAGTATGGTTGGATGTAACGATTCGCTTTTCCACTTCCCTTGTTGCTTGTGGGAACCAAAAAAGAAAGAAGGAATGTATATGAGTACCAGTCAGCCTTTAAAACGCAAAGCAGATATCGAAAGTTTGAAAAATTATTTCTATGAAAAGGAAGAATATCGAAATTATGCACTTGTCACTATGGGGCTAAATACTGCACTTCGCATCAGCGATTTGCTTTGTTTGATGTGGAAAGATGTTCGTGATGACACAAACAAACGATATCAGGAACACATCTCTGTTATAGAGCAAAAAACACAAAAAGAAAGTATGATACCCTTAAATCATTCTATTTGTACCGCTTTAGACCTTTATCGAAAACATATGAATCCACACAAAAAATCTCCGTATTTATTTTTCAGTCAAAAAAGTCCTTATGAACCACTAACTCGAATTCAAGCATACCGCATCATTCAACAAGCTGTTCATGACTTAGCTATTCCAGGGCATATTAGTTGCCACTCTCTTCGAAAAACCTTTGGATATCAAGCCTGGAAAGAAGGTGCCGAGCCTGCATTGCTTATGAGCATTTTTAATCATTCCTCTTATGAAATCACCAAACGATACCTTTGTATTGATCAAGAAGACAAAGATCAATTATTTATGAAAATTAATTTATAAAAGGGGTTAAGTTTTTCAAATTTGATTCGATATATACTGTGTAAACAAAAAAAGTAACATTTTGTAAAGAAATGTTACATTTTTTGTTTTTTCTATTATTAATGTACCCGTTTTTTTATGGTCTATACTCACATCTTTTCATTCCTAATTATTCCAAACATATATGATTTCTTTTCCAGCTCTCTCAATCAGCAACCATATACCAATTCCTTTCTTTTTCAACTACAATAATGTTACATACTCCTTGCAAGTTCTTTTTTCCTATGCTATACTAAGTTTCGTATTTTGCATATTATGTGTAAATGCTCTTTGATTTCCACATAAATGGTTTATATATTTTCTTTTATCCACAAAAAAATGGTTTATATAAACATACTTATATATTTATTCACAAAGAAGTCCTTCACCAAAAAGTGAAGGACTTCTTTCACGATATTTTCTTATATTTCCTTTTTAATGGGACTCTTTACACCTATGCTCTTATTTCATCTGAAACTGCATATTTATAAAATGGTTTTACCATGTAATGAAGCATATATCCCACACATCCACCTACTACATTCAGAATAATGTCATCAACATCAACACTTCGATATTGAATAGTAATTATTGTGTTTACTAAAAATTGCAAAACTTCTATAGATACTGCTGTACCTATAATTAAAACCAAAAATGTTTTAAAATTAGCAAATTTTTCATAAGCAACAGGAATATACACTCCTAAAGGACACAGCAATATTAGATTTCCGCAAATACCATTCTCTAACTACAATCTCATAAAATTTTATTTCTATTAAATTCTCATAGTATCTATAAACTTCATTTCTACACTTCCGTCTCCATAAATGACAAATCCCCCAGATGGTTTAAACCAATCGCAATTACATGTAATTTCAATGGAATCTTGCATAACTCGCATTTTTTTCAATATAATAGATGCCAATTTTTCTTCCCTTGTTTTTGCAGCAAAGCAATTATACGCTTTTTCCTTTCCTACAATCCTAGAAAAATTTTTTATAGTTTGTCCTTGCAATCGTTCTTCTCTTTTTTGCAATGCAGCTTCCTCAATGTTTCTGCAAATTTCTTCTTTAGAAAACACCATTACCTTCTGAAATATTTCCTTTTGAAATTCTTCGATTTTCTTTGCTTTTTCTTCATTCACTAAATAAGGTGCTTCTTCATAAAAAGCAATCTGCTTTTCATCCAACCAACCTAATTTTTTCTCTTCATAAATCATACTAAATACATCAATTTCACCTTTTACAATTTGATCTTTTCCATTAATTTTTAAATCCAGTTTTTCTTTTATCTTCCAACAATCTTCCTTATATACTATTTTCCCGTAAATATCACTATGTATTGTTCTGCGAATCATTTTTTTCCTCCACATTCTAATTTTCTTTTGTTTTAAACTTTCCAAATAACCACTTACTTTTATATTACTGCAAATAGTAATACATAAAACAACATGCACATTCCTAATGATATTGCGTTGGCTACATAATACTGTTGACAAAGAAATCCAACGATAAATAAAATACATTCAATACACCAGAATATAATCGCTCTGCGTCTATATATAATTACCTGCTTTTCATCTAATTTATTATTTTGACTTTGTATTGGCGCAAATTTCCACAAAAGAACAGACGTAATAATCATTACAACAATCCGAATATATTCTGGTATAACGTTATATTTTAAACAATACAGCAATACCAAATACAATATACTCGTTCGAACTATACACTTTAATCTTGTTTCTTCATGAACCCCTCCTGCATATATTCTTACAGGCATAAACGTAAGTAAAATAAGTATCCCCCCTAAAAACTGCCTCATAAAAATTGCAATTCCTAGCAATAAAAACATTTCTAGCACAAAATAAATAATTTCACATATTCCAAATTTAATAATTTCCTCTTGCTTTTCTAAAATAAGAGCATTTTTCTTTAACTTTGTTACATAACGGTCAACTAATCTTTCAATCAAATCCTTCACCTCAAAAAATACATAAAGCGGCACTTTC
Source organism: Lachnospiraceae bacterium (assembly GCA_963643465.1). GTDB lineage: Bacteria > Bacillota > Clostridia > Lachnospirales > Lachnospiraceae > CAG-411. The sequence goes on along the minus strand of CAVIJT010000008.1, from coordinate 666 downwards.
CTCCTCTCAGTAAGATTACACACTATTCCTACATATAAGGAGGAGTGCATCGCTTTATAGGGAATATAGGGTTTATTACCTACTTCTCCTAGTTCATTTCCTGCTTCTGATTACAATTCCTGTTTCTTTAAGTTTTTTGCATCTTCTGGAAGTTCCGGCTGGAACATAAAAAGATAACAAGTTGAATTCACTGCAACGGTTGTAAAAGCCATTGCTAACATAATCGCAACTCCAGAAACTTTCTTGAAAATGTTTTTCATAACGCATACCTCCTAAAAAAAATAAAAGTGCTAAACACCTCTCTAAGTGTAGCACTTTTTTTTGCTTATTTTAAAAATTTGTTATGAACGTCCATTTTTTGTTATGAACGACCACTTTTTTTATTTTTCTACCCCAAAAATAAACATATATTTACAGAAATCTCCTTTTCTTTGCAATTTATTTCCAAAATTCCATCATATTTATCCACAATCCTCTTTACATTTTTTAACCCATATCCATGTAATTCATCATCGTTATGTTTTGTTGTCACCAACATACCCCCTTGTTTTTTTACTTTTGTTGGATCATAAGGATTCCGTATTTCAATCAACAATTTTTTCTTCTGATAGGAAACATTAATATCAATTCGCTTTTCTTCCATATTCTCTACTGCCTCCATAGCAT
>CAVIJT010000007.1:110199-174460 GCA_963643465.1 Lachnospiraceae bacterium | reverse complement strand
ATATGAAGAAAAGAAAAGTAATTGCATCGTTGGCAGCGGTAAGTATGGTATCTACTTTACTTGGAACTACACAACCAGCGATTACACAGGCAGCTACGAAATTACAAGTATCTGTTTCTAAATGTACACTTCAAGTTGGAAAGACAAAGACAGTGTCTGCAAACAAAAAAGTAACATGGAAGTCGTCAAATAAAAAGGTGGCAACAGTAAAGAAAATCACTGGAAAAAAAGCTAAAATTACAGCAAAGAAAAAAGGAACTTGTAAAATCACAGCTATAGCTGGAAAGAAAAAATCAGTGATAAAAGTTACGGTAAGGAAAGCAACGGTAAAACCTACTGTTACACCAACAGTAACTACAGAATCTGTTACCAATGGAGCGATTACTACAAATTCTTCTATTACACCACAGATAACTCCAGCAACTGATACACAGGTATACATGAATGAAACTTGTGGAGTATCTGTTAGTTTATCTGATATAAAAACAACAGGTGGAACACTTACTATTAAAAATAATAGTGGAACTGATATAGCTTTTGGATTGGATTATGCGATTGAAAAGTATGAAAATGGACAATGGACTGCGCTTACATCAAATCCAGTGGCGATACCTGCAGTTGCTATAGCGTTACTAAATGGAAAAGACTATACAAGTAGTCTGAATTGGGAAAAAGCATATGGAAGTTTGGAACAGGGAACCTATCGAGTGGTAAAATCAATTTCTGTGCATGAACAGGGAAGTAAAAAGATTGCTTATCAATTTGTAATTGATGGGACTACACAAGTAGGAGCTACAAGTACCCCTGTTACGGAAGAACAGAAAAATGGGACCACAGCTACTCCGATAGTTGCTACCCCAACCGTAACAACTTCGGTAGATATTACGGCACCACAGACTGCAAATCCGGATTATTCGCCTTTACATACACTAACGCCAGAGGAACAAGAACAGTTAGGACAGGCAATACCAGAGAAAATGCCTACGGTTACTATGGCACCAACCGATCCAGAGGAAATACCTGCGGTTACTACAGTACCAACTGATCCACAGGGGACACCAATGGTAGATGCACAGGTATATATGAACGAAACTTGCGGGGTATCTATCAGTTTGTCTGATGTGAAAACAACGGATGGAAGTGTGACTATTAAAAATGATAGCGGAGCTGATATATATTTTGGACTGGATTTTTCTATTGAAAAATATGAAAATGGGCAGTGGACAAAACTTCCTTCAAATCCAGTGATTATACCTTCAATTGCTATAGGGGTGCAAAATGGAAATACCTATACAACAAACTACAATTGGGTATATGAATATGGAAGTTTGGAACAGGGAACCTATCGGGTGATAAAAACGATTTTTACTCATGACCAGGGAACTAAGTATATTGCCAGTCAATTGGTAATTGACGAAAATACAGAAATTGGAGCTACACCGACACCGACGGCACCAGCACCAGCAGTTACAGAAGCACCAGTGGTTGCTACGGCAGCACCCGCTGTAACACCTGTAGTACCACAAAATTAATTGAATAGTAAATATCAGAAAAAAAGAGGTGGGGCGTATTATGCGTCTGCCTCTTTTTTGGTGCAAAAGCCCGGCAAGCACAATCATGCTTGCATGAAATTGTATTTGTCGAGCATAAGAACATGGAGCATGTAGTGCGGAATGTTTGTATGCCAGTCGAGTAGAAGTTAGCCTACTTGATTATTAAATAGGAATAAAATAAGAATAGATTGTGGATAATATGTATAACTGTTTAAATCCAAAAGAACCAATTTATGCCAATAAAATAGTTATTTTTAGGTAAGATATCTGTAATCTAAACTTGACAAAATAAAGTTATTCATGTATCTATATTAATATATCGAATAAAGGAGTTTTTACGTATGCTTGAATTAAAAAACTTGTGTTTTCAAGTGGAAGAGAACAACCAAATAAAAACAATTATAGATGATTTGAATTTGAAGATAGAGGACGGAAAATTCGTAGTCATTACCGGACCAAATGGTGGTGGTAAATCCACTTTGGCGAAGCTAATTATGGGAATAAAGCCTATAACATCTGGACAGATTATATTAAATGGCGAAGATATTAGTGAGAAAAGTATTACAGAGCGAGCAAATTTGGGTATCAGTTTTGCATTCCAGCAGCCAGTGCATTTTAAAGGTATAAAAGTATTGGATTTGTTGCGACTGGCAGCAGGAAAGCAGCTTTCTGTTAATGAGGCGTGTGATTATTTGTCGAAGGTTGGGTTATGTGCCAGAGAATATATTAATCGAGAAGTAAATGCCAGTCTTTCAGGTGGAGAATTAAAGAGAATTGAGATTGCAACAGTTCTTGCCAGAGGAACTTCGCTTTCTATTTTTGATGAGCCAGAGGCTGGAATTGACTTATGGAGTTTTCAGAATTTGATTCAAGTCTTTGAAAATATTCGGGGAACGATTAATGGAACTGTGATTATTATTTCCCATCAGGAGCGTATTTTAAATATTGCAGATGAGATTGTTATGATTCAGGATGGAAAAGTAGTGGAGCATGGAGCAAAAGATGAGTTGTATCCCAAATTGATTGGTACATCGGCTGCAATATCCTCTTGTCAGAAGTTTTTATCTTAAGAAAAAGAAGGAGGAAAAAGTATGTTAGATCAGATACAAAAGCAGTTGCTGGAAGAAGTGGCAGATTTACATGAGATGCCGGAAGGTGCCTATAATATTCGCTCTAATAGTCAGATGGAAGCGCGTAATACTACTGCAAATATAGACATTGTTACCAAAGAAAATAAGAACGGAATTGATATTAAAATAAAAGATGGAACTAAAAAGGAGAGCGTACACATTCCAGTGGTGCTTAGTCAAAGTGGTTTAAAAGAAGTAGTTTATAATGATTTTTATATTGGAGATGATTGTGATGTAGTCATTGTGGCAGGATGTGGAATTCATAATCCGGGTGAGGAAGATTCTCAGCATGATGGAGTACATCGATTTTTTGTGGGTAAGAATTCCAAAGTAAAATACGTGGAGAAACATTATGGAGACGGTGAGGGAAATGGAAAACGTATTCTAAACCCAGTTACAGAAGTGTACCAGCAGGAAGGCAGTTATGTGGAGATGGAGATGGTACAAATTAAAGGGGTGGATTCTACCGTTCGTATGACAAAGGCAGAAATTGGTGACAATGCAACCATGATTGTAAGAGAACGTTTGATGACACATGGTTCTCAGTCAGCTACCAGTGGGTATGAAGTAATGTTGAAAGGAAAGAATTCCAGTACCGATGTAATTTCAAGATCTGTGGCAAGGGATACATCAGAGCAAATATTTGATGCTAAGATTGTGGGAGAGAATGCCAGCAAGGGACATGCAGAGTGTGATGCAATTATTATGGACAAGGCACGAGTAATTGCTATTCCAAAGCTGGATGCAAAGCATGTAGACGCGGAATTAATACATGAAGCTGCTATTGGAAAGATTGCTGGAGATCAATTGATTAAGTTAATGACTCTTGGATTGACAGAAGAAGAAGCGGAAGAGCAGATTGTCAATGGTTTTTTGAAATAGGGAAAATAGGGAGGTATCACAAAGAAAGTGGTGCCTCTTTTTATGTTTACTCTTGTAAAAATTAGGAAGAGTGCCGATATAATTAAATATGACTATATATAGAAAAAGGGGAAATTTTTGTAATAATGAACAGCCTGTAGTATAGTTTAGGTTGTTGAAAATATAACTATTGAGAAAGTAAATTCTAAGCTAGGGGGATATGGTTATGCGAGAGTTTGGAAAGAAAATCGTGTATAAATTGGAAGAAAACTTTTTGTTGATGGTTATTCGACATGGGTTAGTTATGATGATCCCATTTATTTTAACAGGCGGAATGGCATGTGCAATGTACAATCTGCCTATTGAGAGATATCAACAAATTATAAATGGAGAGATGTTTGGGTGGATTGGATGGCTATTAAACGTAGTGTATCAAGGAACCTTTGGTTGCTTTTCTGTAGCATTGGTTATTGCACTTAGTATGAGTTTTGCCATGGAAAAGAATGAACCTACAGATAAAGTGGCATTATATGTTATTGTGGCAGTAGGATCATATGGTACGCAGCTTGGTATTGGTACTGAATATTTTGATTTAGAATCTATAGGAGTGACAGGTTGCTTTGTATCGATTGTAGTTTCTGTGATATCATGCTATTTATTCCACTGGTTAAAGAAGATAAACTGGCTGACAATGAGAGAGCATACTTCGTCTATGGAACTTATTTCTGCAAATGCAGTACATTCTTTTTTGCCAGCAGTGGTTATTATTACTCTATTTGCTATGTTTTCCAAAGTATTGATGGTTCTGTTTAATGTACATTCGTTACAGGAATTGATATCTAATGGCTTTTGTACATTATTTGCAAATCATGGTGCAGGTTTTTTACCAGGGCTTGGTTATACTATTTTATTACATATATTATGGGTTTCTGGTTTTCATGGAAGTCACATTTTAGAACCAGTTGCGCAGAATAATTTTACTGTTCAGCAAGGAGAAATTTTTAGTAAAAGTATGTTTGATACATATGTAGTAATGGGTGGTTGCGGAACAACTATTTGTGTGCTAATAGCCATACTTCTTTTTTTTAGAAAAGACAGAATGTCAAAGTTAGCAAAATTGGCATGCCCTACGGTTGTGTTTAATTTAAATGAAGTGTTAAATTTTGGAATTCCCATTGTGTTTAATCCTATTTTAGCAGTGCCTTTTATATTAACGCCAGTTATGTGTTATTGTATTTCTTATTGGGCAACCTATTTCCATTGGGTACCACCAGTAACTCAGGAAATTTCATGGACAACGCCAGTTCTATTTAGCGGATATATGGCAACTGGCTCTATTAAGGGAAGTATTGTACAGCTTATTTGTATTGTTCTTGGTATAGCCCTTTATGTTCCGTTTTTGCGTATGAATATAAGAATGCAGGAAAATGTCTCTAAAATGCGTTTGCAGAAATTAGTGCAGGAATTGCAGACTTTAGAAGAGAGTAACGAGCCCCCAAGATTATTACAAAGAACCGATCAAGTGGGATTGATTTCTCGGATGTTGTTACAGGATTTAAAATTAGCGCTTGAGAAAAAAGAGTTGTTTTTATTATATCAGCCTCAAATTGATTCGGATAATGTATGCCTTGGTGCAGAGGCGTTACTTCGTTGGAAACATCCGATATTTGGCTTTATTTATCCGCCACTTATTATTTATTTAGCAAAAGAGGGCGGATTGTTGCCAAAGTTGGAACAGAGTTTGGTGGACATGGCATGTCATGCAATCAAGACCACAGAAGAACAGTATGATGGTAATTTTAAAATTTCTATCAACATTACAGCAAAATCTCTTCTTTGGGATATAGAGACCTGCATTCGTGATAGCTTGGAAAAATATCATATTGCTGCGGAAAGATTATGGATTGAGATTACAGAGCAGGATATGGTAGCAAATTCTAACATTGTGGTAGATAAATTGAGCAGATTAAGGCAGGTGGGACATACATTACTAATTGATGATTTTGGTATGGGACATACCTCTCTTTTATATTTGCAATCCAACTATTTTAATGTAGTTAAATTAGATGGTTCTCTAGTAAAGAAAATGCTTGGATCAACTACTAATCAGAAGATTATTTCATCCATTGTGCAGTTGGGAGCAGAACTTAATGTAGAGATTATTGCGGAATATGTGGAAACAGATAAGCAAAAGGAGAAACTTTTGGAATTAGGATGTAAACGGTATCAGGGATATTTATTTAGTAAACCAGTGCCTTTGGAAGAGTTTATTTCATATTTACAGTTACATCAGGGATAAGGATATAAGCAGGAAAAGACGTTGTGATATGTTTTTCCTGCTTATTTTTCAATTGTTTTGCCCTTTGTGACAAATGAAAAGGCAGAGTGTACTTTGTTGGGCTATTATGATACCAATTTTGTTGTTTTTATTGTGGAGAAGAGTTTTCTTATGGAAAGGTAGTTCCACGGGAAGTTTGTGTTTGCCAAGAGTATATTGCGTTTGATAAGGAAAGATTTGAATTAGAGATTAGGATTTAAGTTAATGATTTTTTTTCATTCGGTCGATAATAGATATAACTGTTTTTGAAGTTAGACAGTAGAGTAGATGTTATCAAAAGAAAGGTTGGTAAATATAATGTACTCAAGAAAAGAATTGGCAGTTAAGAGAAAGAGAGAGGGAATGAATTGCGCTCAGGCTGTAGCATGTACATACTGCGATATAGCAGGTATGGAAGAAAGTACAATGGAAGCTGTTACCCAATCTTTTGGAACTGGAATCGGAGGAACCTTGGAAGGTACTTGTGGAGCCATTACTGGTGCTTGTACTGTAATAGGTATGGCAAATAAAGAGGCTGGAAGAGTGAAGGCTATGCAGGATGCAAAGTATATTATGAATTGTTTTAAGGAAAGAAATCAAACGGTAGTTTGTAAGGAATTAAAAGGTATTGAGACAGGTCAAATGTTAAGGGCTTGTGAGGATTGCGTAAGAGATGCGGCTGAATTTTTGGAGGCAGCACTCAATATAAATGAAAAATTATAGGAGGATATGATATGAGTAAGTATGAAGGAACACAGACAGAGAAAAATTTAATGGCAGCTTTTGCAGGAGAGTCAGAGGCAAGAAACAAATATACATATTTTGCCTCAAAAGCAAAAAAGGAAGGATTTGAGCAAATTGCAGCATTATTTTTAAAAACTGCAGATAACGAAAAAGAACATGCTAAAATGTGGTTTAAGGAATTAAATGGAATTGGTGATACAACAGAAAATTTAAAAGCGGCTGCAGAGGGTGAAAACTACGAATGGACAGATATGTATGAAGGATTTGCAAAAACTGCAGAGGAAGAGGGATTTCCAGAGTTAGCTGCGAAGTTCCGTATGGTGGGAGAAATCGAAAAGCATCATGAGGAACGCTATCGTGCATTGCTTCACAATGTTGAAATGGCAGAAGTTTTTGCAAAAAGTGAAATAAAGGTATGGGAATGTAGAAACTGCGGACATATTGTTGTGGGTACTAAGGCTCCTGAAGTATGTCCAGTGTGTGCGCATCCACAGGCGTATTTTGAAGTACATGCAGAAAACTATTAAATAGCTATATCAGAAAACCTATAAAGCAGAGTTTATTCTAAAATGAAAGATTTGGATAAGTTCTGCTTTATTGTTTTTAGGGGGAATGTTTGTAATATGATAAAGGCTGATGGATGAGATGTACAAATTAGTTTGTGATTAGCCCTATGTCTTATGAAATGATATATCTATTCGCAAAACTGGTATTTCACGAATAGATGTAGAAATGTTTTATACACTCTTCTTAACACAAAAATAACCGCGTATTGGTATACAGCGGCTATTTTTGTGTTATCTGATTTTTTCAACTACTTGTTTCAAGGCATCTGCAAGGGCCTCATGTCCCTCTTCTGATAGATGCAATCCATCAATATCGGATGAAATTGCATAGTTAGCGGCATCCACGAAGGTACAATTACATTCTTGGGCTACTTCTAAATAATATTGGGCAAATTCCTTGGAACGCTGGATGGCTGTTTCGTCAAAAGCGTAGGAAAAAGACGAATTTATAATGGTGGGACTGACTACTGGTGGAGACACCAAAACCACGTGAGGTCGAAATTCCTGCTTTTGATCTGCAAAATCATAAATTTCTTCCACTAATTGTTTAGCACCGTTGGCAATCTCTTTTGCGCTAGCATGAAAAGTTTGTTTCAAATCGTTGCTTCCCAGCATTAAAATGACGATGTCTACAGGTTTATGCGAATTCAAGCATGGTTTTATATAGCAAAGGCCATTTTTCCAGCCTTCTTCTGGATCATCAAAGATGGTAGTTCTTCCATTGCACCCCTCTTCCACTACAGTGTAGGCATTTCCAAGAAGCTTGGAAAGTCGTCCAGTCCAACGCACATTGGAAGGATAACGCAATCCATTTTTGGGGTTAAAACCATAAGTATTAGAGTCTCCGTAACAGACAATGGTCTTTCGGTACGTCTCTTTGGTTGCTCTTTCACATGTATGGATAAATTCTACTATCATATCCAAAACCGTATTTGACCAAAAACGTCGATCTCCGTGGTGTGCGCCCTCAATTTGATACAACGTAACCTTCTTGCCTGCTGCCTGCATTGCTTGATATAATTCGCAACTTTGTCCAAATGGGACTAACTCATCATTGCTACCATGAAACATTAAAAGGGGTGGACATTCTTTATCCTTATGGATATAGTTTTTGATAATTGTTGGTTCTGCAAGCTCCAGATTGGCAAGGACTTCTTTTTGACCGATAAGCTGTCCTTCTGGACTATTTGGCTCAGAATGATTTTGTGAGGATGGTTCGTTGTTCATGGTTGTTATATCTGTGGGACCGAAAAAGTCAATAATTCCTTTTACTTTATATACACTGGAGTCTGCACAGAGTTCAAAACGTTTTTCACCATTTGTCAGCCCTGCCATCATGGCGGTATAGCCGCCAGAGGAATCTCCCATAGTAAAAATGGCATCTGGGTCAATATGATATTCGTCACTGTGCATTCTCATGTAGCGAATCCCCTCTTTGGCATCTTGTATCAATGCTGGAAAAGTTCCATCCTCTGAGCCAGTATATTCAAGTAATGCCACGCAAAAACCTTTTGCTGCAAGTAATGCCAGTTGTGGAACACGCTCTCTCACATTCTGCCTGTGAAAAGCAGAACCAGGAATAAAAAGAATAAGTGCTGTTTTTTCTTTTACATCTACAGGTTGCAAAATTTGCAAATACATGGCTCTGCCATCTCTCTCATGGTATTTCACATCATAGTGATAAGCAATTTCATAGTTGTCGCAAGGTGGATTAATGACTTGCATTCCTTCTACAGTTGTGGTGCTTTTAGGAAAATCTTCCCTACTTACGTTTAAAACATTTACTTTCATACCCCTTCTCCTCTCCATATAACGATTATAATAAAATAGTTTTCCATGTTGCAGTCAGTTTAGGTAGTTGATAAGCTGCGTTTGCTGGACTGGTAGATGGTAATTTTATGATGTCCCTTTGGCACATAGGATAACAATGTTTCTTATATAATTCATACGCTTTGTTTCCATTGGCATAAATTGTTTTGATATTGGCGTGTTCCAGTATTTCATTCATGTCATTTGCAATTACATTTTTGATGGAACTGTCACTAGAACCAATGATATCACACTGCTTAATTACATCCCATATGGCAATGTGATGGGAAAGAAGCATTTCCTTTTTTTCAGCAATGGTTTCAGGTATGTCACATTGCAATAATGCTGCCAGAACTTTCCAAAAACGATTTTGAGGATGTCCATAGTAAAATTGATTTTCTCTGGATTTTACGGATGGCAATGAGCCGAGTATTAATATCTCAGATTGTGCATTGTAAATAGGCGCAAATGTATGAGTAATCGTTTGGTATGAAGTATTTACTGTTGTTTCTTTCATTATCAGTTTTCCTTCCAGTAGAAAATTTTAGTTGTTGTAACAAGAATTGATTGTTTCATTATTATTATGACATTTGATAAAGTAAAAAACAAGATATAATAGAAATACATATATTTAAAAGTTTTTTAAAAATAATTATTGGGTAACATAGGTAACAAAAGAACACCGGCTATTTTTAGCCGGTGTGAATGTTAAGAGTTAGTTCTCTTTTATTAAATGAATTTGTATTTCTTTATCACTCCAAAAATCTGGCTGATATCGCAATAATAGATTATTGTCATTTTTGGGTACTTCAAATGCAAGCGTTCCGCTGACTGATCCACCAGCAATTAGTTTTCCAGAGTTTAGTGCTGTATCTGAATCAATTGATGTAAAAGTAATATCATTAACTTGTCCATTTCCGTTTTGTACGCTAAAATCATATGGATTATAATAGATTTCATCATCGCCATTATTTTTTATAGTAACAGATATTACTAAAAATTCATTGCCTTTTTTGGGCTTATCATAGTCTGTGCCTTTGGAGTTTTCTGTTTTGTCTACAGTAAGTATATAATCACCCATAATGATTTCATCGCCTATGTAAAATTCTTCCTCTTGTTGCTCTTCCTCTTTTGAATTGATTTCCTCACTTTTGTTTTGCTGGGTGGATGTAGTTGCCACTTTTTTAGGATCGTTATTGTTGGTACTGCTTGTTCCAATTACACCGATAACAATAACAATAAGCAACCAAAACCACCACTTCTTCCATATAGGTTTTTTCTCTTTCATACTGTTTCCTCCTCATTTTGTTTTATCTTATGATGTTTGATGCAAAGGTACATTATTCACAAATTTGTAGCCCTTTGACTTAGATATCATATTTATTATGATAAACAATTTTTGAACAGAATTGGTGTGCTTGATGCACACAAAAGAGAAAATATATTATTGATTGGTTAGGTAAGTTGCGAAGTAAGCACCAACAAAAACACATAGAATGGCAAGTGTTATGGTTAGCCCTAGGCGCTCCTGTTTCTTGGCTCCGTTAAATAATTTATCATTGATTCCTAATATATTAAATGCAAATATATATGGGCCTGTAAACATCAATAAATCTGTGAACCATGCTAGTGCAAAATTAGGTGTATTCCAATATTTTGAAACATCTACAATAAAATATGGAATGATAATTAAGTAATAGGCACATGCGATAAATTCTTTATAAAAATGTCCACTTCGAAAACCGGGTATTTTTCTTAGAATAGTAAAAAATTTCTGAGAAGTTGTTTGTTCTATGTTCAATAATTCATACTGAATTTCTTCTACAGATTCATAACGGTTTTTGGCATCCATTTGTATACATTTTTGAATGATAGCATGAAATGGTTCTTGTATGGCTATTTTTTGTGTAGGCAATTCTCCTGTCAACATCACATTCATTAATACTCCGAGAGAATAAATATCACTTTTTTTACTCGTTTGTAAAAAGCCATATTGTTCTGGAGCAGCGTACCCTGCTGTCCCCATAATGACTGTGTCTGATTGTTTATTAGAATCATATTTCCTTGCAATTCCAAAATCTAGTAATTTTAAAATTCCATCATTAGAAATAATAATATTCTCTGGTTTAATATCGCGATGAATTATATCTTCTTTATGTAATATAGAAAGTACATCTAATAGCATAGATATATACCTTGTTATTGTATTTGTATCGAGCATATTTTGCGCTAAAATGCTTTCTAAACTTTCTCCACTTATGTAAGTTTCATAGACAATACAGTTTGTTTCCGTTTCGATAATTTCATGAATGGGTACCAGATAAGATGACTTTATTTGGCTTAATTTAAAATAAATCGGTTTCTGTGATTTTTCAAGTATTTTCTTTACCATCAATGCATTGGTCTGACGATTGCAGACAAGAAAGGTTTGTGAGGGGGTTTTATTATCCAAAGGCATAAGTGTTTGGTATTTTTCATTTAAAAATTTTTCTTTCATTTGAAAACTCTCCTATATACTTGAGTATTCTTGTATTTTTTTTCTATTTCATTTAAAATAATAGTAACAGGAAAAATCTGCCGTATCATACAATATTACTATAAATAAAAGGAATTTTCAATTAATGTAGTTAAATACTAAAATGATAAACTAATAAATATACTGGAGTGACAATATGATAAAAAAATCAACGCAAGAATTATTAGAAATATTAACAAGTGGTGTGAAGATTTCTGAATATTATGCAAAATATCAAAATGAATTATATGATATGGAATTATCCGATTATTTGGAAATTTTGCTTAAAAAAAAGCAATTGAAAAAGGCGGATGTAATTAAGAACGCACAATTAGAACGAACTTATGGATACCAGTTGTTTAATGGTACAAGAACACCTTCAAGAAATAGTTTATCATGTATTGGTTTTGGCATGGAACTTAACTTAGATGAAATGCAAATATTACTAAAAGTTGCACATCATGCACCTCTTTATGCAAGAGATTTAAGAGATAGTGCTATCATTTATGGAATAAACAAAAAATATAATATGACAAAAATTGAAGAATTATTGTTAGAACTTGAGTATGCAGGATTGTGTACAAAAGCTGATATAGCTTTTTCAAAATAACTTGAATCTATATGATATAACATAAAACCATGTTCATATAGATTCAAGTTATTTATAAAATGTTTTACTATTGCGCACGATAATTTGGATATACATTGTCTAAGATATAAACCATAGATATCTCCTCTTCTGTGGTTACGTCATCAAAGGTTGCAATGGTAATTTCTTTTTTCGCAGCTATTTGCTCGTTTGAAAGCCATGGATTATTTTTGCAGTAATACTCTGTTTCATGGTCTCCTTCTTCAACTGTAACATACCAATTGTTGCGTTTTCCAGCTGGTTCGCCGCGAAACTTTGTAATTCTACAAGTTTTTACATAAAAATGTGCCTGTTTAAATTGGGTATATTCTATATGAATACCTTTTAATCCTAAAAGACTCATAAAGATAAGCACAGCAAAAAGTATCACCTTTATGATACTAAGAACATCAATCCCATATGAATTAATATGCAGTGCTGTTTGTACAAGAAAATATCCACTGATGATGAGTAACAGAACCATATATAGGATATTTGAAAACCATCCATATTTCTTTTGCAAATCTTTTTTTACTGCTGCATCATCGCCTGGCGAATGCCATCCGTTCTTGTTTTTCGTTAGTTTCATGTGTACTCTTCTCCTTTCGCGTACATTAAATAAATGCGTTTATCACAGCAACTATTCCTAGTAAAAATAAAAGTAAGGCTAATATGCGGTTGAGCCAAATATAAATGTGATCTGTCATCTTTTTTCGGAACAATGAAATAATTCCTGTCAATCCGCCCCACCAGCAGATAGTACCTATAAGAATTCCAAATAGTAAAGAATTTTTATCTGACACATCCAGATTTCCACTTATTTTAAAAATAGAAAATGCGGCTAAAAAAGTTAGTAACATAGCGGGATTTGCTATAGCAAGAGCTAGAGAAGAGAAAAAACAGGTAGGCAAATTTTGTTTGCTTTCCTCTTCTGCTTTTGGAATGGAATTGTTTTTCCAGATAAAAAATCCTAATGCCCAAATGACAATTCCGCCAATGAGACTTATTATCTGTTGGTTGGCTTCTACAAAATCAGAAACTATAGTAAGTCCAAAGATCCCTACACCTGCATAAAGCAAATCAGCTACGGAGGACCCCATTCCAGTTATAAATCCTGCCATAAATCCGTAAGCCAATGTACGCCTTATCGTTAATGCCCCAATGGCACCTGCTGGAACGCCAAAGATGATTCCGATGCAAAAGCCTTTTAGAAAATAACTAAGTAACATGTGTTTTCCTGCTTTCTCATATGTATTCTCTGCAATGATATTCACAAAGCATAGTTCTTGACTATTATATCTTATTATGAAAAATGCCGTCAAGCTATTCCCTCTGCTTTTATACAGATAGTATAAAAATAATTGAAGTAACTATTCAGAATCCGCCCCATATATTCGCACTCGAATAGTTACTAATTGAATTATAAAAGACAACGCCTATCCGGTCTAATATACCGGATAGGCGTTGTTATTTACGCGAGTAGTAAGGAAAATATAGTGTTTGCATGATGCACTGTTATAATTTGAGAAACTGATAAGAGCTGTTTCTCAAAAGGCTACGAAAACAAATCAGGAAGTGGGAAAAGAACTTTCCCACAAATACTCTCTTCTTTTATAGGTCCTATGATACGACTGTCTGTGCTATCATTTCGGTTATCCCCAAGTACAAAATATTCATCTTCTCCTAGTGTAATGGCATTTTTAGCAAGTCCGGGGTCCTCAATAGGTTCTTTTCCATAATTTTCGGTTACAACCTTTCCGTTAATATAAATATCACTGTCAATAATCTGCACAGTTTCCCCTGGAAGCCCGATTACACGCTTAATATAGCACTGCTCTTCTACTCCTTGAAATCTACGCTTAAAATATCCTATAGGGGAGTCATCTGTGATTCTTCCATATGGATAAAATAGAATGACATCATAGCGGTCAAGACCAGTGGCTTTGTAGACAATTTTGTCTGCAACCACATTTTCGCCATCATGGTAGTTGGATTCCATAGAGTCTCCTGAAATTTGGGCATTTTCAGCTGCAAAGGTTGGTACTACATAACTGATAGATAAAAATAGAAATAAAGGGATTAATATGGTTTTTCCCCATTCCTTTAGTATTTGTTTACGAGACATTGTTTTACTGCTTTTGTTATCTTCTTTTTGAGATTTTTCTGTCTGCATCATAAATGTTCTTCCTTTCTTTTCGTTTTAGATAAGTGAATGCTTTCTGTTTGAATTTTCTGTTTTCCACGGTGAAATAATACTTTTGCAGAACTTACAGATATGCCCATGTTTTTGGCAATTTGTTCGTATGACATATCATAGTAAATGCGATAAATCATCACATCCCGATATTTTTCTGGCAATTGCAAAATGCTTTGTTGTAGCCACCTTCGTTCTTCTTGTTGAATATATTGTTCTTCCAATGGTGCTTTGCTGTAAGTATAAGTATTCTCTAATGTTTGTTCTTCTAAACTTTGCAAAATCGGATTTTTTTCATAATATTTGCAGGCTACATTTTTGGCAATTTGATAAATCCAAGTTCGAATGGTGGAATGGCCTTTGTAGCGTGGTAATGATAAAAACACTTGATAAAAACATTCCTGTACTAATTCTTCTGCTAAATCGGTTCTTCCGTTTGTCCATCTCAGGAGAAAATGATAAATTTCCTGATAATATTGTTGGTATAATTGTTGAAAATCTTTCATGTCACTCACCTAAAGTTATTCTGTGGCATCTGTTTTAGTTGTGTTTGTTATGTGGGGGAAATTCATGTGAAATACGCATTTTCCACGGATATTGTCTTGGTTAATACAACCAAGATATCTACTATCATAGGCAGTATCTGTATTATCACCAAGAACATAATAGGAATCCTCTGGTACCGTAAGGCTTTCGCCTGTATACACTATATTTTGGTAGGAAGAATTCTTTTCTCCATTTACATAGAGGCATCCGTCACGAAATTCAATGGTATCACCAGGAAGAGCTACAACCCGACCTATGTCATAGTAAGCCACAGAACCGTTTTCGTTTTGCACATGATAGAATATTAAGTCCTCGTAATCAGGGGTGGACCAAAGGTAAGCCGTTTTTTGAATCAGGCAGGTTTCACCGTGAGAAATAGTAGGCTCCATATTGTTGCCGCCCTCAAAGGTGACGCTATAAAACATAATGTGATACAAAACTAAGATAAGGATCATAACGTCCATAAAGCAAAAATATCCCAGCCATTTTTTTCTGCGAATTTTCTTTGCCAGTTTTGTATAAATTTTGGTTTCTGCCTGATCCTCTTCTGGCGTTTCGTCGGAAGGAAGGGACACATCAAAAGAAAGTTCAGAAGTATCTTCATAAAGTTCAGAACAGTCTTCACAGACAGATAAATGCTGTTCAATAAGTTGTTTGCATGACTCCGTTACGATTTCATCTTTGTATAAAGGTTGCAGTTCTTTTACAAGAATACAGATATTTTTTTCATTCATATATTTGTCATCCTTTCGTGTATGTTTTTTGGGAAAAGCGCTTTTCTTATTTATTAGTACGAATAGGATGGAAAAAGTTACAAAAAAAGAAAAAAATATCTATTTTATTGTTTTATTATAGATTTACAGAAATTGGTGTACCATCTAACACTGCTTCTATTAACTTATCTCCCTCATAGGAAAGTTTTAAAGAAAAGAAGGGATGTTCTTCTTCTAACAGCTTGAAGAAGAGTTTGTCGCCCGTCCAAATGGGGAGAGAATATACTTCCTTTTTGGGAATCCATTCCAGATTTCCTTCTGAACATTCGAGTAGTTCCCCTTCATATCCGTCTGCGGTATATAAAAACATGTATTCGTTTTCCCATTGGTCAGATAAAAAGGTAACGATACCTCTTAAACGCCAAGAAGTGAGAGTAAGGCCAGTCTCCTCTCTTACTTCTCTAAGGAGACAATCTTCAGGCGATTCGTTTTCTTCAAAATGGCCTCCTACACCAACCCATTTATCTTTATTTACATCCTGTTTCTTTTTTACTCTGTGCATCATCAGATAATTTTCATCATTTTCGATGTAACAGAGTGTGGTTAAGCTGTGTTTCATAATGTTTCACTCCTGTTATTCATAAGTTTCTTCGTATTGTTCTTGGGTCATACACATGACAATTTCTTCTTTGTCTTCTCCTAGTAAAGTGTGTACTTGTTCTATTGTATAGCTGTATACAAAGCCACAGCTTTTTTGTAGGTACATGGAGCGAGTATTGTCTGAGAAATAGCCACACCAGATTTTGGAAAGGTTTAGTTGGCTAAAACTGTATGCAAGCATAATTTCGATTGCTTCTTTGGCATATCCTTTGCCCCAAAAAGGTTCTCCAATCCAAAATCCTAGCTCACCTTCGTCTTCCTGAATAGAAAAATTACTGGCATCTCCGATTAGTAAATTAATGGAACCAACAATCTGATTTGTCTCTTTTTGGACAATTGCGTAAAAACCCCATGTGGTTAGCAGTTCACGAATAATCCATTGGCTTTCTTCTATGGAATTGTGGGGAGGCCATCCAGCTTGCAAACCGATATTAGGGTTTTTGGCATATTCATATAGAATAGGGGCATCCTCCTCTTCCCAGCAACGTAAATAAATGTTTGTATGTTCTAATAACAAAATCTTACACTCTCTTTCCTATGAAAAACGGCAAGCCTAGAAAATATCTGGCTTGCCGTATACTTTATAGTAATTCAATATCCTGTAATTCTTTTGGAGGAAGTTTCTTTGAAGAATTTTTTACGAAATTAGTGACTTCTCTCTTGGCATCCAAGATTGGAATATTAGTTCCTGCACCGGCAATACAGCCACCTGGACATCCCATTCCTTCAATTAAACATCCATTTTTCTTTCCTGCTTTTGCCAGTAATAACATCTTTTTACATTCATCCAGTCCTTCTGCATGTTCAATTTTTACATCAACTCCTGGATAATACTCATTGATACACTGTTCAATGGCATTTGCTACACCACAGGCAACGGCGTATCCACGTCCGGCTCCCGTTGCATTATGAATGGATTCTTCTTCACTAAACGTTGAAAAATCAATGTTGTTGGCATCAAAAATACCTTGCAATTCTTCAAATGTAATAACAAAGTCCACATCACTTCGAACAGAATTTCTAGCAGCTTCCAATTTCTTGGCGGCACATGGTCCAATGAATACAACTTTGCAGTCTGGATATTCCTTTTTCACACTTCTTGCAGTAGCTACCATAGGTGTTAATGAGTTAGAAATATTATCAATTACCTCTGGGAAATATTTCTTTGCAAGACTAGACCAGGATGGGCAGCAGGATGTCAATAAAAATGGAAGTTCTCCAGTAGTAACTTTTTCTACATAATGATGGGCTTCCTTAATTGCCCCCATATCCGCACCTAAAGCTACCTCAAAAACATCGGTAAAACCAATTTCCTTAAGTGCTGCTTTAATATGCTTGATAGACACATTTTTACCAAACTGTCCCACAATAGCAGGTGCTACGATTGCCATAACCTTTGTCTGGTTTTTCATAGCACGAATAAGCTGAAATACTTGAGATTTATCTGCAATAGCACCAAATGGACAGCTTACCATACACATTCCGCAAGATACGCATTTTTCCGGATTGATGCTTGCTCTTCCGTAAGCATCGGATTCGATAGCATTGACACCACACGCTTTTTTACATGGACGTTCCTTTTTGGCAATGGCATCATAAGGACATACATTTTTACAACGTCCACATTTGATACATTTTTCCTGATCAATGTATGATTTACCATTTTTCATGGAAATGGCATCTCTTGGACAAACTTCTTTGCAAGGATGAGCCACGCAGCCGTGACACATATTGCTCACTTCATATTTATTATCTTCACAGGCATCACAAGCAGATGGGATTACCTGCATCAAAGGCGGTTCATAATATTTACTGTCGATGTTGC
Organism: Lachnospiraceae bacterium; assembly: GCA_963643465.1. Taxonomy (GTDB): domain Bacteria; phylum Bacillota; class Clostridia; order Lachnospirales; family Lachnospiraceae; genus CAG-411. The sequence goes on along the minus strand of CAVIJT010000007.1, from coordinate 156,399 downwards.
TTTCCTGAATACCATCCGTAATATGTACTGGCTTATCTTCAGGACGCAATGACATCCCCATAGCCAGACGAACTCGTTCTGATACAACTGCACGTTCACGATAAATACTTTCTCTGTGTTTGGATTCTTCACCAGTCACCAGCTTATAAGGAATCGCTTCGATATCGTTATTGATATTTTCTGATTCGTATGCAACCTTTGACACTTCACGAAAAATCTCTCTTCTAATTTGTCTGACAGGGGTGTTGATTCCTCTCATTCTATGTTCCTTCCTTTCACTAAATAACGGGAGTTTGCTTATAGTATCTTTATTTATTTCTCTTTACAAAATCTACAAGTTCGTCTTTGCTGATTAGTCCAATGGAAATATCCAAAGTCTTTCCATCTTTGATGAAAGCAAGCGTAGGTATGCTTTTGATGCCAAATTGCATGGTTAATTCCGGTTCTTCATCTACGTTTACTTTATAAAAGTTTACATCTTCAAATTCTTTACTTACTTCATCTACAATTGGAGATAGCATCTGGCATGGACCGCACCAGGTTGCCCAAAAGTCAATTACAGATAAGTTACTTTGTTCTAATACCTCTTTTTTAAAATCTGCTGTTTTTAATGCTTTGATATTGCTCATATAATTATTCATCCTTTCTTTACGCATCTGGTTCTTTGCGTCTCAATAAATCAAGTTCTGATAATGGGATTCCTAAATCTACAAATATCTTTTGTTTTGGATGTGGGCAACTTTCCATTGGTGTACCATTTTCGTCAGTAATGGCTTTTACGGTAACTGTAATATTTTCACCATTTGGTTTCATTACTTCAATGGACTCTCCCACTGAAAATTTATTTCGCTGTTCTAAAGCATACATGTTTGCTTCGTTTTTCTCACCAATCAATCCTAGATAGGTATATTCGCGAACATAGGTATTACTGTCATATATTTGAGTGTCATGAGTAGTTGGACCATAGAAAAAGCCCGTTGTAAATTGACGGTAGGTGCATTTTGCAATTTCCTCTTTATAGTATGGAATTCGTTCCTCGTATAATGCAGGGTCTTTAAAATAGTCATCTATGGCCTGACGGTAAGTTCTGGCTACAGTAGCTACATACAATGCAGTTTTCATACGTCCTTCAATTTTTAGACTATCAATACCTACATTTATGATATCCGGAATATGCTCAATCATACATAAATCTTTTGAATTAAAAATATAAGTTCCACGTTCATTTTCTTCAATTGGAAGATATTCGCCTGGCCTGCTTTCTTCACTAATGTAATATTTCCATCTGCAAGGATGTGTACAAGCGCCAAGATTGGCATCTCTTCCTGTAAAATAATTGCTAAGAAGACATCTTCCAGAATATGAAATACACATTGCACCGTGAATAAATGTTTCAATCTCTAAATCATCTGGAATATTGGCGCGAATTTCCCCTATTTCTTTCATAGAAAGTTCTCTGGCAGATACAACTCTGGTTGCTCCAAGACTATGCCAGAAATTATATGTGGCATAGTTTACATTGTTTGCCTGTGTACTGACATGGATATCAATTTCTGGACAAATTTCTTTGGCAATGGAGAAAACACCTGGATCAGAAATAATCAGCGCATCAGGTTTTATTTCTTTTAACTCTTGAAAATAAGAACGTACAGATTCTAAATCCCGATTATGGGCCGTAATATTTGCTGTGACATAAACTTGTTTTCCAAATTTGTGTGTATATGCAATACCCTCTTTCATATCTTCTTTAGAGAAATTCTTGGCTTTTGCACGAAGACTGAACATCTCGCCACCAATATAGACTGCATCTGCACCATAGGTAACAGCAACTTTTAAAACTTCCAGATTACTTGCTGGAATTAACAATTCAGGTTTTTCTCTTCTCATGGTATTCCTCCGTGTTTATTTTAACTTTGTACTAAGTGTTACCCCGTCACCCAAAGGCAAAATTACAGTACGTAAGTCCTCATGGTGAGTTAGCAAGTATAAGTAATCTCGCATACGGGAATGGATGGTGCGGTTTCTCTTGATAATGGCATATCGGGATTGGACAATATCACCATCCTGAAGCACATTGTCAGATACAAGCAAGCCATCTTTTTTTAGTAACAGCATAATATCTTCAAAAAAATGCAGGTACTGTCCTTTAGCAGCATCCATAAAAATCATATCATATTGTTCTTTTTTTGCAACTAATTCTTTTAATAAATCAGTGGCATCTCCTTCCAAAAGAGTAATTTTTTGCTCTTTTTCGGCAAACGCAAAATTCTCCTTGGCTTTTTTTATACGGCTTGGAACTTTTTCGATGGTAGTAATATGCCCATCTTCTGGCATATCTTCACTCATCAAAAGTGCAGAAAAACCAACGGCACAACCGACTTCCAAAATCTGCTTAGGTTTATGCGCCTTAAGTAAAAAACGAAGTAATGTCTGCGTTGGTTTCTTTATAATAGGAACTTCCTCTGCTAATGCTTCTTTTTCAATGGTTTGAAGTTTAGGTGGAAGTTCCGTGTCTAAGGAATGTATATACGCGCTGATGCGTTCATCTTCAATCATAATTATCCTCTATTCTTCTGTGCTTTCTTCATCAGTTGCAGTCAATATATCTATAATTTCCCCGTAACTTTGGGAAGTGTTTAATGTATAAGTACCAGGAAGAATGGTTTTGTATTTGGTAAGAGATAATTTGCAACGAATCTGAAAACTGGTTTCATTTTCAATAACATGCTTGCTCTTTAAATCTTGAATAATGGAAGTAAGACTCTCACCCTCTGTAATGGTTATCTTGACATCCTTTCCTTCGGCAGCAGTTACTGTTGAAGAACCAAAGATAGGATAAGTGAAATTATATGCCATCTTCCCTAATTTGCACACAGTAATAACGACTACACTATAAAAAATTACAGTCAGTAAAATGTGTACAAAAAACTTGGCTGCCTGTATTTTTAATGGGTCCTCCTTATTTCTGTCCGAAAAAGGGGTCAAAGTGTTTGTGTGTTCTTTAATTGTTTTTGTATAATAATTGGTGTTTCCTGCCATGAATGACTCCCTTACTTATTCTAAAAAGTTAATATTAACATGCAGTTGGGTTTCTAATTTGTGATACATCTTACGAAGCATCTTAATATATCGCTGCTCTGCAGATAGAAAATCTTTGACTTCACCACGATTGAGAACATCTGCATATTCTTGACGAAGATTTGCACATTCATCAATGGAATTGTCAGAATTGTTCATCTGGATTTCAAAATTTCTTCTGCGAAATTCATTAAGCCTAGCATATACATTGCCGTCTTTGGAAATGGCATTTTGTAGCATTTGATACTGTGTATATTCGTTGCTGGCGTGAATTGCTTCTACTAAATGGTCCGTTTGCTGCATTACATTATTCATAGCACTTCCTCCTCCTCATGGAACCTTATAAATAGTTCTGTTGAAACTATTTTTTATATCTGCTCACAAATTTGAACAGATATGAAAGGTTTGCTACAGTTAGCGCAAAGCCAACTGTAGCAGCTCATTATACTTCCATGATGATTGGTAAAATCATCGGATTACGTTTGGTCTTTTTCCATAAGTAATCACTTAAAGTATCTTTAATTTCTGTTTTTATCTTTCCCCAATCTGTAACATTAGATTCTAGGCAACGATCCAATGCGTCATTGACAACTTCTCTGGCTTCTTCCATCAAGTTTTCCGATTCTCTAACATAGACGAAACCTCTTGAAACAATATCTGGTCCAGAAAGTATTTGGTTGCTGTATTTTTCTAGTGTAACAACAATAATAATTAAGCCGTTCTCTGACAAATGTTGTCTATCACGAAGAACAATATTACCAACATCACCGACACCTAATCCATCTACAAGAATACCCTGTGCTGGTACATGATCTACAATCTTAGCACTTTCTTCTGAAATCTCAAGCACATCGCCGGAACGCATTAACACAACGTTTTCCTTTGGAATACCCATTTCCTGAGCAAGTTCGCTGTGTGTGCTTAAATGACGATATTCACCGTGTACTGGAATTGCATATTTTGGTTTTGTCAAAGCATAAATCAGTTTTAGCTCTTCTTGACAAGCATGTCCGGAAACATGTGTATTTTGGTAAATTACCTTTGCTCCTTTTTGTGATAATTCATTGATAACGCGAGATACGGATTTCTCGTTACCAGGAATTGGTGAAGAACTAAATACAATTACATCTCCCGGTTGAATGGTTACTTTTCTATGAATAGATGCGGCCATTCTGGATAGGGCTGCCATAGATTCGCCTTGACTTCCAGTTGTAATTAATACTAACTGTTCATCTGTGTAATTCTTCATTTCTTCAATATCAATTAATGTGCCTTCTGGTACATTCAGATATCCAAGTTCATTGGCAGTTCCAATGATATTTACCATACTACGACCTTCCACAACTACTTTTCTCTTATATTTGGCTGCGGAATTGATAATCTGTTGCACACGGTCTACGTTTGATGCAAAAGTAGCCACAATGATTCTGCTTGTGGTGTTATCTGCAAAAATATTTTCAAAGGTCTTTCCAACGGTACGTTCTGACATGGTAAAACCAGGACGCATTACATTGGTACTATCTGCCATAAGGGCAAGAACACCTTTTTTACCAATTTCTGCAAATCTTTGCAAATCAATAGGTTCTCCAAATACTGGAGTATAATCGACTTTAAAATCACCAGTGTGTACAATAATTCCGGCTGGCGAATAAATAGCTAAAGCAGCCGCATCTGCAATACTGTGATTGGTTCGAATAAATTCAATACGGAAACAACCTAAATTGATGGATTGTCCGTATTTAATTACTTTTCGTTTGGTAGTTTTCATCAAATTGTGTTCTTTTAATTTATTTTCAATAATACCGATTGTCAATTTTGTAGCATAAATCGGAACATTGAGTTCTTTTAACACATAAGGAAGACTTCCGATGTGGTCTTCATGTCCGTGGGTGATAATAAATCCTTTTACTTTCTCTCTGTTTTCTTTTAAATATGTGACATCGGGAATTACTAAATCGATTCCTAACATATCATCATCTGGAAAAGATAATCCACAGTCCACCACAATAATGCTATCTTCGTACTCAAAAGCTGTGATGTTCATACCAATTTGCTCTAAACCACCTAAAGGAATAATTTTTATCCCTTTATCTGTTACTTTTTTGCCTTTCAAAAAAATGCACCTCCATCATAATCTGGACAGGTAACAATTACGTATGGCATAAAAAACACTATGCTATTAGTGTGCTTTTATTAAAAATATGCTCCAAAAACATTGCTTTAACCGGGAATGTTTCATGCTTGCAATGCTCCCGGTATAATCGTAATTTAGGCACGCAAAAAACACCAGTATCACTGGTTTTGCTGCAATAAAATCGTTCTATAAAATTCAACTACATACATACGTAAAAATCGTGTCCGTACTCTTCTATCTATCAAAAGAACATAAAGTTCTATTTCTCAAATTCCACATCTTCCAGTAACTCTGCAAATACTTTCGATAATGCTTGTAATTCGTTGTCGTCTTCTACTGGTGTATAAATAATATCTTGTTCATCTGTGGTATCTTCCCGCAAAATGATAGCAGTATCTTCCTCTTGTATATCTACTACGAGTAAATAGTTTACTCCATTAATTTTGGTTTCTTCCAATACTTCTAATTGGACATCCGTTCCATCCTCTAATGTAAATGTAATCATCTGCTTATCTTCCATGTCTATTCCTCTATTCTGCTAAACATACCCTTCGTAACTATTTTACAGTTTTCTATTTATTAGTTGTCTGTGCATAGATATAAAAGCAAAAAAACAGCCTTTACTTAGTTTTTGTCTTTTGCTTTTACGCTATACAGAAAATATTTCCGAAGATTAATGGTTTTTTCATTGGATAATCATGTAATTCTCGTAAAGGAAAACTACATGTTTGCTAACATATCTAAATAATTTTGTAGAATAAAAACAGCCGCTACTTTATCGACCACTTCGTATCTTTGTTCTCTTCTCACATTTCCTTCAATCATGGCATTGTGAGCGGAAACCGTAGACAGACGTTCATCGAACAAAATCACCTCAAGTCCGGTTCTTCGTTCCAGCATAGCTGCGAACTCTTCTGTCTTTCTACAACGGTCTCCTATGGTATTGTTCATATTTTTCGGATAACCAAGTACGATTTTTTCCACTCGGTACTCATCAATTAATTGTTCTATGCGGGCAAGTGACTGGCGAAGTTTGTTCTCCTGTTTTCGACGAATAACTTCAATTCCCTGTGCAGTCAATAATAACTCATCACTGATGGCAACACCGACTGTGACAGAACCATAATCAAGCCCCATAATTCTCATAAATACACGTCCTTCTTTGGTTTAGTTTCCTTTTAGGTTTCTCTCGATGTAATCACCTAATAATTCTTCGATGATCTCATCTCTCTCTACTTTCATAATTAAACTGCGCGCACCATTATAACTGGTAATATAAGTTGGATCTCCTGACATTACATAACCTACAATTTGACTTACAGGGTTATATCCTTTTTCGTCTAAAGCGTTGTATACTTCAGTGATAATGTCTTTAACTTGTACTTCGGGCGCTTTTTGCGCTTGAAAATATTGTGTATGGCTTATCTCGTTCATGTTTGTTACCTCTCTTCAATTATCTTTTTATCCGAACAATAATCAATAACTATATGATAATATAAATGACAAGAAATATCAACCTATTTTTCCAAGCAATATGTCATCTGTAAGATTTTTTTCTATGGTAACAGGAATGATTTCATTTAGCCATGTGTTTGATGTTTCCTCTTTTGGAACGGCAATTTTTACATATCGCTCGTTATGTCCAATGGCATATTCTATTCCATTAATTTTTGTATATTCCTCAAATAATACAGGTTCTTTTTGTTGATAAAATGTTTGGTGATACCTAGCTTGCATTTGTTTATCTAATTGTAACAATACATTACTGCGTTCATTTTTGGTTTGCTCTGGGATTTGAGGAGTCATTTGCTCTGCACGGGTGCCTTTTCGAACGGAGAATTTAAAAATGTGCATTTGGGCAAATTCTACTTTGGCTAAAAATTCTTCAGTAAGTGCAAATTCTTCTTTGGTTTCACCTGGAAATCCCACAATTACATCTGTGGTAATTGCTGGATTTTTATAATATTTTCTTAGAATATTGCATCCTGACAAAAATTCTTGGGTATTGTATTTTCGATTCATTCTTTTTAGGGTGTCGTCACAGCCACTTTGCAAAGATAAATGAAAATGCGGGCAAACTTTTTCATAGGTGCTTAATGTAGATACAAATTCTTCTGTAATGATACGTGGTTCTAAAGAGCCTAGACGAATTCGTTTTACCCCATCAATGGCATTTATTTTTTCAATGATGCGAAGAAGTGGCTTTCCTTCTAATTTGATAAAATCTTTATTCTGTTCATCTGCGCCATAAGAAGAAAGGTGAATTCCATTTAAAACAAATTCTTTATATCCGTTAGAAACTAACAATTCTATTTCTGATAAAATATCTTCTTCTTTTCGGCTGCGAACTCTTCCTCTTGTATAGGGGATGATACAGTAAGAACAAAATTGATTGCAGCCATCCTGGATCTTAATGCAAGCTCGTGTACGATCACCCGCATCTTCAATGTGCATGGTTTCATAAGGTGGATTGTTACTGACATCTACAATAAAGGAACGGTGGCTGTGGTCTGCCAGATATTCTTCTACCATTTCTACAATACGATGTTTTTGACTATTTCCAATGATTACATCTATGGCTTCGTCCTGTTCTAATAACTCTTTAGCAGCTTGTACATAACATCCGGCGGCTACTACTACTGCATCTGGATTTTTCTTTTTGGCTTTGTGGAGCATTTGACGGGATTTTCGGTCTGCCATGTTTGTAACAGAACAGGTATTTATAATATAAATATCCGCTTTTTCTGAAAAATCTACGACAGTATAGCCGGCCTCTTTGAATAGTAGCGTCATGGCATTTGTCTCATAGGTATTCACTTTACAGCCTAAGGTTAAAAAGGCAACATATCCTTTGTTTGTGTTCAAGGGGACACCTGCTTTCTTTCTATAATTTTCAATTATGAATTATATCGTTGGTTTTGCTACATAGTTTGTGGATTTTTACTTCAGTATTTGTTATTTTTGCCAAAATATTTCACTTTTATTATTGACTTTTTCAGCCATAAACAGTAGTATATAAATGTACATAATAAAAGTAAATGGGAGGAACCTATTATGAAGACAGTTAAGATTTCATTAAACTCAATTGACAAAGTTAAGTCTTTTGTCAACGAAGTTACAAAGTTTGACTCTGATTTCGATTTAGTATCTGGAAGATATGTAATCGATGCAAAGTCTATTATGGGTATTTTCAGCTTAGATTTATCAAATACAATTGATTTGAACATTCATGGTGAAGATACAGATGCCATTTTAGAGGCATTAAAACCATATATTGTTGACTAATTGGTAATTTAGCCAAAGTGAAGCTGTTGCAGTAATGCAACAGCCTTTTTTTTCTATTTTTATTCTTGTGTTATGGTTAGTATTTCCACAGTATCTAAAGCTGTTTGGAACATTTCATCTATTTTTTCTGTTAAATGTGTCTCTGATTTCTCAATAGAACTTAAAGTAGGTTTTGTAACAGGATGTTTTGCCACAAAGGTGGTACAACAATCTTCGTAAGGCTGAATAGAAATTTCAAAAGTTCCAATTTTTTCAGCAATGTTTACGATATCCTGTTTGTCAAATGCGATAACAGGACGATACACAGGGATGTCACAAGCATTTTCAATAACTGCCATACTCTGCATGGTTTGGCTGGCAACCTGTCCAATACTTTCTCCGGTAACAAGTGCCTGACAATTATCTTTTTCTCCAAGTGCCTGTGCAATTCGCATCATGTATCGTTTCATGATAATAGTAAGTTGATCGTGTGGACACTGATCGTAAATGTACATCTGGATATCTGTAAAGTTCACCACATGTAAACGGATTGGACCAGTGTATTTGGCAACCTGTGTAGCAAGGTCAATGACTTTTTGTTTGGCACGTTCACTTGTGTAAGGTGGTGCATGAAAATAGACGGCATCTATTTGAACGCCACGCTTTGCTATCATATAGCTTGCAACAGGACTGTCAATTCCGCCGGATAATAATACCATGGCTTTTCCGCCAGTTCCTACAGGTAGGCCACCAAGTCCAGGAACAACTACGGAATAAATATATGTTTTTCCGCGAACTTCTACTGTAATTACTACTTCTGGATTGTGAATATCTACTTTCATTTCAGGAAAAGCATCTAATAACTCGGCACCCATATCCATACAAATTTCAGGAGAAGTTCTTGGATAATCCTTGTCACCACGTTTAGCAGCAACTTTAAAAGTGAAGTTTCGGTCTTCGTATACTGCTGCCACGTAAGATTTTGTTTCTGCTACTACAGTATCCCATTCGGTGCTTTCTACAATTTTTACAGGACAAATAGCCACAATTCCGAATACACATTGCAATGCCTCAATGACTTCGTCGTAATCATAATCTTCCAATGCGTTTACATAAATTCGTCCCATTTCTTTCGTTACTTCAAATGCACCTTCTACTCTGGATAATGCAATTTTAATTTGCTTGCAGAGGGCATTTTCAAACAAATAGCGGTTCTTTCCTTTAATGCCAATCTCGGCATATTTTATTAAAAATGCTTTATATAACATAAATCCGTTCCTTTCTTTTGGTTTATCAGTATTGGTTTTCTACTAAAAATATAGTGAACGCTAACGAAAAAGCTACTATTTTCGTATATATTTTCGAAGAACTGGTAAAAGTTCTTTTAGTGCGTTTATTGCATAATCTAATTCTTCTTTTGTAGTAAATACAGAAAAACTAAATCGTATGGTTCCTTCTATGGCTGCTTTATCAAGACCAATCGCCTGTAAAGTTCCGCTTAAAGCAGGATGATTTGAGGAACAGGCGGAACCGGATGATACATACACTCCCCTATCTTCCAATGCGTGAAGTAATACTTCGCTACGAACACCATGAGCAGTAACGCTTACTACATGAGGAGCGGTTTCCAGAATAGAGATATTGGATACTCCATTGACGGTAATATCTTCTATTTGTTTTAACTGTTCTACAAAATATTCTTTTAAGTTATAAAGTGTATTTTGGGTTTCATCATGTTTTTTGTAAATACACTCTACTGCTTTTCCAAGACCAGCAATTCCAGGAACGTTCTCTGTACCAGACCGTAATCCGTTTTGTTGGCCTCCTCCGTAAATGTATGGTTTGATTTTCGTTTTATCTTTTATATATAAAAATCCAATTCCTTTAGGTCCATGGATTTTATGTCCGCTGACGGATAATAAATCAATACCTAGCTTCTTTGGATATATTTTCAATTTACCAAATGCCTGTATGGCATCCACATGAAATAAAATATCTGGTTTTTTGTTTTTAATGGCTTTTCCGATGGAAGCAATATCTTCTATGGTACCAATCTCATTATTTACATACATGATAGAAATTAAGATGGTGTCATCACAAATTTCATTGAGAAGTTCTTCCATGTTTACAGCTCCATTTTCGTCTACGGATATAAAGCTGATACGAAATCCCTGTTCTTCCAGAAATAAAAGAGGATTATGGACAGAGGCGTGTTCAATTCTAGTTGTAATGATATGTTTTCCTTTTCGGGCATTCGCCAAAGCACTGCCAATAAGTGCCTGATTGTTAGCTTCCGTTCCTCCAGAAGTAAAGATAATTTCTTTTTCTTCTACTTTCATATTTTTGGCAATTATTTTTCGTGCCTGCTTTACATATTTTTCTGCCTCCACTCCTTTCATGTGCATGGAGGATGGATTTCCGTATTCTTTTTCCATCGTTTCCATCATAATATCACGCACTTCTTGAAAAGGCATAGTGGTTGCTGCATTGTCTAAATATACTTCCATGATATCCTCCGTTTTTTATACTATATAGGATGAGACACAGATTCTATACAATTCGGTCTTTTGATGATTTACTGTTGTAGTTCTGCCTCAAACATCAATATAGATAATATGGTTAATCCAGCTGTCTCCGTTCTTAAAATTCGTTTTCCAAGCGTAATTGGTTCAAAGCCCATATCCATTGCTTTGGCAATTTCTTGATCATCAAAGCCGCCTTCCGGACCAATAAAAATACCTACAGACTTTTGTTTTGCTGCTTTTTTTATAATGGCATGGGAGGCTTCTATCCCATCTGCCTGTTCATATGGAACAATGGTACAGTCTAAGGATTTTGCCATTTCCAAGGCTTCATTAAAGGAAAGAACGGAATGAATGTTAGGAATCATACCACGACCGGATTGTTTAGCGGCAGAGGTAGATATGGATTGCCAACGTTCCAATTTTTTCTTTTCTTTTTTACCATCTTCAATTTTAGCAACACAACGCTTCATGGCCACTGGAATAATCTCATATGCACCAAGTTCCACTGCTTTTTGAATGACAAGTTCCATTTTATCTTTTTTTGGAATTCCTTGGAAAAGATAAAGTTTTACTGGAAGTTCTGTTTCAGTATCGTTGATTTCTAAAATGTTGGCAGTGACTTTATCTTTATCTATTTCTTGGATGGAGCAATAATAGTCCTTTCCTTCTCCGTCGCAGATAACAATATTCTCGCCTTTTTCCATGCGAAGAACGTTTCTTATGTGATTAACATCATCACCTGTAATTACAATCTCATTTTCCAAAATTTGACTATGTTCGACATAAAACCAATGCATGTTCTCATTCCTTTATTACGCGATTTTAGCAACGAAGGAAACCCAGTCTCCCATTTCGTTCTTTTCTATAATGTGAAATCCATTCTTTAAAAGGGTAGCTTCTACTTCGGCAGCTTTAGTATTTAAGATACCAGATGAAATAAATACACCGTCTTTTGTCATATGCTGTGCAATTTCACCGGAAAGAGGGATAATGATATCTGCTAAAATATTTGCCACAACTACTTGATATTTTTGGAAACCAACTTGTTGCTGAATTTCTTGTTCTTCTATGATGTTTCCTGCATATAAAGCAAATTGGTCAGAAGTAATGTGATTGACTTCGATATTTTCACGAGTTGCTTCTAAGGCATTTTCATCGATATCTGTTCCAACTGCATATTTTGCACCTAGTTTTAAGCCAATAATGGATAAAATTCCACTTCCGCATCCCACATCCAATAACATAGTGTCAGGTGTGACATATTTCTTTAATCCTAAAATGCAAAGTTTCGTTGTTTCGTGGGCACCGGTACCGAATGCAATACCTGGATCAATTTCAATCACAATGTCGTCCTTTGCTGTTTCATTAAGTGCTTCCCAAGTAGGTTTGATGATAATGTTGTCTGCTAAACGGAAAGGTTTAAAAAACTCTTTCCAGTTATTGAGCCAATCTTTATCATCTGTATCGGAAAATGTCAGTTTAGCTTCTCCCACATTAACAAACATGGATAATTCCTGCAATCCTTCTTCGATTTTCTTCTGTAACTGAGGAATCTCAAATGCAGCTGGATCAAAATAAGAGCTTACGGTTGCAGTTCCGTCATCTTCTGGCAATTCCGGTAATATATCAATATACATTGCTTTCTTATCTTCTTCGCTCAATGGAATATTATCTTCAATCTGGATTCCTTCCAAACCGATTTCATCAAATAAATTGCTAATAAAATCGACTGCTTCAGTAGTAGTCGATAGTGAAATTTTTGTATATTTCAATTGGATTCCTCCTCTATATCAATAGATATGTTTCGTAGTAAATCTGGTATTCGCTTTAAACAGATACCAAGTTTCATTGTATAACGATTTCCAATTGGTTTCAAGGGATTTTACAAAAAAAGAACTGCACAGGCTCCAATGAATGCAAGAATGTCTTCATTGGAGTGCATAGCAGCTCTTTTATTTTTGAAAAGAAAAGTTTACTTTTTAAAGAATCCTTTTTTCTTAGGTTTTTCGTCCTTTGGAGCAGTTTCCGGTTGGAAAGGTCCATTTAAGGCTTCTTCATATTTTAGTAAAAGTTCTTTTTGCTCATGTGTCAATTTGGTTGGAACTTGTACAACTAAAGTTACATAATGGTCACCACGAGATTGTGGGTTACGCAAAGTAGGAACACCTTTTCCTCTTAAACGAACTTTGGTATTTGTCTGAGTTCCCGGTTTTACGGTATAGATTACATCTCCGTCTACGGTAGTGATTCTTACATCCCCACCAAGTGTTGCACGAGCATAACTGATTGGTACTGTAGAATAGATGTCATAACCGTCTCGTTGGAAATTAGAATTTCTACTTACGACAACTTCTACTAATAAATCGCCTCTTGGTCCACCATTCTCTCCTGGTTCTCCTTTTTCACGGATACGAACACATTGTCCATCATCAATACCAGCAGGAATGGATACCTGGATTTTTTTCTTTCTGGTTATGTAACCAGAACCATAACAGTCCGGACATTTTTCTTTGACAATTTTACCTTTTCCGCGACAATCCGGACAAGTTTGTACATTACGTACCATGCCAAATAGAGATTGCTGAGTAAAGACTGCCTGTCCTTTACCATTACATTTTGGACAGGTTTCTGGATTTGTTCCAGGTTTTGCTCCGGAACCGTGACAGGTTTCACACTCATCTTTTAAATTAAGTTCCAATTCCTTGTCCACACCAAAGCATGCTTCTTCAAATGTGATTCGTACAGAAGTACGAATGTTAGCACCTTTAGATGGACCACTTTTAGAACTTCTTCCGCCAAAGAAATCGCCGAATCCGCCACCAAATAAATCGCTGAAAATGTCTCCCATATCCATACCTGAGAAATCAAATCCGCCACCGCCGCCAGCACCGCCATCAAATGCAGAGTGACCAAATTGATCGTATTTTCTACGCTTATCTGCATCACTAAGTACCGCATAGGCTTCAGAAGCCTCTTTAAATTTTACTTCCGCCTCTTTATCTCCCGGATTTGCGTCAGGATGATATTTTTTTGCTAATACACGGTATGCTTTCTTAATTTCACTATCAGAAGCACCTTTGTCTACGCCAAGAACTTCATAATAATCTCTCTTATCTGCCATAAGACTTCCTCATTTCTATACACTCTTTTAGAAACATTTATAAGAGCATGCAAATTTCATGCCTGCTCTTATAAACTGTCTAATCTCCGTTATCTCTTATCATATCTGAAGGTGATATACCATCAATGACAATAAGCAAGGTGATTATAGATACTATATTTTATACCTCACGGTAACTTCCGTCAACAACATCATCGTCATTTGATGCAGAACCTGCACCCATGTCTGGACCAGCAGCACCCATATCTGGGCCAGCAGCGCCCTGAGCAGCCTGCATATTTTCGTACATCTTTGTAAATAATGCTTGAGATCCGTTCATCAATTTTTCTTTTGCAGCTTTAATATCGTCAATCTCGCCGTCTGACATTACTTCAGGATTTGTCTTTTCGAGTAATTCTTTTAAGTGAGCAAGATCAGCCTCTACAGAAGCCTTTTCGTCAGCAGAAATGTTGTCTCCTACTTCCTGTAATGCTTTCTCTGTCTGGAATACTAAAGAATCAGCTTCGTTTCTTGCATCAATGCCTTCTTTTCTCTTCTTATCCTGAGCTTCGTACTCAGCAGCTTCTTTAACAGCCTTTTCGATATCGGCATCTGACATATTAGATCCAGCAGTAATAGTAATATGCTGCTCTCTTCCTGTTCCTAAATCTTTTGCAGAAACGTTTACAATACCGTTAGCATCAATATCAAATGTTACTTCGATCTGAGGAACACCTCTCTTTGCTGGTGGAATACCATCCAAACGGAATTGTCCAAGAGACTTGTTATCTTTAGCAAATTGTCTCTCACCCTGTACTACGTTAATGTCTACTGCGCTCTGATTGTCTGCAGCAGTTGAGAAAATCTGGCTCTTCTTAGTAGGGATTGTTGTATTTCTCTCGATCAATCTAGTAGCCACACCACCCATTGTCTCAATAGAAAGAGAAAGTGGAGTTACATCAAGTAATAAAATATCACCAGCACCAGAATCACCAGCTAATTTACCACCCTGAATAGATGCACCTAATGCTACACATTCGTCTGGGTTTAATGACTTAGATGGTTCTTTTCCAGTTAATTGTTTTACTTTATCCTGTACAGCAGGAATACGTGTAGAACCACCAACTAACAATACCTGACCTAATTCAGAAGCTGTAATACCAGCATCGTTCAATGCGTTCTGTACAGGAGTTGCTGTTCTCTCTACTAAGTCATGTGTTAATTCATCAAACTTAGCTCTTGTAAGGTTCATATCAAAATGCTTTGGTCCTTCTGCTGTTGCAGTGATGAAAGGAAGGTTGATGTTTGTTGTTGTAGCAGAAGAAAGTTCCTTCTTTGCTTTTTCAGCAGCTTCCTTTAATCTCTGTAATGCCATCTTATCTGTAGATAAATCTACACCTTCTGCATTTTTAAATTCATCAATCATATATCTAGTAATCTTTTCATCGAAGTCATCTCCACCAAGTCTGTTATCACCAGATGTAGATAATACTTCGATAACACCATCACCGATTTCAATGATAGATACATCAAATGTACCACCACCTAAATCGTATACCATGATTTTCTGCTCATGTTCGTTATCCAAACCATATGCCAATGCAGCAGCTGTTGGCTCGTTAATGATACGTTTTACATCAAGACCAGCAATCTTACCAGCATCTTTAGTTGCCTGTCTCTGTGCATCGTTAAAGTATGCAGGAACTGTGATAACAGCTTCTGATACAGTTTCTCCTAAATAACTTTCAGCATCTGATTTTAATTTCTGAAGTGTCATAGCTGAAATTTCCTGTGGAGAATATTTTTTATCATCAATGCTAACTTTATAATCAGTTCCCATATGTCTCTTAATAGAAGAAATTGTTTTATCTGCATTTGTAACAGCCTGACGTTTTGCAGGTTCACCTACAAGACGCTCACCTGTCTTTGTAAATGCTACGATAGATGGTGTAGTTCTTGCACCTTCCTGGTTAGCGATAACTACTGGCTTTCCACCTTCCATTACTGCTACACATGAATTTGTTGTTCCTAAATCGATTCCAATAATCTTACTCATAATCAATCGTCCTCCTGTTATATCATTTGCATCTGTTTTTAAGAAGCAGATACATTTAATTCATTACTTTAACCATACTGTGTCTAACAACACTCTCTTTATACATATAACCTTTTTGGAATTCATCGGAGATGATATTCTCGCCATATGCGTCATCTTCACCATGCATAACTGCATTGTGGAAATCAGGATTAAATTCCTGTCCAACAGCTTCGATTGGCTTTACACCAGCCTCTTCTAAAGCGGTAGTAAACTGTTTATAAATCTGTTCAATTCCTTGTACAAATGCACTTTCTTTTTCTTCCTCAGTGATAGTACCAAGTCCTCTTTCGAAATTATCAATGACTGGAAGAATTTTTTCTATAATGCTCTTTGCACCGACTTCAAACATCTGACTCTTTTCTTTTTCCGAACGTTTGCGGAAATTATCAAATTCCGCCATGCTTCGAATTAAACGGTCATTTAATTCTTCAATCTGAATATCCTTTTTATCTTTCTTGTCTGTCTCATCTTCTTTGGTGACAGTTTCTTCTGTATTTTCTACTTCTGCTTCAGCAGTCACTTCTTTGGCAGTATCTTCTGCCTCTGTGGTCTTTTCCAATTCAATATCTTCCACAGCTTTCTTCTTTTTTTGTGACACGCATATACCACCTTTCTATATTATGACTTATGCTTAAATATTTCATCAAGCTGTGTCATTAAATTCTGTAATGTGCCTACTACTTTATCGTAGTCCATTCTTTTTGGTCCGACAATTCCAATCTTGCCGTAAACACCTTCTTCAATTTCATAAGTAGCTGTTACAACAGCACAATCTTTCATAGAGTCAACGGGAGTTTCATCTCCGATATATACTTGAATACCACGTTGCTCATCTTCTGCAAGTTTATCTCCGATCAATTGGGTAAGTTGCTTCTTCTCTTCAAAAGTATAAAGAAGTTCACTTGCTTTTTCCCGATCTGAAAGTTCCGGATATTTCAAAATATTGGTTGCGCCGCTTGTGTAAATCTCTACGTTGTCTACCTCTGATATTGTTTCTGCGATTACATCTAAAATATCTCCTAATATATTAGAATATATACCTGCCTGCTGTTTCATTTCAGTAATGATTTTCATATTGATTTCGGTAATGTCTAATCCTTGCAGATATGTGTTTAGGATAATGTTCATTTTCAGAATAATTTCTTTATCAATGGTATCCAGTACATTAATTAACTTATTCTTAATTACATTTCCATCAATCACTATAACTGCTAAAATCTGATGTTCATCCACATCGGTCAGCTGAACAAATTTGATTTTTTTATGTGTATAGTGAGGTTTGGAAACCATACTTGTATAATTGGTATCAGTGGCCAATAATTTGGCAACGTATTGAAGTAAGATATCAATCTTATCAGCTTTTTCTTTTAAATCATTTTTGATGTCAACGATTTCTTGTCTTTGAACAGACATGAGACTGTCTACATACCAACGGTATCCTTTGTCAGAAGGAATTCTTCCGGCAGATGTATGTGGCTGGATAATGTATCCCATCTCCTCAAGATCTGACATCTCATTGCGGATGGTTGCAGAGCTTAAATTTAAACCACTGTCTTTAGAAATCGTTCTTGAACCAACCGGCTCTCCTGTTTCTAAATAAGTTCGAATAATTGCCTGCAATATTGTAACTTTACGTTCACTTAATTCCAAGTGCTCACCTCCATCCAAAGATTTGTTAGCACTCAATAAGTTGGAGTGCTAATATCTTTATATCTAAATTACCACCTTATATTTTATTTGTCAAGAACAAATGTAAAAAAAATGAAATTCCTTGTTATTGCAAAATGCCTAGTGCGAGTTCTTTTGGAAATAATTTGCTTGTTTTGGCTCGGAATCCTGTTATGATTGTCTTTGTTCCATCGCTATTGATTTGTAAGGCACCGTAATCAATGGTACAAAAACAGGAACAGTTTCGGGCAGAAAGTCTTTGGAGTGTTTCTTCATGAGGATGACAGTAATCATTATCTTTTCCAGCAGATACAATGGCAAATGCAGCATTGACTTTATCCAGCAATGCCTCAGAATTTGTATATTTGCTTCCATGGTGTGCTACTTTGTAAATGTCACATTTGGGCAAATTTTCATTATCAATAAGCGCCTGTTCTCCTTCGTTTGCCACATCTCCTGTAAACAGCATGGAAAACTTTTTAAATTTCATATATAAAACTGTAGAATAATCGTTTCGTTCCTGAGTGATAAAACCTTCGTAGGGATGCATACATGTAAAGGTAAGTTCACCATCTATTAGTTTATCCCCTTTCTTGAAATACATAACTGCAACTTTTTGTTGTTTGGCCAATTGTACAACGGTTTCAAATGCTTCGTCTTGCAGAGAAGTGTCTGGGACAATTAGTGTTTGAATAAGAATGGAGCCGGGGTCGGTACTTTTTTCTAATAATGAAGTAATACCGGAAATATGATCTTCATCCATATGGGTGATAATAGCATAATCGATGGAAGAAATACCTTTGGATTTTAAACAAGGAGAAATGCGATACTGTTCTAAGTCATTTACACTGGTGCTGCCTCCGTCGATTAAATAATTCTTTCCAGAAGGGCTTTGAATGAGAATGCCATCTCCTTGCCCCACATCTAACATAGTAACTTGCAATGTATGAGATGAATTTGGCAAAAATAAAAGAAAGCAACCAAAGCAAAAAAGAATTGTCCATGCTTTCTTTTTCCAGTGATACATAAAAAGAAAAAGAATCAGAAACAGGTAGAATAAAACTATTTTTAAAAGGGAGGGTTGTCCCAGCGTCAGGATGCTATTTGGTAAATGCAGGAAAATGTCACATAAAGAATGATAACATGCTAAAATGATATGTATTCCTCCTGCTATAAAAAATCCAAGTATAGAGGAAAAAGAACCGATTACCGCCAGCAAAAATCCAAGACCGATTAGAAATCCCATACATGGAAGGATAAGTAGATTCAATATACAGGAATATAGAGGAAAATCAAAGTAACAATATAAAATAATGGGAAGTGTAATGAAGTTAATAGAGACACTGACAAGAAAACTTTCCATTATTTTTCGAAAGAGTTTTCGTAACTGTTTTTGGTATGGGTTATCTAGTATAGTCCTTTGGGTGCTTTTCGACCAGAATAGCAATGTAATATGGCTGTTACCAGTATTTCGTTCTAAAGGCGTTTCTTCTGCTTTTTCAGGTAAAAATAGATTCTTTAATATAGGAAATACGATAGCAATACCAAAGACTGCGCCAAAAGATAACAAAAATCCGGAATTATAAATCTGAAATGGGTTTTGCAGTAGGATGATGGAGCCACTGAGACAAATGCTTGTGAGGAAATCATAAGTTCTTCCAATTAGAATACTACAGAAAGAAAGGATAAGCATAACGACTGCCCGATTGGTGGAAACACTGAAATCTGTGAGAATACCATAGGAAATTAAAATGAATATGGTAACTGGTACTGCAGTTTCATTTGGAACATAAATTTTTTTCAATAATTTATACAAGAATAAACCTATCATAGATATATGAAGTCCGGAAATTGCAAGGATATGTGAAATTCCGTTTTTTTGATATAATTCTTTCGTTTCTTTTGGTAAATCTGATTTTTCCCCAAGTAACATAGCACTCATAATTCCTGCATCTTCTTCGGAAAGAAATTTATGATAAGTATTTCTTATATGAGAACGGATGGATTGAAGAAAATCTACATAATAGGAACGAGTATTGTCAAGCACTGTAATTTGCTCGGAAAATATTTTGTAGTCTATATCCAAACTTTTATAATATAGTAGTTCGTTAAATTGTCCGGGATTTGTTCCAGTGGTAAATTTTTGAATCGTTCCTGATATGGAAATTTGATTTTTTACATGTAAATAGGATGCGTCATCACAATATAAAATTACTTTTTGAATGCCATGGGAATCTTCTTTTATGATCTCTCCGCCAATGGACTGTATTTTGATATTTTTTAAGTAAATAGCTGTAGAGTTGCTTTTTTCTGTTATTTGCTCAATCGTTCCAGAACATGTAATTGAGGATTTTTCATCAAAGTAAGAGTCAATAGAGGGTGGCTCATACTGTAGTGTTTGAAAGATAGAAAAAAGGCACACTAGAATAAAAATAAGTATAAAAGGTCGTTTCAATTGGAATACCTGCTTTCGTTTTATATAGGGAAATAGTAGAATAAATAGATACCTATTTGTTAGATATTAGAACTTTATACGGGGAAATCCCCGTATAAAATTCTTTTAATTGATATAAGTAAGAGGGATACGAACGGTAAATGTTGTTCCTTCTTTTTCTTTGCTATATATTTTGATTGCACCACGATGTACCAAAATAGCATTTCTTGTAATAGAAAGTCCAAGTCCGGTTCCTCCAGTTTCTCTGGAACGAGCTTTGTCTACACGATAGAAACGTTCAAATACATTTTCTTGTTCGTCTTCTGGAATTCCTACTCCGGAGTCGGCAACTTTTATATAGAAGAATTTGTGATCTGCATTTAGCGAAACTCTTACCCAGCCGTTATCATAGTTATATTTTACGGCATTTTCAATCAGGTTATTGATTGCCAGGGAAAGTTTTACTTCGTCTACCTCGGCTAATACCGGACGATAGCTTTCGAATATAAGCTCTATATTTCGCTTGGCTGCAATTGGTTTGATTCTTTTTAAAATTTGCTCGCATAATTCATTGATGTTAATGGATGAAATATTTAGCTCACTTGAGGTTTTATCCATTTTAACCAATGAAAGTAAGTCTGTAATAATTTTGTTTTCACGTTCGATTTCTGCATTGATATCAGAAAGAAATTCACGATACAATTCGGCAGGTGCATCTTCCTGCTGTAATAGTGAGTCTGCCAATACTTTTATAGAAGTGATTGGAGTCTTTAATTCATGTGACACATTGGAAACAAACTCTTGACGAGAACTTTCTAGTGTTTCCAGTTTGGTTGTCATACTATTGATGGAATCTACTACATCTTCCACTTCGGAAAAACTTTTCATAGTAACTTTTTCGTTTAGATAACCATCTGTAATTCGGCTGATATATGCAGTCAATTCCCGAAGAGGTTTGATAACATTGCCAGAATAGAAAAATGCAAACAAAATTAACAAAACAAGTAAAATCACTTCAAGCGTTAGAATTTTTTCTTTTGTATTTTTATAACCAGATAAAATATGGTTCAAATTGGTTGTTACAAGTACAAACTTCCCATCTTCTATGTTTGTAGTTCCGTCTTTTACTGGAATAACACAAGAAAGGGAACCTTTTGTTTCATAGGAAATAGAAGATTGTGAATGGAAGGTGTCATTAAGTGCAGAAAAGTCTTTGTCGCTAAGAATCTGCTCTGCAGAATCTACTACATAATTAGAAACTATAGATGTTCCATTGGTCTGTGTGGAATCGAAAATGACATCAGTACCTCGTAACAAAAGAATACGTTCTGCGTAAGTATCTTCCATGACAGCAATAGAATTGCTGATTTCTAGTTGATTTTGTACGATTTTATCTTTGGAAAAAAAATCGTTTTTAAGTAATATTTGTATCAAATCTTCACTTTGATGTTCTATGTTAGAAGAAACTTGAGATATTTCTTCTGAACGATAGGAAGATAAAATAACCCAATTAATTACTCCTGTGGAGAAAACTCCAACAAGAATGAGTACAGCTAAAAGCTGTACTCTTAGTGACCGTAAAAAACGAAATTTGGTGTTACTAATTCTGGAAGAAATATCCTACACCCCATTTAGTATGTATATATTTAGGCTCGCTAGGATTTGCCTCAATCTTTTCGCGAAGTCTACGAATATGAACATCCACAGTTCTTACATCTCCCGGATAATCATATCCCCATACAGTATTTAATAAATTTTCACGGCTATACACTTTATTTGGGTTAAACATTAAAAGCTCTAATAAATCGAATTCTTTTGCTGTAAGATTTACTTCTACTTCATTGATAAATACTCTTCTGCTGTCACAATCGACTTTTAACTCTTCAAATACAGCAACTTTAGCAGTCTCTTCTTCTACTGCTTTTGCGTTTTTGCTACGTCGCATAATTGCTTTGATTCTGGCTTTTACCTCTAAAATGTTAAATGGTTTTGTGATATAGTCATCAGCACCGTACTCCAAACCAAGAATCTTGTCCATATCATCACCTTTAGCAGTTAGCATAATGATGGGAACATTAGAAAATTCACGAATTTGCTGGCACACTTCAAAACCTGTAAGTTTTGGAAGCATTACGTCTAAAAGAATTACATCAAAATCATTATTCTTCACTAATTCAATTGCTTCCTCGCCATCGTATGCACAGGTCACCTCCATATTATCCTGTTCCAAGCTAAAACGGATTCCTTTCACAATTAGCTTTTCATCATCAACAACTAATACCTTCTTCTCCAAACTACTCACCTCATTGTTATTTTGTCTTTGTCTTGGCTCTTATCGTGTAAAAGGGATGTTGTTACACGATTAATCATACTGTAATATATGCTTCGATTTGGGTATATACGCCATCCTTGATACCAGAGACATTCTTAATCTCTTCAATAGAAGCAAATTTACCGTGTTCTTCTCTATACTGAAGGATGCTTGTAGCCTTTGCATCTCCAATACCTGGCAAGGTTGTCAATTCTGCAGATGTAGCAGTATTGATATTTACCTTTGAACTGTCAGTGGATGTATCATGTTCAGAAAGAATGGAAACATCCTTTGTTTTCTCTTTGTAAGGAATATAAATCTGTTGTCCGTCAGTTATGGATTCAGCCTGATTTATATTGTCAGCGGCAGCTTTTTTCATAAGACCGCCTGCTGCCTCGATAGCATCACATATTCTGGAAGCTGCGTTTATTTTGTAAACACCCGGTTTCTTAACAGCACCACAAACATGCACATAAACAGCAGTATCATTCTGGTTATCAGGTTCTTCTGGGAGTTCTGTTGAATTTGCGGTTTCTTCAGTCACCACAACAACGTCGCTTTCCTCTGTGGTAGAATTAGATTGAAAGAAATAGTAAATTCCACCAAAAACAAGAAGAAAAATACTGCATGATATAAATGCGAACACTTTATTAATTTTCATAATTTGTACCTTAATCAAGGTCCTCACAATACAGTTCTGCTATTAATATTTTACTCATTTCTCTTCATAATTACAATAGTTTTTTTACATTTTTTTAAAAAAAACGATATTTTTCTGTTATATTTTATATTTCTGTTATTTGCTGTCACACTCTTTGGTTTTTGTGAATATTCACGATTACTTCCACTTAAAGATAATAACACCTATAAGAAAAATTAGAATTCCAACACATTTTCTTAATTGAAATTCTTGTTTTTCAGCTCCTAAAATACCTAATAATTCTATGACATAGGCAACAATTAATTGAGAACAAACAATAAACATTTCTGCTTTTGCGGTGCCAAGAGTGGAAATACTTTTTACAACTGTTATTGTGATAAATGCTCCTAAAATACCTCCTAGTAGCAGGTATTTAGGTGTGACGTGAAGTAGGGATGAGATTTTTATATTACGTTCTGTTGCGTAGTAGGCAACAAGACAAACTACAAAGGCAGATAATTGTACAGCCATTGCGGTTATCCATGTGCTAGTTTGTTTGGTTGCGCCTGAGTTCAGAACTCCTTGAATACTCATAAGCGCTCCGGATATTAGTGCGATGATGATTCCTAACATAGATGTTCCTCCTTGTTTTGGTCATAGTATTTGCAAAACAGGGAAATAATATGCGGTCTTTCTATACATCATGAGAAACACATTTTGCGAGTTTCTAAGATTATGGCGGTGCTTGTCAAATCTTCATGCAAGCATTCCTTTTTCCGTACTACTTGCGTAAGCAAAAATACAGGGTAGAAAGTAAGCTCTCTACCCTGTATCATTACATCTCTGCTAAAATAGAATCTAAAATGGAAATCATCTCATCAATGTGTTCTTTTTCAATGATGAGTGGTGGAACGAAACGGATAATGTTTGTTCCTGCATTAATCAAAATTAACTTCTGTTCCAATGCTTTCTTTATAATTGGAGCTACTGGAATTGAAAATTCTAATCCCTGCATAAATCCGCGACCTCTGCGATCTACAATAAAAGAATATTTATCTTTTAATGCGTTTAGCTTTTCTTCTAAATATGGTGCAGTTTCCTTTACATGATTCAATATATCTAACTCATCAAATAAATCAAATACTTTGTTTACTGCAGCTACTACAAAAGGATTTCCGCCGTAAGTGGTTCCGTGATCTCCAGGAACCAGAGCTTTGGCTACTTTTTCTGTGGCAGCAAAGGCACCTACAGGAACACCGCATCCAAGAGCTTTTGCAGTAGTTACAATATCTGGTTTGATGCCATATTGTTCGTAAGCATACATAGTTCCGGTTCTTCCCATACCGCACTGTATCTCATCGCATATCAATAAAATATCTTTTTCATCACAGATTTTTCTGATAGCCTGAATAAATTCTTGGTCAGCTGGATAAATTCCACCTTCGCCCTGTACGGTTTCCATAATGATAGCGCAAGTTTTATCGTTAATTTTTTCTTTTACACTGTCTAAATTATTGTATTCAGCAAAAACAACGCCACCAATCAATGGCTGGAATGCCTCTTGATAGTGAGGGTTTCCAGTTACCGCTAATGCACCAAGACTTCTTCCGTGGAAAGAATGCTTCATGGAAATGATTTCATGATCGGTATTTCCATCTCTTAAAAAAGCATATTTTCTTGCTAATTTGATGGCACCTTCAATGGATTCTGTACCACTGTTTGTAAAAAATACTCGATCTAATCCAGTAGCAGTTACCACTTTTTTAGCAGCATCGCCAAGAAGTGGAGAATAAAAATAATTGGATGTATGAATTAATTTGTCAATTTGATTTTTTAAGGCATCGTTAAACTCTTTGTTGTTATAACCTAAGGCAAATACTGCAATTCCAGATGTGAAATCTAAGTATTTATCTCCGTTTATATCATATAAATAAACACCATCACCTTTATCTAAAACGATTTGATAACGGTTATATGTATGGATTAAATACTGTTCTGCTTTGTCAATATACTGCTGTGTATCCATCCTATTCCCTCCTAATATTGAATCTCGTGTTCGTATAATTTTCTTTCATCGTCAATAATTGCTGTTCCAATACCCTTTTGTGTAAAGAACTCTAACAATAAGCAGTGTTCTTTTCTTCCATCAAGAATATGTACTCGGTTTACACCGTTGTTTACTGCATCAATACAGTTTCGAATCTTAGGTAACATTCCACCACTGATTTGGCCGTTTTCTATCATTTCGTCTGCTTTTGGAAGAGTCAAAACAGAAATTAAGGTGTCTTTATCCTCTGGGTCCATGCAAACGCCTTCTACATCTGTTAAAAAGGCTAATTTTTCGGCTTTGATGGCTCTTGCCACAGCACAGGCAGCATCATCTGCGTTGATATTATAGCTTTCGTAATCATCCCCAAGACCAATTGGTGCAATTACTGGAATAAAATCGTTATCAAGCAATGAATCAATTAGTTCACTATTTACTTCTTTTACATCTCCCACAAAACCGATATCCTGTCCGTTAGCATATTTTTTGTCTACTTTTAAAGTACCGCCATCTTTACCACTGATACCAACTGCTTTGACGCCAAGTTTTTCGATACGTTGTACCAAGCCTTTGTTTACTTTGTTTAATACCATTTCAGCAATTTCCATGGTTTCTTCATCGGTAACACGTAATCCTTCTATAAATTTAGTTTCTTTTCCAACAATGTTAATCCATTTGCTGATTTCTTTTCCGCCGCCATGGACGATAATTGGTTTCATACCAACTAATTTTAATAAAGCCACGTCTTTGATTACGCTTTCTTCCAAATTTTTATCAATCATGGCACTTCCACCGTATTTTACAACTACCTTTTTATTGTTGAAATCACGAATGTATGGTAATGCCTCAATTAGTGTTTGTGCTTTAATTAATATTTGTTCCATGTTTGCTGTTTCCATTTATAAAAACTTCCTTTCTAATATGTATATCCCTGTTAGGATGATGGTTTGTTCTTTTGTTTAGGAACGGTAATCTCCGTTTATTTTTACATAATCATAGGTCAAATCGCATCCCCATGCGGTAGCAGTTTCTTTTCCAGCTTTCATATCTGCAATGGCTGTTACATGGGAGGCAGATAAAATTTTTGTAGCTTCTTCTTCGCTGTAATTGGTAGCCATACCATTTTCCATTAATTTTAGGCGGGTTCCTTCACTCTCAATATAAAGATCTACAATTTCTGGATCAAAGGTTACTCCAGAATATCCTAATGCGCAGATGATACGTCCCCAATTGGCGTCACAGCCATAGACAGCCGTTTTTACTAAATTTGAAGTAATGACAGACTTTGCAAGTATGATAGCATCTTGTTTTGTCTTTGCATTGATGATTGTAGTTTCAAAAAGCTTTGTTGCACCTTCCCCATCTCCTGCCATCATTTTTGCAAGAGTGTGTGTAACCATTGCCAGTGCTTCACAAAATGTTTCATAGTTGGCATTTTTCTTGGTGATTTCAAGATTTTCCGCTTTTCCGTTTGCCAATACAATGAGACTGTCGTTGGTAGAGGTATCACGGTCAACCGAAATCATATTAAAGGAAGAGGTTACATCATTGCTCACTGCTTCTTGAAGTAATTCTTTAGAAATAGCTACGTCTGTTGTAATGACACTTAGCATAGTAGCCATATCCGGATGAATCATACCAGAACCTTTTGCCATACCTCCAATGGTACACCATTTGTCCTCTAGCATAAATTGTACTGCACATTCTTTGGAAATGGTGTCTGTTGTCATAATGGCTTTTGCAGCTTCCGAACCTGCTTCTAAACTGTCGCTTAGAGTTTCTGACATATCTTTGATGCCTTTTACTGCTCGATCTACAGGAAGTGGCATACCAATTACGCCTGTAGATGCTGTCAGTACAGAACGTAAAGGAATATTTAATGCGTCTGCTACTGCCTGTGCCATTGTCTGGTTTGTTTCAAGTCCTGCCTTGCTGGTACATGCGTTAGCAATTCCGCTATTTAATACAACAGCCTGTGCGAACTCTTCTTTTTTTACAATATCCTGATCCCATTGAACTGGGGCTGCTTTTACAACATTCTTTGTAAATGTTCCTGCTACTTTGGCAGGTACGACACTATATACAAGCGCCATATCTGTTCTGCCTTTATATTTGATTTCGGCAGCAGTTGATGTAGCTTTAAATCCTTTGGCAGCAGTAACTCCTCCATTGATTTTTTCCATAATATTGTCCTCCTAATCATTCGTTAAAGACAACAATGTTGTCAGGGTTTAATATATAATCATAACAATTTAAGTCTTTTCGTTCCAGCCAGCCAAGTTCGTGCCAGCATGCGTTTCCGGTTGTATTTTTTGCAAAAGCAACCAGGCTTACTTTACTTACATGTTCTTTTTTTAGTTCTTCCAGTGAAAAACAAGTCATCTTTTTTGCGATTCCTCGATTTCGATGCTCCTTTTTCACACATACATGATAAAAACAGCCTGTTCTACCATCATGACCACATAGAATAGAACCAATAATCTCACCATTCTCTTCTGCAATAACGCTTGTAGTAGGATTACGCTTTAAAAAACGTGAAATTCCTTCTTTTGAATCGTCGATAGAACGAAGTCCAAATCCTTCAATTCCCTGCCATAAATGGTATACAGCCTGATAATCTTCGATTGTCATAGAACGAATTTGCATGTGCCACTCTCCTTTTCTGTTTGGTGTAATATGTAATAAGATTTTATAATTATACAACTTTTTTTATTTTTATGCAATCCCTATTTTTATCTTTTTTAGGAATGTAAAAAAATACAGTTTTTCTACATAACTTTTCTCCTTTTTTCTTGGCTTTTTATAAGAAAAAAATAGGATATTGCGAAAGTTACTCTTGAATAATCCAAGATTTTGTTATATATTTAAAAAGGATGATGAAGGAAAGAGAAAGGAAGCCAATTTTTACGAATTAAATGTATAAATATTCATAAAAATGTATGGAATGACTTTTTGAAATCCGATAAAATTTAGTGGAGGTAATGGTTTATGAAAGAAAAAGTTGTATTAGCGTATTCCGGTGGATTGGATACCACAGCAATTATTCCATGGTTAAAGGAGAATTATGACTATGAAGTTATTTGCTGTTGTATTGATTGTGGACAGGGAGAAGAGTTAGATGGACTTGAGGAACGTGCAAAGTTGTCTGGTGCATCAAAACTTTATATTGAAAATGTAGTTGATGAATTTTGTGATGATTACATTGTTCCTTGTGTTCAGGCAAATGCTATTTATGAGGATAAGTATTTATTAGGTACTTCTATGGCTAGACCTGTGATTGCTAAGAGATTAGTTGAAATTGCAAGAAAAGAGAATGCAGTTGCAATTTGTCATGGTGCTACCGGTAAAGGAAATGACCAGATTCGTTTTGAACTTGGTATTAAAGCGTTAGCTCCTGATATTAAAATTATTGCTCCATGGAGATTAGATACATGGCAGATGGATTCTCGTGAGGCAGAGATTGAATACTGTCAGAAACATGGAATTAATCTTCCATTTTCAGCAGATTCCAGCTATAGCCGTGATAGAAATTTATGGCATATTTCACATGAAGGTCTTGAACTTGAAGATCCAGCAAATGAGCCAAATTATGAGCATTTACTTGTTTTGGGTGTATCACCTGAGAAAGCTCCTAATGAGGGAGAATATGTAACTATGCAATTTGAAAAAGGTGTTCCAGTAGCATTGAATGGCAAAAAGATGAAAGTGTCTGAAATTATTGCTGAGTTAAATACCCTTGGAGGAAAGCATGGTGTAGGAATTATTGATATTGTAGAAAACCGTGTTGTTGGAATGAAATCACGTGGTGTATATGAAACTCCAGGTGGAACCATTTTGATGGAAGCGCATCAGCAGTTGGAAGAGTTAATTCTTGATCGTGATACATACGCATTAAAGAAAGATTTAGGAAATAAATTTGCACAGATTGTTTATGAAGGAAAATGGTTCACACCACTTCGTGAGGCAATTCAGGCATTTGTAGAAGTAACACAGCAGTATGTGACTGGTGAAGTGAAGTTTAAACTTTACAAAGGTAACATTATTAAGGCTGGTACTACTTCTCCATACTCTCTTTATAACGAAAGTCTTGCATCTTTCACAACTGGTGAATTATATGATCATCATGATGCAGATGGATTTATCAACTTATTTGGTTTATCTTTGAAAGTTCGTGCAATGAAGATGGCTGAAGCAGAGAAGAATAAATAATACCTATAATGATAGAAAGGATAGGCGAATTTGCCTATCCTTTTTTAGATGTTACGAAATGTGTTAGTTTCTATGTCCATAGTCCAAGTAAAAAGCCAAGAAAAATAAATGGCCCAAATGGAAGGGTATCTTCTTTACTCTTTCGTTTGGAAATCAAACATAGAATTGCACAGAGCGAACTGCATAGAAGTGCTAAGAAAAGTATGGTAAACGAAAAAGAAAGGTTCGTATAAAAGCCAATGACTCCGAATAGTTTTACATCTCCAAAGCCAATGGATTGTCTGGAAAGTAAATAAATTAGAAGTAACAAGAAAATGCTACCTAAAAACCCAACGATATTAGGTTCAAATATGTGCATCCATGAAGAATTTTGCATAAAATATGTAAAAAAATTACAAACAAACTGACATCCGATTCCAATAAGTAATAAGAAATTTGGGATAATCTTATATTGGTAATCAATTACAGCAATGCAAAATAAGATTTGATAAAGTGTAATAAAACGTGTAAATGCACAGATATCTTCTGTAGTTTCGTAAATGACAAAAGAGGTTCCAAGTGTCAATAAAATACTACTTCCCCAGAGTAAGCATTGCTTTTTTCGAGAAAAAGTCTTTGGGGACTTCATCCGTAAATAAACAAGTGCTAAAATTTGTACAAAAACTGTGATCATTACTTGTAAAGAAATCATATGCGCTTCTCCTTTTCTTTTTGTTTACAGGTTTATTATATAGGACAAAAGCGAAAAAAAGTGAAATTCCCGACGAATAACCTGTTTTCCGGATAAACGACACATTTTGTTAGAATTTATAGGAGAATTTTCTATTATATTCCATTATTTGGAACAAAAGGTAAAGGTTACCGTATGCCTGTTGTGGATGCGGTAACCTTTTTCTTATGATTTTTATGTTGTTTTAGATGGAGAAGCCTAGCCGTTTCATTTCTATTCGAAATCTGGAAATAGGAAATCCAACTACGTTGTAGTAGTCCCCATCGATTCCCTGTACATATTTGGCAAATTTACCTTGAATTGCGTAGGCACCTGCTTTATCCATTGCTTCTCCTGATAAAATATAAGTCATAGCCTCTTCTTTGGAAATGTCTGTAATGTGTACTTTGGTCACTTCTGAAAATTGGCGGATATCAAGAGTTCCATCTTGATGCTTTACGATAATACATACACCAGTATGAACGGTGTGACTATGACCTTGTAGATTCATAATCATATCTACCGCTTCTAATTCATCTTTGGGCTTTCCAAGAATGTTTCCTGCATTTGCTACCACGGTGTCTGCGCCTATAATTATAGAATTAACGGGCATCTTATCTGCTATATCACTTGCCTTCATTAAAGATAATTCTTTCACTACGTCATCTGGTTGTGTGGATGAAACAATTTCTTCTTTTTGACTTGGAATAATTTGAAACACAACATCTGCCTGTTCTAAAATTTCTTTTCTTCTTGGGGAGCCAGAGGCCAATATTATTTGATACATATTTGTGTAACATCCTTTCTACTCTTCCGTTTTTTCTTTTGATTGTGTTGCTTGGTGATATACTAGCGAAGCATGATCAACCCGATATACCTCTGTGTATTTAGCTGTTTCCAAAGGCATTTTTTTTGCTGCAATTCGTTTATTTACTAACTGATGGATAATATGATATATAACAGCAAAAACAGGAACTCCAAAAATCATGCCCGCAAAACCGAACAATCCGGAGCCAAGTAAAATAGAAAAAATTACCCAGAATGCAGATAAGCCAGTTGTATTGCCAAGAATTTTAGGTCCAATAAAATTACCATCAATTTGTTGCAGAATGATAATGAAAACAATAAAAAAGATACCTGCTTTTGGGTCTGCCAAAAAAATTAAAATTGCACTTGGAATTCCACCAATATATGGTCCAAAAAATGGAATGATGTTAGTAATTCCAACAATCACACTTACAATTAAAGTATAAGGGATTTGGAAAATGGAAAGAAATATAAAACAAATTACACCAATAATAGCAGAATCAATAATCTTTCCAGTTAAGAATCCAAGAAAAATCTTATTACTGTCCCGCGCCATTTGTAAAATGGAGTTGGATGTACTTTCTTGGAACAGTGCATACAAAACTTTTTTGGACTGAGCTTTAAATTTTTCTTTTGTAGATAAAATATAAATAGAAACAATCAATCCAATAAAAAAATTATACAATAGATTAAATACACTTACAATTCCTGCTCTTAAAGTAGCAACAACAGCATTTAACTGGCCGGATAAATTGGTTTTTACCCAAGTTTCTGCATGTTCTGTTTGATCTAACATTTGTTGTACATATACTTGATACTTATCATCAACAGATAATTGAGAAATCCAATGGGAAACTGAAGATACGTAACCAGGTAAATCTGCAATTAAGTTTGAAATACTCACGACTAAATCCGGCAAAATTGCAGCTAAGAGAATTCCAATAATCACCAAAAATAGAATAATGGTAATGAGCAATGCAATAGACCGAATTTGCTTTTGGGCTTTTGGGTCTGAATTGTCTTTTTTGAATACTCTGTAAAAGAAATTTTCAAAACTTTTCATCACTGGATTTAAGATGTAAGCCAAAATGACTCCAATGAGAATTGGTTTTAGTATTCCCAGTAATACTTGAAAACCTTCAATGATAGAATCTAAACGCAATACAATAAATCCAAATGCAATGCAGGCTACAATTACAAGGAACCACATAAGTCCTTGCCATTTATAGCTATTTAATTCTTGAAACCGTTTTCGATTCTTTTCGCTCTCCCCAATATTTTGAAAAAAAGAGGGTTCTTTTTCTACTTGATTAGGTACGCCTGCTTGTTGCTTTTTTTGTTGTATCTTGTCCTTCATGTTTATACTCCCTCCTTATTTTATTGTTCCCCCTATATGACACAGAAAGGGTATTCCTTTTTAGAATACCCTTTTCCTTATCAAAATTACAGCATTCCCTCTAATGTTTTACGAATTGCTAAGATGAAATCCTGGCTGTTTACAACAGTTACGTTTTCCAAAGTTGTAATTAAAGCCAAATCTTTTGTCATAGTTCCGTTCTCAATTGTTGCAATCGTTGCAGCCTCTAATTTATCAGCAAA
This sequence comes from Lachnospiraceae bacterium, assembly GCA_963643465.1. Classification (GTDB taxonomy): domain Bacteria; phylum Bacillota; class Clostridia; order Lachnospirales; family Lachnospiraceae; genus CAG-411. The sequence continues at coordinate 123,776 of CAVIJT010000007.1, read as the reverse complement.
ATTCTGCAATTCTTGATTGTTATCTAACTCACCACGTTTTCTAAGAGCACCTGTCCATGCAAAAATAGTTGCTACGGAGTTTGTTGATGTTTCTTCACCCTTTAAGTGTTTGTAGTAATGTCTCTGTACAGTACCATGTGCAGCTTCATATTCATAGTTTCCTTCTGGAGATACTAATACAGATGTCATCATAGCCAAAGAACCAAATGCAGAAGAAACCATATCACTCATTACATCACCGTCATAGTTCTTACATGCCCAAATATAACCACCTTCTGACTTCATAACACGAGCTACTGCATCATCAATTAAGGTGTAGAAATATTCAATACCTGCTTGGTCAAATTTTTCTTTGTATTCTGCATCAAAGATTTCTTGGAAAATATCTTTGAATGTGTGGTCGTACTTTTTAGAAATGGTATCTTTGGTTGCAAACCATAAATCTTGTTTGGTATCTAATGCGTAATTAAAGCAGCTCTTTGCAAAACTTGTAATAGAAGAATTTAAGTTGTGCATTCCTTGAACAATACCAGCATCGCTAAAGTTGTGAATTAATTCGCGAATTTCAGTTCCATCTTCTCCAGTAAATACGATTTCTGCCTTACCAGCACCTGGAATTTTCACTTCACTTCCCTTATATACATCACCATATGCGTGTCTTGCGATTGTAATAGGTTTTTTCCAATTCTTTACACAAGGCTCGATTCCCTTTACAACAATAGGTGCGCGGAAAACAGTTCCGTCAAGTATAGCACGAATTGTTCCATTAGGACTTTTCCACATTTCTTTTAAGGTATACTCTTCCATTCTGGCAGCATTTGGAGTGATAGTTGCACATTTAACTGCAACGCCGTACTTTTTAGTTGCCTCAGCTGAATCAATTGTTACCTGATCGTTTGTGGCATTACGATGCTCCAATCCTAAATCATAATATTCCGTATTTAAATCTACGAATGGAAGTAATAACTCATCTTTGATTAACTTCCATAAAATTCTTGTCATCTCGTCTCCATCCATCTCTACTAATGGAGTTGTCATTTTAATTTTTTCCATCTTGCTTCCTCCTTGTAAATAGTATCCTTATCAATTTCAATACAGAACAATTATAGCGGATAATCAACTATGAAACAAGAAAAATATGAATTTTATGTATTTTATCCAGTTTTTGGTAAAAAACAGTCATTAGACAATTTGCGTCTAATGGCTATTTAGAAATAAAAATTCCTATTTATGAAACATTGATTTTCTTCTTTGCACTGTATGCACCATATACTCGTGTTCCATTTACTTTCTTGTAAGCTCGTACTTTCACATAATAAGTAACGCCCTTTTCTAAATCTGAAATAGTAGCAGAATTTTTCTTCTTTGAAATCTTTTGATAATCGGAAAAATCACTATACTCAGAATAAATCAAGACATAACCAGTAACATCGGTATTCTTTGTCCATTTTGCAGTTGCACTATAAGTGGAATTTTCGTCAGAAGACATAGGTTCCACTGTTTCGCTGACAATGGAAAGTCCGGAAACTTTTTTTACTTTTACCATGGCAATCTCAATATCGGAAAGCAGTTGCTTTCTAGTGGATTTGCCAACATATCCATCTGCAACAAGTCCCTTTTTCTTCTGATATTTTTTTACTACATTTTTATCCACTTTTGTAAATTTTCCATTTACTTTAATAGAGTAGCCTAGTTTTTTTAGACAGGCCTCTATCCATTTTACATCCTCACCCTTCATGATAGGATTGGTATAATAGATAGTTTTTGTAGGTACTTTATATTTACCAAGTGGATTATAGGTTTGCTCTGTTGTGTTGGAAGTTGTTTGGTTTGCTTCTGTAGATGAACTTTCTTCTGTAGAAGGCGTTTGCTCTGATACTTCTTCAGAAGGGGCTTGTCCCTCATCTATTACTGCGCTGCCAGAAATAGCACTCTCAGTAGATGGACTTGGTGTAGATGAAGGCACAGGTGTAGGTGTGGCAACAGTATTTCCAGAGGAAAGACTCTTTACTACACGATATTCGTCAATCGTTGCCCAAGTTAATTTATACACACCGGAAACAGGAATACAGCAACCTTCTGATTCTGTCTCATAAGCTGGATCATCAAAATAGACCACATCATCTACTACTTTCTTTGCCACAATATAATGTGTACCAGAGGAAGAATAACGTCCTCCCACAATAACTCCCTGTGGATATTTGTTTAACAGTTGTTTTAAAAATGTTATTTTCTCTGTAGTGGACAAAGAATCTATGGAGCCGGTTTCTGATGTGGCATCCACACCGTAATACTTTGCTATTGTTGAATGGGAACAATAGTTACTTTTTCCATTTGCTACATATACATCCACTGGATCTACGTCATATCCCATAGATTTTAGTACCATGGCATAGGAAGTGATATAGCAAAGAGAAGTTAATGTTTGTCCGTTATATTTCCAATTCTTTTGTGTATACCAATGACTGTCTGTTGAAGCATAAATTGTTTGTTGTTTGTTATGTATATTTGAATTCGTAAAATCAACTGGGTGGATGAGCATAATGCTTGCTAGAAAAGCAGCCAATGCGCATTTGGTTTTCTTTTTCACGAAAGAAACGCCTCCTTTGTTTTGAATTCGGCAAAACACATTCATGATTTGCACAACAATTCGACAATATTTTAAAAACATGTACTATTTACACATACAACTAAATTTTATCATTTTTATACATTTTTTACAAGGCGTAAGTTGCATTTGATATGATTTTTTCTACAGTTATATACTGAAAAATAGTAATCAGCACCAATGAATGAACCTTTTTGGGCATTAATGTAAGCAGCTAATCAGGAGGACCTGAAAATAGCTGCTTGAATAAAAAATATAGTAACTATTGTTTTTCGTTATTCCCATTCAATACATCTGCTAGACAGTTCATACCATTTCTTACGATTTCCATGTTAGTAAGAATCTTCTCTACTTCTGCTGCCTGTCCTTCTATAGCCGTACTGATTTCGTTTGAATCACTTGCGGATTTTCTGGACATTTCATTTACTTGTTCCATTGCACGTAAAAGCTGTTCTTTAATTTCTACAATGTCTTCTAATTCTTTTTTCAATAGATTTGTAACTTCGATTACTTCATCAGAAGATGTAAGAATATTCTCAAAAACTTTCACTGTATCATCTAATTTTTCGTTAGATTCTGTTACTACTTTACTATTACGTCCAATTACTCTATTGGTATCATTTACTTTTTCAATAATATCCTGTAAAATGACGTCAATTTTTCCAGTTGCATCCGAAGATTCCGCTGATAAGGAATTGATTTCATCTGCTACTACAGCAAATCCTTTACCAGCATCTCCCGCTCTCGCTGCCTCAATGGCGGCATTTAACGCTAGTAAGTTTGTTTGTTGGGCAATGCTTCTAATACTTTCTACAATGCCACCGATGGAATTTGATTTTTGGGATAAATCTGCTACTCCGGTTGCTGCAACCTGTGTAGTTTCGATGTTTTCAGCAAATTTTTTTCCCAATATCTCAATTGCTACAATTCCTTCGTCATTTTTTTCTTTTAAGTTTTTCATAATTTCAACTGTCTGACTGATACGTTCTTCAGAATTTGCAATTTTTTCGTTTAGTTTTCCAAATATAGAAAGACTACTTTCTACTTCTTTTATCTGTCCATCGGCACTACTGGTAATCTCTTCGGCAGATGCTGTGATTTCTTCTGTATTTGCTTCAAATTCCTGAAGAGAATCGAAAATCTTTTGAGAAGATTGTTCCAGGCTTTCAAAGGCATTCTGTACATTATGTAATACATTCTCCGATTCTTTTCCCTTTTCTTCTACCACACCAAATAGCATATTGGTTCGATAGCAAATAAAGGTACTTCCTGCAAATAGTATGAAATAGAAAAGTAAGATAAATACCCATCCGATAATTTTATGCAGTTTCAAGAAACCATCTGGAAATAAAAGCATTAATCCGGTGTTTGCTACAACGGTAACAATTGCATTTACTCTAATTAATTTCATGTCCAGATATATTACCAATAATACAGTAGCTGCCATGTAATAATGTGTAATACAAACATAACTGTCACTATCATTTGTACTGCAAACAGCATTGGTAATGGCACCCATTACAGGTGGAATACAGGCATATATATATTTGGTAATGCTTCCTAATTTCTTTTCAAATATTTTGGTTATAATTCCACATACGCCTCCAAGTAAGAATACGCATTCTCGTATTCCACCGTTTAGACATAACATAACAGCAGCCCATCCTGCAACTGCAATGATGCAGCAATAGGCAAATAGAACAAGATTTCCTACTCTTTCATTATCACTTATTGATGCTTGATTTGTTGCTCTTTGCATAAATATCGACCCCTTTTCTTTTGGTATATAATTTCACATGCACAGTCTACTATCCCCCTCTCATAGTAGATTCTATCTTATTTTATTTCGACATAAATAAATAATAAGTTTAGTTATAACTAATGTTTCTTTGTTTTAACTCCTTATTCTATTAGGAATAGTACCTTAAAATTAACACATATTAGAAAGGGGGGACTATCATGACTGATTTAGATTTCAAAACAATTGGACTTAAAATAAAGGAACGTAGAAAATTTGTTGGAGTCACCCAAGAATTTATTGCAAATCAGTTGGATGTGAATGCCAGTCATATTTCAAATATTGAATGTGGTCGTGCAAATCCATCGCTTACTGCCCTTATTAAAATCGCAAATTTACTCCAATGTAGTATTGATTATTTTATTGGCGGAGAATATACATATAAGATAGATAAGGACAAAGAAAAGTCATTAGATGATAAAATCATGAAAAAATTGCAATATTGCGATATGGAAAAGAAAGAAAAAATTATAAAAATGATTGATTTACTCTAATTTGACTAAGTAAGTGTACAATAAGTTTGCTTACAAAATCTGGTTCTGTTTCGATTTTGTATGTTCTACTGTTAAAGCAATAGAAGATACAAGATTTTTTTAATGCCTTTTTTTTCAAAATATTGTATACTCTAATCGTTATACAAATGTCTAAAGAAATCAGATTATGAGGAGGTTGCAATGAAAAAAGAGTATATACAAGTAAAGGAGCAACGAGCTTTTTTAGAATTTATTGAAAATGCCACATCACCTTATCAAGTAGTGGCTACTGCAATAGAAAAGTTTGAAAAAGAGGGATTTCTTCCTTTGGAGTTTGGAAGTTCGTGGAAACTAGAGCCAGGGTGCAAATATTATACGAAGCCATATGATACTACACTATTTGCATTTTGTATGCCAAAGCGAATTTCAAATCAAACTAAGTTTCGAATGTCCGCATCCCATACAGATCATCCGGGATTTCGTGTAAAGCCAAATCCAGATGTAAAGGAAAAAGGTTATTGGAAATTGAATGTAGAAACCTATGGTGGCGTAATTTTAAATACTTGGCTTGATAGACCGCTCTCTTTGGCTGGTAAAGTAACTTTAAAAAGTGAAACTATTTTTGAACCGGAAAGTCGTTTGGTGGATTGGAAACAACCTCTTTTATCTATACCAAATCTTGCGATTCATATGAATCGCAATGTGAATGCAGGTATAGAATTGAATAAGCAAATAGATTTGCTTCCTTTATTTTCTATGTCATCATCAACAGGGAATGAAGGTGAAGATTTTGTTTCTTATTTAGCAGAACAAATGGGGATAGAAAAATCAAGTATTTTAGATTTTGACTTGTATGTCTATAATTGTGAGGAAGGATGTGTACTTGGTAAGAACAAAGAGTTTTATTCTGCTCCAAGGTTAGATAATTTGACGTCTGTATATGCAGGTATGGAAGCACTTTGCAATGTTACTGCTCATGAGACGGACATTGGAGTTTTGGCATTTTATGATAATGAGGAAATTGGTAGTCGTACAAAACAGGGAGCGGATTCTGCTATTACCCAAATGTTGTTACATAAAATTGCAATCGGTTGTGGTTTTACGGAACAGCAACTTTGGGATTGTATTTATAAAAGTTTTATGATTTCTACAGATGTGGCACATGCGTTGCATCCAAATCACGGAGAAAAGAATGACATTACCAACTATACTCTCTTGAATGAAGGAATAGTTATAAAAATAAATGCCAATCAAAAATATGCCACAGATACAGAAGCAATTGGAGTCATACAACAAATATGCCAACAGTATGAGATTCCATATCAAAAATTTGTAAATCGCTCTGATATTGCAGGAGGGGGTACATTAGGAACGATTACATCTTCCTGGTTGCCAATGAAAACGGTAGATATAGGAGTACCTATTCTTGCTATGCATTCTGCTCGGGAAATGTGTGGAGTAATGGATGTACAATCGTTATCGAATTTATTGCGAGCTTTTTATGAATGCAAATAAATGATTTTTTGAAGAAAAAACCGAACCATACTGCAAGTTACAATGGTTCGGTTTGCTTTTTATAGACTTTATTTATTTTCTCTTAATACAAAATCACCCTGTTCATTTCGAACAAAGACACTACCTACTGGAGCATCCAAAATTGGCAAAAGTGTTTCATCATAATTTGCCATGTGATTTAAAGTAAAAATGCCAATGTTATTTGCATTGCTTAAATATTCATTGGTCTCATCTCCTGCCATGAATTTCCATCCAGAATCAGGAAAACTTGGATTTGCCAACTGGCGTTCTGCATATTGGATAGGCGCACCTTCCATACTTACGCGATCTGTTACATAACAACCTAGTTTTTTATCTGCAAGATCTTTCTCTGGTTTAAATCCATTAAAGTAATTCTTTGGCTGAAACCAAGCATATTTTGCCCAAATATCATTATTATCTGAGAAGAATAATTGTTCTATTGCGTCTAAAATGGTATCACACATTTTCTTTACTTCTTCTTCTTTTCCGGTATTTTCATACATAAAGTAACATCCGCCACATACATAACTCAAGGCAAAATCTGTCCAATCCTGATAGGTATGCAGTGCCATATTGCTGAAATCTGCAATAATCTCTCCAGCAAGGCGCTCATCTACATAACCGCATAGGTATGCCTCTCTTACAATCTGAATACTTTCTGCTACATCCCATGCAATAAAACCTTTGATTCCTACAATTTCCTCAAATGGTTTTGAGAAATTCATCAATTCTTCAAAACGTTTGCGATTTCCTTCTTTTAATTCTTCAATTTTAACAGTTGGCTTGTTGTTCCAACTACTCCAAAAATCAAAATATTTTCTTCCGCAACCATAGTGGCGAACCTTTGCAAGATAATTTACAACAGATTCTTTGTCACGACCACCGCGGGTTTTATGCTCCAAATGTGCTTTTAACTTTTCCATGTCTGGATGATCTGTAGGTGCAAGACCAACAGGTTTTGTCTTTGAAAGAATAGAATGTACTGCGGTCAGGCAAATACTAAAATCTGCTCGGTTTAATGGCTTTTTCTCACCAAATTGAGCAAATTCAAATCTTGACTGCAATACTTTTATACTTCTAATTACTTCATTCATAATCTCGCTCATGTTCCTTCTCCTTATCTGGCACCTTCCCTGAATTTACAAAGCCTGCAATAAATTGCAGGAACGCTATGTACAGTACCCTACGTTCCATTATACATATTTTGTTTTTGCCTTGCAAGAAATTCCTTGAAAAATTGCATTCACAGTTTCATGGAACAATATTTTTGGCTTACATATAAAAGGCAGTAAGTACGTGATTCAAGGTGTAGGACATAGAAATTTGAGGAATGGATGCTGCTGCACAGATAGGACTTGTTGCATAGCATTGGCCATTTATGTAATATTTCAACTTTCCTATTTGTGTTCCCTTTTTGACTGGTGCAGTTAAGCTGGATGGACATAAGGCAACGATTTCTGCGCCTTCTGTTCCATCTGCCAAAATTTCCAAAGAGGTATTTGTGTACTCTAAAGGTAAGGTAGAAGAATATCCATTGATTACTTCCACATCTGGGAGAGAAAGTTTGTCACCGAAAAATTTTTGTTTGGAAAAATTTTGGAATCCATAATCCATAAGTGTTGTGGTATCAGACCATTTATAAGTTTTGTTTGGTGGCCATCCACTTCCAAGAACTGCAGAAATGAGTATGTTATCGTTTTGATTTGCAGCACCTACAAAACAATAACCTGCATTTCCTGTAAAACCTGTTTTTATTCCAAATGCTCCTTGATACATAGAGAGAAAAGCATCTTTGTTACTGACTTGAAATGCTTTATTGGTGGTTAATTCGTTAAAACTATAATTTAGAGTATTGGTAATTTCTAAAAAAGAACTGTTTTGAATAGCATAAGCAGCTATTTTACACAAATCTTCTGCTGTTGTGTAATGCTCAGCGGCGTCTAAGCCGTTAGGAGTAACAAAGTTTGTCTGTTGACAACCTAATTGTTTTGCTTTTTCGTTCATAAGTGCAGCAAATCCCTCTACACTTCCGCCTACATGTTCAGCTAAGGCGACTGCCACATCGTTGTAACTTTCCAGCATTAAAGCATAGAGCAAATCTTTTACATAATATTGCTCACCTGAATTGGCGTTTAGTTGTACATCTGGTTGCTTGGCAGCGTTGCTTGATACAGTTACTACCTCATCTCCTTTGCTATTTTCCAGTACAATGATACAAGTCATTATTTTTGTGGTGCTTGCCATAGGCAATTTCTTGTCTCCATTTTTCGTATAGAGAATACGACCACTGGAAGCATCCATTAATGCTGCGGAGCGGGCATATAACTGCAAATTTTTTGTTTCGGCCGCCTCTTGCTGTTTTTCATATAGAACAGTTGCCTGTACTTTCCCTGTATCTGACTGGGCGTTTGACACTCTTGCAATGGCTTGTAGATTGGGCATGGTATACAATTGAAATACCAAAACCGAACATACAAAAAGGGACGAGGATAATGCAATCAAATATTTTCTTTTTGTCTTCATATATACACTTTACTATTTTTTTTTAATATATACAGTGAATTACAAAATTATGTTACTCTGTTTGCGATTTTGCTGTTTGGGAGCTGTTTTTCGTTTCTTTGGTTTTATCCTTTGTCTTTGATGTGAGTTCATTTTGTAACTCTTCTCCAAAGATAATATAGTAATAGATTTCCGGTTTGGTAAAATGACCAGATTTACAGACTACTAAATATTCTACAATCTGCACTTGGTTTTTGGTTAAATCGCTGCTATATTTCACTTCATGAATCTGAGAAAGTGAAATTTGTTTTTTGGACAAAAGAGCATCCACATATTTTAATGTGGTATTTGACTTACCAGTTTCTATTTCCGGAATAATTTCTTCATAAGTTTGCGCTAAAGTCTTTTCTAATTTGGCATCCTCTCTTGGCAAGGTAATGTCTGATAAAGTCATTGTAGTTCGCAATAGTATTTTTCGATCTCCATATTCATTTCCTTCAAAATTTGTTACATATTTTACAAATAATGCAAAACATGTAATGGAAATAATAGTAAATACAATGCCTAACACACGCCAACGGAATGGAAGCATTTTTTTATTCCATTTTCGCTTTTTGTTATCTATTGCAATGATAATACTGGTAAGAATTAAAAAAATGAATCCAATTCCTAACAAAATAAATATTGTCATAACAGTCCCCCGTATTTCTTATAATTTTAGAAACTTAAAATGCTAGTTTCCAGATTTTTCTTGTTGCTCTGCAGCAACTCGCTCCCGGTCTTTTTGAATACGGGCTTCTCTGGCCTGAGCTGCTGCATTTTCAGCAGATTGTTGCGCTTGTTCATCGGCAGCATTTTGAGCTGCCAGTGCAGCGATTCGCTCTTTTTGAGTGTTATATTCTTTTAATAAGGTGTCATACTCGCTATATTCTGCACATTCGGACAAGTATTTAGAGGCAAGTTCCAGCATAGTATAGGTATAATCAGTTACTACATCTGTAGTTTCTTCTACCACTTTCAATGCGTTTCGAAAACGGGAAATTGCTAGATTTTTTTCTTGTTCTTTTGCCGCAGCCGCAGCCTCTTTTGCCGCTTTTTCTTTAGCTTCTTCCTCTTTTCTGGCTTGTTCAATCTCATAAGCTGCCATAATATCTTTCCAATTCTCTAATTCCTTTTGCAAAGTTGAATATTTATTGGCTATTCTAGTGCTAAAGTTGATGCGAATATCTGTATTTTCTATTGCAGCTACTGCCTGTAAAGCAGATTTGTATTTATCTTTCACTAAGTAGCAATCTTCCACTTTTTCAATTTGAAATTTTTCAAAGGCACTGACTTTCTTCTCTGCTTTTTTTTGTGCAGCAGCTTCTTCTTTTGCCTGTTGCAAAAGGGAACGCTTATTTTCTGCATATAAAGAGAAATAATCTTTTTTGCCTGTGTTTGCATCTGTAGGAACACCGTCAGAATCGATGGATTTTTTCTTTACCGTTTCTGGTTTGATAAAATCTTCTTTTTCAAGTCCCTCATGAATGGTATTCATATAACTTTGCCAAATTTTTCCTGCATAAGTAGCACCGTACATTCCAGTTATGGATTTGTTATCGTCTCTACCGACCCATACAGCGGTGGTGTATCGTGTAGTATAACCACAAAACCAACCATCTTTGCTGTCATTGGTTGTACCTGTTTTTCCTGCACAGATTTGATTATCCAGTTTACAGCTATATCCAGTTCCATAAGGAAGTTCCATGGTTCCTTTTAAGCAATCAGTCATTAACCATGCAGTATCTTGTAAGTATACTTGATGAGAAGTTTTGGTATCGGTATATACAGCTCCTTCTCCTTGCTGTGTAATTTTTCGAATGCAACTTCTCTCAATATAAGTTCCGCCAGATGCAAGTGTACTATATCCTTTTGCCATGTCTACCACTCGAACTCCATTGGTGAATCCGCCAATAGAAATGACAAGATTATCGTTATCTATATAGCTTAAAGAAGAAAATCGCAGATTATCTAAATAAGATAATCCAGTATCTACACCGATTCCCTGTAATGTTTGATAGGCAATGGTATTGATAGATCTTGCAATGGCTTCTCGCATACTAACCTTTCCACGATAGGAACCTCCAGAATTTTTCGGACCGTTGGTAATTGCGTGGTCGTTCATAATTTTAGAAGGATAATATTCACCGGTTTCAAATGCTGGTGCATAATCCAGTAATGGCTTTATGGTACTTCCTGGTTGGCGTTGAGCTAGATAAGCTCGATTATATTGATCTTTTTTTCCTCGTCCACCTACAATTGCAGTTACATACCCGGTTTCATTATCTACACATACGGCTGCGCCTTGTACGGCATAGCGATTATCAGATTGTTTCTCTGTAAAGCCGCTTAGAACAGTGTCTACCGATTTTTGTAATTTCTTTTGTTGCTTTTGGTTAAGCGAGGTATATATATCAAATCCACCACTGCGAACATATTCTGACAGTTCACTGTAAGTCTCAGAATATTTTTCTTTATAATTTTCATACTCCTCTTTGGTTTCAAAAGTGTATTGGAATTCAAATCCATTTTGTTCCATCAATGTGATGACAGCACTGTAAATAGCATAACTTACCTGATAACTTTCGTTTAATGTTTCTGTTCTTTTTTCTACCACAAGTAAACGGTCAGCCATTGCCTCTTCCATTTCTGATTGGGAAATGACACCGTTTTTATACATTTTTTTTAGAACAGAATCTCTTTTTTCAAGGGCTAAATCATAATTAGCAACGGGATTGTATTTGCTTGGACTGTTAGACATTCCTACAATCATAGCTGCTTCAGAGATATTTACATCTGCAGCAGATTTTCCAAAGTAATATTGGCATGCTGCCTCAACACCGTAGCATTGGTTTCCATAAAAGTTTGAATTGACGTAAAATTCCATAATTTGTGCTTTTGTAAATTTTTTCTCCATATCAATTGCTAAGAGAAGTTCGGCACATTTTCGTACATAAGTTTTTTCAGAAGTAAGAAGTGTATTTTTTACAACTTGCTGTGTAATGGTACTACCACCCTGAGTAATCTCACCGTTGTTCTTTACTAACGCTACACCAGCCCTTGCAATGGCTGTAGGGTCTATTCCTATATGTTCTTTAAAATTCTTATCTTCTACGGCAATATAGCCTTCTTGAATATATCTGGAAACATGATTGATTTCCACGTATTCGTAATCCGCAGAGGTGATTTCTGCAATTAAGCGATTCTTATCGTCATAGATTCTGGTGTTGTTTAAGTTAGAGAAGGTTTCTTCGGATAAGTTGGCTATACGATCATATTCCGTTTGTCGGATGCTTGTATATAAAGAATGGTAGCGAGCAAAAAGTATGCCACCTGTAACAATACATACAATAATCAACACAGTGACAAAGTATACAAAAAATTTCAGTGTGCGATAGAATCCTGTCAGTATACAACGAATTATGTTCCAGATTGCAGAAACTATGTGGATGCTCCATTTTTTGACACGCAAAAAAGCCACAGAAGACTCTTTTTTTGGAAGAATGTCTTCTCTGGCATCCATATGTTCTGGTTCTAGCTCCATTGCAGGAGTTTGTTGTACTGTGGATTGCTCTTCCGTTTCTTGTGCAGAAACTTCTGTAGTTATAATTTGTGGAGCATCTTCAGAATGTAGTATGTCCTCATGTTCTTCATTCGGTTCGGTTTGTTCCATAAATTGTATATTCTCAAGATCTCCATCATTTTTTTTCACTTCTTGTATAAAATCTGATAGTTCTAGTGCTTCCTGCACTCGTTTTGGAGGTTCTAAAAGCTCAGATATTTCGCCCAAATTATCCTGCCCTGTTTCTGGAACCTTTTTTTCTTTTTGTGAATCCAACCTATTCCCCTCTCTTCGTTGTCTATTCGCCTTTATATAGCCAATTTTCTCATTACCTTCACTGCACCTTTTTTAATAAGGCAACGGAAATGTTCTTTGCAATAGACAGTGTAACTTTCTTGCTTAGAAACCAGAGTTGCAAATTCTGGTGCCCGTAGACAAATATTTTCTAAATTTTTAATAGATAATCTGCCTTTTTCAACTGTTAAATAATAGTGGCCCTCTGTTTCATCCTTATATAATTGACTTTTTACTGTAAATTCTTTTGAGATGGTTTTACAAAAAGCCTCTACTGCATTCATAGTTTCAAAACGATAAACGCGGAAAAATTGTTTCTTTTTCTTTGATTTAGAAGTTGATTTCTCTTTTTTGTGTTCTGCTTTTAACTCCTGTTCTTCGCATACTGGAGTAATCATATGATCAAGTTCTTCTGAGTTTATGTCTTCTAATGCAGAACGAATATGTCCAATCATATCTTTAATATTGTGTTCGGCGTGTTCTGAGAAAGTAATGGCTAAGCCATTGTGTGGCAGCGGCATGACCTGCATCGCTAATGTATCGCCGGATGTTTCATATCCTACTTCTTCTTGTGCCTGTCTTACAATATCTTCAAGAAATCCTCTTGTTTTGTCTTTGTTAGTGAAAAAATCTTCTAATTTTAAACCACGCTCTTCCATATCTTCTTGTGAAAGAACGCAACGAACGGTATTATCATCTAGTTTACGAAACTTCATTATTATCAACCTCCATCGCAATAATTACCATTAATAAAAGAATTAACAG
>CAVIJT010000007.1:0-110189 GCA_963643465.1 Lachnospiraceae bacterium | reverse complement strand
CAATTACAAGTTATTACTCTGTGTCCATTATATCTATTCTTTCTTGTTATCGCAAGATATAAAATATTTTTCTGTGAAATCTTAATGATATATGCTATACTTTTACATGTAGGTTACATAGAAACCACATATTTTGAAAGGAGAAAAAATATGTCAGATTGGAAAACAATTACACCAGAACAATTAACACAGAATCCCTTTTCTCTCATTGGTAAAGATTGGGGACTTGTTACAGCCGGTACAACAGAGAAAGTGAATACTATGACGGTGTCTTGGGGCGGCGTTGGTATTATGTGGGGAAAACCAGTTGCATTTATTTTTATACGCCCACAGCGATATACAAAACAATTTATTGATAAAGAAGAAGAACTAACTCTTAGCTTTTATGGTGAGGAATATAGAGAGATGCTCTCTTTTATGGGAAGCAAATCGGGAAAAGACATAGATAAAATTAAAGAGCAGAACTTAACTTTGAATTTTGAGGGGCAGGCTCCTTATTTTGAAGAGGCAAATCTTGTTTTGTGTTTGAAAAAAATGTATGCTCAGGAAATGAATGAAAATAGTTTTATTGATAAAGCGTGCATATCTAAATGGTATCCAGGAAACGATTACCATACTATGTATGTTTGTGAAATTACAAAGGTTTTAAGCAAATAATCAACGAAACGATTTATACATTTCCATGAAATAACAGAGTTGCCAGTCATTGAAATATAATGACTGGCAGTTTTTTAGTTATCTGCTTTTTCTGTCAGTCGATGTGCTTTCCAATCGTAAAAATAAACTTGATTGGATAAGATTTCCTCTTTTGATACTTCATGTGTGTTCACTTTTGAAACCATCTCAGAAAGTGTTTGACAAAAACTCTCTGCGTCAGATAGTACAAGAAATTCATGAATACTAGATGGAAGTAAATAGAGATTTGATTGCAATTTTTCGGCTATATGCTCTAAAAGATGTGGATACAATATAACAGTTGCACCATTTACTCCATATTGATTGGTTATAACAAATATTTGAAATTTTTTCTGATTTGAAATATTGGAAAGCTCTGTTTCAAAATTTGTGTTTGAAAAAATCGTTTGATAGGAATGGGGGGTACACAATAATTGATTTAGGATATGTTCTAATGTATCAATGTGGGCTGGAAATAAGTGTTGTGTATTTTCTAAAGCAATTTGATACAATTTATCCACAGATATTCCCCACTCTTCTAAAAGTGCATTTGAAACGGTAAAAAAGTGCATTCCCTGATGGTAATCAGAAATTAAACAGTGAAATGTGATTGCTAAATCCAAGTAAGGAATATATGGTACATTTTCCAATAATATTTGATTTGATTCAAAATGGATAATTCGAAGAAATAATCTTTTTCTATAGTTTTCAAAAGCAAAGTAATCTTCCATATCTTGGGGTTTTTGGCTACTTGCCTCATGATAAAAATTTATAATTTCATCTGAAATTTCATCCAAACTTTCACATTCACAAAAACGTTCGTAAAAATGTTCCAAATAAATGTTTGGGCATAGATTGGAGTTGTTTTCTTTAATTAGGATAGCATCTTTGGTTAACCCATTATTTTTTAGAATCTGTATCATGGAAACCTGATACTGCTCTCCTAACTTTTTCTGTACAAGTTGTTCCAGCTCTTTTGTAAAAT
Source organism: Lachnospiraceae bacterium (assembly GCA_963643465.1). Taxonomy (GTDB): domain Bacteria; phylum Bacillota; class Clostridia; order Lachnospirales; family Lachnospiraceae; genus CAG-411. The sequence goes on along the minus strand of CAVIJT010000007.1, from coordinate 108,529 downwards.
TAATATAATTCATGTGTATATGTTCTAGTTCTCACTTACATATTTAGTGAAATGTTGTAATACAAAATGGTATAAAATACATTTGTTTGGATACATACAGAGAAAATTCTGCAATAGAAATAAAGAATACAAAATCTAGTGTAGCAAAAAATAGAGAAGTTTGCAAGTAAAAAGTTAAAAGTACCCAGCCTATAGATAAGCTGGGTAAATAAACTATTTTTCTGCATTTTGAAACATGCTATGTATCTCGTCTGTTCCCATGTTTTTTAGCAGGGAATCTGCATCTTCTTTAGAAACAGGAACACTATATAAATATCCCTGTACAATGTTACATTGTGCTTCTTTCAGAAATGATGCCTGTTCACTATTTTCTACACCTTCTGCAATTACATCTAAGTTAAAATTACGTGCAAGTGTAATAATAGCGGAAACGATTGCTTTATCACTTTTGTCTTCAATGATGGTATCAATGAAACTTTTATCAATTTTTAAGTTACTTACCGGCAAGTATTTCAAATAATTCAATGAAGAATATCCTGTTCCAAAGTCATCCAAAGAAAACTTGATTCCCAAATCTTTTAACTGAGAAATGGTATCAATGGAATAGGTAATATCATCCAGTGCAATGGTTTCTGTTATTTCTAACTCTAAATCTTGAGGACGAATTCCAGATTCTTTGATTACAGCTTCTACGGTTTCTACAAAATCCGGATCTTTAAACTGTCTGGCAGACAGATTGACCGCCATAGTGATTCCATTATATCCTTCATCCTGCCATTTTTTTAATTGATGACATGCCTCAAATAGTACCCAACTACCAATGGTACCAATCATTCCTGTGTCTTCTGCCAAAGGTATAAATTTATCAGCCGTAATAATCCCTTGTTCTGGATGATTCCAACGAACCAATGCTTCAAAACCTACAATATGGTCAGAATCAAGGTCGACTTGTGCTTGATAATATAATTCAAATTCGCCGTTTGCAATAGCTTGGTGCAATTCGGATTGCGTTTCCATTTTAGTTAAAATTTGATTATTCAAAGATGGTTCATAGAAACTCACCGTATTTTTACCAAGACTTTTCGCATGGTACATAGCCACATCTACATTCTTTAATAAAGTTTGGGCATTATCGCTGTCTCTTGGAGCAATAGCCACACCAATACTAGCTGTGATAAAATATTCTTTTAAAGATAGAACAAAAGGTTGGGCGAATATTTTTTGAATATTTGCAATCTTTTCTTCATATTCCCACATGTTAATGACGTTTTCTGATAAAATAATAAATTCATCACCACCAAAACGTGCTAAGTAATCATTTTTGTCAATAGCCTGTTTTAAGCGTTCTGTGCAGTCTATTAGCAGTTCATCACCATAGGAATGTCCTAATGTGTCATTGATTACTTTAAAATTGTCCAAATCAATATACATAATAGATAGAATATGCCCTTTTTTTAAAGTAGATAGTGCATATTCTAAATATTCTGTGAATGCAGTTCGATTCGGAAGTTCTGTTAAATAGTCCACATATGCTAACTTTTTGTTGCGTTCTTGTGTGACTTTTAGTTCTTCGTATTTTTCGTCTAGTTTTTCATTTGCCAATTGCAATTGTTTATATGCTTCTTCTAATTCACGATAATTTTCTTCCAACTTTTCAGTGGCCGCCTGTGCGGATTCTTCTGCCATATGCTTTTGCCGATTAATAATAATCAGACAAATAGAAACAGACACAAGAACAATGACGCAAAGAAGTAACCAAATACCTGTTGCGCTTATATTTTGATTAGAAAAGAAATTCAATAAGAAAAACAAACATATCCCTCTCTTCTGTTATATTTTTCTGCAGTTCCCAAATGCAGAACTCTCCCAAATGCTATTACTATTTATGTAGCTGTTGTTGTGTTTGATTTTTCCTTGAATACAAGTTTTAATAGGATTGGCGCAATTATAGTAGTAGCTACTACCATAATAACAATTGGACCTTGTAAATTAGATGGCATTAAGGCTTTGCCGCCGTTGTCCATTACAACCAAAGCAACTTCACCTCTGGATACCATACCGGCACCAATTTGCAGGCATTCTTTGTTACTATATTTAAATATTTTTGCACCAATTCCACATCCAATAATTTTTGCAAGTGCAGCTACAGCAACAAGCAGCACTGTAAATAAAACAATTTCTGCTGTCATTTTCGGTAACACAACTTTTATACCTATACTTGCAAAGAAAATAGGCGATAACATAATATAAGACAGTGTTCCAAAACGAGCTTCCAAATATTCTTTTCTTTGTGTTTGTGAAATTACTAAACCAGCTAGATAAGCCCCCGTAATATCTGCTACTCCAAAATATACTTCTGCTACATAAGACATAATCAAGCAGAATACAAATGCAATAATAACAAATCGTCGTTTGTCCTTAGAGGAACGCTCTGTCCACACTTTAAAGATGCGATAGAATATGTATCCTACAAATCCTGCAAGAACAAAAAATGCAACGATTTTTCCAAGCACGGGACCAATAGTAGAATCACTGTTTGGATCGCCAATACTTGTAATAATTGTTAATGCGATGATACCAAGGATATCATCTATAATGGCAGCACCCATAATTGCATTACCAGCATCACAATTTAATTTGCCAAGTTCTTTTAACGTTTCCACCGTAATACTTACCGAAGTTGCTGTTAGTATAACTCCGATAAAAATATTTTGGAAAAGCAAGGAAGAACTTGCATCAGATTCTATCAACTTTCCGTTGAAGAAATATGCAACTAGATATCCCCCTACTAAAGGAACAATAACGCCTAACAGAGCAATAATAAATGCCGCAAGTCCACACTTCTTTAATCCCTTAATATCTGTCTCTAAACCAGCAGAAAACATAAGTACAATTACGCCGATTTTTGAGCATTCTGTAATAAAATCGGTTTCAGATAAAATACCTAGACATGCAGGTCCTAAAATAAGACCTGCAAGTAAGGCACCAACTACCTGTGGCATCTGAAAACGTTTCGTGAGAAGTCCTAATGCTTTAGTTCCCAATAAAATTAATGCTAATTCTAACAAAAAATCTAAATCTTCCATATTACTCGCCTCTTCTGTTTAAACAATAACAAACAGCCTGTTTGTTTACTGTTTTACTTGTTAATCTGTGCTTCAATAACTTGCAAAGCCTTAGAAATAGCATCCTCAATTCCAGCAGGATTCTTTCCACCAGCTTGAGCCATAGTTGGACGACCACCACCGCCGCCGCCAACGGTTGCAGCAATTTCTTTAATCAGATTACCAGCATGTGCCCCTTTCTTTACTGCTTCATCTGTTGCCATGGCAACTAAACTAACTTTTCCATCAAAAGAAGAAGCTAAAACAACAACACCTTCTCCAATTTTTTCTTTTAATTCGTCGCCTAATGTACGCAATCCATTCATATCAACATCTGCAACTTTTGTCGCTAATACTTTTACCCCTTGAATGTCCTTTACCTGGTCCATAACATCACCAAGTGCTTCTTTTGCAGCTTTGTCCTTTAATTTTTGGTTTTCGGATTGCAATGCTTTGATTTCTTCCTGCATAGATTCAATTTTTTTAATCAAACCGGAAACATCTGTTTTGGCAGCTTTTGCAGCAGCATTCAGTTCTTCTTCCAGCTTTTTATAATATGCAGTTAAGCCTTCACCAGTAAGTGCTTCGATACGTCTTACTCCCGCAGCAATTCCACTTTCAGAAACAATCTTAAAATTGGAAATGTTGCTTGTATTGTCTACATGTGTTCCACCGCAAAGTTCTGTACTAAAGTCTCCCATTGTGACTACTCGAACAGTCTCACCGTATTTTTCATCAAACAATGCCATTGCACCAGTCTTCTTTGCCTCTTCCAAAGTCATTTCTTTTGTAACTACAGGAAGTGCGTTGGAAATCTGTTTATTAACTAACTGTTCGACTTTTGCAATTTCCTCTTCTGTTAGTGAAGAATAATGGTTAAAGTCAAAACGCAAACGTTCCGCATTGACAAGGGAACCAGCCTGATGTACATGATTACCTACAACTTCACGCAATGCTTTTTGTAATAAGTGAGTAGCACTATGATTCTTTCCAGTAGCAAGTCTGTTTTCTTTGTTGACTTCTAATACAACAGAATCTCCCACTTTGAACATTCCTTTTGTAACTACACCTACATGTCCTACTTTTCCACCTTGTAACTTGATGGTGTCTTTTACTTCAAATACATTGTCGCCACAAGTGATAAAACCAATGTCAGCCTGCTGACCACCCATGGTTGCATAGAATGGTGTTTCTTCAACCAAAATAGTTCCTTCCATTCCATCTGTCAAAGCCTGTACCAATTCCGTATCCGTAGTTAATACAGAAATCTTTGATTCATGGGTTAATCTGTCATATCCTACAAAGGAAGTGGTAATTGCTGCATCAATTGACTGGTATACAGTTTCATCTGCACCCATGTAGTTCGTAGTCTTTCTTGCTGCTCTTGCTGTCTGACGTTGTTTTTCCATCTCAGCCTTAAAGCCTTCTTCGTCAATTCCGATTCCTTTTTCTTCTAAGATTTCTTTTGTAAGATCAAGAGGGAAACCGTAGGTATCATATAAGGTAAACGCATTTTTTCCTGAAAGAACTTTTTCTTGGTTTTTAACCATTTCTTCTTCCATATCAGATAAAATGCTAAGTCCCTGATCGATTGTCTTGTTGAATTTGTTCTCTTCTTCTGTGAGAACATTGAAAATCATTTCTTTTGTCTCTTCTAATTCAGGATAGCCGTCTTTAGACATTTCAATTACTGTATTACTAAGTTTTGCAAGGAATTTTCCTTCGATATTTAATAAACGTCCATGACGAGCGGCTCTACGAACCAAACGGCGAAGTACATATCCACGACCTTCATTAGAAGGAATAATACCGTCTGAAATCATAAATGTTGCAGAACGAATATGGTCGGTTATTACGCGGATGGAAATATCGTCATCTGCATCTTTCAAATATTCAGTATGAGCCAATTTACATACTTCATCCAACAATGCCTTGATGGTATCAGTAGCAAAAATAGAATCTACATCTTGCACAACTACTGCAAGACGCTCTAATCCCATACCAGTATCAATGTTTTTATTTTCTAATTCTGTGTAATTTCCCTTACCATCATTTTCAAATTGGGTAAATACGTTGTTCCAGATTTCCATATAACGGTCACAATCGCATCCAACAGTACATCCTGGCTGTCCACATCCATATTTTTCTCCACGATCATAATAAATCTCAGAACAAGGACCGCAAGGACCAGCACCATGTTCCCAGAAGTTATCCTCTTTTCCAAAACGGAAGATTCTTTCTGTAGGAACACCAATTTCTTTATTCCAAATTTCAAAGGCTTCATCATCGGTTTCATATACAGAAGGATACAAACGGTCTTTTTCTAAACCAATTACTTCCGTTAAAAATTCCCAAGACCAGGCAATTGCTTCGTGCTTAAAATAATCTCCAAACGAAAAGTTTCCAAGCATTTCGAAAAATGTACCATGTCTTGCTGTCTTACCAACATTTTCTATATCACCAGTACGAATACACTTTTGGCAGGTTGCCACTCTTCTTTTTGGTGGAATCTCCTGTCCTGTAAAATATGGCTTAAGTGGTGCCATACCAGCATTAATCAATAGTAAACTATTATCATTATGAGGAACCAAAGAAAAGCTCTTCATTACCAAATGTTCTTTTGATGCAAAGAAATCTAAATACATCTTTCTTAACTCATTTACTCCGTACTTTTTCACGTTACCTGCCTCCTAATTACGTACTCTCGTATCTGTTCTAAAACGTTATATATTTTTTTACATAAACATACTATTCTATTATATGTTCAAACACTTGGTTTGTCAACGAAGAACGTCTATATCTATATATGAAGAAAAGCCATTCCGCAATGCGAAATGACTTTTCTGTTCTTTTACTCTTCTATTTTTTCTTTTCCTTTTTTAGAATGAGCTGCCCAGTTCTTACCAAGAACAATTGCTCCTAAAATAATAGCAATATATACAATGTATTTCACAATGTAAAATGCTGTCATTTGTAATAATGTTGCAATACCCATAAGTTACCCCTCCTTATTTTCTATTTGCTAACTCTTTTACAATATCATCCCAATCTACGCCACATTCAGCCATCAATACCATCATATGGTAAAGGAAATCGCTAATCTCGTATTTTAACTCTTCTGCATCTGGATTTTTAGCTGCAATTACGATTTCTGTAGCTTCTTCTCCGCATTTCTTTAAAATCTTATCAATTCCTTTATCGAATAAATAATTGGTATAAGAACCTTCTTTTGGATGTTCTTTGCGGTCTTTGATGATTCGGTACACATCCTCAAATACGGTAAATGGATTACTGTCGTTATACTCTTTGTGCATAATCGTAGTAAAGAAGCAACTGCGGTTTCCTGTATGACATGCGGCACCTATCTGGTGTACTTTAGCCAATAAAGTGTCGTTATCGCAATCTATGGTTAATGATTTTACGAACTGGTAATGTCCGGAAGTATCTCCTTTACACCACAACTCTTCTCTACTTCGACTCCAATATGTCATTCGTCCTGTTTTGATGGTTGCATTAAATGCCTCTTCATTCATATATGCCAGCATTAATACTTCTCCAGTTTTATAGTCCTGCGCTATAACAGGGATCATACCATCACTGTTTAATTTAAAGTCAGAAAATTCTAATAAACTTTCATATGTTTCTACATCAATTCCCTGATCTTTTAATGCGTATTTTGCTTTCATCATTACTTTATTCTCAAAATGATTAGTTGCAACACCAAGAACATCTTCCATCTTCATTAGTTCTGACAAATCATTTCGAATCAAACTGTCACGAATAATAATGGACATTTCTGCTTCTTTCATATGCTGAAGAAGTGCATCAGAAATTACTACATGTTTTAGTAAAATTCCGTAAACACCCAAATTTTTCAAATGTTTCATGTCTTCCACATTAGAAAAATCGCCCTTAGAATCTACTTCTACAAATATTTTATCTGTTCCAAAACGGTCAATGGCCTCTTTTACAGCCATCTCATTGTCCATAATAGCTTCCTTAACAATTACACGGACAGCCCCGGTATACAATGCCTTTTTTATATCTTCGAAACGTTTTACATACAAACCTAAAATTACAGGGATATCAATATTTCTTGTAATTTCTTTTGCCATTGCTAAAAACGTGTCTTTGGTTTTCTCATCTTTGGCATAGTTATACAAAAATAACTGGTCTGCTCCCTCATGGCTGTATTTTTCAGCCAACCGCATGACACTGCCCTTTGATTCATTTTCTGCATTGATATATGCAATTAGTTTTTTACTTCCCATAAAAATTCCCTCCTTCTTTCTCTATAAAGCCCCTTTGGTAGATAAAACGCCTTGAATACGATTGTCGTATTTTGTAGCCTCATCCAATGCTTTTGCAAATGCTTTGAAAACCCCTTCGGCAATATGATGATTGTTATATCCATCTAACTGTTTGATATGTAAATTCATCTCTGCACCATAAGAAACAGCATAAAAGAATTCTTTTACCATTTCTGTATCGAATGTTCCAATGCGATCAGTAGTGAAATTCACATCATATACAAAAAATGGTCTTCCAGATAAGTCAATGGCACAAAGAGCCAAAGTTTCATCCATAGGAAGAATAAAGTATCCATAACGCTTGATTCCTGCTTTATCTTGCAACGCATCTTTGATTGCTTTGCCAAGAACAATTCCAACATCTTCAATGGTATGGTGACAATCCACTTCTAAATCTCCCTTTACTGTTAGATTTAAGTCAAAAAAACCATGTCTTGCAAAACTATTCAGCATATGGTCAAAAAAACCAATTCCAGTGTTTACATTACATTGTCCACTTCCGTCAATCCAAAGCTCTAATTCAATGTCTGTCTCTTTTGTTGTTCTAACTATTTTTGCATAACGTTCGCTCATGTCTGCCTCCCAACTTATGTCTACTCGGATATTAAAGTCGCAAGACAGAATACATAATTCTATTTGTGACCTATTAACCCTTATCTTATAATCTATTTCTATTATACCCAATTTTCTTCAAAATGAAAAGGGGTTTGCATTTAAGAAAGTCTCATTTTGAAATCGGAGTAAGAAAATTCACGTATCTTTTTCAATGTGTTATCTTTGGTATAAAGATAAATGCTTGGTAAAGGCATTCCGTTAAAGGTATTATTTTTTACCATCGTATAAATTGCCATATCACAAAATACGATACGATCCCCTTCTTTTAAATGCTTAAAAAAGCCGTATTCTCCAATTACATCTCCCGCTAAACAGGTTGGTCCACCTAAGAGATATGGAATTTTATCTGGTTCCTTTTGATAAGGTTTACAAAGGTGTTCTCCCTGCAAAATATTAGGGGAATATGGCATTTCCAGTACATCTGGCATATGACAGGCTGCCGATGTGTCAAGGATAGCGATTTTCTTTTGATTTTCCATAATTTCCATTACTTCTGATACAAGAAAACCTGCATTTAAGGCAATGGCTTCTCCCGGTTCTAAATATACTTGTAAACCATACTTATCCTGAAACAGGCGGATGCTTTTTTCTAACAAGTCCATTTGATAACCTTCACGGGTTATATGATGACCGCCACCAAAGTTAATCCATTTCATCTTTTTTAAAATGTGTTCAAATTTAGTATCTACAATTTGAACGGTACGCCACAATACGTCTGCATCCTGTTCGCACATAGTATGAAAATGAAGTCCACTAATTCCTTCTAAGTTTACATGTTCCAGTTGTTCTAATGTAGTACCCAAGCGGGAACCTGCAATACAAGGATTATACAAATCCGTATCTACTTCTGCATATTCTGGGTTAATTCTCAAACCGCAAGAAATATCTCTGTTGGAATTTTTCACTAATTCTTTGTATTTTTGCCATTGAGCTGGGGAATTAAATACGATGTGGTCACAAAATGTTACCAATTGTTCCATGTCCTGTTGTTTAAAAGCAGGCGCATATACATGAACTTCCCGATTTCCCATTTCTTCTTTTCCAAGTTTTGCTTCATATAATCCACTGGCTGTTGTACCATCTAAATATTCACTAAGCAATGGATAAACAGAAAACATAGAAAATGCTTTTTGTGCTAACAAAATTTTGGCACCTGTTTTTTCTCTTACCTGTTTTAATATTTGCAAATTATGGATGAGCAATTGCTCATCCATAACATAGGCAGGTGTATTCACTTTTTGAATAAAAGGTGTTGTATCATACATAGTATATTCTCCTAATCTACCAAATCCGGTGTATCGCTTTCCTGCCATGGAAGTCCAAATGTATTTAGTGCGTCCATGAATGGATCTGGATCAAACTCTTCTACATTGTAAACTCCCGGTTTGCACCATTTTCCAGTCATTACCATCATAGCACCAATCATTGCTGGCACTCCTGTGGTGTAGGAAACTGCTTGGGATCCTACTTCTTTGTAACATTCCTGATGATCACAAACATTGTATAAGTAATAGGTTTTCTCTTTTCCATCTTTCTTTCCTTGGAAAATGCAGCCAATGTTTGTCTTTCCAACTGTTCTAGGTCCAAGACTTGCAGGGTCTGGCAATACTGCCTTTAAAAATTGTAAAGGAACAATCTGTTTTCCTTCGTACTCGATTGGTTCAATTGAGGTCATTCCCACATTTTCTAAGCATTTTAAGTGTGTCAAATAACTCTCGCCAAAAGTCATAAAGAAACGAATTCGTTTGATTCCCGGAATATTGATACCAAGAGATTCTAACTCCTCGTGATGGAGCAAATACATATCCTTTTCTCCGATTTCAGGGAAGTTATACACTCTCTTTATTTCCATTGGTTTGGTTTCTACCCATTTTCCATCTTCCCAGTAACTTCCATTGGCACTGACTTCTCGAATATTAATTTCTGGATTGAAGTTTGTAGCAAAGGGATATCCGTGGTCTCCAGCATTACAGTCTAAGATATCAATATAGTTAATTTCATCGAATTTGTGTTTCAAAGCGTAAGCAGAGAACACTCCAGTTACACCTGGATCAAAACCACTTCCAAGAACTGCTGTAATTCCTGCTTTTTCAAATCGCTCACGGTATTCCCATTGCCATTTGTATTCGAATTTTGCAGTATCTTCTGGCTCATAATTTGCAGTGTCCACATAATGTGTCTTAGTAGCAAGACAAGCATCCATAATGGTTAAATCCTGATATGGAAGTGCAAGGTTTAACACTACATCTGGTTTTTCTTTATTAATCAAAGCAATAAGCTCGTCTACATTATTGGCATCTACCTGTGCAGTGGTAATTTTAGTTTTTCCACCATCCAGTTTTTCTTTGAGTGCATCACATTTTGATTTTGTTCTGCTAGCAATACAGATTTCCTCAAATACTTCTGAATTTTGGCAGCATTTATGTACTGCCACACTTGCTACACCACCTGCTCCGATAATTAACGCTTTTCCCATATTTGTTCCTCCTAATTATAAATATAATAAAATTTCTCTTAATAATTTGCATGCCATTGCTGTGGAAGCACCACTTGTATCATAAGGGGGAGATAATTCATTCATATCAAGTGCTACTATGTTTAGTTTGGAAACAAGTTTCAACGCATCCATCAATTGTAAAAATGTAACACCGCCTGCCTCTGGAGTTCCAGTCCCCGGAAATTGTGACGGGTCTAGCACATCCAAATCCAGTGTAAAATAGACTGGCTTTCCTTTTAATTGTTCCACAACGTCCTCTAATGTATCAAAATTAAATTTATGAAGGTATGTGTGTTCCTTTGCCCACATAAATTCAGCTCGCTCACCACTTCGGATGCCAAACTGAAAAATATGTCCATCACCTACTAAATCATGGCATCTTCGTATTACAGTTGCATGGGATTTTTTCACACCTAAATAGTCTTCCCGCAAATCTGTATGTGCATCAAAATGCAAAATATGCAAATCCGGATATTTTGAAAATACCGCTTCTACTGCTCCAAGGGTAACTAAATGTTCGCCACCAATCATAAAGGGACGTTTTTTGTCTTTAAGCAGTTGTTCTGTAAATTCTCGTATTTGTGTCAATGCTTGATCTGGAGAACCAAAAGGTAATTCCAAGTCACCACCATCAAATACGCAGATATCTTCTAAATCTTTGTCTTGGTATGGACTGTATGTTTCAATTCCGTAACTCTCATTTCGAATAGCTGCACTGGCAAATCTTGTTCCCGGTCGGTAGGAAGTGGTGCTATCAAAAGGAGCGCCAAAAATGACAATGTCACTTTCGTCATAGGAATTGTCACAACCAATAAAAGTCATAATATTTTTATTCATTTGCTAATAACTCCTTTACATAGTTTGGAATAGAAAAGGCACCTTTGTGTAAGTCGGTATTGTAATACTTTGTCTGTAATCCTAAATCATTCCATTTTTTTGCTTTTAAATCTGCAATGGGATCGTATTTTTTAGATGCAAATCCAAAAAACCAATGTCCCGATGGATAAGTTGGCAAATGAAACTGATAAACAGTAGAGATTGGAAAAGATGCAGAAATATTTCTATGGGCTCGTTGCATGGATTTTGCATCTTCGTCATAAAAAGGGCTTTCATGTTGGTTAATAAGAATACCATCATCTTTTAATGCTTTATAACAATTTCCATAAAATTCTCTAGTAAACAATCCTTCACCTGGGCCAAAAGGATCTGTAGAATCTACAATGATCAAATCATAAGCATCCTGTTGGGTACGGACAAATTTCAACCCGTCCGTATAAATAATGCTAATTCTTGGATCGGACAATTTTTCGGCAGTTTGTGGCAAATGTTCTTTACACGCGAGAACAACCATCTCATCAATTTCAACCATATCAATATGTTCAATGCTGTTATAGCGAGTTAATTCTCGAATGGTTCCACCATCACCAGCACCAATTACTAATACATTTTTTACGTCTGGATGAACAGCCATAGGTACATGGGTAATCATCTCATGATATATAAATTCATCCTTTTCGGTCAACATCAAATATCCATCAAGCACTAATATTTTACCAAATTCTGGAGTTTCAAAAATATCAATTCGCTGGTATTTGCTTTGTCCGCAGTAAATTTGTTTGTCAATTTTAATACTTAATTTTACATTTTTTGTGTGGGGTTCTGAAAACCATAATTCCATATATGTTCTGTCTGGCCAAGACAGGAAACTCCTTTCTATATGTAAATATGATGATACTTTGCGTATTATCAATATCCAGCCGATATCGTTTACTATTTTAAAGTTACAACAGATATAGTTTTAAGATTCATCTTCTACTACCTGAATATGCTCAATAGACATATCTTGCGTTCCAGTCATAATACATCCTTTTTCTTTGGCATATGCAGTATAGTTTAATATTTCTGGTGTAATCAATTCTCCCGGTGCTAAAATTGGAATTCCAGGAGGATAACACATAAGAAACTCTGCACAAATTTTTCCGCTGCTTTCCATAATAGGAACGGAAGTTTGTTTTGAGTAAAATGCTTTTTGAGGTGGCATAACTACCTGAGGATTAATATATTCATGGTCAAACATTCCTGCAGGATCTTTACTATGTAGACGCTTAATTTCAGATAAGGCAGAAATTAGACGTTCAATTTCAAGATTCCGATCTCCCGCAGTTACAATAGCAAGAATATTTCCAATATCACCAAATTCAATTTGGATTCCGTAATCGTCTCGCAGTAAATCATAAACTTCAATTCCGGCAAGTCCAATGTCTCTTGTGTGAATGGATAATTTGGTCTTGTCAAAAGCATAGAACGCATCACGGTCTTCCAATTCTTCTCCGTAGGCATAATAACCGCCTAATTTGTTAATTTCATCTCTGGCATACTCCACAAAATCTATGGTTTTTTGAAACATAGATTTTCCATTGAGACTTAAATTTTTTCGTGCAATATCCAAAGAAGACATAAGTAGATAGGAGCCGCTGGTAGTCTGTGTCAAGTTGATAATCTGACGAACATAATCTACGTTGATATTGTTATTGCAAAGTAGAATTGCACTTTGTGTAAGGGAACCACCTGTTTTGTGCATACTTACTGCAGACATATCTGCACCTGCATCCATGGCACTAATTGGCAAATTTTCTCCAAAATAGAAATGTGTACCATGTGCTTCATCTGCAAGCACTCTCATACCATGGGCATGAGCAAGTTCCACGATTTTCTTTATATCAGAACATATACCGTAATAAGTTGGATTATTTACCATGACCGCTTTGGCATCTGGATTTTCAAGAATTGCTCGTTCCACATCTGCCACAGACATTCCCAATGGAATTCCTAGTCTTTGGTTTGTTCCTGGATTTACATATACAGGAATAGCGCCGCAGACAACCATTGCATTAATTGCACTTCGATGTACATTACGAGGCATAATTACTTTTTCGCCAGCTTTACAACTTGCCATAATCATTGCCTGAACTGCCGCAGTAGCTCCATTTACAATAAAAAAAGCAGCTTGTGCATGGAATGCGTCTGCTGCAAGTTGTTGTGCATCTTTGATAACAGAAACCGGATGGCATAAGTTGTCCAATGGTTTCATAGAATTTACATCAATCTTAACAGCCTGTTCGCCCAAAAAATATTTTAATTCTTTGTTTCCTCTTCCACCTTTGTGTCCAGGCACATCAAAATGTGCCATTCGCTCTAGGCGATGTTTTTCTAATGCCTCATGAAGAGGCGCTCTATTCTGTGAAAGTTTCTGCATTTCCTTCTCCTTTATATGTTAAAAATCACAAAATTGGCTTATTTATAATGATACCACGAATTACTCCACTCTGTGAGTTCTCGTAATTCTCCAAAGTCACAAAGTTAGATGCAAGCATGCAATTTGTGATTTTTTCTATTTTACTGTTTTATTTATAATGATACTACGAATTACTCCGCTCTATGAGCTCTCGTAATTCTACAAATATTCGAAATCCGCCCCATTAGGGCTACTTTCTCATATTTGTTCGGGCTCCAAAGTCACAAAGTTAGATGCAAGCATCTAATTTGTGATTTTTGATCCCTTGTATCATTATAAATAGCTATAAATATTCATACCGTTATATATTTCAATCATTTCTTTTCGTAGGGTATCTCGAATTTGTTGTTGTTTTTCAAGGCTCATATCCGCCGCAGTGGTGTGGAATAAGTAATTATCCAAATCAATATTGCGAATAAGCATTTTTGTGTGAAACATATTTGCTTGATACACATTCATATCCATAGCATCATATTTTTTTAAGGTTTCTTTGTCAATATACTCTTGTATGGATGTAATTCTATGATCCATAAAACATTTTTTTCCAAGCAAATCCCTTGTAAATCCACGTACTTTATAATCAATGGTAATAATATCGGAATCAAAGCTGTCAATTAAATAATTTAATACTTTAAGTGGCGAAACTGTTCCACAGGTAGCCACATCAATATCGACGCGAAAAGTGGCAATGGAATTTTCCGGATGAAACTCCGGAAAGGTATGTACCGTTACATGACTTTTATCAAGATGCGCATGAATCATATCTTTTCCCGTAGGCATCTTTCCCTGATTGCAAGATAAATCAATATCTTCTGTCAAAATATTATCTTCTGCAATCAATACATTTACAGAAGCTCCTTGTGGTTCGTAGTCCTGCTTGGAAATATTTAAAATTCTGGCACCAATTACTTCTGTTACATCACATAATATCTTTGTTAACCGTTCGGAATTGTATTGTTCGTCTATATAGTCAATGTATTCTTTTTGGGCTTTTTCGTTTTCTGTATAGCATACGTCATATATATTAAAGCTTAATGTTTTGGTCAGGTTGTTGAAACCATATAGCATCAGCTTACCTTCCATCGAACACTCACACCTTTCAATCCATCAATGATATTCTAAATTATATAATGCAGGGATTGATTTTACAAGTAAAATCGTTGAAAACTCCATTGTTATTCTCACTCATTTTATCATGAAACATCTTGCTATTTCGCAAAAAAGAAAGTATAATAGAACTTGTGATTTTGTGTGCTTACTTTGTCGAAAGGTAAATTTTGTATCGATATATCGCAAATACGAATTTCAAAAAATGAATAGGGGGACTCTTTTTTGATTGAAAAAATTAATGAATATACATCTACTGTGGTGATGAGTACCAATCCGCCAGTGCGTGAGATAGCTGATTCAGATACTTTTGAAGTTACATTATCGAATGTTTCTTCAGGAAATAGTGAAGAATTGATGTGTTCAGAAGAATTAGAGGCAATTTTTGTGGAAGCATCGGAGACATATGATATCTCATTATCTCTATTAAAAGCAGTAGCAAAGGCAGAATCTGATTTTGATCCTAATTGTACCTCTTCTGCTGGTGCCATGGGAATTATGCAATTGATGCCAGGTACAGCCGAAGAATTGGGAGTGACCGATGCTTATGATCCACGACAGAATATTATGGGTGGAGCAAAATATTTATCTGAAAATTTAGAAATTTTTAATGGAGATGTTTCTTTAGCTGTTGCTGCATATAATGCGGGCAGAGGTGCAGTGGCAAAATACGATGGAATTCCACCATATACAGAGACACAAAACTATGTAAAAAAAGTATTGGCATATATGAATGAAGATATTGCGGTTCCAGATGTTACTGTTTCACAAGGAACTTCTTCTGGTTATAGCTATACATATACTGCTACTGCTCCAACTACAACGGTTCATGAAATGACAAAGGATGAGCAGCGTGCCATAGAAAAATTAACATCGCAATCCAGCACATATATATTGACACAAATTTATTAAATAGCGATTATTAGGAATAATAACAAAACTTTAACGGCGCATTCCCTGTAAATAGCAGGAAATGCGCCGTATTTGTAGCAAAAGCTCGGCAAGTACAATCTGCTTGCATGAAATTGTATTTGCCGGGTGTAAGAACATGGAGCATGTAGTGCGGAATGTTCGCAAGCAAATCCAGTAGGAGTCAGCCTACTCGATAATAAAAAGATATTATTTCTCTTGGTCTAATTTTGCAAATGCTGCTGCAAATGGACTATTAAATGGTTCTTCTTGCTTCTTTTGTTGTTTTAAATATTTTGCTACATCTTTTTTCGAAACACCTGCTCCTTCTTTTTTTCTTCGGTTTTGAAATGCTTCCATTTTTTCTTTATATCCACAAACGCAATGAAAAGTTTGTTTCTCTCCTTTTCCAGAAAGTTCCATTTTCTTGTGGCATTTTGGGCATCTTGCATTGGTGGTTCTTGCAATAGTTTCACGATAGCCACATTCTCTGTCTTGGCAAACTAACATCTTGCTGTTTTTCCCATTTACTGCTAACATACGTTTTCCACAAGTTGGACACTTGGTGTTTGTTAAATTATCATGACGGAAAATACCCTCTCCTACTTTTATTTCAGATACCAATTCTTTGGTGTATTGTTCCATCTCTTTCATAAAGGTTTCTCGTTTCATGGAACCATTTCCGATTTTAGAAAGTTTCATTTCTATCTGAGCTGTTAATTCCGGTTTCTTTAAGTCTTCTGGTACTAATTCCAATAATTGTTTGCCCTTAGAAGTAATGATAATATCTTTTCCCTTTTTTTCTATCAAAAATGTGCGGAACAATTTATCAATAATATCTGCCCTTGTTGCAACTGTTCCTAGACCTCCGGTTTCCCCTAATACTTTTACCATAGATTTCTCTTTGTTTTCTAAATATTGTACTGGGTTTTCCATAGCGGATAATAAGGTAGCTTCTGTAAAAAGTGCAGGTGGGGTTGTCTGACCTTTAGTAATCGTAGTTGTGATTACTTCTGCATTTTCCCCTTTTTTCACTTCGGGCAAAGACTGGTCTACAAAGTCGCTCTCTTCTTCATCTTCTAAAGAGTTAGTTTCGTAAATTGCTTTCCAGCCCAATTGCTGTACTACTTTTCCTTTGGCTATAAACCTTTCGTTTTCAATGGAAATTGTTACTGTTGTCTGGTTATATATATAAGGTTCTGACAATACCGCAAGAAAACGCTTTACAACTAAATCATAAATTTTTCGTTCTTCATTCGTCATATGATTTAGTATCACTGGTTGTTCCGTTGGAATAATAGCATGATGGTCAGATACTTTTTTATCATCTACAAAAGAGGATTTTGTCTTTACGTTTTGCATAGCCAGTTTTCCTGCTGTTTTTTGATAAGGACCTACCGCACAGGCACGAAGTCGTTCTTTTAAAGTCCCTACAATATCACTGGTTAAGTATCTGGAATCGGTTCTTGGATAGGTTAATACTTTATGATTTTCATAAAGTCTCTGCATGATATTTAACGTTTCCTTGGCAGAAAATCCAAATTTTTTGTTTGCATCTCGCTGCAATTCTGTTAAGTCATATAAGAGGGGTGCATATACCTTTTTTGGTGTTGTATGCACTTCGGTAATATTTCCGTTCTTTCCGTTGATCTTTTTCTCAATGGCTTCTATTTTTTCTTTTTGGAAGGAACGATGACTTTTTGATTTTGTATCTTGCCATGTAAATATAACAGGACTCTTTTTCTCTACCCCAAGCATAGTTTTCACCTGAAGTCCATAATAGCTTTCTGGTTTAAAATTTCTTCTTTCCTCTTCTCTTCTTGCAATCATGGCAAGAGTTGGCGTTTGTACTCTTCCACAAGATAACTGTGCATTATATTTACAGGTTAATGCTCTGGTTCCGTTCATCCCAACAATCCAGTCTGCTTCTGCTCTGGAAATAGCTGCCCGATATAAATTTTCATATTCTTTTCCAGATTTTAAATGTGCAAATCCTTCTCTGATCGCCTTATCTGTAACAGAAGAAATCCATAAACGTTTCAAAGGTTTCTTGCAATTTGTCTTGTTCAAAATAAATCTGGCAACCAGTTCTCCTTCTCTTCCTGCATCTGTAGCAATAATCACTTCGCCTACATCTTTTCGATATAATTGCTTTTTCACTGCATGATATTGCTTTCCTGATTGTTTGATTACTTCTAACTGAAACTTTTCTGGAAGCATTGGTAAATGTTCCATCTTCCATTCTTTATATTTGCTATCATAACTTTCTGGATCCGCTAAAGTAACAAGATGTCCTAAAGCCCATGTTACAATGTATTTATCCCCTTCTAAAGCACCATCTATTTTTTTATTACATTTTAAAACCCTTGCAATATCTCTTGCAACAGAGGGTTTCTCTGCCAATACAACTGCTTTCATTTTTAAATCCTTTCTTTTATCTATGTTTGTGATTTATTTTACATATTCAAAATTACTATAACAATTTCAATAGGCAAAAGCAAGAATATTCCCTTTATTTCTGTATATTATAACTACAGGGAATTTATTGTTTTCCTTAATATTTTCAAGAAAGTGAGATATATTATGAAGTTTTTAGAACAAACCTATCCATTTGAATTGTTACCTCTTCCCTATGCGTATGACGCATTAGAACCTTATGTTGATGAAGAAACGTTACATTACCATCATGATAAGCATTTAAAAACTTATGTGGATAATCTAAATCAAGCTCTCTCATCTTATTCTGAATATCAAAATATGACGTTAGTGGAATTATTAAAGAAATATCCTACATTTCCAGAACCATTAAGAACAGCTGTACAAAATAATGCAGGCGGCGTTTTTAATCATAATTTGTATTTTTATCTTATGGGTGGCAATGGAGACATTCAACAGGCACCAGAATTGAACCAGGCAATAGAAAAAGAGTTTTCTTCTTTTGAACAATTTAAAGATACCTTGGCAAATGCGGCATTGAAGCAGTTTGGTTCTGGTTATGGTTGGTTAGCCAAACAGTCCGATGGAAAATTATACATTGTGGCAACTGCAAACCAGATTACACCGTTCCTTGAAAATCAGACACCTCTCCTTCCATTGGATGTCTGGGAACATGCCTATTATTTAAAATATAAAAACATGCGAAAAGATTACATTGATCAGTGGTTTCAAGTAATTGACTGGACAAAAGTAGAATCACTCTATAAGGAATTTAGGTAAATAGAAAAAGTACCTATGAAATTTTTTCTTTAAAAATAATTAAAATAGCCTCATATTTGCTATATTATAGAAAATATGAGGCTATTTCCACTAAAACAAAATGTATTGTAGGACTAAGTTTTGCTTTTTTACAAAAAATAGTTGAAATATCACTTTTTATGTGGTAAAATATTTTCTGATTTCAAATGAAATAAGCCGACATGGCGTAGTTGGTAGCGCAACTGATTCGTAATCAGTAGGTCGAGGGTTCAAGTCCCTTTGTCGGCTCTAACTATTAAAAAACGAGAAGAAACTTGTATTATCATGTTTCTTCTCGTTTTATTTACGCCAGTAGTAAGGAGAAGCGAGTGCTTGCATGAAGATTTGACGAGCATCACCATAATTTAAGCAACTTGCAAAGCGTGTTTCTCATGATTTCATCATTTAGTATGCAACAATAATACCACCATCATTGGCATAAAAACTACTAACTCCCCTAGTATCTACGATAATACAATCTTTAAATGGAATTTGTTCTAAAATAATCCTTTTTGTAAATTCCGCCCGTTCTCGATTATTACAATGAGCAATTCCAAGCACTTTGTTTTCTGGGTTTACCATATCACTTTTGATGGTTCCTACCATTTTTTCTAAGGCTTTTTTCATTCCTCTTGCCTGATCTGCCCGATCAATACTTCCATCTGGACGAGAGGTCATAACTGCTTTGATATTGAGTGTATTACAAATAACGGCTGTTACAGTTGATAAACGTCCATTTCTTCGAAATACTTCTAACGATTCTAAGACAAACTTAGTTGCCATTTCCTCACGGTATTGGGTAACAATTTGGCAAGTTTCTTTAAAGCTTTTTCCCTCATCCATTAACTCACAAATACGCATTGCAAGCAAAGTCTGTCCTACAGATGCGGATTTTGAGTCAAAAACACAAATATTTTTGTCCGGGTGTTCCTCTAAGTACATATTCTTTGCTACTTCAGCACTATTATAGGAGCCGCTTAACTGGCTGGATAATGTAATGACAAAAATATCATCAGCATCCTCAAAATGAGCCAAGTAAGCCTCTGGTGAAGGGCAAGCAGATTTTAAGGTATGTTTGCTTTTTTTCATAGCATCAAGCATGTATGCCTGATCAAAATTTTCATCATCCAAAATCTCTTCATCATCAATTTGTAAAGTTAATGGTACTGTTACAATGTTCCCATTTGCCTTTAGTTCTGGTGTTAAATCTGTTGAACTATCTCCAATAATTATATATGACATAATTCTCCTCTTTTCTGCTATTGTTATGATTACATTTTAAATTCCTTTTAACATAGTTTTGATTACTGCATATGATAACATTTGCAAATTTGGAAGTCAAGATTTTTAAATATCTATTGTTATATTGCCCTTTCTCATGTCAAATTAGCCATAAATCGTACATTTTTTATAAAAAAGAATGCCGTTCAAGGAACGGCATTCTTAAATCATTATTCTATTTCAAATTCGATTGGCTCACCATCTTCTGCTTCATCCGATGCGGTATCTTCTTCCTCTTCGTAATCATAATCAGCACTATCGTCGTAGATTAGGCTACCAATTACAATATTATTCCACTGATTCTCGTTCAAAACAATATTATAACTTGGTGAAAGCTGTTCAACTAATGTGGAAAATACTTCATTTTTAGCAGATGTTACAGCCTCATCTAACATTTCGTCATAATATTCAGTGGAGTTATTGTTAGACATGCGGAATACATAATAAGCAAAATCTGTTTCAATGACATCTGACACTTCTCCATTTTTCAAAGATTTAATTGCTGCATCGCAATCTACACCTTTATAAGTACCATATGCTTCTCCATCTTCTTCTACAATATAATCATCAGAATACTCAATGTAGTTTACCATGTCATCAGTCAAAAGAGATGCCATGTCTGTATCCGCAGTAAGTTTACTTTGCAAATCAGTTAAGGTAGCAACGTACTTCTTCATAGTAGCTGCTGGGTACTCATTATCTTCATCGTCTGTTTTGTACACACAATAGTATTCGTAATCATACTCTCTGCAATCCTTTTTAGAAACAGTTGCAGCCACTTTATCGTAGTCATAATCACTTTCTTTTAACATATTGTCTTCGTATTTTGAGATTACTTCCTGTCTTTGGAAATATTCTAACAATTCAGTACCCATACCAGCTACTTTTTTCTGATCCTCTGTTAAATAAGAACAGAATTCATCATAATTACTTTGTGCGATTTCCTTGTCCTCATCTGTCAAAGTATAGCCTGCTTTAATTGCCTCTTGATAAAAGATGGAATCTTGTTTTAGAGTAGCGATAATATTTTCTTTTGCCAGTTGCTCACCAGTTTTATTATCGTTTTCTTCGTCGGCCATATCCCAATAAGATTCACCGTAAAAAGATAAATAAATCTGATCATACAATGCGCCATTTTCCTCTTCTGTATATACATAATACATCATATCAGAAAGAGCAAAGGATTCCTCTCCTACTGTAATAATTGCATCATCTGTTTCTTTTGTTTCACCAGTTGTATTTTCTTTTTTGGTATCTTCAGACTTTTTCGATTGCTTACCAAATACAACTGCCAAAATAATGATGGCTACAACAACGATTACACCTATTACGGCGAATAGTATTTTTTTGTTGCTTTTTTGATTTTCCATTGGTTCCTCCTCATTCACTATTTAAAAGAAAACTCTTTCATAGTGTCACTTAATCCCTTCCATTTTTGATCCTTTTCGGAAATGATAAGTTCCATATCTTCAGTAATAGGCCATTCTACACCAATTTCTGCATCATTCCATGCAAGACCGCCCTCGTCATTTGGATGATAGAAATCAGTACATTTGTACACAAACTCAGCCTCGTCAGTAAGCACTAAGAAGCCATGTGCAAATCCTTCTGGGATATAAAACTGCTTTTTATTTTCAGCAGAAAGTTCTACACCAAACCATTTTCCAAATGTTTTAGAAGACTTTCTCAAATCTACTGCAACATCAAAAACAGCACCACGTACAACGCGAACTAATTTTCCCTGTGGAAAATCCTTCTGAAAATGCAAGCCTCTAAGTACACCTTTGGTTGACATGGATTGATTATCCTGTACAAATACCATATCCAAACCAGCCTCTGTAAAATCGTTCTGGTTATATGTCTCCATGAAAAAGCCTCTCTCATCTTTAAAAACAGTAGGCTCAATCACACATAAACCTTCAATATCACATTTTGTTACTGTAATTTTTCCCATGATGTTTTCCTCACTTCTATATTATATTTACTCTTTGTGTTTTTTCTGTGTATAGTTCCATTATTTCTATGAAATCTAATCCTTAGGAAAACCAAATGTACAACGTACTATTTTGGTATATTTTATACGATAACTATTCTTCTTGTTCCAGCAATAGTTTCACATATCTTGCAGTGGCATCCTGCCAACTAGGAAGTTTACGAAAACCATTTGCAGTAAGTTTTTCTTTACTCATACGGCTGTTTGATGGTCTTTTCGCTTTTGCTGGAAATTCATCGCTACTTACAGGAATGACTGGTATATCCAGTCCAGCCTGCTTATAAATTTCACAAGTAAATTCAAACCATGAGCAAATACCTTCATTGGTTGCATGATAAATTCCATAGCGATTAGTTTCAACCATATCACAAAGCAACACAGCTAAATCAGCAGTATAGGTTGGAGAACCAAACTGATCATTTACTACTCGAACGCTTTCGTTTTCTTTTCCAAGACGGAGCATAGTCTTTACAAAATTTTTACCATTAATACCAAATACCCATGCAATACGAACAATATAGTATTTTTCCAAATAACGCTGTACAGCTTGCTCGCCAAGGTACTTAGACATACCATAGACATTTAACGGCTCGGTAATTTTATCGTCCGGTTCCCAAGGTCTTGTACCTTGTCCATCGAATACATAGTCGGTACTAATATAAATCATCTTTATATCTAACTTTTTACATACTTTAGCGATATTCGTAGTTCCTTCTACATTGATCTTATTACAGATACCTTCATTATCTTCTGCAGCGTCTACTGCAGTATATGCGGCACAATGAATGACTGCATCTACCATAGAATGTGTAATCACAGTATCCACTGCTGTCTCATCTGTAATGTCCATTTCTTCAATATCTACACCTACCGCAGTATGTCCGCGTTGCTCTAATTCCTTTACAACATCATAACCTAACTGGCCTTTTACGCCTGTTACTAACACTCTCATTACAAGACCTCTTTTCCTGCTTTTTTATAAGCGATTTCCGTACATTTTATCAAAGTAATTTGCATACTCTCCAGAAAGAATATTTTGCCACCATTCCTTGTTGTTCAAATACCACTCGATGGTTTGCTGAATTCCAGTATCAAATGTATATTGTGGTTTCCATCCTAACTCAGTTTCTAACTTAGTTGGATCGATTGCATAACGAAGGTCATGTCCTGGTCGGTCAGTCACGTATTTAATTAAACTTTCAGGCTTATCCAATGCTTTTAAGATTGTCTTTACTACTTCTAAGTTGGTACGTTCATTGTGTCCACCAACATTATAGACTTCTCCTACAGTTCCTTTATGAATAATCAAGTCAATTGCCTGACAATGATCTGCAACATGAAGCCAATCACGTACATTTTCGCCCTTTCCATATACAGGAAGTTCCTCATCTGCTAAAGCACGACTGATCATTAATGGAATCAATTTCTCTGGGAAATGATATGGTCCATAGTTATTGGAACATCTTGAAATTGTTACAGGTAATCCATAAGTACGATAATATGCCAATACAAATAAATCAGCACTTGCTTTACTTGAACTATATGGACTAGATGTATGAAGCGGAGTAGTCTCTGTAAAGAATAAATCCGGACGATCTAAAGGTAAATCTCCATACACTTCATCTGTAGAAACTTGATGATAACGCTTTACACCATATTCTTTAGAGGCATCTAATAATACCTGTGTTCCCATTACATTAGTCTGTACAAAAATACCAGGATCTGTAATAGAACGATCCACATGACTCTCTGCAGCAAAGTTTACAACAACATCAAATTTTTCTTTTGCAAATAAGTCCATAATAAACTTGCGATCTGCAATGTCACCACGGACGAATTTGTAGTTTGGCTTATTTTCTACTGGTTTACAAGTTTCCAAATTTCCTGCATAAGTCAGTAAATCTAAATTTACAATCTCATAATCTGGGTATTTGTTTACCATATGATGTACGAAATTTCCACCAATAAAACCTGCTCCACCTGTAATTAAAACTTTCATGATTTTTTTCCTTTCTTTTCTTGTATATTTTTAGTAAACGGACATGCCTAGTAACGGCATTACCATGAATTAAAATCATTGTTCTGCGCTTTGCACTTTCAACCTATATCAAATACTTTCCATCAATGACATCTTTTAAATATGCACCATATTGATTCTTTTTATAGGTCTGGTAAATTTCTTCTAATTTTTCTTTAGAAATCCATCCATTCAAATATGCAATCTCTTCCAAACATGCGATTTTTCTACGCTGATGGGTCTCCATCGTGCGGACAAAGTTTGTTGCATCTACCAACGATTCATGAGTACCAGTATCTAACCATGTGAATCCTTGTCCAAGTAAGCAAACTTCCAACTCACCTTTTTCCAAGTAAATCTTATTCAAATCGGTAATCTCAAGTTCACCACGAAGAGATGGCTTTAAACTCTTTGCATATTCTACAACATGTTTGTCGTAAAAATAAAGTCCGGTCACACAATAATTACTCTTAGGATGTTCTGGTTTTTCTTCAATTGAAATTGCTTTATTGTTCTTATCAAATTCTACAATACCAAAACGCTCCGGATCATCTACATAATATCCAAATACAGTGGCACCCTGCTTTTTGGAAGCTGCCGCCTGTAAACGTTTCTTTAATCCATGACCATGGAAAATGTTATCACCAAGTACCATAGCAACATCGTCACCATCGATAAACTCTTCCCCAAGTATGAAAGCCTGAGCCAGTCCATCCGGTGAAGGCTGCACCTTATAAGTCAAATTAATTCCAAATTGATGTCCATCTCCTAATAAAGACTGAAATCTCGGAGTGTCATTAGGAGTGGAAATAATTAAAATATCACGAATCCCTGCATCCATCAATACGGAAATTGGATAATAAATCATTGGTTTGTCATAAATAGGCAATAACTGTTTGGATGTTACTGTTGTAAGTGGATATAGTCTTGTTCCGCTTCCACCAGCCAATACAATACCTTTCATGGAATGCCCTCCTTTTCACCATTCTTTTGCATAATCTATATCATTTTACCATTCCGCTCAAAATAATTCAATAGTATCATTCTAATCCCAATGCTTGTTTTGCCAATTTGTCTGCCAAATCGTTGTATGTATCGTTGGAATGTCCTTTTACTTTCACAAAATGAATAGGAAGAATGTCTTTAATGGTATCATAATAAGCCTTGTAGGCTCTGGTTCCTTCTTTGTTTGTTTTCCATTCACCAAGACACCATTTGGCAATTCCTTCATAGTCATGATAAATATATAACTCTTCACATTGGTGTTCCACAGCAAAACGCATGGCGCATTCTGCCCCTTTGATTTCGCCTGCCACATTGCGCATAGAAACAAGAGAAGCATCTTCCACTTTTTCAGAAAAATGATACTCTTCTCCTTGATATGCGATAACTGCTCCATATGAAAATTCTTTGGTTCCATCATAGTAACTTCCGTCTACATAGGAAACTGCCACTCTGCTATCTTTTGAAGAAAGTATGTCAGAAATATCTGGTACATTTTTTTGTGTTTCAGAAGATTCGGGGGTAAGTGTTTCTTTTTTAGGTATAAAAACACCACCTACAAAGGCTTCTGCTTCCTGTTTCGTTGGAAAACTTTTAAAGGTAGCACCAGAAAATCCATCCACTTGTGCCTTACAAGCCGCCCAGGAATCGTATACACCTGGCTTTCTGCCATGTTTTACTGCATAATACTTTTTTGCCATGTTGTCGCTCCATTCTATTGAATTTTTAAAAGAAAAAGAGACATCAATATAGAATGCCCCTTTTTCTTTGTGTTTAATTCTTATATCCTTTTGGATTTTTAGACTGCCATCTCCATGCGTCCTCACACATCTTATCAATGCCTCTCTCTGCTTTCCATCCAAGCTCTCTCTCTGCTTTACTTGGATCAGAATAACACATAGCCGCATCTCCCGGTCTGCGGTCTGTAATTTTGTATGGAAGTTTCTTACCACAGGCTTTTTCAAAGTTATGGATAATATCCAATACACTATATCCTACACCAGTTCCTAAGTTGTATGTAACAATACCTGGTTTAGTTTCTAATTTTTCTAATGCTTTAATATGTCCGATTGCTAAATCTACTACATGGATGTAGTCTCTCACACCAGTACCATCTGGTGTATCGTAGTCATCGCCAAATACATTGATACATTCCAATTCTCCTACAGCTACTTTTGCCACATATGGAAGAAGGTTGTTTGGGATACCCTGTGGGTCTTCTCCAATGTCTCCACTTTCATGTGCGCCAATAGGATTGAAATAGCGAAGTAATGCGATGTTCCAACTATCATCAGAAGCATATAAATCACGCAACATATCCTCAATTACCAGTTTGGTTCTTCCATAAGGATTGAGAACAGATAACGGAGCATCTTCTGTAATTGGTACTGTCTTAGGAATTCCATAAACAGTTGCAGAAGAACTAAATACTAAATTCTTGCATCCACTTTTTTGCATCACTTTTAACAAGTTGATAGTTCCTGTAAAGTTGTTATCAAAATACATCAGTGGTTCTCTACAGCTCTCTCCTACAGCTTTTAGACCTGCAAAATGAATAACTGCATCTGGTTTTTCTTTTTGAAAGATTGCTTCCATTCCTGCTTCATTACGAATATCTTCCTCGTAAAAAGTTACATCCTTTCCAGTAATCTTTTTTACACGCTCTAAAGCCTCTTTGGAGGAATTGTAAAGATTATCAAGAACTACTACTTCATGTCCTGCGTTTAGCAATTCCACATCTGTGTGACTGGCAATAAACCCAGCTCCTCCTGTTACTAATACTTTCATTCTATCACCCTGCATGCAAATGGCATGTCCTTTCTCTCTGGCTATTTAAAGTAAATGTATTAAAATATAATCGTTTTTATCATATCACAGAAAGGAAAGAATGGCAAATGTTTCTATACTAATCTAGTAGATGCTCTTCTTAAATAGGAACTAGGTAAGATACTTGAATTACTTTCCACGCAATTGCGCTAGCGCAACTTTTTTATCTTTACTGCGCATAAACGTTTCGCCGATTAATACTGCATTTGTTCCATTTTCACGCAATTTTTGAATATCCTCTGCTGTTTTTATACCGCTTTCTGATATAAATATTACATCGTCCGGTACCATTTTTCGATATCTGGCACTATTATTAATATCAACGGTAAAGGTGCGTAAGTCACGATTATTGACACCGATAATGTTTGCTCCGGATTCTAATGCCATTTTTACTTCCCTTTCATCATGTGCTTCTACAATTGCAGATAAACCTAGGGAATGTGCCAATTCCAAATAAGATTTTAAAGTATCTAAGTCTAAAATAGCACAAATCAACAATATACAACTAGCACCGATTACTTTTGCTTCATATATCATATATTCATCCACTGTAAAATCTTTACGCAATACGGGAATAGCTACTTGTTTGGCAATCTCTGTCAAATAAGTATTGCTTCCTTGAAAATAATAGGGTTCTGTTAGTACAGAAATAGCAGCTGCTCCAGCTTCTTCATATTCTTTTGCAATATCTACATATGGAAAATCTGGTGCAATGAGTCCTTTTGATGGAGAGGCCTTTTTTACTTCACAGATAAAGGATATATCCTCTCCTTTTAATGCTTCTAAAAACGGAAAACCAGTATTGGAATTCATAGCCAGTGCTTTTTGCTTCATATCTTCCAGTGAAATAGTTTGTTTTTGTTCTTCTACTCGTTGTTTGGTACGAACAGCAATTTCATCAAGAATCAAAATCATTTCCTCCATTCATTTATACCAGCAGGTAAAGAGGGGGTCTCAAAACCTGCTGGAAGTATCTTAAATTACATCAAATTTAACTTTATACATATTCAGGCGCGTTTGTTACTTTTATAAATGTTTCCAGTTGTTTCATTGCCTTTCCACTGTCAATGGCTTCTTCCGCCAATTTTATACCTTCTTCGATGGAAATTTCATTAGTAATATGAAGTGCAGCAGCTGTGTTTAATACAACAGCATCTCTCTTAGGCCCTCTCTCTCCTTTTAAAATTGCCTTCATAATTTCTGCATTTTCTACTGGAGTACCACCTACCAAATCTTCCTTTTTGCATAGCGTAAACCCATAGCTTCTTGGATCTAATGTATACTCTTCAAAAGTACCATTGTTAATTTCGCAAACAGTCGTAGTATCACTCATAGATATTTCATCCAAACAATCATTTCCATATACTACCATACCTCTTTTTACACCAAGGTTAGATAGAACGGTAGCCAATGGTTTTACCAAAGAACCATCATATACTCCCAACAATTGCAGATTAGCTTTGGCCGGATTGGAAAGTGGTCCTAATAGATTAAATACCGTTGGAATTTTAATATCTTTTCGAACACCACCTACAAACCGCATGGCTGTATGATATTTTTGTGCAAATAAAAATGCAATTCCATTTTCTTCCAAACTCTTGGCACTAACTGATTCATCTGCCATAAGATTTACACCAAGGGTCTCCAGAACATCTGCAGTACCACATTTACTGGATGCCGCACGGTTACCATGTTTTGCTACTTTTGCTCCGCAGGTAGATGCAACAATAGATGCCATAGTAGAAATATTAAAGGTCCCTGCACAATCACCTCCTGTACCTACAATATCAATGACTTCCGGTACATGATACTCAAAGGTGGCACAATGTTTTCTCATAATAGCTGCACAAGCAGTGATTTCATCTATGGTTTCTTCTTTCATGTGCATGGCTGTCAAAAAAGCTGCTTTTTGTGCGTCAGTTGCTTCTCCATTCATAATTTCGTCCATTACTTTGGCAGCAATATCATAAGTTAAATCCTCTTTATTTACTAATTTTGTGATGGCTTCCTGTATCATATCTAATTCCTCACTTTCTTGATTTCTTGCCTGTAGCTGTTACAGTTTACAAATACAAATACTATCTGCATTATTTTTTATATGGCAAAAAAGTTTTCTAACATTTTCATTCCATCTTTTGTCAGAATAGATTCTGGATGGAATTGAAGTCCATAAATGTCATATTCTTTATGTTTTACTGCCATGATTTCCTTATCTTCTGTTTTAGCAATTATTTCTAAACATTCCGGAAATCCCTCTTCTAATGCCGCTAAGGAATGATATCTGGCTACTTTTATTTTTTCATCAAGACCTTTAAATATAGCACAAGTGGTATCTACAAAAGTCTCTGACTCTTTGCCGTGCATCAATTGTTTTGCGTAAGAAATAGTGGCACCAAATACTTCACAAATTGCCTGATGTCCAAGACAAACACCAAGAATAGGAATTTTTCCTTTGAAATGTGCAATCGTCTCTTTGCAAACACCTGCATCACTTGGTCTTCCCGGTCCGGGAGAAAGTACAATATGACTTGGATTCACTGCTTCAATTTCCTGACAAGTGTAAGCATCGTTACGAATTACTTTGATATCCGGATTGATGGTTCCGATATATTGATATAAATTGTAAGAAAAACTATCGTAATTATCAATTAAAAGTATCATATTACTTTTCCTCCTTTCCTAGTTCTGATGCCTGTTCAATTGCATTTAATACTGCTCTTGCTTTGTTGAGACATTCCTGAAACTCATTTTCAGGAACAGAGTCTGCTACAATACCGGCTCCAGAGCGAACCATAATTTTGTCCTTTACTTTATAAGCAATGCGGATAGCAATACAAGTATCTAAATTACCAGCAAAATCTATATAACCAATGGCTCCGCCATAAATACCACGTTTATTGTCTTCTAATTCATTGATAATCTGACAGGCACGAATCTTTGGGGCTCCGGACAAGGTTCCTGCTGGCAACACTGCATCAACCGCATCCAATATTTTACAATCTTCCCTAAGTTCTCCTTCCACAGTAGAACCAATGTGCATAACATGGGAATATTTTTGAATTTCCATATACTTATCCAGTTTAACAGAACCAAATTTACTAATTTTCCCAAGATCGTTTCGACCAAGGTCAACTAACATATTGTGCTCGGCACATTCTTTGGGATCATTCAGTAATCCTTGTTCTAATTCCAAGTCCTCTTCTCTAGTCTTTCCTCTTGGTCTGGTTCCAGCAAGCGGAAAAGTCAGTAAACGTTTGTCTTCCAGCTTAACTAGAGTTTCAGGGGATGCACCTGCCACCTCAATTGCATCTCCACTGAAATAAAACATATATGGGGAAGGATTTAAGGTGCGAAGCACACGATACACATCAAATAAGCTTCCTTCAAATTCAGCGGCTAGTCGGTTAGATAATACTACTTGGAAAATATCTCCCTCTTTAATATAATGTTTGGCTTTTTCTACCATGCCACAATACTGTTCTTTGTCAAATAGTGGTTGAAAATCAGATTTTAACTTTGCTGGAGTAATATTAGCCTTTTCTCCGTGTAAAATTAAATTTTTTAATTGAGTGATTTCTTTTAAAGCATTTGCATAGCTTTCTTCTATATTTTCTGTACTGACATTTACAATCACAATAATCTTTTGTTTTATGTTGTCAAAAGCAATGACTTTATCAAACAACATCAAATCTACATCCTGAAAACCATCTTCGTTTTTGGCATCCAGTTTTAATTTTGGCTCACTATATTTTAGATAATCGTAAGAAAAATATCCCACAAATCCTCCAGTAAAGTTTGGAAACCCCTCTATCTTAGGACTTTTAAAATCCTGTAAAATCTCGGTAATAAAATCACCTGGGTGCATTTCTTCTTTTTGCTTTATTATGTTTCCTTCAATATCTTTTAAAGTCAATACACCATTGGTACAAGTAACATCGTACTTTGGTTGATACCCAAGAAAAGTATATCTTCCCATAACGCTTTGTTTTTCAACACTTTCTAAAATATAGCAGTGTTCGCTTTTTGCCTTCAATTTCCTGAGAACTTCAATCGGGGTAATTACATCAGAAAGCATTTCACATGCTACAGGAACCATTTTGTACCCCGAAGATGCGTATTTTTTTGCCTGTTCTAAACTTGGATTAGCCATGATTCAACACTCCTTTTATGAATTTTCAAATTTGAGTATGTCAGCTTTCATTTATTCCAAATGTGCATCTTGGCGGAGCGTTTTAGTTTATAGGTACACTTTCCTATAAACTAAAAAAACCCCCATCCTTATTAAATCATAATAAGGACGGGGGATAGAATCTCTCGCGGTACCACCTCTATTGGTGCATAAGCACCCACTCAAAATGTACTAACATACATTATCCTTGGATAACGGGCGGATATCCCGTTGGGTATTACTAAGTCTCTGCGACTGTTCTTCCCACCCTTATGAGTCCATTCACCAAAAACCTGTTTGCCACATTCTCACCAACCTGTGACTCTCTGGAATTCATCTGCTTTTGACTACTATTCTCAATCAACGGTTTCAATCTTTTTTAATATGCGCTCATTGTAACTCTATCTAAAATAAATGTCAAGCTACTTTTTCATCGGCTTCATGATATTCTTTTTCCGTATTTACATTCCAAATATTAGATTTGTCCGTAGTTCCTGATAAAATATTCTTTACTGTCTCAAAAGAGGTACACATGGAATGATCCAAGTTATTATAACGATGCTGACCATTACGACCTACACAGAATAAGTTTGAAATGGTATTTAGATATTCACGTAGTTCATCCATTTGCGCATAGGTATCAAAATAAGCTGGATATGCTTTCTTTACACGTTCTACATGAGAATCCAAAACTTGATCTACAGAATCAATTAATCCCATAGTTACCATCTCTTCCATACCCATTTTTGCAAACTCATCATCTTTCATATTCCACATGGAATCACCTTCGTTACAGAAATACTCAAGTCCCATCCATACAGTATGTTCTACGTCTTTTACCAAATAAGGAGACCAGTTATTATATACTTGAAAACGTCCCATATTTACATTTCTATCATGTACATATACCCAATCATCTGGAACGATGTTTCCTAATGTTTTAATTTTAGTCTCATTTTTCAAATTTAACTTAGGCACTAAAATACCAACCGTCATGTAATCACGATATGGTAATCCGGAAGCAATGTCTGCATACTGTTTTGGTACATCGTTCATGCTCTCTACTAAATCCTTTACAGGCATAGAGGAAATCACATAATCTCCCTGCACAGTCACTTGTTTGCCATCTTGTTCATAAACCACACCAGTCAACTGATTTTGGCTGTTTTTTAAAACTTTTACCACTTTCGCATTTTTTAATATAGTGCCACCCTTTTTTAGTATCTCGTCAGCTGTAATTTCCCATAGCTGTCCCGGTCCAAGTTTCGGATAGGAAAATTCCTCGATTAGTGAGGTTTCTACTTTTCGATTCTTGCAATGGAACAACTTGCTAAACATGTCTTTTAAAATTGCCACTATAGAGAGACCTTTTACTCGTTGTGCTCCCCACTCTGGAGAAATGCAGCTAGGATGTCGTCCCCAAAGATTTTCTGTGTAGTTCTCAAAGAACATAGAGTATAATTTTTTTCCAAAACGATTGATATAAAAATCTTCCAAAGAGTTTTCTTTTCTCTTGAAAATTGCACTCTTTAAATAACTGAAACCAACTACGATTGTAGTTCCAAATCCCATATTTTTTAATGTTTCCCATTTTAATGATACTGGATAATCAAAAAACTTGTTGTTGAAAAAGATTCGAGATAATCGGTTTCTTCTAAGCATAACTCGATCATTTTGTTCTGGGTCTGGTCCACCTTCTACTACCGTACCTTCTCTATGTAATAAAATATCATCTTTTGCTAATTTTCCCTGAGTAGGAAGCATCTTCTCCCACCACTCATTTACTTCAGGAACTTTTGAGAAAAAGCGGTGTCCTCCCATATCCATTCGATTTCCATTGTGATTTACAGTACGGGAAATACCACCAAAGGTGTCGCTCTCTTCAAGAACTATTACTTCATAATCTTTTGATTTATCTAATAATTCGTAGGCTGCCGTCAATCCTGCCGGACCGGCACCAATTACAATTACTTTCTTCATAAACGTTATCTCCTGTAATTTATTGTTTTTCTTATGATTGGATATTTGTATACATAACTACTGAAAGCACCGCATACAACAATACCATTGCCTGCATTCCCTTGCATAAAAGGCGGTAACCCATGCCACTTTTTTGACGAAGGTGTCGGAAACAGATTCCTAAAAAGATTCCGCCAATAACTGTAGTCAGTGGAATATATCTATAATCCATAGTACAGGCAAAAGGATATCCAAAGTTAAACCAAATAAAGGAACTTACTTGGAGTAACCAGATAAATCCTAATCCATACAGTAATTTGCGATGATTCTTTATTGCTACTAAACAATATATGATAGCAATTAGTGCAGCCAATGCTAGAATGTTATTGATTATAAATAACCCTTTAGCAACCCATGCAGTAATAGAAAATTCAAATTCTCCAAATACTGCACTTCGCAACAAATATCCAAGAAGATTATAATCATCTATAGGATGATTATAGAGTTCTCGTGTTCCAGTAAATTCATATAACAGTGAGAAACGTTCTGCCAAAGAATGATCGCCGCAATATACAGGATTGCTGGTTGATATTTCTGCTACATAATTCAATGGTTGGTGAAATAAAATACTGTTTCGGATTGGATACCATAACCCAAGTATTCCGCTAATACCACCAAATAGAACAAATTTTTTCAACATAGGAATGTATGTATGAGCTTTTATGGTCTGATAAAATTTAATTAACATTACAATTCCGGTAAACACTGCCATAACACCACAGGATACTTTTGTCATAATGCCAAAACCAAAACCAAGTGCTAAGATAATTGTATTTTTATAATCTGGATTGCGATACCATTTAATCGTATAACGAACAATTAGTACCATAAAGAAAAACACAAGTGAATCGTTATTGATTCTTCCAGCCATTAAATAATAATTAGGCATACAAGCGACTATAAGCATCACTATATTTCCTGCTCTTCCAAGAAGATGGTTCTCTTTTAACATTTCTTTTACTTGGTATAACACACCAATGGATGCCATACAAGATACCAGTTTGGCTGCCTCGATCAATTCCGCACCATTTGTTTTTCCAGAAAGAAGTCCTGAAATGTGCATAGACAATGCCGCTAAAAAGTGATAAAAAGGTGGATGATAAAATTGATATTCATTGGTACTTGGCAATTTTCCTTGAAACAAATGTAGAATGTATGCGCAATGTCCCGTAGAATCTGGATCTGTAGATAAATTTCCCAAATCGTGACCACGAAGATACCACGGCGTATACATGGTATAACCCACACGCATGATAATTCCCACACACATGATAAATACTAACAATGCTTCTTCTTTTTCAAGTTTCTTCTGCTCTCTCAACATATAAATAATAAAGATTCCCGTTGCAAGAAGCAGGCAAAACTGCATAATACTTTCCACCAAAGCGGTATCACCTATCCGCCCATTTTTTTCAAATATAAAGTT
Organism: Lachnospiraceae bacterium; assembly: GCA_963643465.1. GTDB lineage: Bacteria > Bacillota > Clostridia > Lachnospirales > Lachnospiraceae > CAG-411. Next base: position 73,725 of record CAVIJT010000007.1, on the reverse strand, counting down.
TAACACAAGCAGTCCTATATATCCAAGAACGAATAAAACAGATGGATGTTTGTGACAAAAAGAAGTTATCTGCTCCATGGAATAGTTCTTTTTTTCAGACATATTTCTTCCCCATTTGATTTTTTCTAAACTATCTGCCGGCAAAATAGCGGCAGATAGTATTGGTTAATGTTTTCGATTTTATTTTGTGACAACAAGGATTATTCTACTGTAACACTCTTAGCCAAGTTTCTAGGCTTATCTACGTCAAGACCACGAGCAACAGAAACATAATATCCCATAAGCTGTAAAGGAACTACTGCTAAAGATGCAGCAAAATGTGTGTCTGTCTTTGGAATATATGTGGTAAAGTCTACCGTATCCTCAAGACTATAATTGCCGTAGCATGTTAAACCGCATAAATAAGCACCACGACTCTTACACTCAACCATGTTAGATACTGTTTTTTCATATAATTCATTTTGGGTTAAAATACCGATTACCAGTGTACCATCTTCAATTAAGGAAATGGTACCATGTTTCAATTCCCCTGCTGCATATGCCTCAGAATGAATGTAGCTGATTTCTTTCATCTTTAAGCTGCCTTCCAGACTGATTGCATAATCAATACCACGTCCAATAAAGAAAATATCTTTGGCATTTACGTGTTTTGCAGCAAACCACTGGAGACGTTCTTTATCATCAATGATACGCTGAATCTTATCTGGAAGAGTTTGTAATTCTCCCAATAAGTTTTTATAGTCATTGCTCTTTAATTCTCCACGAACTTTTGCAAACTGGATAGCAAGGCAATAAGAAGCAACTAACTGTGTACTATATGCTTTGGTTGTTGCCACTGCAATTTCCGGTCCTGCAAGAGTGTAAAATACGTTGTCTGCTTCTCGTGCAATGGAACTTCCCACTACGTTTACAATTGCCAATGTCTTAATCCCTTTTGCTTTTGCTTCACGAAGAGCAGCTAAGCTGTCCGCAGTCTCTCCTGACTGGCTGACAATAATAACCAATCCATTTGGATCTAACAGTGGGTTTCTATAACGGAATTCCGATGCTAATTCTACACGCACTGGAATCTTTGCTAAATCTTCGATTACATATTGCGCTGCTACACCTACATGATATGCAGAACCACAAGCTACAATATAAATCTGAGAAATGTTTTTGATATCTTTATCAGACAATCCCACTTCTGTTAAATCTAATTTCATTTCTTTATCTTCTTTGCGCAATACAGAATTTATCGTATCACGAACTGCTTTTGGCTGTTCATGAATCTCTTTCATCATAAAATGTTCAAATCCAGCTTTTTCTGCGGCTTCTGCATCCCACTTAATCTCTACAAGGTCTTTCTTAATTTCATCTCCATCTAAATTATAGAAAGTCACTTTTCCTTTCTGAAGATGACCAATTTCCATATTGCCAATATAATATACTTTTCTTGCATATTTTAAAATTGCTGGAACATCAGATGCCAAATAACTCTCACCGTTTTCTACTCCAATAATCATTGGACTGTCTTTTCTGGCAACATAAATTTCCTCTGGATACTCTTTAAACATAACTGCTAACGCATAAGAACCACGAATACGGACCATTGCATGGTTAATGGCATCTACAGGAGTTCCTTCGTACTTCTTATAATAATAATCAATGAGCTTTACTGCTACTTCTGTATCTGTAGAAGAATAAAATTCATATCCGTTTCGAATTAATTTATCTTTTAAATCCTGATAATTTTCAATAATTCCATTATGAACAGCAATTACATTTCCATCATCACTACAATGTGGATGCGCATTTTCTTCAGAAGGTTCTCCGTGGGTTGCCCATCTAGTATGACCAATTCCACAAGTACCAACTAACGCATTTCCATCGTTGGTCTTTTCTGATAATACACGTAATCTTCCCTTTGCTTTGATTAATTCTGTATTAGCTGTTCCGTTTCTTACTGCCAATCCAGCAGAATCATAACCTCTGTACTCTAATTTTGAAAGCCCATCTAATAAAATTGGGGCTGCTTGATGATTTCCATTAAATCCAACTATTCCACACATAATTTTTTCTCCTTTCAAAGAAATAGATTTGTGTTTCTATTTCATGTTGTGAAACATTCCCACAAGTCTATATTTTACCAAGTTTACATTATTAATGCAATGCACATGTTTTACTAGTTATAAAAAATTTGTTAAAAAAAGCAAGTTACACTTCTAGTTTACTAAAAAATCCTAAGCTACGTCAATGGTAGCTTAGGATTCTGGATTTGAAGTTTACAATTCCATATCTTTGTAAAAAGCATACCATTCTAAATCGCATAATTTTTCTTGTATCATTATATGCTTTTTTGCTGTTCCTTCGTATTGAAATCCCACTTTTTTATAAAATTTCTTTGCTCTGACATTTTCTGTAATTACATTCAAATACACTTTTTCCAAATGTAATTCACGAAATGCAAATTTTAATATTTCCTTTGTTCCATACATGGACGCTCCCGTACCCATTGCTTTTTCTCTCATAGATATGGCATATTCTGCATTTTTGTCTTGCATATTGATATGTTTTAAACTAACAGTACCTAAATATTCATCTTTGTCATTACAGATTGCTCGATGCAAAAATGTACTTTCATCTTCATTAGAATTCTTAATAAACTGTTCACAATCCTCAATTGTTTTATTCTCAAAATTTTGGGCTAACATTTCTACTACATTCTTTGCGTGCATCCACTCTAACATGTCTTTGGCATCTTTTAATTCTAATTTTCTTATTTTCATTACTTTCACCTTTACACTATACTAATTTTAATTTTTTGTTTTTCGATTTTCTTTAATAATGGATGTAATAAAAATCTATAAAGACTATCAATCAAAACACATATACTAAATGTTGCTTTTACGTTTACTTTTTATTTGTTCAATATATCCTCGCATAATTGACATAAATATTTTGAATTCTTTAAAATTTAAAAGAATTTGCAATACCGTATATACAATCAGACAAATTACGCCAACAACAATAGCACCACAAATAATTTTAGGATATGTCGAAAACATGGAAGAATCCACATCCACAAATTTAACGATAATAGCAAATATCCCCAAATTGGCTAACCACCGTTTATAAGTCTTCCACGAAGAACCAGGCAAAAAGTGTTTATACACATATAAAACCATATCATTGGTTCGATAGATAGACGCAATAATAGTACCTAATAAAGCACCTAAAATGCCAAATTTGAAAATACACACAATAGACACTACTAAATTTATTATTGTTTCTATAATTGCTCTGCTTTGAGTTTCTTTGAAATGCCCCGCATAACTAATAAGATTAAGTGAAGCTGTTCGTCCGTAAGTGAGTAATGGCGTTATTACAAAAAATAAAGGATATAACTCATTAATATAATTTATATCATTTGCTCCCGCAGTATATAAACGAATAAAAGGAATTAAAAACACATAAATGCAAGACATAACCGAAAAAATCAATATCATATATATAATTTCAAAAATATGATGTAAAGGATAATATTGTTCTTTATTAGTATTATATAGCTGACCTAAACGAAAACTAAATCCTGTTTCAATCTGTTGAATCATAGATGTTGCCATTGTAATAACTAAATTGTACATAGAATATACACTTGCAACTTTTAAATCCTGCGTAATCAGTGTTAAAAGTAATATATCCATGTTATTGAATATTAACCCAGATACTTGATGTACTAACGTAGCTCCTCTTTGTGATATTGCAATATTGTTAGGTTTTACATTAAAATCAATCCAAGAATAATGTTGCTTAATATAGAAACTATATATTATCATTTGCAAAAGCATAATAATAAAATATGACATTTGAACAATTAGTACATCAAACCCCATAAGCATCAAAAATGCTTTTACAATATTTATCAAAATGTTAATAATTGTAGTAATATTCGTGCAAACATAACTATATCCCTCTGCTTGCATTAAGATTTTATATTTTGCCTGATAGAAAAAATTAATACTATTTCCGATTCCTCCAAACAAAATAATAGCAAAAATAACCCAATATGGAATAGTCGATGTAACACAAAGTGGATAAATTAACGCCAAAATAATAATCGCAATCCCATAGAGTAGCCCTACTTTTTTATAAAAATGATGTGTTGCTACAAAGATTTCACCTATTTCCTTCTTATTGTCATTTGCCACAGGTGTATATAGTGCTTGCAATGAAGCTACTCCAACCCCAGCTTCTAACAAGCTGAAATATGCAAAAATCTGTGATATTGTATTCAACAATCCATTTACTTCAGAGCCATAATTATCAAGTACAAGTTTAGGTACCACAATCCCTAAACATATTGTAATTACTTGTCCTAATATTCCATAAAATACATTTAATAATCCTTTTTTTGTTGCACTCATTCTTTCTCCTTACTTATTAAGGCCATCTCTGCATTATTTTTTATATAACACCAAAGCCAATATAATTTGCATTTTCGTCCTATTTAATTAAAGCATATAAAAAATATTTCGAAACATTTACTTTTTCTTTTTATTGCAAAGATTTTCATACAAATCAATATATTTTTGGCTTATATTTCCTATTTCAAAATTACGAAAAGCATATTGTTTAATCCACTCTTTATTATATTTATTTATATTAGATGCCATATATATCAAGCCATCTCTCAAGGCTTCTGCATTTGCTTTTTCAACAATTTTTCCGGCCTCTTTAGGCACCAAAGAATCTACTCCTCCAGAATTTGTCCCTAAGATAGGCTTGCCTAATAACATCGCTTCCTGAACGGAAACTCCACCACTTTCTACTAAACTAGAAGACACAAAAAAATCCATTTCTGCTTCAATGGCATATAATTCATTTCTGTCGCAACTACCATGAAAAATGCAGACATCGTCAATATCTAATTCTTTTGCCATTTGTTGAAAATGTTTTAAATATTCACCGCCACCAATATGATGCAAAAGAATTTTTTTCCCTTGTTGCTTTACCATTTTCATAGCTTGTAATAAATATTTCAATCCTTTAACTTCAGGATCATACAATATTGCAACAATAACAGCATTTATATATCCTTCTTTATAGTATTTTGGAGTTTCTAATTGCACTATTGGTGCAATCGTTCCATTATAAATTACATCAAATTCATATTTGGGAAATGCTTTTCCTAATTCTTTTTGCAAAGCCTTTGACACACAAATATTAACATCACTATTTCTATAAGCTATTTGGCTTAAAAATCTAGATAGTCCAAATTTATCAGCATGGCTAATAGCTAAAGGAGTATGTTCTGTTAATACAACAGGAATATGATATTTTTTTCCTTGGGCAATTGCATAAATCCCTGCTGTTCCTGCACAGTGTGCATGTATAACATCTGGTTTGAATTCTTCTATAATTCGTTTCATGGTTTTTGCAATACATTTTTTGGATTTCCATTTTTCCTTATCAGAATATTTGCTTCTATATGTCAAAATTCCCCATTCTTCCTTTACAGTCTCATTTTCTGTAATTTGTCTATCAAATGGAAAATAAATTGCTACATTGCAACTTTTTTTCAAATCCATGGATTGCTCATAATGAAAAACGCCTGCTTCTAATTTATCTTTTCCTTGTTCTGTATACCAAGATACCATCATTAATACGTTCATGTATTCCTCCTACAATAGATAGGAATCTGTTCTCTATAAAACGATTCTTGTTTATAATGCTTTTTCAAAATGTCTACTATTTAAAGTTGTTTACTTTTTCAATTACATACTCAATCTCTTCATCTTTCATTCCATAATACATAGGTAAACTCAATTCTGTTTCACTTATCTCTTCTGCAAGTGGTAATTCACCTTTCTTGATGCCTAATTCAGCATATGCGCCTTGCATATGCATAGGAATTGGGTAATGTTTATTTGTAGAGATTCCCTCTTTATCCAAATAATTAGCTAACGCATCTCTTTCTTTGCAACGGATAGCGAATATATGCCATACAGGTTCTGCATAATCCATTACCGTTGGCAAAACAATTTCAGAATTTTTAATTCCGTTCATATATAGATTTGCAATCCGTCTGCGCTCTTGATTCATTTTATCTAAAATAGGCAATTTTTCTGATAAAAAGGCAGCTTGTAATTCATCTAATCTTGAATTGTTTCCTTGATAAATGTGGTGATATTTATAATCAGAACCATAATTACCTAATGCACGTACCTTCTCTGCCAATTCTTTATTTGAAGTTACCATAGCACCTGCATCACCCAATGCCCCTAAATTCTTTCCAGGATAGAAACTAAAGCCAGCTGCATCACCAAAACTTCCTACTTTTTTTCCTTTATATAAAGCACCATGTGCCTGCGCACAATCTTCTACTACATACAAGTTATGCTTTCTTGCAATTTCCATAATAGGGTCCATATCTGCTGGATGTCCATATAAATGAACAGGCATAATGGCTTTTGTTTTATCTGTGATTTTTTCTTCCATTCTAGCAGGATCAATATTATATGTAGTCATGTCTGGTTCTACAAAAACAGGTGTTGCTCCTACATAAGTTGCTGCAAGTGCTGTAGCAATATATGTATTGGAGGGAATAATTACCTCATCACCATTTCCAACTCCTAGTGCTTTCAAAGACAACATTAGAGCATCTAAGCCGTTTCCGCACCCTACACAATAACTTGTTTCACAATACTCTGCAAATTTTGCTTCAAACTGTTTCCCTTCATTTCCTTCAATATACCAACTACGTTCAAATACTCTGGTAAATGCTGCTCTCAATTGTTCATCCAGTTCTTTTTCCATAGGTTTAAAACTAACAAATGGTATTTTCATTTATTTCACTCCTAATGTTCTCTTTTTTTATTTATTATTTTCCTCTTTTACAAATTTCAAAAATTCGTCGTAATCTCTTATATAATCATTTTCATCATATAACTCTGATGCAAGAACCATCAATACGGCATCTGGCGAAAAATCAAACATTTCTCGCCACATAGAATTAGAAACATAAAGTCCTTCATATGGTTTTTCCAGAGGAACGATCTTTTTCTCAGTTCCATTATCCAAACGGATTTTGCAACTGCCATGTATACAAATAAGAATCTGTTCCAATGCTTTGTGCGCATGATAACCTCTTGTTACCCCTGGCGCAGTATCATACATATAATATACACGCTTAATTTCAAACGGAATATCCTTGAATTCTTCTAACGCTACCAATTGCCCCCTGTCATCTCCATGGGGTTGAAACATATATTTAACAACTTGCATGTTCTGCCTCCTTAAGATACTAAGTTCTTTATCACATACTCTGATTAAATATAGAACAAAAGCTAAAATCATATTTGTATGTTCTGTTCAGTCTTTTATCACTATTTTATAATATCATACAATATATCTTTTGAAATATTTTTTATTTGTTTATCGTTCTTTTTTGCATAAATTCTTTTAAGCCAAAAGAAAATACTTCCTGGTGAAAGCACAAGCCACCGTATCATTTGAATATATCTGTTTTTTAGTTTTTCTCCTTTATAATTATATCTATAGCCTTTTCTAGCAAAGATACAATGATCCATTACCATTTCATAAACCGCTTTATTTTCATTATACAAAATTCGTTTCCATTTATCATTTGCTTGGGTAGATATACCTGTCCCATACTCGTACCATACGATATAATCATCAAAAAATCCAATCTTTTCGCCATTTGCAAGCATATATAAGACGGATGTATCTTCGGCATATTTAACTACGGTTTCAATTTTTTCTAAACTATTTTTCAATAATACTTTCTCAACAATGAAATTTGCTCCTAAGGCATAATCTTGATATATATAATAATTTTTTAAAATTTTCTTTTCATTCCTATTTTTGTATACCTTTAAATCAACTGGATTTTGACAAGGAATACAACGGTATTGATTTTCTTCCTTACAATAACAAATAGCTTTTCCAAAACATAATTTATATACATACTGTTCCATATAATCAATCATTTTTCTTAAACATTTTGTGTCATAAAGAAAATCTCCAGGAGATATTGCTTTAATATATTTCCCACTTGCCCTTGTAATTCCGCTCATATAGTTTTTTACAGTTCCTTCATTTACCGCATTATTAACGATTATATAATCTTGAAACGCCTTTTCATTCAAGTAATTTTCAATTTCTTTGTATGGAAAAGTTTTAGAACCATCATCTGCAATAATTAATTGAACAGATATATTTTCCTGTTTAATAATAGAATTAATTGTATGTTTCAAACTTTGAACATTAGGGTTATATGTAAGAAGTATAACCGACACTTCATAGTCCATTTCGTTTCACCTCACTCTAGTTCGTGATCATCAAATATCCATTTTGTATTATTTAATATCTATATGTTTTTTATCACTTTAGCTGGAGTCCCTGCAACAACTGTATTTGCTAGTACATTTTGTGTTACAACAGCATTTGCACCAACAATCGAACCTTTCCCGATATGCACCCCTGGCATAATGACAGCGTTATCACCAATCCATACATTATCTTCAATAATAACTGGACCTTTGGAATATAGCTGTCTTTGGGCTGGTATTTTATCACTCTCTTCTCCTGTTTTACCATGTTGATGATCTGTAATTAGAACATGGCTTCCAATTAAAACTCCATTTCCAATCTTCACAGAATTACTTGCTGCAATGTGACAATAATCTCCTATAGAAACATTTTTTCCAATAGACACAATTGTTGTATTGTTTTGTTCTTGTTCTGAGATTGCTTCTATTCTAAGACCTCTTAGAGCAGAAAAATTATCTTCTATTTTTATATTAGCAAATCCCTTTATGAAACCTTCGCTATAGACATAAAAGTTTTGCTTTTTTATGTGCAATTTTCTTTTTAAATATCGAATATAAAAAAAACGCTCTATTTTTTTTGAAAAATCTATTATTTCATATACCATTATAAATAACTTCCTTAAATATTATAATAATTCTCTATAAATCTTTGCTGCAGCCAGCATATTTTTCATAACAAATTTTTTCTTCGCTTTATTTTTAGAAGAGATGGAATTTGTTGAACTTCCCTCTTTATGATCTACAACAATATCTGGGGAGTAGACTATTTTTCGTTTTTCTCTCAATGCTTGCAAAGCAAGAATATATTCTTCATAATAAAAATATGTTTCAGGAGAAAAAATCTTATTTTTACCTAAAACATACTGTTCAGAAAAAATCAAGCAAGCGCCCATAAGACAAACTCCTTCTTGCCGGAGGAGATAGTCTTTTTCCGACTGCTGATATCGCTTTTTAGCAGACCATTTCTCTGCTAAACACAATAAAGGATAGGTGATTTCAAAATATTTCAATGCTATTTCATGAAATCGAATGGTTTTATCTACTTCTTCCTTTTTTCGTACGGAAGAATCCAATGGATTTTGGTGAACTTGCAAACAGCTATTCCAAACATCCGGTCCCAATATATCAAATTGACTTTGTTTGTATTCTTCATCCAATCTGTTCACAAAGTCAGCTTGTTTAAACACAATGTCATTATTAGCAACAACTAAATATTGTACATTCATATTTGACTTAATATATTCATAGCCAAAATTATTTCCTTTTGAAAAGCCAGCATTGTCTGCATTTAATCGCACATGCACATATTCATCATTCTTATATTCTTCTTCTAAAATCTTTCCACTACCATTAGGTGATGCATTGTCTACTATCACAATTTCTATACGCTCTTGCTGTTCTAATTTCTTTATAGAATGAATACATTCCCTTGTTACCTCTATGGAATTATAATGAAGAATCAAAAATACAACCTTCTTATTCATCTTTCACCTCGAAATACTTCAAACCTATAATCTAGTAAACAAAATAGCTGTAAAAGTAAGTAAATTACATCTTGTACTGCTTACAAGAAGCCGAATTGCCATTCTTTGTACAAATGGAATAGTTTTTTTTGTAACTGTAGCTTTCATATAGGAATTTTTCCAATATGTTGGAATGTTTTCTTTTAAATCCTGTGCCAGTCTTTTGCTCATTTCCTTTACTATATTTAATGAATTTTTTCTTGGAAGGACAAATACCAGATAGGCATACTGAGTTAAAATCGAATAGATAAACAACTCTTTTTTATGCTCATCTATCTCTGACATGATTTTTTTGATTGTTAGGCTGTTCTCTTCAAATGGAACTTTTTCTATTCGAACTTTACTGTTACTACTGCTTCCTTCTCTCATGAGATATTTATATCCGACACAATCTATAACACCTATTTTATTGGACAAAAACATTACCTGCCAAGAAAAGGAAACATCTTCATATAACTTACCTTCTGGAAATCTTATATTTTTTTCTCGAAGATAGGATAATCGAAATATTTTGGAACATGCAGCCAAAAATTTCATCTGATACATCTCATTTGAAGTATTTGGACAGACTCTTTGTATTACATTCCCATGCTCGTCTACCCGTTCATATCCACATACCACACAATCCAGATTTTCATTTTCAATTTTTTCTAAAAGACATTGTATATATGTAGGCTCTATATAATCATCACCATCAACAAATACAATGTATTTACCACATGCTGTATCTAATGCTCGATTTCTTGCCGCTGCCTGACCACTATTTTCTTGTGATAATAGTATGATTTTTTCAGGATGTTCCTCTTGTATACCTTTCACAATTTCATAGCTATCATCCTTACTTCCGTCATCCACAACTATAATTTCAATATTAGAAACAGTTTGTTCTAATACAGATCTCACACATTTCTCTATCCAACGCGATAGGTTGTAGACGGGAATAATCACTGATACTTCTGCCTTGTTTTTCATTTAAGATACCTCCGGAACCCTACTATCCTACTTTACTTGGTTACTTTCTTCACTACTTTGATATACTTTAGAAATTTTCTTTGCAATCCATTTAGGCCAAAATTTTTGGAACATTTCATAATCTTCCTTTGTTCGTAAACTTTCACCAATAATTTCTGTAGTGGTAGATTCTTCATGAATACGATGAAACATAAGAATGTTTGGAATATATACAAAACTGCCTTTGTTTCTACTCAATTGTTCCCATGTCTGCCAATCTACATTACTCTTATATTTTTCATAAAATATGCGTTTGGGAAGATTTTCTTTTACATAAGTAACAGCTGGACAACAAATACAATTTCCCAAAGACAAGCATCTTCTTCGTATCCATATACTCTGTTGTAAAAATGAAAATTTTAACGGAAACAACAATATTCTCTTTACAGTTAATAACTTATTCTTCGTAATCTTTTTTTCATCTCTTAATTCACCATAATTAGAAAAAGCAATTAATGCTTTTTTCTTTTTATTAATACCCAAAATCATGTTCCTTACATAATTTTTATCATATATATCATCCTGATGACATAAAGTAACAAGTTTGGTATCTGTTTTTTGATATGCAAAATTCCAATCATTTGCAATTCCCTTTTCACCTTCATTAATAAAAAGTGGTATATTATATTTTTCAGCTAAAGTACAAATGTGTGAATTGGGAGTTGAAGTTATCATGATGACATTTGATTTTAGTGTTTGACTTAATACTGAACGGATTGCATCTTCAAGATACAAGCTTTCTCCATAAGCACATATACTCCAGGTATGATCTTTTTCACTATACATTCTCTTCCGTATCCTTCTCTTCCTTTTTAATCAATTGACTCTCATAAATAGCAACGTTCTGTGCCAAAGTTTTTAATTTTTCTTGCTGCTGTGACACCTGCACTGTCAATATAAATACCTTAAACAATAATAAAAAGACAAATACCAAAAAAACAAAATTTACTGGTGACATAATTCCAATAACATCAGACAACCAATAAGCGATCTGAGGAAATATTCCCAAAACAAGAATACCAAACGAAATCACTAGCCAGAACAAAGTATCTTCGATCCGCATCTGAGATTTTCGTATTTTTCTTAATACGAATATACATGATAAGACCGCAACAACAATCAATACAATTCGCAAAACTAAGGACATTTTTAGTTACCTCTCTTTCTAAACATTTGTAAAAAGAAGATAGATGCACACATACGGAACATATATTTTATGGAATTTTTTAAGTTAAGATAACTTTCTCCTGCAATACGTTCACTCATCTCCACCTGGACTTCCACTACCTTCGCTCCATTTCGCATAAGATAGGCTACTGTATCTGGTTCAGGACCATAATTCATAAGATATGCAAACTCTTTTAACATATTCTTATTTATCAAACGCATTCCAGAGGTGGGATCTGCAATTCCTTGTCCTGTTGTAAATTTAATGGCATATTTCAAAATTCTTGCACCAAGCATGCGAAGACTATTTGGTTTTTTCTTTTCGATGAATCTAGAACCAATTACAATATCTGCGGATTGTTCTTCCATAGCCGTTACCATCTTATCAATATATTGCGCCTGATGTTGTCCATCTCCATCATATTGCAAGACTGCATCATATCCTTGTTCATACCCATACTTCACACCTGTCTGAAATGCTCCTGCTAATCCAAGATTGATAGGAAGATCAATTAAATGATATTCATGTTCTCTACATATCTTAGCTGTATTATCGCGAGAACCATCATTGATTACCACATAATCATACTGTGGATAATTATTAACTAAATCATCCACTACACGCACAATATTTTCTTCTTCGTTATAAGCCGGAATTATGATTAATACTTTCATATGTCACCTCTATTATTTTATCTTCTACATTTTTAGACACATTCTTTTCCATTATAGCACAAAAAAAAGATTAGTAAATACTTAAACAGCCATTCCACATGCCATAGAGAGAAATACAACATAATAACAACATTAGTAAAAGATTTAAGTTTTCTTCCTGTACTAAGTCTTTCACAAAAGTTTTTAAAGAAAAACGCGAACACACAAACAATACTGGAAATAGTGCCGGAATAATATATCTTCCCTGACATCCTGCTACAGTTTCAGCCCCCACTACTGTAAAAACAACATACATAGAAAATGCAGACATAAATCCAATTAGTGCATATACAAATAGTGTTCCAAGTTTTGTCCACCATGGAAATTTTGTTTCTTTTGCTTCTCTGCTTATTAATGCTCCAAACACTACGATAGCTAATACAATTCGAAAATCAATACCAACATATCCAAAATATGCTTGGTTTATCAGATATTCCCTTCCCTCTAACAATGGATTTAAGTATATCTTTAAAAAGTTAATTATAATAAGCAATGCCTGTACAGGCTGAGCAGTTATAAAATCCATTTGTGAAGTGGCATTTACAGCTTCTCCCCCACGAGTATCTCCCTGACCAAGTCCGTTGAAGAAATTTTGGAAATAAACTACAACAAAAGGAAGAAGTGCAGCCATAAGAATTGTGATTCGATATTTCCATGCCTGCTTCTTATCTACAAATTTTTTCATTGGCATAAATAGTGCAATAAAAGTCATTGGAAAATATACAAGTTTCGGCATAGACGCTAAAAACATAGAAAGGCCAATGACATATGGTGATCTTTTCCTGATTTTCTCATCTTGTCGCTGCCATTCTCCAAAAAAGGTGGAAAGACCAAGCATAGACCATCCTGTCAACCATGTATCATAGTTATAATTGCTGGCAATAAAAATATTTGTTGGAATTAGCGCAATTAACATCACAATAATTTTTCCTGTTTTTAGAGCTTTCATGGAAAAATATGCCAGCAAAGATAGCATCAATACATTCATCCAACGTCCTAAAACTAACGTTGCAAAAAATCCAAGTCCCAGCCCTCTTCCAAGAAGCAAACCTATGGCAGAAGGCAGATACGAAATTGCCATATTCCAACTGCACATTGCTGATTTTTGTGAATAATATTTTGCTTCTACCAAATCATTCATAACTTCAGTGTATCGTGTTTGTTCTGCTCGTCCATAATTTAGTTTACTAAGAGCAACACTCTGATAATCATTTATGATTGTACAATCTGCTGCCGATATTTGTCCGTCAAGTATATGGGAAACAGCCAATGAATTTGCAAAATGTGCTTCATCATCCCATGAAACCCCAACATTTGGTGGTTCAACTACCGCAAATATAGTTCCGACAATCAAAATAGTAAGGCATCCAATCAACTCTATTTTTTTTGCAGCATATTTTCTAAAGCAGATGTAAATAGCTAAGAGACATCCAATCATAATCGAAACAAATATTAGTTTTCCAGACAACTTAAACTTACCTGAAAAACTTAATAAAAATGTAGCTAATATAGAAATGGCCACAATAATTATAAATTTTAGTATATATATGCTAATTATTTTCTGTTCCTTTTTACAGTATTCGATAAAATTCTTTCTTTTTTCATCTATAGAAAGAAGTGCCTTACGCATTCTGGCAACACTTCCTGCTACTGCGGCAAGTAATAAACCGAATACAAATCCTGCAATATAGAAAAAGTAGTTCAAACTTGAATTTTTTCCATTATTATGCGCATAGTATAAATTAGACAATGTAAAATCAGTATTGATGTTTAGCAAATAGCTATTATAATCTCCAGGTGTAATATCCACTGTAGCGGTATATTTTCCTTTTTTCCATGTTCCTATTGCTACATTATCATAACTATAGTTTCCATTATTATCCACATAATATAAAGTCAATTGGGTATCTTCTTTTGCAGCTTCTGAAAAAGTAAACATCAGTTGCTCAGTATCTGCACTACGTGCAAGTATTTGTACATAACTTCCTTCCGCTCCTGTATAAACAAAAGAATTGTCTGTCTGTGTGTATCCATAAGAACTGTAAATAAACGGTACTCCTGCTTCCATTGTTTCTGCAGTATATCCATCCAAATACAGACTATTTCCTAATATCACACCTAATATTGTCATAATTGCAACAAGAATCACTTGATATTTCAGAAGAGCATTTTGCTTTTTCGAACTTGATTGATTATCCATGTTCCTTTATTCCTTTCTCTTTTCCATTACACCGTAATCGTCTGTTCTGTATCCAAATAATATTTCTTACCGAATATTCCTTTTCGAATCTCGATATAAACCTTATACTTTCCTCTTGGAATATGTTCTACGTGCATAGCTGTAATAAAGCCGGTAAGTTTTGGATTTCCTGCATAATCCAAAGTTTCTATCGGATCATGGTACATTTTTTTCATAGGAAAACGACAAGTTTCCTCTTTGGAAATCAATACCACTCTATAACGATTTGTATTATTATGCTTATATTGTTTCCAGAAAAACCATCCTTCTACTTTAATTTGCTGTAGCTGCTCAAATAGTCCTATATTTACAAATTGAGAAATAGATGAATCATGAATTGACATTGCAGAAGTTATAGAAAGATTTGTTTTCTCTGGCTCCTGCACTTTCAAGTTTCCAAGTCCTTCCATATTCATAATAAGACTCATATTTTCAGAGAAAAATGGATCATACTCATTGAAATATGGATGTGCCTCATAAAGAGCATTACGTTCTTTTTTCAAACGCTCCATTTTTTTAGTATCTACCATATCACTTCCACGGCTTACAGATTCGTAATGAAGCAATTGCACATCATTTCGAACTACATTGTAATATCCCTGTTCCACTAGCTTAAAACATAAGTCCACGTCATTATATGCCACTGGAAGTCCTTCATCAAAACCACCAATTTCATCAAATTTTTTCCGTGAAAGCATTAGACAGGCACCTGTAACAGCAGAATAATTACAATCCATCTGCATTTTATAGTCTGTCATAATTTCTCTTCCACCACAAAAATAATGACTTGGTCCTTCTACACGGTTGACGATTCCAATATGCTGGATTCTTTTCTCTTCTGGATAGTAAAGTTTTGCTCCTACAGCCCCAGTATGTGCAAGGGAAGCCTGTCCAGTCAAACGTTCCAACCAGTCATTGACTAAGACTTCTGTATCGTCGTTTAGGAATAAATAATATTCTCCTTGAGCCTTTTTTGCACCTATGTTGCACATTTTAGAAAAGTTAAACTCCATTGGTTGATGATAATAGCTGCAATGATACTTTTCACAAATTTCTTTATATTTTGCCTTATTTTCTTCCGTACTTCCATTATCAATTAACACAACTTCAAAATTAGGGTAAGTTGTTTTTTCATAAATACTGGTAAGACAAGTTTGTATACACGAAAAATTGTCCTTTGATGGAATAATAATACTGACTTTTGGCTGTCCTTCTGCATGATAGAATACACGAGACTGATAAATGTGACTCTGATATTCCACTTCTCCAGAAAGTCCTCTTCGAGAAAGTGCCTCTTTTTTTGCTTTCATAGCAGCTTCATAAGCATACATTTTTGTTTCCGGATTGCTGGCAACGGATTCTGCTCTGGAACGCCAGTGATATAGTATTTTTGCTATATGTCCTATATGTTTGGTTTTTTCTACAAAACGAAGTACAAAATCATAATCCTGAGAACCTTCGAATCCTACTCGATATCCGCCTATTTCATTGGCAATAGTTCTTCGGAATATGCTAAAATGGTTTGTGTACATAACAGACATAAAAGTATCCGGTGCCCATTCTGTCTTAAAAACAGGATTATAACGTCTCTGTCCATCTTCTGATAACATATCCTCATCACTGTATATAAAATCATATGCTTGATTTTCGTTTAATTTTTTTGCCATTTCATAAAGGGCATTTGGTGCCAAAATATCATCACAATCCAAAAGACCGATAAATTCACCGTCTGCCATAGCAAGTCCATCATTTGTAGTTCTGGAAATATGTCCATTTTTTTCACGGTAGGATATTTTGATTCCGTCCACACCTTCGTAACGAGATAAGGTTTCTCTTACCTCTGGCATAGTGGAAGCATCATCTACTAAACATAACTGCCACTTTTTGTAAGTCTGTTTTTGTACCGATTCGATACATGCTATCAACATATCTTTCTTTACATTATATACCGGAACAATAATAGAAAATGTTGGCTCATACTCTAATGGAGATACTTTTAGAATATCACTCTCATATTCCTCAATCCAGTTCTGGTACATTTTATCTTTATTATCTTTTTTTAATTTAGCCGCAATTACTGTACATCCTAAATAGAAGGTAACTGCTACTCCGTCCTTTTTCACTCTTTTTTTAATTCGTTGTATTGCATCCATCTATCATTCTCCTACACGTATCTTATAAATTACCTTTTTCCAATTTGATTTTACCTTCTTCTACACGATACACAATGTCACAATCTTTAATAGTTCCCAGTCTATGTGCAATAATAATCATAGTCTTTTCTCCTTGGAACCGATTGATAGACTCCATAATAGCTGCTTCTGTCTCATTATCCAATGCAGATGTCGCCTCATCAAAAACTAAAATTTCGGGATTGTGATACAACGCTCTTGCAATTCCAAGACGCTGTCTTTGTCCACCAGACAGACGAACACCCTTTTCACCAATTCCAGTGTTTAAGCCCTTTGGTAGAGAACGAATATGATCTGCAAGCTGTGCATCTTCCAGTACCTTCCATACTCTGTCTTCATCAATTTCATTTTCAGAGAGTCCAAATGCAATATTATTTTTGATGGTGTCATCAATCATAAAAATACTTTGTGGAATATAGCCTATTTTTGCAAGCCATCCTTCATAATTGGATTTCACATCCACACCATCTGCTAAAATTTTTCCTGATTTTGGCTCCAATAATCCAAGTAATATATCTACAATAGTTGTTTTTCCTGCACCAGAAGTTCCAATAACCGCTACAGATTTCCCAACGGGAATGGTCATATTTGCCCCATCAAACAGATTGCTTTCTGCTTTTGGATATGCGTAGACAATATCTTTCAATTCAATTTTATCTTGAATCACGTCTAATGGATTGTTGTCATGAGCTTTCATAGTTGCTTTTGTTTTTAACATATTAGAAGTATCCATATCTTCACAAACAGTGCGAAGAGATGGTTCTAAGAAAGAAATGGCATTTAAGTATGTGTTCATACGATTTGCAGAAGGCATTAATCGAACGGCTGCCATAGCAAATGTAGAAATCTGAGGCAACATTCCTTCGATTGGTCTTCCACTTGCAAGCAAAACTGCAATCATTCCAAGCATTCCACACATGCTGACTGCCTCAATAATCAAACGAGGTGCCTGACTTAAAATGGCATTTTTTCGTTGTGAAATGCAAGACAACTTACCATTTTCATCATATCTTTGAATAAAATGATACTCCTTGTTAAGGATTTTTATGTCTTTGATTCCTTCAATACTGTGAATCATCCACTTATTCATCATTCCATTGTAATGCTGTGCCTCTTCACCTGCTTTATTTAATTTACCTTTAAAAGCCTGCTTGCTGCAAAGCATAGTTACTACTAAAATCAACATAATCGCCACTGTCATAGTAGGGTCTACAATTAACAATAATACTACCATACATACAGCAACAAACATCTCTGTTAAAAACTGTAACACGTTATTGAGCAATGCAAATACATTTCCAACATCTCCCTGAATAATACGGATAATGTTTCCTGTACTAGCATTTAAATAATACTCATATGGTTTGTTGATAAAATTTGTAAGCAACCTTTTTGACATACCAAACTGATTTTCTGTAACAAATTTTGCCTGTTCATAATACATAAAATATAAGAATATATTTTTTATGATGTAACCTGCAATCAATGCTATAATGATCATAATCAAAAATTTATTATTGGAATCACATCCCAGAAAATCATACATTACTTTTAGATAACCTGTCTCTTGTATCATATTCGGACTCATGATAACCTGTACCAATGGAAGAACCAAAGATACTACCCCAGTTTCCAATAAAGCACCGATAATCATAAGAATAAGCAAAAAGACCACATTCCCTTTTTGCTTTCGATCTAATAAACCACTTAAATTCTTTATCATTTTCCATTTCCTTTCTTTCCAGACTATCTTCTGACAATTTTATCTAACTTACATACATACAAAAAGTCTGATATTACACCTTTTAAGCTAATGGATTGCACATATATTTTGCCACATCCTAATACTCTAAGCCATTTTACAAATGAAAAATCCTGTAAATAAGCATAACGTTTCCGTGTAAATTGTAAATATTTATCGATATATTGTTTCTGTTCTTCA
Source organism: Lachnospiraceae bacterium (assembly GCA_963643465.1). Lineage (GTDB taxonomy): Bacteria > Bacillota > Clostridia > Lachnospirales > Lachnospiraceae > CAG-411. Next base: position 54,604 of record CAVIJT010000007.1, on the reverse strand, counting down.
CTTAAGTTTAGGTTGTGAAAAATCAATTCCGCTCGTTTTAAATGAAACAATCCAATGTCCTGCCGCATTTCTTTTGTACTCTTAATAGCAACTGGGTTTCCATTATCGTCATTTTCTTCTAAGCCGATTGTATTGTTTTCGTGCATGCGATATCCAGTGAATGATTTGTTATAAAATGCTGTATGGCAATCTATGGATGCCATAAGATTAAAAAACCAATCATGAGGAAATTTGTGCGCTACGCATAAATCCTCAAAAGGTAATATTTTTTCTTTTAAGGACTTGGTAATACACATAGTACAACCTGGAGACACATTTCCTTTAACCAAAAATGGGAAATCTATATTCTCCGTTTCATTTTCTTTTACTACTTTATGTAAAATGTTTGCATTGCTATATCCTCGCTTCTTTTTTACAGGGATAGGTTCGCCCTTTTCATCAATCAATGCAACTGCTGTATTTAATGCTTCCACATGAGGATGTTCCTGTAAATATGTTACCATTTCCTGCACTTTATCCTTTTGCCATACATCGTCCTGATCGCACATAAAAATCACATCACCAGTGGTATTTTTAATGGCACCAAAGAAATTTCCGATAAAGCCTTTGTTCTCTTTATTTACTTCTATATTCCAATTTGTAAGACCATTGTTATCTATATATTCTTTCACAATAGAAACGGTAGAATCTTTAGACTGATCATCGCAGATGATTACTTCATCTACGGGATAGGTTTGATTTTTCAAGGAATCTAACTGCTCTTTTATATAAGTTTCTCCATTATAAGTTGCCATTGCAATGGATACTTTCATGCAAACTCGCTCCTTTGCCATAATTTTGACAGATACTGTTCTATTATACTTTAGGACATTTATTTTTTCAACCAGTTCTCCTAAGGGGACATAGACCGTTATTTACGCACATTTGCAAAATTAACGTTACTGATTAAAAAATCGTTCCAGCCAGGCTTTACTTTCATACTTATTCTTGATGTGCGCCGGAATTTCCCGATAAGCAGTATTTAAAAATTCTGGCAGTCTCTCCATATCATCTAAGCCTAACACAAAAATATTTTCCGGACAATAGTAATCATAATCCACAATTCGTAAATCATTGGTAATTAGCTTTTTCTTATGAAACATTGCCTCTAAGGGCCGAAGTGTCTGTCCACTTTGTCCTTCCCGCAAAATTTCCACAATGGCTTTACTTTGTCCAATCTGTCTCAAATTTTCTATATAATCTACTTTTTCTGTAAAATAGGTGATGCCTAACTCCTGAGAATCTGGAACTTTTTCTACTAAGATACGAAAATCTGTAGTAAAATTTGCTGCCTCTAACTGCTTTTGTAACGCAATTAGCTTTTCTTTTCTACCACCATCTGTTCCAAGATAGCAAACATCTGTTACTACTTTTGTAGTAGGCAATTGATAGGTAGCAAAATAGTATTGGGTATTATAATTCATATGATAGACTTCACAATCTCTTTTATCAAAGGACCATTTTTCACAATCCATAGAAGATACCCTGTCAGGATGGTCTTGTTCTACAACTGTATTCCAATACCACCAGATTATTTTTGGAGTTTCCTCAAATGTCTCCTTCTTCATTTTCTTTTGCATCCAATGAGGGATGTCCTCTGCCAGCCAAGTTCCATGAAGGATTATCATATCATAATTCATAAATCCTTTTTTCCAATCACCATACCAAATCTGCTGAAAAGGAAGATGGAATTTAATCCAATATCGACGAATTGCTCTTAGTAATACATTGTGTTCTTTTAAGGTAATATCTACATCTACCCCATTTTTCTTCCATTCCATCAACGCATAATCTTCTTTTGTTGTTTGTGATAAAATCAAAATTTTTTTATCCATTCCATTTTCCCAGCTTTCCTTTTCGTCCATCCAAATATCCTAACCAGGCACACTTTATTTTTTCTAGTTTTTTATTTTCAAATAAAATAATCTTTATCAGATGATTGACTAAAGAGACATGTACCAATGGTTTAATTTCTTTTCCATATTTTTTCATCATATATGTGTGGTTTCGAAATAAATAGTATGTTCGGTTTGGTGCTTCATACCATGGATATACTGTCTTCCATAATATTTTTTTAGGCATAGAATGACCAAATCGCTGATAAATCATAGCATCGCCAAGCATTTTCGTCTTATATCCTGCAAGTGTCAGTTTAATACCAAAATCTACATCAATATGCGCAATGAAAAAATCTTCATTAAATCCCCCTACAGCCTCAAAAGCAGCTAAATTCATAAGACTGCCCGAAGTCATTACCCATGTCTGGTCATATTCTCCTGTGGTTTCCTGAAGTACATAAGCTACTTTTCGTTCACCTGTCTCCAAATCCGGATAAACAGCAGTCACATTCGGTGCTACAATTCCCAAGTTTTCTGTTTCCTGCTCTGCTTTTTGTATCAAACGGTCTACCGCCCCTTCTTCAAAGGCAGAATCTTGATCCATAGTAAGAATATAATCAAATCCCTTTTCATAAGCCATATGACAACCTTTGTTTAAAGCACCTGCAAGTCCAAGATTTCCATTCATAGACATATATACACATTTGGGATTGGCTTTTATTTTATCAATGAGTTCATCCTTATATTCTGTAGAATTATCCATCACAAACACACATTCCAATGCTTCCATGTAAGTCAGCATGTTTTCGTATACTTTAAGATCTGGCTGGTATAATACTACAATCCCTGCATAACGTTTCATATCATTCCTGCTTTCTTTTCTTTATGGTAGTGTCTGCACAATAAATCTGGACGTTTAACGGTACTTTTCCCATTTTTTCTTCAAAACAAGTCCGGGAAGAAATCCCATTAAGGTACACAATTTATTAGGACTTTCTTTCCATAAATCACCAAAGGAAACTCCTGCAAATTTTCCATAGCAATGATACAAAATGGCATTTTTCAACTTAATTTTAAAAGAAAATGTCTTCCACATATAGGCTCTTGCATTCACTAAAGCACCTTTTGGATTTTGTACCTGCATTCTTCTTCCGCTTTCGGTCAGACCATCTTCCCGATACTCTGTAATGTAAATAATCTTATTTCGCATAAATACGTTGGTTGTCTTTGCAATTTCAATCCAGACACACGCCTCTGATAAAAAAGTTTCATCTTCAAATTCTGGAAACGGACATTTTTTTAACAGTGCTGTCTGATATACTTCCGCTTTATCTCCTTTAATACCTTTGTTGCAAGTATGTGTAATGGTATTTCCAAATTGCTCATCATAAGGCCATTTGTCTCCAATTACTTCAAAGCCTGAATGTCCTCGCAAATATACCATCCCACCAATACCATTGTCACAGTTAGTAATCCAATCTTCAAATATAGTCTGAGTAGCATCTGCTGTAAGACAATCATCACTATCTACAATCATAGTAAGTTCTGTCTCAATGTTTTTAATTCCTTTATTTAATGCGGTATGTTTCCCGCCATTTTTCTTTTTTTCATAACGAATCGGTATGTGATTTTCTTTTTGAAATGCCGCCACAATCTGCTTTGTGTCATCTGTACTACCATCGTCTACAATATACCAAATAAAACTTTTATTGATTTGTCGTTTTAAACTTTCATATAATTTTTTCATACATTCTCCACGATTATAAGTGGGAGTCAAAATGGTAAGCAGTGCATCCATTTTTCTTCATCCTTTCCTTCAACTTTCGTTTTTATAGGACACTGTCTGATTATATTTCAAACAATTGATTTTCTCTTCTTTTCAATAGCACAAAACTGCTATTTTCTCTTTAAATAAAAATTTTGCATTTCCTTAGCACTCTTTTTGATATCATACCCATGTTTTGCTGCTTCTGCAATATGAGAACTTCGCTCTTTCGAAAAATTATATTGCAACATAGTATCTGCCCAATATTTAGGACCTTCTTCCAAACTTACAAAGGTAAGTAAATCAGAAATCTTTGCTTCCTTTGCAACCACATCTTTTGAAGTATAGCATGGTAAGCCACAGGTTTGTGCCTCTATTAAGACAATTCCAAGCCCTTCAAACAAAGACGGAAATAGAAATACATCCATTACATGCATCCAATCCGGTACATCTTCTCGAACACCCATAAAACGAATGGAATCCGTAATCCCCATCTGCTCTGCTTGTTTCTGTGTCTGTTCTTTAAGGTTTCCATCACCTACTAGCATAAGCACCGCATTTTCTTTTTGCTTTTTTATTTCTGCAAAAATTTCTAGCAAAAATGTATGATTCTTTTGTGCATCAAAACGTCCTACATGACCTACTACAAAAGCATCCTCTAAGCCATATTCCTTTCTTAACGCTTGTCGTTTTTCTTCTTGGTAAGAAAAGCGTTCCAAATCAATGGCATTTTTCATAATACGCACTTTTCCGTTTTTCCAGAAATCCTCCCCATATAACCAAATTGCAGCTTCTTTTGAGCAGGCAAAATTGTGGGTACTCACTTTTCTAAGCGGTTTTCTAAGTGCCTTTCTAAGTATCTCTTTTGCTGAAAATCCGTTAGCCAAAAACATATTGTGGGAATGGCTGATTCTTACCGGAATGCCACACTTTTTTGCAATACGAAGAGGAATGGCACTTTTGCTAGATGTATGAGAATGTACAATTTGGTATTCTGGATGAGTTTTTAAAAACACTTCTACATCCCTACAATATGTTTTCATATTTTTTAACGTTAGCGGCGTTAAATGAAATACTCTACCTCCAAGAGAAAGTATCTCCTCTTCATAATCGCTGGTTTTCTCATATGTCAATAAAAAATCAAATTGTACCTTGGTTCTATCTAAATTTCTATAATAATTCATTAACATAGTTTCTGCACCGCCACGATTCATGCTATGCAACATATGTAATACTCGTATTGCCACCTGACATCCTCCTTATATCATTTGCTCTCTTCATAAATAGTTTTCATAATTTCCTGTACTTTTGTAATACTAAAATTACAAATGACTTTTTGGTTATAATCTCCCATCTCTTGTCGTTTTCTATCATCGTTTAATAGTTCACCAATAGAATAAGACATATTTTCTACATCTGTAGCATCATGCAAGTATCCACCATTTCCCGGCACGATCAAATCTGTAGTACCTCGAATTTTTGTTGCTACAACTGGAAGTCCAGCCGCCATAGCTTCCATAAGTGATACTGGCAATCCTTCCCGAAAAGACGGAAATACAAACATATCAGCAACCGTCAACCACTCTTTGGCATCCGTACGAAATCCTAGTAAATGCACCTGTTTTTCAATTCCAAGTTCTATGGCTAATTGTGTTAAATAGGTTTCCAAATCACCCTTTCCGCAAATTGCCAAATGCACATCTTTTCGCTTTAATTTTGCCATTGCCCGAAGAATAACTTCATGATTCTTATTTCTATTCAATTCACCAATAGATACTAATAATATATCCTGTTTCCCCAGTCCAAGCTCCTGTCGCTTTTCCTCATGTTTTGGCATAGCACCAATACGCTCTGTATCAACTCCAATTCCCGGAATATATACAATTTCTTTGGCATTCATACATCGTTTTGCCCGTTCATAATCTTCTTTACAAATAGTAATTAAAACATCGGTATATTTAGAAAGCCATTTTTCGATAGGATAAAAAATCATCCAATTTTTCTTTGGTGCGCTAGTATAAAAATGAAATCCATGTGCAGTGTAAATGACACGCAGACCTTTTTTCCTCTGTTTTTTACATGCCATTCGTGCAATTGCTCCTCCAATGGGTGAATGGCAATGTATCAGTTGATATTCTTCCTGCTCTACAAGTTTTTTTACTTGCCGATAGGACATAATAATTTCTTTGATTGCAGAAATTTTTCGTGGAATTGGCACAGCAATGGAACGAATCTGTTTCTCTTTTAATTCTTCTTGAAATGCCTCCATGCGCTCTTTACTAGAAGTGCTTCCCTGAGAAAAATTACATGCTACATCCACCTGATAACCCATACTTTGCAACAACGCAATATTTTCCATATTAAACTGATCAATCATGGATGCTACCGAGGCAAGCATCAACGCTTTCATTTCACCAACTCCATTTCTGCAATAAAATTCTATGTTTGTGTTTGCTTTATGCTTTCTTTAAAATCATGCACACAATAAGACCACCCAAAACAGTCTGACATTTCTTTTTCATATACCAAACTACCAAATACCTTATTCAGCATATTTACTTTCTTTGACGCCAAACGTATCAATGGATTGAACCATTTTGTTGTGTGCATCTTTTTTCCGCTGTTTTTAGCAATTTCACGCACAAGTTCTGTAGTAGACACATATTCTTTATTTTGCGGACAAAATACGCCTCTGGCTTCCTCTGCAATTATAAGACGAATACATTCGCACAAATTATCAATATGTATCATACTTCTTTGGTTCGGAAATTCAGGAAAAATAGGAAAAGATGTGGCAAGTTTTGCAAGTTTTGGATAATTTCCTTTGGACCCTTTTCCATATACCATAGGCGGCCGAATAACTGACACAAAAAAATCCTCTGTCTCCTGCTCAAAAATGCCTGTTTCTGCCTCTAATTTGCTTTGTCCATAAAACCCGTTTGGATGAGGAACGGTATCTTTTGTGATTCGAACGGGTTCTAAACTGTGGCTTTCACCATACACAATCAAGCTAGACAAAAATACAAACTGTTTGCATCCTTCTTTTTTTGCTTTTCTACAACTGTCAACTGTTAAATCTCGATTGATTTTATAATACATATCTTCCATGTCTTTTGAAGCATCCACATGGGCAATTCCTGCCACATGTAAAATCGTATCATATTCTCCATAATTGGCTGATTGCCATACGTTATCTCTACTGGAAATGCAATCTACAATCCACTCTGGCTCAGTTTCCCGTATCCATTGTTGAAAAGACAATCCAATATAGCTGTTTTTCCCTATAATCAGCACCTTTTTCATAATATTCAATCACCTTTCCAGTTCATGCTCAGATGTGCCTTCTTCTTTTTCCAGAGTACCTGTTCCGCCTTCTACCACACCTTCGTGCTTTAACACACTGGTAAAGGTCTTAAAAAAGCATTTACAGTCAAAAAGAAAACTCATTTTCTCCACATATTCCCCGTCTAATTTGGCTTTATCCGGAATAGGCAACTCATCTCTTCCATTAATTTGCGCCCAGCCAGTAAGTCCTGGCACTACATCATTGGCACCATATTTGTCTCGTTCTTCAATCAAATCATACTGATTCCAAAGTGCTGGTCTTGGACCAACAATACTCATCTGACCTGCAAGAATATTAAAAATCTGTGGAAGTTCATCTAAACTGGTCTTTCTCAAAAACTTACCTACTTTTGTAATATATTGCTCTGGGTCCTGCAATAAATGTGTAGGTGTATCCTTTGGCGTATCAATACGCATAGTTCGAAACTTTAAAATCATGAAATGCTTTTTATTCTTACCAACTCTTTTCTGCTTAAACAAAATAGGACCTTTGCTGTCTAACTTAATAGCAAGGCATAAAAGCAGAAAAAAGGGTGACGAAACCACGCACCCCATCAGTGAAAGTATAAAATCAATTCCTCTCTTTATATACTGGTACATAATCGTCTCCCTTTCTTTTTATAAACACAAATAACTTATTCTTCTTTTCTCACATAAGTTGGTACAATTTCCTGTACCATACTGCGAATATTCTTCGTTTCGTCCACTGCAGCTTCCTGTAAATTAGCAAGCTGTTTTTGAAATAACGCTTCATTAATTTCAATAGGTTTTCCAATGTATATCATTTCATTGGCTGTCTTAGTCAAACCTTCTTCATCCATCAAAAGTTCTTCAAATAGCTTTTCTCCCGGACGCAATCCGGTAAAGGTAATTTTAATGTCCTCATTTGGAACATATCCAGATAAACGAATCAAATTGTATGCTAAATCCAATATCTTAACTGGCTCACCCATATCAAGAACAAAGATTTCTCCTCCCTTGGCATATGCACCAGCCTGCAACACAAGTGATACAGCTTCTGAAATAGTCATAAAATAGCGGATAATATCCGGATGTGTTACGGTAACTGGCCCACCACGTTGAATCTGCTTTTTAAACAATGGAATTACACTTCCGTTACTTCCAAGGACATTTCCAAAACGCACTGCCACAAATTCTGTTTCATACTGACGATTAAATGTTTGTATAATCATCTCGCAGATTCGTTTGGATGCACCCATAATATTGGTTGGGTTTACCGCTTTATCCGTAGAAATCATAACAAACTTTTCCACACCATTTTCACCAGCCGCTTTGGCAGTTTTGTACGTTCCAAACACATTATTTTTAATGGCTTCGTTAGGACTTGCCTCCATCAGTGGAACATGCTTATGCGCCGCTGCATGATAAACAATTTGCGGTTTATAATGCTCAAAAATTCCATTCATACGGTTTGTATTACGCACAGATGCAATCAATACTACTAACGATAAATCCGGATAATTATACCTTAACTCCTGTTGTATCTCATATGCGTTATTCTCATAAATATCTACAATAATAAGCATTTCCGGATTTTTAGAGGCAATCTGTCTGCAAAGTTCGCTTCCGATAGAACCACCACCGCCAGTAACCATTACTCGCTTTCCACTGACATAACCCATAATAGAATCTAGGTCTACTTTGATTTGATCTCTGCCAAGTAAATCTTCCACTTCTACCTGACGAAGTTTGCTAATACTCACTTCTCCATTGATTAACTGGTATACACCAGGCAAAATGCGTACATTACAATTAGTCTCTTGACAAATATTCAAAATCACACTTCGTTCTTTTACAGAAATCGAAGGAAGAGCCACAATTATTTCTGTGATATCATAATTTTTAGCGGTCTCTATAATAGCATTTCTTCCGCCAACAATAGGAACTCCATTTAATCGTTTTCCTATTTTCTCTGGGTCATCATCAATAAAACAAACAACCTTACCCTGTATATACTGACTGGCAGTAATCTCATTCAACATCACACGTCCAGCATCTCCAGCACCAATAATCATAATACTTGCCGAGCTGGAATGGTTCGGTAATTCCAAATAACGATTTTTTGTCTCTATCATTATGCGGTATGCAAATCGTTCCAATGTAGTAAATGCAATAAGAAACACAAATGTCAGTAAATGAAAACTGATTGGCATACGACATTTCATACTCCACATCACAATCCACTGCAACATAGTAGTCAAAAACACACCCGAAATGATATGTGCCATTTCATTGAAGCTGGCATATCTCCACAAAATGCGATACATCTTGCAAAAATAAAAAATAATCAATGTACAGAAAATGTGAATGGGTAAATAGGCATACATCCACTCTAAATAATATTCAGGAATTGCCTCATAATGCATGTCGAATCGAAGCAACAATGCCAAAACAGATACCATACATATAATCACGATATCGCATAAAGCCAAAGCCAATGTTTGAGCTATATTCTTAAATCTTATTTTTCTTCGTTCCTTCACGTCGAATACACGACCTTTCCTTTTTCCGAATGTTTATTCGCTCCATTCCAATTCAGGATATTCTGCTACTCGGTCTCTGGTTAATAATTCAGAAGTTGCGTCTTGTGCAGATTTTCCTTCGAATAAAACTTGATTCACTGCCTCAATAATTGGCATGCTCACCTGATATTTTCTTGCAAGTTTTAATGCAGATTTTGCAGAATATACACCTTCCACTACTTGTTTTACTTCTTCCATAGCAGCTTCCATGCTATATCCTTTTCCCATTAGATAACCAGCATTATGATTTCTGCTATGATTACTTGTACATGTAACAATCAAATCTCCAATTCCAGAAAGTCCACATAATGTTTCTTTCTTGCCACCCATAGCTACACCTAGTCGGGTAATTTCTGCAATTCCTCTTGTCATCAATGCAGCTTTTGTGTTATCTCCAAATCCTAACCCATCTACCATACCTGCCGCTAATGCAATTACATTTTTCAATGCACCGCCAAGCTCAATGCTGATAATATCTGGACTAATGTATACACGAAATACCTTATTCATAAACACATTTTGAATAAATTCTGCAGTATGTTTCTTTTTTGCACCTACTACAACAGTTGTAGGAATGCCTTTGCTTACTTCTTCTGCATGACTAGGACCGGAAAGAACTGTGATTTCTGCCTTTGGAAGCTCTTCTTGCAAAATATCGCTAAGTGTCATCAAAGACTCTTCTTCAATTCCCTTTCCTACATTTACAATAAGCTGTCCATCTTTTATATATGGTGCGCATTGTTTTGCTGTGCTTCTTACATATGGAGAAGCTACAGAAAATACGATAATCTCTGGATCAGAACATGCCATCTCTAAATCAGATGTAACTTTTATACTATCTGGAAGTTTTACTCCCGGCAAACGATCCTTATGCTCACGATAAGTTTCCAACATAGCTATCTCTGCTTCTAATGCAGACCAAAGTGTAACATCATGTCCATTATTTGCTAGAACAATTGCTAGTGCAGTTCCCCAGCTACCTGCTCCCAATAAACTTACTTTACTCATGTTCTATTTCCTCCTGTCCTTTTTCTCTCCCAGTTTATGCTCCGTTCCATTTAACAAACGGACAATATTCGAACGATGCTGAAAGAAAGCCAATGCGGTAAATAGCAAACTTACACATAACATATGTATAAAATATGGACTCTCCCGATGCCATATTAATGTATTAGCTACCAGATAGAATGATACTACCAAGGAACCTAATGAAACATATTTTGTAAGTGCCACAATTACCACAAATAGTAACAATCCAACTACCATCAGCGGCCAATTGGCAATTCCAAGTACCACTGCTGCGGTAACTGCAATTCCCTTACCACCTTTAAAATGCAACCAACATGGAAAATTATGCCCTAACACAGCTCCTAGTCCATACCACATTGCCATTAAAATTCCGTATTCTTTCTGTCCGGAAAAGATACAGTAACGAATAATCCAAATAGGAATCGCAGCCTTAGAAATATCACCAATAAAGGTCATTGCTCCAGCCTTAACTCCTAAGGTTCTAAGTGCATTGGTACTTCCTAAATTTCCACTACCTTCTTTTCTAATGTCATTTCCATATAACTTTCCCACAAAATAAGCTGTAGAAATGTTTCCAAATGCGTACCCTATTACCAAACACAATAAAATGCTAACCAAAGTTGATCCTATACTGCCCATAACTACTTGTCCTTTCTCTCGCGAATAATAAATTTAAGCGGAGTTCCTCTAAATCCAAAGGCCTCTCGCACCTTATTTTCAATATATCTTGTATAAGAAAAGTGCATTAACTTCTTATCATTAACGAAAATAACAAATGTAGGCGGTTTTACAGATACCTGTGTCATATAGAATATCTTAAGTCTCTTTCCTTTGTCAGAAGGTGGTTGCTGCAACGCTACAGCCTCTGCCAAAATTTCATTTAACACACCTGTTGCGACTCTAAGAGAATGATTCTCAATTACTGCATCGATAGTTTCAAATAACTTTGGTACTCTCTGACCAGTCTTTGCAGAAATAAATAAAATCTCCGCATATGGCATAAATGCCAATACTTCTCTGACTTTATTTGTGTATTTGTATATGGTCTTATCATCTTTTTCAATGGCATCCCATTTATTTACAGCAATGATAACACCCTTTCCACGCTCATGAGCAATTCCTGCAATTTTAGCATCCTGTTCCGTTACGCCTTCCTCAGCATCAATCATCAAAACTGCAACATCACAACGCTCTACTGCCGTAACGGTACGAATGATACTATATCGCTCCAATTCCTCCTTAATGCGGCTTTTACGACGAAGCCCGGCTGTATCAATAAACACATATTCGTTGCCGTTGTAGGTTACCGCCGTATCAATCGCATCACGGGTGGTTCCTGCAATATCCGATACAATAACTCGGTCCTCTCCTACAATTTTATTAATAATAGAAGATTTTCCTACGTTTGGTTTACCAATTACCGCAATTCTAGGTCTCTCATCCTCATCTTCTTCTCCACTTTCTGTGTCAAAATGCTTGATAACCTCATCTAACATATCTCCGATTCCAAGCTTTGACTGTCCGGAAATTGGCATAGGATCACCTAAACCTAGATTATAAAATTCATATACATCCGGCATGAATTTATCAAAATTATCTACTTTATTTACAACTAATACAAGTGGTTTCTTTGCTCTTCTAAGCATGTCAGCCACTTTAAAATCTGCATCTACCAGACCTTGTCTTACATCTACCACAAACATAATTACATCTGCTGTGGCAATTGCAATTTCCGCCTGTTCTCTCATATGCTTTAACATTAAATCACTGGTCTCCGGCTCAATACCGCCAGTATCAATCAATGTAAATTGTTTATCTAACCAAGTCACATCCGCATAAATTCGGTCTCTGGTTACTCCTGGTGTATCTTTTACAATTGAAATTTGCTCACCGGCGAGCATGTTGAACATGGTTGATTTTCCCACATTCGGTCTGCCCACGATAGCAACAATGGGTTTACTCATAATCTTCCTCCACTACTGCATTTACTAACGACATTCCATCTGATTCTACTATACGGATAGGTATTTGTAAAGTTTTTTTCAAATCATCTACTGTATAATCATCCAAAAATACGTCCTCACCACTCCGAAGCATAGTTCCCGGTAATAATAAATAATCGCCCAATTCCTGGTCTTTTAACTGCTTCATTATATCTTGTCCTGTGATAAGTCCTGCCACAGTTATATCCTCACCAAAAAATTCATTTCGGATCACATATACCTGAATGGAAATGTTCGGATATTTTTTTGTAATTATGTCTGCACATTCTTTTAAAATGGGACCTGCCAGCTTTCCGGTTGCAATTGATACTTTCTTGCAAACCATAGTTCCTTCTCGGTTTTCCATTTCTTCCATAACTTCATCCAACAGAGAACGTACCATTCCTACTCCATTTTCAATCTGCCCATACCCTTCATAATATTCTTCTTTTGGTATAGGATACTCTGCGTTAATGTACCATTCATCACTTGCAAATACAAATCTTGTTCCCAACGTTTCCAAAAACTTATTTTGTAGGTTATGAATGGAATCTAACACCTGTCTTGCCTCTTCCTTTGAAAATTTTTCCAAAGGAGTAAGTCCTTCCCGGTATTTTGTCATACCAGCAGGAACCACAGACAAACTTCTCATATATGGATATAATTTTGCCAATTCTTCCACAGAATACAACAATTCCTCTCCATCGTTGATTCCCTTACAAAGTACAATTTGGCTATTCATCTCAATATGTCCATCATATAATCTTTTTACTTTTTCCAATGCCTCTCCAGCAAAACGATTATGAAGCATTTTACACCTAAGCTCAGGATTCATAGTATGAATGGAAATATTAACAGGTGACAATTTATACAAAATGATTCGCTCTAAATCTTCCTCACTCATATTCGTTAAAGTGATGTAATTCCCTTGAAGAAAGGACAAACGAGCATCATCATCCTTAAAATAAAGAGTATCACGCATGCCTGGGGGCATCTGGTCAATAAAACAAAACATACATTTATTTCTGCAGGAACGATATTCATCCATTAATCCCTGCTCAAATTCAATCCCAAGATCTTCCTCATAGTCTTTTTCAATCTCCAGTTCCCATTCTTCTCCGTTTGCTTTTTGAATGAGTAAAACAAGCGACTCATCATTTACATAGTAGTGATAATCAAAGACATCTTTTATCTCACAATCATTGATGGATAATAAAATATCACCTGCTTCAATTTCCAATTCTTCTGCGATACTTCCTGGTAATACACATTTTATTTTATGTCCTTTTTGCATACAATCATCCTATCTGTTTTGGTCGTTCCTATACTTGAAAAAAGGACCACAAAACGTGGTCCTTGACACTACAAAATGCATTATTTTCTTAAGCCTAACTTCTGAATCAATGAACGATATCCCTCTAAGTCGTTCTTCTTTAAGTAAGCCAATAAGTTTCTTCTCTGACCTACCATCTTTAAAAGACCTCTTCTTGAATGATGATCCTTCTGATTTTCTTTTAAGTGAGCGTTTAACTCATTGATTCTCTCTGTTAATAACGCAATCTGAACTTCTGGAGAACCAGTATCTCCTTCTTTTCTTCCGTAAGTTGCAATAATTTCTGCTTTCTTTTCTTTGCTAATCATAATCTTATCCTCCTAAAAAATGCCAACTACTAAGTAATAGGTCGGATTGTCCTGTTACCGAGCAGTGGTTACTTTACATACTTATAAATCATAACACATTTTTTTTTCATTGTAAACACTAAAATATGCTACTTTTCTGTACTCTCAAAACTTTTTAAATATTTTTCTCCAAAGGCTTTATCTTTGTGCATCTGTGCAGTAAGCGCTCCAATACTGTCGAATTTTCTCTCTCCTCTTACAAAATGCAAAAGCTCTGTGCGAAGTACCTTTCCATACAAATCACCAGAGAAATCGAAAATATATGTCTCAATCCCAACTTCTTTCTCTCCACTTACCGTAGGCTTTACCCCTACATTTGTGATGCCACCATGAATCCCATCTTCCAGATATACTCTTGACACATATACACCGTTTGGAGGTAAAATTTTGCTGTCTATCACTTTTTGATTAATGGTTGGCATACCAATGGTTCTGCCTAATTGTTTTCCATGAAGAACTTCTCCCTTTAAAGAATATGGTACACTGAGCAATTCTTGCACTTGTTCCATATTCCCATTCTTAATTTCTGCTCGAATGCGGCTGCTGCTTACCACATGATGATCCGCAGATACTTTTTCTAAAGATACTACTTTATATCCATAGATTTTTGCATATTTTTTCAACAGGGAAACATTTCCTTTTCTCTGATATCCAAACCGATAATCTTTTCCTACAACAATTACCTTCGCATCCAATTTTTCTACAATAACATCTTTAATAAAATCCTCTGCCTCCATTGCCGCAGTTTCTTTGGTAAAAGGATACGAAACTAATATATCCACTCCCAAATTGGACAGTTTCTCCGCTTTTTCCTCTAATGTATCAATCAGTTTTGTCTCTTTTTTAGAAAAAAGTGTGACAGGATGCAACGCAAAGGTAAATACCACAGAGGTTAATTCTCCATAAGACTTAATGGTATCAATCAACAACCGATGGCCTTTATGGATACCATCAAATTTCCCAAGACATACGGCTGTATTCTTTAAATGAAAATTTTTTTCGTTGTATATATGTTCCATGAGAACCTCCTTGTATCTATCTTTTGCCCCATTTGCTACTATTTCCAATCAATCACATTATATTAAGGCAAAAACATTTTTGCCGGTTTAAATACATGTTGTTGGCTATTCCACTCATATATTCCAATAAAGGTATGCTTACTGTCATATACTCGAAACTGGCTATCATCGCCTTCTTCTTTTTTGGCTATCATATCTTTGCTAATTGCATTCCCATTATACAGCAATCGGTCTGCTTTTTCCACTACGATAATTCCAGCATATTCAGAAAGCACTTGATCTACTGCCATCACTTTATTTTCTAATGTTTCTTCTGAAACCAGTTTTTCAATCTCAGAAAGTGTCATACTATCAGAAAGATTAAATTGGCTCACTTGTGTTCGAAGCAGCGACTTCATACAAGCTCCACATTTCAACAAAGCTCCAATATCATGACAAAGGGTACGGATATAAGTACCTTTTGAGCAGGAAACCGTCATGGTAACTTCTCCTTCTTTTAAGTTTATATCATCTATTTGAATATTATGAATACAAACTTTACAAGGTTTACGTTCAATGACTTTTCCTTCTCTGGCAATCTCATATAATTTTTTTCCATTTACTTTTTTCGCAGAATACATAGGAGGTATCTGCTCATACTCTCCCACAAAAGACATGACAGCCTTTTGGATATCCTCTTTACCAACAGAGACATCCTTTTTTTCCAAAACAGTTCCTGTCATATCTTGAGTGTCGGTTACTACACCTAACTTCATGACAGCCTGATAGGTTTTACTTTTATCTGTAAGCATATCACACAGTTTTGTAGCATTTCCAAGACAAACTGGCAATACCCCTTCGGCTTCTGGATCTAAGGTTCCTGTATGACCGATTTTTTTTTGATGGAGGATTCCTCTAAGTTTAGCCACTACATCAAAAGAGGTAAACCCTTTCTCTTTATAAACATTTATAATTCCGTTCATAGTCTAACTTCCTTCATTTGCAAATCCACTAACTCTAAAATGCTATTAATAATATCATGGAAGGTTCCTGTCATCGTGCATCCGGCAGCTTTTATATGTCCGCCGCCGCCAAACTGGGCAGCTATTTTACTCACATCTACCACATCTTTAGAACGCATACTCACCTTATAAGACAATGGTTCTAACTCATGAAGGAAAATAGCAACTTCCACTCCGTCTGTTATCCGTAATTGTTCCACAATACCATCTAAATCCGATGTGACACAACCATAAAAGTCCATCATTTTCTTTGTAACACAACTAACAATACCTTTTCCATCCAATACAAGAATACTTTCCAACAACACTCTTCCCAAAATCTGGTTTTGTATATATGTCTTATGATAAAAAGTATTATCAATTAAACTGGTAGTTTCTACTCCCTTTTCCACAAGGATTCCCGCAATTTCCATAGTTCTTCTGGATACATTGCTATATTTAAAAACTCCACTGTCATGTACAATTCCTAAATATATGGAAGTAGCAACTTCTTTGTTTATTTTCTCTTCCTCTAATAGTTCAAACACCACTTCCGCTGCTGAACTGGCAGTTGGTGCGATGTAATTTAACTTTGCATATCCTGTATTACTTATATGATGGTCAATACAAATGGTATGCTCCGCTTTTTCAAAAAGTTTTGCCGCTAACCCCAAACGTTCCAAATCACTACAATCTATAGAAAAAAACAACTCTGCCTCTTCCATATTTTCAAACCCTATGTTCATTTCTTCCTTTTCAAATAGGTATTGAAAACTTTCTGGCACATTTTCAAAATAAACTTTTGTATTTTTGTTTGGATATTCCTTTTTTATATACTGATAAAGCGCCATGCAAGAACCGATACAATCACCATCTGGTCTTACATGTCCTGCAATTGCAATACTATTTGCCTGTTTCACCCAATCCCACATATTTTCCTTATTCATCTGCATTCTCCATTCCATTTTTATAACAACCCCTTCATACACAAAGATACCCCAGTTCAGATTACTCTGAAAAGGGGTCTTTGTCTATTCCTCTTCGTCTTTCGAAATATCTTTGTTCACATCATCAATCAATTTTGACATCGAAACACCATATTCAATAGACTCATCCATATAAAATCTCAATTCTGGTGTATTTCTTAAATTGATCGTACTTGCCAGATGTTTTCGTATAAAAGGAGTTGCACTTTTCAATCCTTCTAAGGTAGACTGTTTCTTCTCCTCAGAGCCCAACACACTAACATAAACTTTCGCTTGTTTTAAATCAGGAGTAACTTCCACCGCAATCACTGATGTCATAGGATCAATACGAGGATCTTTCATTTCCTGACTAATCACTTTGCTCAATTCTCTCTGTACTTCCATGTTGATACGGGTATTTTTAATACTGTTTTTTCTCATGGTCATACCTCCATCTTTCTAATCTTATGTTGCAATTTGACCTTAGCCAAACTGCAACATTATCCTATCTATCCTGGTAACAACCAATAGACCTTCTCAAAAATTACTATCTTGGAACTTCTTCCATAATATAGACTTCCACCTTATCTTCTTCGTGAATATCATTAAATCCTTCAAAAACAAGACCACATTCATATCCAGCTTTTACTTCTTTTACATCATCCTTGAAACGTTTTAAGGATGCAAGTTCACCCTCAAAGATTTGCTCGCCATCACGAGTAATTCTTGCTTTAGAACCACGCAAAATCTTTCCATCCAATACATAAGATCCGGCAATTGTACCAACTCCAGAAGCTTTAAATGTCTGACGTACTTCTGCATGACCAATTACTTTTTCTTCGTATACAGGATCAAGCATTCCCTTCATAGCAGCCTCTACATCTTCAATAGCATTGTAGATGACCTTGTATAGTCTAAGGTCTACACCTTCTGTATCTGCCATATCTTTTGCCATAGGGTCTGGTCTTACATTAAATCCTATAATAATGGCATTCGAAGCACTTGCAAGAGATACATCGGATTCATTAATAGCTCCAACACCACCATGAATAATACGAATCGCAACTTCTTCATTAGAAAGTTTCAACAGACTCTGCTTTACTGCTTCAACAGAACCTTGTACATCCGCCTTTACAATCAAGTTTAACTCTTTGATATTACCCGCCTGAATCTGATCAAACAATCCATCCAAAGATAATCTTGATTTTGTATCTGCCAAAAGTTTTTCACGACTCTGTTTAATATAAATTTCTGCAATATTTCTAGCTTCTTTGTCGTTGTCAGTTACTAAGAATACTTCTCCGGCTTCTGGCACTTCATTCAAACCTAAAATCTCAACTGGTGTAGATGGAGTGGCTTCTTTTACTCTTCTACCTTTATCATCAACCATGGCTCTTACTTTACCATAGGCTTTACCTACTGCAATAGAGTCACCTACATGCAACGTTCCTTTCTGTACTAATACAGTAGCAACAGGTCCTCTTCCCTTATCTAACTGTGCCTCAATAACAATACCACGTGCTTCACGATTTGGATTTGCTTTTAACTCCATAACCTCTGCAGTAAGAAGAATCATTTCAAGCAAATCTTCAATACCTTGACCAGTATGTGCAGAAACTGGAACAAACGCAGTAGTTCCACCCCAATCTTCTGCGATTAACTCATGCTCTACTAATTCCTGTTTTACACGCTCAATATTTGCACTTTCCTTATCAATCTTATTGACTGCAACGATAATTTCAACTCCAGCTGCTTTCGCATGGCTAATTGCCTCTACTGTCTGTGGCATAACACCATCATCGGCAGCAACAACTAAAATTGCAATATCCGTAGACTGCGCTCCACGCATACGCATAGATGTAAACGCTTCATGTCCAGGTGTATCAAGGAATGTAATCTTTTCACCACTTGCAGAAACCATATACGCACCGATATGCTGTGTAATACCACCTGCTTCTCTTTCTGTTACATTTGTCTTACGAATAGCATCAAGAAGAGAAGTCTTACCATGGTCAACGTGTCCCATAACACAAATAACCGGCGGACGCTTCTTCATCTTGCTCTCGTCCTCGTCATCTTCTTTTAGAAGTTCGGCAATTACATCAATCTGTTCTTCTAATTCAGCAATCACATTATACTCTAATGCCAATTCTTCCGCTTCTTCAAAAGAAATTTCCTGATTGATTGTTACCATCTTACCCTGCATAAATAATTTCTTTACTACATTTGCAGGCTGTAACTTTAACTTATCTGCAAATTCTTTAATTGTCATTTTCTCTGGAAGTATTACTGTTTTAATAGTATCTTCTGGTTCTTTCTCTACCACCACAGGCTTTGGCATAATAAATGCACCCTTTCTGTTTGGATCTTTCTTTGGTTTTTCCATTGGTAATTCATCATCTAGGTCGCGTCTATTATTCTTTTTCTTGTTGTTATATCCATTACCATTTCTCTGTGCATTGTTTCTTCCACTTGTTTTTTCTGCTGGCTTATCAAATACAACAGAAGCAAATGGATCTTTATTAAATCCGCCGCGATCATTGTTACGGTTATTATTGCGGTTAAATCCGCCATTTCCTCTATCGCCGCGATCGTTGTTTCTATTAAATCCACCGTTTCTATCATTGTTACGGTCATTATTTTTAAAACCACCATTGCGATCATTATTGCGATTGAAATTACCATTTCCTCTATCGTTACGCTCGCCATTGCGGTTGAAACCGCCGTTTCCTCTATCATTGCGATCATTGTTGCGGTTATTATTACGATTGAAACCACCGTTTCCTCTATCGCCGCGATCATTGTTTTTGTTAAAACTTCCATTTCTATCGTTACGATCGTTGTTACGCTTTCCGCCATTTTTATCATTACGGTCATTACGACTATTGGTGTTGTTTTTTTCTTTTTGTTCTTTCACAGAATTCTCCTGTTTTGTTACTTCCTGCTCTTTTTTTACTATTTTCTCTTCCATAGTTGTTTCTTTTGCAGTTTCTTCTTTTGCAGTCTCTTCTTTTACTACCTCTTGTTTTGTCACTTCTTCTTTTGAAGGTTCTTCCTTCTTTGATTCCTCTGCTTTTACTTCTTCTTTTGCAGGAGTCTCATCTTGTGAAGCCTTTTCCGGTTTAACTTCTACTTCTTTTTCTTTCTCAACTGCTTCCGGTTTTTTCTCTTCTGCTTGAGGTTTAAAATTCTTTAAAATGAATGCAATTGCATCATCCTCAATATTGCTGTTATGGCTTTTTACCTCAAATCCATTATCGTTCAGTGCCTTAATCAAGTCTTTACTTGGTCTGTTGAGGCTTTTTGCTATTTCATAAACCTTCATCTTTGTTGCCATACATTCTACCTCTTTCCTTCTATATTGATATATCCGTTCTTTTTTCAAATCATGCTTCTTGCTTTAGGATTTCTATTCCGTAGCAAGTTGTTTTATGATTGCATTGGTAAGACCATCGTCCAACACTGCCAAAGATGCTCTGAATTGTTTTCCTATAGCATGCCCCAATGTTTCTTTATTGCTCATTGTATACATTGGCACATGATAAAATTCACACATATTAGAAAACATTTTCTTTGTATTATCGGAAGCATCCTCTGCCACAATCACAACTTTTGCTCTGCCTTCTTTCACAGATTTCTCTGTCATAAATTCACCGCTCACAAGTTTACCAGCCTTTGTAGCAAGACCTAAATAGCCTATCACTTTACTCTCACTCAAACTCTCTCAACTCCTTTTCTAATTCGTCATAAATCTGTGCAGGAATTGAGGTTTTTAGGCTTTTTTCCAGCGCCTTAGACTGTTTTGCTTTTTGAAAACACGCAACTGACTGACAAATGTATGCTCCGCGTCCATTCTTTCTACCAGTAGAATCCAATACAATCTCGCCCTCTGGTGTCTTAATCACTCTTAAAAGCTCTTTTTTATTTTTCATCTCATTACAACCCACACATTGTCTGGATGGAATTTTTTTCTTCATCATGAAAAAGCTCCTTCTTTCTTCGCTAAGCAAACATTTGCTGCATGTTATTCCTTACAGTTTAGTCATTTTATAGACTATAACGGTTATTCTTCAACTGGTTGCTCAGTTGGTGTAAGTCCCACTTGGGATTCGCTCTTTATATCAATCTTATAATTGGTAAGTCTTGCTGCAAGTCTTGCATTCTGACCTTCTTTACCAATTGCTAAGGAAAGCTGATAATCAGGCACTACTACTTCAGCACTCTTCTCTTCCACATTGACATCTACAGATACCACTTTTGCAGGACTAAGTGCATTCTCAATAAGTACCGCTGGGTCATCACTCCATGTAATAATATCAATCTTTTCTCCACGAAGTTCTTCTACAATAGAATTTACTCTAACACCATTTACACCTACACATGCTCCAACTGGATCTACATCTGCCTCTTCTGTCCAAACAGCCATCTTTGTTCTTGAACCAGCTTCTCTTGCAATACTCTTAATCTCAACTGTACCATCTTTCACTTCTGCCACTTCTGACTCAAACAAGCGTTTTACAAGTTCTGGATGTGTTCTGGATACGGTAATCTTTGGTCCCTTTGTGGTATCTTTTACTTCCACGATGTACAATTTAATTCTTTCTGTTGGACGGAAACGTTCACCACGCACTTGTTCATTCTCGGTAAGAATCGCATCCACTTTTCCAAGATTCACACTTATGTTATTACCAACATAACGCTGTACGATTCCTGTAACAATTTCTTTTTCCATGCTGTAATACTGCTCGTAAAGACCTTTTCTCTCCTCTTCACGAATCTTCTGTACAACAACCTGTTTTGCCTTTTGTGCTGCAATTCTTCCAAAGTTCTTAGGTGTTACCTCAATGCGGACAACATCTCCGATTTCATTCTTAGGAAATTTCACTTTTGCTTCCACTACATCAATCTGTGTTACCGGATCTTCCACAACTTCTACAATTTCTCTCTCCGCAAATACAGCTACACTACCGTTTTCTCTGTTGATGTCCACCTGAATATTATCGCTTTTTCCGTAATGATTCTTACATGCCACAAGCAATGAATTCTCAAGTGCTTCAAGCAAAATCTCTTTGCTAATTCCCTTTTCCTTCTCAATCTGATTTAATGCTTCAATTAAATCTGAATTCCCTTTTGCCTTCATGGTATTATCCTCCTAAATTTGTTCGTTTATTTCAGACTGTAAAAAATGTATTTGTGTTTTCATTGAGACAGATTTTTTCGCATTTCTTATTATTTCGACAAAAATTCCCAAATAATTTAAGATTTTCCAAATAATAAGCATTCTGTCTATAAATAAAATCAAAAATGTACTGCTAATCGTATAATAGCAACATCTTTTCGTGGCAGTACCAAACAATCTTCCTGACTGTCTTCTTCATTAAAAGCTAACACAAAATTCTCTGTATCATATGCCTTTAGGAAACAGAAAAATTCCTTTTCCTTAACCGCTTTTCCTTTTTCATCATACAATTCAATTGCTTTATAAAGTTTTACTTCTACTTCTTTTCCAAGATTTCTCTCAAAATCTTTCTCTTTTTTTAATTGTCTTCCCAACCCTGGGGAGCTTACTTCTAATATATAGGCATCTGGAATAAAATCTTCTCGATCCAGCAACTCACTAAGTTCACGACTGATTACTTCACAGTCATTTATAGTTATTCCACCTTCTTTATCAATGTATGCCCTTAAATACCAAGTCCCGCCTTCTTTTACATACTCCACGTCAACAAGTTCAAATTGATTCTTTTCAACGAGGGGCAAAATTAATTGTTCTGTACGAAGTTCGTACTCTTCCCTTGCACTCATAAATACCTCCTGTCTTTTTCACAAAAGCAAAGCAAAAGAGTGGACTCACGTCCACTCTTACTCACGTAACATCATTTAGTAACAACTATAACAGTTGTGAAAAAGCGGGTGATGGGAATCGAACCCACGTATCTAGCTTGGAAGGCTAGTGTTCTACCATTGAACTACACCCGCAGTGTTTTGTCTCTCTCAAGACTACTCTTTAGATTATATACATCAAACTATACTTTGTCAATACTTTTTTTAACTTTTTTGCAATTTTTTTCAAACAAAATAAATTAGTCCCTTCAAACCCTTCATTCACAAAAGTTTCGCTCCACAAAACTACTCCTATAACAAAAAAACACTTGCCTTTCTAAGAGAGTCATGATAGAATACTTAAAGATACATATTATGGCTCGTTGGTCAAGCGGCTAAGACGTCGCCCTCTCACGGCGAAAACAGCGGTTCGATTCCGCTACGAGCTGTTGACTGTTTTTATAACAGCCCAACCCGATTAAAGAACTCCTTAGCGAGTTCTTTTTTTATTTTATCAGCAAGAAACACACTTTGCCAGTTTCTCAGATTATCACGTTCTCGTCAAATCTTCACACAAGCACTCGCTTTTCCTTACTACTCGCGTAAAAAAGACGGTTTCGTAACATTTATTTTTACAAAACCGTCTCTTACTTTATAAGGAAATCAACTATTTATTTTCTTTTTGAAGCCATACTCTTTGTTTTCCATACATGTACCAAGAATAAAATGATAATAAATGCCACAAGGAAACACCAACAATACAAGCATCTTCCCAAGATTGCACAAATCAAAAAGAGTACATCCATTACTCCCATGAAAATAATTCTTCTTTTCTTTGCATTTATAGCAGCAACCCATGTCAATCCAATAATAAAAAACGCAATCATAATTCCATGCCATAAACACAAATCACTTTTCATGAGTTTTCCTAAAAAGGAAGACTTTACAGTTGGTGCCGGAGTGGATTGATTTTCTACAATTGGTGCTTGATAACAAAGTGCATACACTCCTGTTCCACGCATAGAAAATGTAATCGTCTGCTCATAGGTATCTTCATCATCTAACAAATCGTATACATTGCCATTTGGTGCTAACATTTGAAAAGAACCTTCTGCATTTTGAAACTCAGGCAGAATGTCTATACTAACCTTCACTGGTGTATCAAAGTTTTTCATTTTTTTCCATTCACCAGTTTCCGCATTTTTCTTTTCTACTGTAATTTGCAGATAATTACAAAAAGATAACCCAGTAGTAGCAAGCATGTAATCATCCATCGCTGTAGCGATTTCTTCCAGTTTTTTCTGTTTTAATTCTTCTTCTGCTGCCACATGGATCGTAACACGCAATTCCTTTGTACCACCTGCAATTACTTCCGCCTTCTCTTCTTCTGTCAAACAAGCATCTACTAATTCTACGCTGGAAGAAATATAAGTATTACTCATAGTTGAGGATGTCTGTGTAGAAAGTTCTTCTTCCGACATAACCTCTTCTGTTACTTCCGGCGATGTAGTTTCCTGTGATTCTTCTACACTATCTACATCACTTTCTCCTGTTTGTTCTGTACCTTGTTCAGAGGAAGGAGAATCTTTAATCACATTTACTAACACACCACCTTCTCCATAATTGATATAGGTAGTGTTTGTAATTTTGGTATCATCTATAGACGCATTAGAAACATCTGCCGTTACACTCTCTGGAGCATCTGTAGCCCCATCTTCTCCAACAAAATCACTACTCTGTGTTGTAGCTATATTTTCCTTTATATCTATGGACATGTTGTAATTTGGTTGTCCCAAAACCACTGCACTTCCCATAATAACTCCCATTACTCCTGCAGCAATTTTGCCTATCTTTTTCTTCATATTTTTCGCTCCTTTTCTGCAATTCCACCTACAAATTCTATCAGATGACGACAAATAAGTAAACAAATTTATAAAATTTTTCTTGTTTCCCCATATTTTTAGTCATATAATGATGTTTGAATAAACGCGCCAATGACAATATTATTTACCAAACATATACAACATACATTTTATTTCACAAGCGACTTGGCGCATAATATAGAAAGGAGTACCAATCATGCAATACAAATCAACAGACGAATTGGAACAATTTTCCTTTGAAGATGCAGTAATCGCATCTATTTCTTATTCAGGCAGCACGTTCACTCTTGAACTGGACAATGTTACAATTCTTGCAAACAACAGACACAACAGAGATATCCATGATATGCGTGCAAATAATGTTATTGTAACCTTTACAGATGCTTCTTTAGTCAAAGCTGTAGCAGAGGGATATAAAGTTTATGACGCAGACAACAATTTAAAAGAAGCCGTGGATGATACTTTGATTGATCCAGAAAAATATGCAGATTTTTTCAAAGATCAGGAAAATAACACCATTTATTCTATTAAGGAACTTGCCGATGGTCATTGTAACATTAGTATTGACGGAGAATACGAAACTTATTTCATCGAGGCAACTTATACACATTCTTTTGTAGAATGGGACAGATTTTTAAAAAAGGAGTAGCAATTTGCTCTCCTTTTTTTATGTGAGTAGTGAGAAAAATCGTTGGTTTTCATGAAGATTAGGACAAATGCAACCCAATTTGCTCCTCTGTCCACTCTATATGCTTCTTTAACTCTGTGGCAGACATGCGCAATGCACCTTGCTGCATAATAATAACCTGCTCCAAACCATCAGAAGTAGCAACTGTCACTCTATGTTTCTTCCCAATTTCGTGAGTCACTTTTTCAATGTACATATCTGCAGTTTCCGCTTCTTTTGTAAAGACTACATAAATATTATGATAAGGTTCTACACTTCCCGGATTTCCTTTCACTTTATATGCGTCAAATACTACGATCACTTCTTTTTTATGATATCCCTGATAATTGCATAAACAATCTAACAATTTCATTCTTGCAGCATCTAAATTAGTTTTTGACAACTCATTCAATTCTTCCCAAGAAAAAATAATATTATACCCATCAACCAATAAATATTCTTTTTGCGGTTTCTGAAGTTTTGGCTTCTTTTCGTACTTGGGATCACCTGCTACTTTCTCTATGTTAATTGGTTTTAATGTTTTTCGTTCTTCTTCGCTGTAGTACACATTTCCATAATCATCAAAACGCTTTCGCTTTTCTCCAAATTCCCGAAGCATAATTTGCTGCAAATCCGCTTCTTCTCGTTCCAAAGATACGGTACTCTGCCGTTTTACCATTGGTACTTCCTCTGAAAAATTCGTTTCTTTCTTAAGTTGATATTCCAAATGCATATGTTCAGAAACTTCATTCCAAGGCACTAAAAAGCCTGACCCATGAGCGCAAAAGACGGAACAAGTAGGATTTTCCAAATCAGCCTCACTGTCATATCCAAGTTGTTCCACCACTTCTTCTTGATTGTGACACGGCAAATATCCTAACAATTGGCATTCCAACCGTCCCTTTCCATGCGTATATCCATGCACTTCTTTTACATACCCTCTCATGGTAGATACCGGAGCATTTCCCTGTATGAATGCAACTCCATCTACAATCTCAGGTTCGCTAAACGTACCATTCATCCGTTGAATATCATTCATTGCCCGTCCCACTTGCTCCATAGGCAGATGTAAAGAAAATTGATAGTAAGGTTCTAACAAAACCGATTCCGCCATTTTAAGCCCTTGTCGAATTGCACGATAAGTTGCCTGACGAAAATCACCGCCCTCTGTATGCTTCATATGTGCCTTTCCTGCCACCAATGTTATTTTCATATCTGTGATAGGGGAACCTGTCAACACTCCCACATGTTCTTTTTCTTCTAAATGGGTGTATATAAGCCTTTGCCAGTTTTTATCTAACAAATCTTCACTGCAATCTGTAAAAAATTGCAAACCACTTCCTTGCTCTCCCGGTTCCAACACCAAATGTACTTCAGCGTAGTGACGAAGCGGTTCAAAATGCCCCACTCCCTCTACTACATTAGCAATGGTTTCTTTATACACTAAATTACCTTCACCAAAAGTGACTATATATCCAAATCGTTCTTTTATTACCTGCTTTAAAATTTCTGTCTGGACCTCTCCCATCAACTGTATATGGATTTCTCTCAGCTTTTCATCCCACACTACATGTAGCTGCGGATCTTCCTCCTCAAGAACTTTGATGCGGCGAAATACTTCTGCCCCATCCACTTCCGGTTCCAGCAAAATCTGATACGTCAAAACCGGTTCCAGTAATGGTAACATTTTATCACGATCGGTCCCAAGTCCTTGTCCCGGAAATGTATGTTCCAGTCCTAATACAGCACAAATTTCTCCTGCCGATACTTCTGATACTGCCTCAAACCGTTCTCCAGAGTATAAACGGATTTGATTTACCTTTTCTTCCCACAATTGGCCGTGTTCTCGTCCATCTTCCAAAGCAGCTTGATTTGACAATGGAATTTTCACTTTTAGGGTTCCACCCGTTATTTTTAGATAAGTGAGTCTATTATTCTGCTCATCTCTGGCAATTTTGTATACTTTGGCTCCAAATTCCTGAGAATACTTTTTTTCTTCTGTGTATTCACAAAGGGTATCCAAAAAAACTTCCACTCCATCCATTTTTAAAGCAGAACCAAACATACAAGGAAATAATTTTTGCTTTGCAATCAACTCTACGATTTTTTCATGGTCTACCTGCTCTGTTTCCATATACATGTCCAAAGCTTCTTCTTCGCACATAGCAACCGTTTCATAAAAAGTATTTTTATCCGCTTTTGCTTCAGGTGAAAAATCCACACAACCATCTGCTAGTTTTTTCTGCAACTCTTCCAGCAATTCTTTCTTATTTTCCTCCACCAAATCCATTTTGTTTACGAACAAAAAGGTCGGAATTTCATAACGCTGAAGCAGTCTCCACAAGGTTTCTGTGTGTCCCTGCACACCATCCGAACCATTGATTACTAAAATTGCATAATCAAGCACCTGCAACGTTCTTTCCATCTCTGTAGAAAAATCCACATGTCCCGGTGTATCTAATAACGTAACTTCCATATCCTTCCATACAAATCTAGCCTGTTTGGAAAAAATAGTTATCCCACGTTCTTTTTCTAAAGAAAAGTTATCCAAAAAAGAATCTTTATGATCCACTCTTCCCAGCTTACGAAGCACACCACTGGTATATAACATCCCCTCAGACAAAGTAGTTTTTCCTGCATCTACATGAGCCAATATTCCAATCACTAATTTTTTCATATCCAACCTCTTACTCTAGCATCTGTTTGTCTCATGACACCATCTAATCTCCATAAGCAGTTTCGCTTTATTTTTGAGTTTCCTCATTCAAAAGTTTCTCTCCTCTAAAAACAGATTCAATGCTGGCATAGTGTAAAAAGTTGTCCTTTTTTACTAATTCTTGTATTTCTTCTAACGATGCAATTTTAAACCCGTCCGTCTCTTCTTCCTGCAACTGAATATCCTCTTCTGTAAAATCCATTACATAACGATAAACATCTACAAAATAGTTATCTTTCTCTTCTGGATTCACTCGTTTATAGGTATAAAATAAACCGCCTTCCGCACCGGAAACATCCAGTCCCACTTCTTCCATAATTTCACGACGAATGGCATCCTGCGAATCTTCACCAGCCTGTGCTGCACCTCCTGATACTTCCCACCATCCAGGTGCCCATGATTTTGTCATTACACGTTTTGTAATCAAAAACTTTCCATCCGGTCTTTGAAGCACGCCAAGCACAGTTAAATGAAACTCGTCCTCTTTCATATTCCAATCGTTTCGCTTCATTGTTCTCCCGGTTTTCTGTTTGTTTTCATCGTAAATATCCCATAATTCCATTGTATTTTATCCTTCCTGTTTTTTATTCATTTAACCTTTTGAGTGTTACTCACAGTCCTTGTATCATCATATCACAAACATTTTCTGTTGAGAAGATGTTTGCATCACATCGTTACGATTGCAATACCTGCCACCTGCTTTTGGCCCTAAATTTTCCCAATATAAAAACTCAACCGTTAAATCATTGGTTTACATCATCTATAATTCTCCCTTTTGCTACATTGGGTTGAATGAAATGATTGTATGAATATTCCCATATTGCCTTAGAACCCTTTTCTGTCCTCTGATTTCTTTCTAAAATTTTAGAAAGTCTTGCCGCATGTTCTATCCAAGCCTTCCCATCTGTAGCCGCATTTAACATCGTAGGCTGCACATTGTCCATGGTGCGTGCAAATTGAGCTTCTGGCGTTTCTGCCGCTTCAAATTCTTCCCATAAACCACGTAAAAATTGTTCTTGATCCTTTGGAAGAATTGCAAACAATTTGTCCGCAGCAGCTTCCTCTCTGGCTCTTTGCGTTTTTTTGCCCTCCTCATCATATGCGTAAGTATCGCCCGCGTAAATTTCTACTAAATCATGAATCAGCAACATACTAATTGTCCGCAATACATCTATTTTCTCATTAGCGTATTCACTTAATAACAATGTCATAACTGCCATGTGCCAAGCATGTTCTGAATCGTTTTCCTTGTGTATTCCATCCGAACGATACGTTTGCCGTCCTATTTCTTTTTCTTTGTCAATCTCCAAACAAAATTTCATTTGCTTTTCCAATCGCTCCATATCCATTTGCCAATCCTCCTTCATAGCAATAGCCTGTCGCATTTTGCGACAGGCTATTCTATACACTAAGCACGTTCGATTGCAACGTTTCCACCACGAACCACTTCGATTCGATTTGGAAATGTACGATTAAACAATGCAACCATCTCATTATTATCATCTTCACTCTTAATACATTCTACCAACAAACTCTCGCCTCTATAATCCACCACATCAAGTCCAAACACTTGTGTCAAACGGAAAATTTCTTCCTTGTCTGCCAAAGAACAACTATTGACTTTGATAAAAAGTATCTCTCGCATTCTCGTAGCTGCATTGGTAAAATCTACTACTTTGATTACCTCTACACAACGATTTAACTGTTTCTTTATTTGTTCAAACGTAATATCATCACTAAGCATACCAATCGTCATTCTGGAAACAGTAGGATCTTCTGTTTCTCCAACAGTCAAACTTTGTAAGTTATAGGATTTTCCAGAAAAAAGACCAGAAATTTTTGCAAGTACACCTATTTGATTCTCTACATAAAGAGAAACCCATCTTTTTGTCATCATCTATTCTTCCTCCTAACAATCCATAATCATATCATCTAAAGTATTTCCTGCCGGTACCATAGGCCAAACATTTGCCTCAGGGTCAATGATAACCTCAATCAAAGTTGGACCATCCTTACGAGAATCTGCAAGATCAAGTGCTTCTTTAATTTGACTTTCTTCTGTAACACGAATTCCTGCTGCATTATAACTTTCCGCAAGTCTTACAAAATCTGGTGTATACTTCCAATTCTCTTCATCGCCAGGTTCATGATACATTAAACGAGTGCTGGAATATCTCTTGTTAAAATATAATTCCTGCCACTGTCTTACATTTCCAAGATAGCCATTGTTAAATACAATTAATACAAGCGGAAGTCGTAAAATAACTGCTGTAGCCATTTCCTGAATATTCATCTGGAAACCTCCATCTCCGGAAAATGCAATTACTTTCTTCTCTGGATTACCAAGCTGAGCCCCCATAGCAGCAGGGAAACCATATCCCATAGTACCAAGACCTCCGGAAGTCAACAACTGACGATTCACATCCAAATCAATGTACTGTGTAGTCCATAATTGATTCTGTCCTACATCTGTTACAATAACAGAATCCTTATAACGGTCATTTACTGCACGAATCACTTTTTCTGGTGTCAATCCATCCTGCTCTTTCATATGGATTGGATATTTCTTCTTCCAATCTAATACTTTTTTCAACCATTTTGCTCTGTCTTCTTCATATGGCACATCCATGCTCTTCTTCGCCAAAACATCAAGTATTGCCTCAAGTGCAAGTTTTGCATCTGCCACAATAGGCACATCCACTGCAATATTTTTCGAAATGGATGCCGCATCAATATCTATATGTACAATTGTTGCATGTTTTGCAAATTCACTTATCTTACCTGTAATTCGGTCATTAAAACGTGTTCCAATAGAGAAAAGAACATCACATTCTGTAACTGCATGATTTGCTGCATAACTTCCATGAATTCCGATATTTCCAAGATACAGCTCATGCTGTGTAGATGCAGCACCCTTTCCCATAATTGTTGTAATCATAGGAACCTGTGTTTTATTAAGCAATTCTTCCATCTCTTTGTTGGCTCTTGCAATATTTACACCACCACCAATTAAGAACAATGGTTGTTTTGCATCATTCAGCAATTGCACTGCTTTTTTTATCTGACGCATATGAACTGCATCATTTGGTTTATATCCGCGAATATTTACAGTAGTAGGATATTCTTCTGTTCCCATTGCCTGCTGAATATCTTTTGGTAAATCTATTACAACAGGTCCCGGTCTTCCTGTTCTTGCAATATAAAAGGCTTCTTTAATAATACGAGGCAATTCCTCTCTATCGCGAACAGTCACCGCATATTTACAAATCCCTCTTGTAACTCCTACAATATCTACTTCCTGAAACGCATCATTACCCATCAAATTCAATGGAACCTGACCAGTAAAACACACAAGTGGAACGCTATCATAATTCGCTGTCGCAATTCCCGTTACAAGGTTTGTTGCTCCCGGTCCACTTGTTACTAAACAAACTCCTACTTTTCCAGTAGAACGAGCATATCCATCCGCCGCATGAATCAAAGCCTGCTCATGTCGTGGTAAAATCACTCGTATATCTTCTTGATCATATAAAGCATCAAACAAATCAATTGCCTGACCTCCTGGATATCCAAAT
Organism: Lachnospiraceae bacterium; assembly: GCA_963643465.1. GTDB lineage: Bacteria > Bacillota > Clostridia > Lachnospirales > Lachnospiraceae > CAG-411. The sequence continues at coordinate 22,755 of CAVIJT010000007.1, read as the reverse complement.
AAGGTATCCACTCCCTCTTCTCTCAATGCTTTTACAAATAATTCTGTACCTTTGATTGCCATTTCTAATTCCTCCCAATCTATGGTTCAATCTAATGTGTATCTAACTTCCATTCTAACACAAAATAAAATGTAAAGAAAGCGTTTTCCTTTGGAAACACAATTCTACCTTACTCCTCTTTCATTTCTATTTTTCAAGTTATCTATTTTTTGTTCGTTTCCTCAAGCATAATCAATTGCTTGATAATCTCTGCAATGCGTTCCGCTTCCCGTTTGGCTTCAATCTTTTTCCATTTTTCCGCCTCTCGCTGGGAAGGCAGTTTTCTTGCATTCTGCATAGCTTCCCATATTTTTTTCTTGCGCTCCTGCTCTTCTTTTTGTTGTTGTTTGCGTTCCTGTTCTAATTTTTTAGCCTGCATTCGCCGATACTGTTGCGCTGTAGTCTGTTGTTCAGAAATAGGTCCTCCACCAATTATTTTCCCTGTTTGTCTAGCTGTTGTTGTATTCGTTTTAGACGTAGTATTTCCGTAAATATGCACTTGTTTTTGTTCCGTCGGAAAGGCATAATAAGCCATCATCCACTGATAGGCCATCTGCACCTGCAAATATTGTTCATATGCCTCTTTGGAAGAATTGTCATCCGGATGCAGTTTTTTACAAAGAACACGATATGCTCTTTTTACTTGTTCTCTTGTCACAACTCCACTCAATCCTAAAATTTGCAATGCCAACTGTTGATTCACTGCATCCACCTCCTTTTATACGCGTAAAAAGCATCGAAAAAACAACTGCTTTCAGTTATTTTCCAGATGCTTTTCGTAGCTAATATTGAAAAATAATACCTTTACAGCTATGCCTGTAATCTCTACGAATACAAATCATAATAACTGCCGCTGCTTGCCAAAGCATATGTTCCATAAGAACTATATGTACTAAATCCATTTACTGCGGCTGTTGCTGTAGAACTAATTTGAGAAGCCAACTTCATAGTAGAACCTGCAAAACCAGAGGAAGTACCTAATACACTTTTTACTGTGGACTTATCTGCATTTTTTAATTTATCTGTATCTACAGACAAGGTATTATCAGAATTCACAGTAATACCAATCGTCTCCAACTTCTTTGCATAAGAAGCAGTTGTATTTTCCAACCCAGTTGCCAAATTACGCACAGTTGTAGAATCACTCTTTTTTGCATCTGCCAATACTGTGTTATAAGAACTCACAAAACTCTTAACCTTTGTCGCCAGTTCTTCCTCATTACCCTCATCATATAAGTCACCATTCTGGCTAACAAGCAAGTCCTTACTTGCCAAAGATAACTCACTTGCATATTTCGTTGTCTTTGAATAGGCACTCTTATCAGAAGAAGAAACCAACGACTTAATAGAAGTCTGTTTGTCATCGTCAGTATCCTCATCAGAGGCAGTTTTATAATAAGCGGATAATAATTTTTTGTATGCACCTTTTTGAATGGTATTGTATTGTCCTAAATTACTATATATATTAGACATTCCATTGTTTGATTGTGAGCTGGTTCCAAATAAACCTGCAAAATATCCATATGCAGCCATAACTATCGCCTCCTTATTATTCTTCTACAGAAGCAGATTTTGATGTATAATATTCTTCAAATAGTTTGTCTGTTGCATCTAATGTATCTTTACAAATAGATGGAAGCTCTTTTCCCCAAGACTTCGTAGCCTCTTCATATCCTTTATGAATTGCCTTCTGCATCTTCTGCATCAGTTCTTCGTCATCACCTGCTAATGCACTAGCAAAATCAAACAAACGCTCTGAAGTTTGCTTGATTCCATAATAGCCATCCTCTGAAATCAACTGTTTTGCCTGTTCCTGTGCAGCTTCATCAACAGTATATTCTCCACTTGCCAAAAACTTCCAAACGCTGTCATCGTCTGTCTCGATAGAAAATATAGAGTTTTGATAAGCAGTTCCCTGTTTTGTCATCAACTGCTTTGCAATATCCATTAATTGCTGTTGTCTGGTCTCCTGATCACTCTTTAATTGCTCGATTAATGCACTACGTTGTTCTGCGCTCATCTTTGTTACAGAATAGGTTCCTTTTTTGCTTGTATCTGAAGATTTTTCATAAACAACCGCTGCCTTTTCTGAAGTATCCGTTATCTCTTTCTTTTGTTCTTTTTGATTTGTTACAGATGATGCATAAGTTTCCATGTTACCTGTTAATACGGATGATGTACTATTTAACATAATAATTCCTCCAATCCTTTATACACATTTTATCTGTATACCTATTTACCCATTCTTTTATTGTATAGTATTTCGACATTCTATTTCTTTAAGTTTACACCAATTGCTAATATTTTACAACTTTTTTCTCTATCACAACAGATACAACAAACCATCGTGACGATTTCCTTTTTGACAACACAACAGCATAACAAATAGCCGCTAATCTTCCCTTGAAATGGCAGATATTTCAATAACCCCTTCTACATCATTACACAATACAGAAACTTTGTAATAAGGTCGAAAATATCCTTTGGAGTCTGCAATATAGTTTTTCTCTATTGCAGTAATATTTATATTCTGAACAGTAGATAAATCTATTACTGCACCTTCTTCTGTAACGATTTCTGAAAACTCTCCATTTTGTATACACTGCACGACTTCTTTTTCAGACATAACAGAAACTTGTTTATAGATTTTCCTTTCCATCAAAAAACATTTTAAATACGCAAACATGTCATTCACTGTATAGTTTGCACAAATTACACCAGAAATGCTACTTTCACCTGTCTGACAAGAAGCAGGGATATTGATCGTATAACTCCCCAAACCATCTGTAGCAAAAGTGGCATTTTCAGGAACTATGATCTCATACTCCGCCAAAGCCTCTTTTAATTCTTCAAAAGTGGCATCTTTTTTTAAGGCAATGGCATTATTATGAGAGTCAAATTGTTGGGAATAATTTTGCAGTTCGTATGTCCCACCTTGATAATTTAACCATATAGCAGCTGCCTTATTATCGGCATAAAAAGTAGCTCGTTCATCATAATAAGCACAATCCGACGGATTAATGTTCATACCCGCACACCAAAATATGTGTTTTGCCAACTCAAATGCTTCCTCTCGATTATATGTTTTTACCTGCGACACATAATCTTCTGCTTCTTCCTGAGCATATGCCACTTCTGATGTAATGTGAATATTTGACATATTATAATGTTGCACATTTTCCATCTTCAAATTCCCATATTCTTTACACTGATACACAGCAAAAATACTAACGAAACCTATCACTGTTACAAACAGAGGAATTTGACACAATACAGTTCTTCGAATATGTAAGTTACGCCTTAACCATTTATTTTTAATTAATATAACCAATTGAAAGCAACCAAATCCAATGGTTGCACCAATAAAATTATTAAGCAAATCATCCGTCTGAAACACTCCACATCTTCGTACATATTGCAATGTTTCAATAAAAACGGTACAACCAAAACCTGCCAAATATGTAATCCACCATTTCCGAAAACAAGGAACGGTAAATGGAAGCAAAAAACCAATAGGACAAAACATCATCACATTTAATACAAGATTTCGCCACTCCACCATATCCGCTTCGTACCAAGCGTCTTTGTATGTTTCAAATAACCCTAATTGTGTCATCCCATGCTCATATTGTCCACGATTTAACATGGTAGCACCGAGAACAATACTAAAATAGAACACAAATAAACCGCCTGCCACAAATTTTGTCCACGGAAATTTTCTATTCTCTTGATTGGAACGTTTAAAATAAATGGCACTACCAAAAGCCATCAACAAAATAGATACGATTGCCGCAACGAAGCCAAAAACTGCATATTGTTTGCCAAGTTGAAAAACATAGGTTAAACGCATAAAAAAATCCTCTCTTTCCATTATCTCGGTTTATTATAGCAGTTTTCCCATTCTTTGTCATGAAAATGAAACATTTTCTTGGAAGGCTTTTGCTACAAGAAAATAGGGACATCACAATTCTATCCGTGACATCCCTACATCTTTTTAATCTATTACATTATTTTACATGAAAAGCATCCATCTGTGGATAAACAGCTGATTCTCCAAGTTCCTCTTCAATACGCAATAACTGATTGTATTTTGCCACACGCTCTGATCTACTTGGCGCACCAGTCTTAATCTGGCAAGTATTCAATGCTACTGCTAAATCTGCAATGGTAGTATCTGCAGTCTCACCGGAACGATGGGAAGAAATTGCAGTATATCCTGCTTTATGTGCCATTTTAATTGCTTCTAATGTTTCAGAAATAGAACCAATCTGATTTAACTTAATTAAAATGGAGTTACCGCAACCCTGTGCAATACCTTTTGATAATCTTTCTGTATTTGTTACAAATAAATCATCACCTACAAGCTGCACTCTATCTCCCAATTCTTCTGTCAGTTTTTTCCATCCTTCCCAATCTTCCTCATCTAGGGCATCCTCAATAGAAACAATTGGATATTTGTCTACAAGCGATTTCCAGTGAGCAATCAACTGTTCGGAAGTATATACGGTACCAGCCTTTGGTAGCTTGTACTCTCCCACTTTTCCAGTTTTCCATTCAGAAGATGCTGCATCCATAGCAATTCTGAAATCTTTTCCTGGCTCATATCCAGCTTTTTGAATCGCTTCAAGAATAGTCTCAATGGCTTCTTCATCGGATGCCAAAGCAGGTGCAAATCCACCTTCATCTCCAACAGAGGTAGCAAGTCCTCTTTCTTTTAAAATAGCTGCAAGTGCATGGAATACTTCCGCACACCATCTTAAACATTCTTTGAAATTTGGAGCCCCAACTGGCATAATCATAAACTCCTGTACATCAAGACCAGATGATAACGCATGACATCCACCATTTACAATATTCATCATAGGAACTGGAAGTCGGTTTCCGGAAATTCCACCAAGAAAACGATACAATGGAATATCAAGTGCTGTAGCTGCTGCTCGCGCTGTTGCAATAGAAACAGCCAAAATAGCGTTGGCACCAAGTTTTGTTTTTCCTTTTGTTCCATCGGCTTTAATCATAGCAGCATCGACCGCATAAATATCAGACGCATCTAATCCTACAATAGCCTGTGAAATTGCTGTATTAATATTTTCTACAGCCTTTGTCACACCTTTTCCAAGATATCTGTTTTTATCTCCATCTCTAAGTTCAAGTGCTTCAAACTCTCCTGTAGATGCTCCGCTTGGGGCAGTTCCTCTTCCTACAGTTCCATCCACTAAAGTAACTTCTGCTTCAACCGTTGGATTTCCTCTAGAATCCAAAATTTCTCTTCCAATTACCTTTTCGATTTCTAAATAATTCATCTTTATTGCCTCCTCAATTTTATAGTAACCCTGCATAAACAGGAGAAACTGTCAAATTTCTTTTGCAGCACTCCTCACTGGAAGTTAGCAGTTACAAATACCCTAATAAAAGTATCCTTTCTTCCAGCTTAGCATGAGGAGTCTACATGATTTATACACGCTTGTTAGTCACGACTAACCTTGTTCAGAATACCAAACTTCTCTTCTTGTTGCAACGCTTTAATTGGCTATATTTTTTCAATAACACTAAACTGACATTTTTTATCAGTAGCCACTATTTATATCTTATGAAAATAATTACATTTTATTCGTCAAAAAAGGGATTGTCCCACTAAATTTCAGATAAGACAATCCCTTTTCTTTATAACCATTCTTCAAATTCAATTTCTGACGGCAATCGTAAATCTCCTCTTGGACTAACTGATACCGTACCCACTTTTACTCCATCCGGCATACAATTTCGCTTGAATTGTTGACGGAAGAAACGAGTATAAAATACATTCAGCCATTTTTTAATTTCTTCCTCGCTAAATCTATATTCCTCATTTTGCTCTACTGCACATTTGCATAATTCAAATATTTCATTTTGATCCATTCCATACCGAAGGGTATAGTATAGAAAAAAGTCATGTAATATATACGAACCAACGGTATCTTCTGTTTTTTGTGCAATGGTACCATCTGGATTAGGAGGAAGCAATTCCGGGCTAACCGGAGTATCAATAATATCTTCAATAACAGCTTCAATCCCTTCAAATCCATGATGCCCCATGTGATGTCCCACTTGGTCAACAAGAGAACGTACCAATGTTTTTGGAATACTGGTATTTACTGCATACATGCTCATATGATCTCCATTATAGGTACACCATCCAAGCACAAGTTCTGACAAATCTCCTGTACCAACAACAAATCCCCCTTCTTTGTTTGCCACATCCATAAGAATCTGTGTGCGCTCTCTAGCTTGACAATTCTCATAAGTAATATCATGTACATGCTCCTCATGCCCAATATCTTTAAAATGCTGTCTCACAGAATCTACAATAGAGATTTCACGAATCTCACAACCTAACAATTCCATTAATGTTGTAGAATTATTTTTTGTTCTATTTGTAGTTCCAAAACCAGGCATAGTAATTCCCATTACTGTTGTGGATGGAAGTCCCAGATTTTTTACTGCCTGTGCCGATACCAATAATGCCAATGTAGAATCAAGGCCTCCTGATACTCCTACAACTACACATTTGCAATGGGTAGTTTCGATTCTTCTTTGCAAACCTGCCACCTGCATTTGAAAAATAGACAGACATCGTTCCAACGCATCATGAGACGGCACAAATGGAGTCATTGATACTTTTGTCAAAAGATCTTTTTTCTCCATAATTGTTTTTTCACACTCTAACAAATCGTAGGTATTATTCTGAAAATCTCTTTTGCATTCGGAAAACGTTTTGTTTGCCAAGCGATCATGGCGAATTTTGTTCAACTGAAAATCTTTTATTAAAACACCATCTTCAAATGGTTTTCGTTCGCCAATCAATTTTCCATTTTCATACATAAGACAATGTCCACTAAACACTACATCCGAGGTGGATTCATAACGTCCTGCTGACGCATATACATAACCACAAATACATGCCGCAGACATGCTTCCAATCAGATTTCTTCGATACTGTGCTTTTCCGATTACCTCATTGGAGGCAGATATATTAACAATAATTTCTGCACCCTGCAACGCTAAAAGTCTGGCAGGCGAAATTGGCGCCCAAGCATCTTCACATACTTCAATCCCCAACTTCACTTTTGTCAAACCCTCTCCAAAGGAAATAACTGCTTGATTTCCAAAAGGCACCGTACCAATCCCTTCTACATGCAGCAAGCGTGTCTCCATTTTTCTTGCAGTAAACCATCGTTTTTCATAGAATTCTCCATAATTTGGTAAATAGGTTTTAGGAATAAGTGCAATACATGTTCCATTATGCAATAAAGCAGCACAGTTAAACAGCTCTCCATCTAACTCAAATGGCAATCCCACTACAAGACCTGCACCTTCTTTCCCATACTCTTTTGTTATGTCCATCATTTTTTTCAAATGCGCGTTTACATTGGTAAGCAAGTTTCTATGAAAAAATAAGTCTGCGCAAGTATATCCCGTCATAGAAAGTTCCGGGGTTACTAAAAGGTCCACTTTTTTTCCGTAATCTCTATAAAGTGTTATGATTTCCCTACAATTCTTTTCTACATTTCCAATGTGTACTCTAGGCACTCCACAGGCTACTCGGAATAAACCTTTCATATTAAGTATCCTCCTCGAATTTATTGTATTTTTATCTAAAAAAAGCAGCATTGAATGTTATGTTTCTCCAAACATCTGCACACTCTCGTCTTATTATATCCTGTAACTATTCAGAAGATGCCATTCGGCAAATCCAATTTCATGCAAGCATGATTGTACTTGACGGGCTTTTGCACCAAAAAAGCAACCACAACAGGGAAACGTTCCCGTTGCGATTGCTTTTTTCAATTAATGATGGAACAAACGAATTCCGGTAAAGCTCATTACCATATTGTGTCTGTTACAAGCATCAATTACATCCTGATCGCGAATAGAACCGCCTGGCTGTGCAATATAGGTAGCTCCGCTGCGGAATGCACGCTCCACATTATCATCAAATGGGAAGAAAGCATCTGAACCACAAGTAACACCTGTATTCTTTGCTAACCAAGCCTCTTTCTCTTCTTTTGTGAATACAGCTGGTTTTTCTGTAAAGATATTCTCCCACTTTCCATCTGCAAGAACATCCATATAGTCCTCACCTATGTAAAGATCAATGGCATTATCTCTCTCCGCACGTTTCATTCCTTCTTTGAAAGGAAGATTCATAACCTGTGGAGACTGACGAAGGAACCAGTTATCTGCTTTGCTTCCTGCAAGTCTAGTACAATGAATTCTTGACTGCTGACCAGCTCCAATTCCAATTGCCTGTCCATTCTTTACAAAACAAACAGAGTTAGACTGTGTATATTTCAATGTAATCATTGCAATTGCCATATCATTCTTAATGTTATCCGGCAACTCTTTGTTTTCTGTTACAATGTTAGAAAAGAAATCATGATCAATATTTAATTCGTTTCTTCCCTGCTCAAATGTCATACCAAACACTTCTTTGCGCTCAACAGGGTTTGGAACATAAGAAGGATCAATCTCAATGATTGCATAACTTCCCTTTTTCTTTTCCTTTAACAATTCTAACGCTTCTGGCTCATATCCAGGAGCAATAATTCCATCAGAAAATTCTCTCTTAATAATTTTTGCAGTAGAAACATCACAAACATCTGATAATGCAATAAAGTCACCATAAGAAGACATACGGTCTGCACCTCTGGCTCTTGCATAGGCAGCAGCAAGTGCTGACAATTCTCCTAAATCATCTACCCAGTAAATCTTTGCTTCTGTCTCAGACAAAGGCAAACCAATAGCTGCACCAGCTGGTGATACATGCTTAAATGAAGTTGCTGCTGGAAGTCCAGTTGCACTCTTTAACTCTTTTACAAGCTGCCAACCATTAAAGGCATCTAAAAAGTTAATATATCCTGGCTTTCCGTTTAATACTTTAATCGGAAGTTCTCCGTTTTCCATAAAAATTCTGGAAGGTTTCTGGTTTGGGTTACATCCATATTTTAATTCCAATTCTTTCATGTAATCTCTCCGTTCTTTTACTTATTTTGCAGTTAATTTCTATTTATTTTTATTGATAATAGTAGACTTGTACTCTCCTGTTGCAATATCGATATAACGAACAAATAGAGAAACTTTATTGTCCTCATTCAAACTAGTCCACAACATATCCGCAAACGCATCCATGTCATCTGGAATCTCTACAACCTTTGGTTCTCCTTCAAAACTTGGAAGTGGGTTACCATCACACATATAAGTATGGATAAAACGTCCCTCTCCATCAATTGGTTGATTGTACGCATAAGTAAAACGGTTACAAGCGTCGCCATTTCCATTGTTGCTCTTTAAAATAGACATAGCATAATTAAAAGAACCATTCTCTACATGCAAAATACCAGAAATTCTTGGTGTGTAATTTGGTGCATCTGGCTCAAACTCTCTTGTGCGAAGTGCCTGCTCAAATGTCTGCTGTTTGTCCATCAATTCATAAATGGTATCTGTCTGGTCACCATTTGTCACAATTGTTTTGTTACCAAGCACTCGTACTGGCGCATAAATAATAAGACTTGGATCACTCAATTTAGAAGGATCAAATGCCTGTGTACGTATTCCTTCACCATCCTGAACAAATACACGATTACGGCTGTTCTCACTTCTTCCCATAATGAAATATGCGGTAACAGCATATTTACCATTCTTTGATTTTCCGATTACAATTCCTCTACCAGGATATGCATTTTCTTTTAATTCTTTCTCAAGTGACAAAATCTGCATATTATTCTCCTTTTCTCCTTTTTTATATCTGTTTCAACTAGAAACAGATATTGCTTTTGTTCAACAAGTTTTCACTGCAAAAAAGTGTAAACCTACTTTTAAGCATACTCTATTTGCAAAGAAATTTCAATGCTTTATTTTTTATTCCGAATTAACTAACAACTCTTGCCCTTATTTCAATATTCATGTATAATGAAGTAAACAAAATAAATAACCACAAAAATCAAAAAGGAGGTGCCGTCATGAACTCACAAAAGGAACTTTTACAATTTAAGAAGACCAACAATGCTTCTGTCAATCGCTTTGTTTTTCTTGTGCTAGTCGTATCTTTTCCGTTTATACCAATAGCAGTTGTATTAAATATGCTGGAATTTTTTCATTTTACATCTGGCTTTGTGAACACCTTGATTGTCACCTCTATATTTTTTGACTTTATTCCTATTCTTTTATATGTGTTTGTAAAAAAGGAAAATTTATTTACCTACTATACTATGTTTATGCTGTCTGTCATGGTGAGTCTATTATCCTATCAATGTGGCGCACCTGTATGGCTTATGTATACTTGCGCACCAATTATCAGTTGCCTTTATTTTAATAAGACTCTGACTTTTATAGTATCCATTTTGGACTATGTTTCTATGATTATTTCACTGTTTTTCAGCACACACCATAATTTTGAAACATTGTACAGCAATCGTTACAGCAGTCCATCCGATGCTTTTTTAGTCTACGCTGTGGGACTTACCTTTGAATTTGCCATTATTTTTATTGCTATTTCTTACTTTTTGAAACGGATTGATATTTATTTGTCTTTGCAAAATAATTTGATTGACGAAGTACGCAAAGAAAAAGAGCGTTTTCAAATTGCAGTAGAGAGTACATCAGATATTATTATTGAATATGATGTAACTCAAGACTATTTTTCCTCTTCTATCTCATTTTTTATATTTGACAATTACCATGAGACAGAAGACAATATCATTCCACAATTTAAAGATTATATTCGAAATGATTATAAAGGGCATTCCTCTATTACACGAATGTTTCAAAAATTGATGAAAGGACAGCTTGACTCTCCTTCCGAACATCATTTACAGCTTGTCAATCCAGATGGTAGCCATGTAGATTTTTGGATATTATACGAAGGTAGAAACCGATACGATAACAAAGGAAATTTAACAGCTGTAATTGGCCGCTTATCCGATATTACAATTTCCAAAAACGAGCAGGAAATCCAAAAAGAAAAGGAAAAAAAGGATCGAGTAACCGGACTCTATTTGTTTGAACATATGGAACATGATATCCAACTTTCCGAACGCATTTTGCACTCTCATGGAGTATTAATGGTAAATGCCAATAATTATTTTAAAATTCTTCAAGTATATGGACATGTATTTGGAGAATTGATTTTACACAATATGGCAGATACGATTCAAAGCTGCATTCCAAATCACGCAAAACTTTGTCGATATGAAGGCTCTCTTTTCCTTGTATATGCGGAGGATATTACCAAGGAAGAAATGTCTACAATAGCGAACAATATCGTTACTGTTCTACGAAAACTCTATATTGGTGAAGGAGATGTAAAACATTTACACTGTGAGGTTGAATATCAAGTGGACACGCTTCCATTCAACCAGTTACTCTCTCAAGTTTTACAACGACTAACAGAAAAACTAAATGACACCAATGCTTTACAGACCGAAACAGCACACAATGAAAATCGCTACCATGAATCTTATGAATTTGCTCCGAATAGTACCTTAAAGGAATGGATTGAATATCATGATTTCTTTAACACTATGTTTGACCTAATTGAAGAGACCAAAGATTTAAAAAGCAGTCTTCGAATGGTCATTGAGCAGGTAGGAAAATATATGCAAATGGATCGAATTTTACTGTTTAGTATTACAGCAGATAAACCAAGTCCATCTTTAACCTACCAATGGGCACAAAATGAGCAGAAAATTTTAACGATAGATGCGAAAAAACTGCCTCAAATACAGCATAAGAAATTGTCCCAATATTTTTATTATAATAAAATAATAGATTTGGAAAAATTATTACACTCTAAGAAATCTCAGTATGCAAAAGAGCAAATAGATATTATTTTATCTGATGTTTTCTTAGGTTCCCAACTCTCCTGCCCACTTATTGCAGAAGGAAAATTGTTTGGTATTATTATCTATCAAAAACAACAAAAGGGATATTATTGGACCGATCGGGACAAATATTTTATTGAAGAAGCTACCAGAATTATAAACAATGCACTTAATAAGTTAAATGCAGACAGTGCCAGCCATGCAAAATCCTCTTTTCTATCCAATATGTCACATGAAATTCGTACACCGATGAATGCAATTATTGGTATGACTGAAATTGCACAACGTTCCATTGAGGACCCTGCTAAAGTACAGGAATGTCTGGCAAAAATTGATTTATCTTCTCACCACTTACTTAATTTAATTAACGATATTTTAGATTTATCCAAAATTGAAAGTGGCAGAATGAAAGTAAATAAAGAACCATTGCTAATCAGCGAACTTGTCAACCGAGTGGACTCTATTATCCGCCCACAGGCAAATAATAAAAAAGTGGATTTCATTATACGTTCTAATTATGAAACCAACGAGGTAATTACCGATTCCTTGCGATTATCACAAGTTCTAGTAAACATTCTTGGAAACGCATTAAAGTTTACACCAGAACATGGGCAGGTAACTCTGGCTATTGATGAGCTTGCAAAAACAGATTCCACTGCCGAAATCAAGTTTTCTATTATCGACACTGGTATTGGAATTTCCGAAGAAGGAAAAAAGAAAATTTTTGCCGCATTTGAACAGGCAGAAGACAGCATTGTAAATCAATATGGAGGCACTGGTCTTGGACTTGCAATCAGTAGTGATTTTGTACACTTGCTAGGTGGCAAATTAGAGGTAGAAAGTGAAATTGGAAAAGGTTCTACTTTCTATTTTACATTGCAAATTGATATTCCGTCCATTTCTCAGAAACAGGAATTAGAAGTGCTTGCAAACGAAACAGGTACAGAAGAAACCGAATTTGATTTGTCTGGTATTCACATTTTAATGGCAGAAGATAATGAAATTAATGCAGAGATTGCAAAGACTATGCTTGAAATGTACAACGCCATTGTCAGCACTGCTTCTAACGGTTCTGAAGCTTACGATTTATTTTGTGGACAACCGTCAGGTACTTTTGATTTGATATTAATGGATATCAATATGCCAGTTCTAAACGGCTATGATGCTACTAAAAAGATACGAAGTTCTAAGCATAAGGATGCAGAAACAATTCCTATTCTTGCTTTAACTGCCAATGCTTTTGATGAAGATAAAAAAGATGCCTTGGCTGCAGGTATGAACGGCCACGTTTCAAAACCAATTGAAATGCCAGTGCTTATGAAAAAAATACGAAAACTGCTGTCTGTGCGAAACACAGACGCATAATGAAATGGCAATTTCGTCAAACGAGTCATTTTAAGATACTATCTTTCTTAAAATGACTCGTTTTCTATCTTTAGGACTCCGGCAGGGATTGTTTTATACAAAGACTTCCATAGCCTTCTACCGAGTTTGGTACTGGTTCTCTTCCAACCGGAACTGCGCCAGCACGCAGAAATGCTTTCATACGTTCGCCGTATAAATATCCATCATTTCCTCTTACAATTCCCCACTCCATAAGAAGTGCGCAAGCCCCAGTAACAAATGGAACCGCCATAGAAGTTCCGCTTCGAACTGTATAACTATTGTTTGGAGCCGTTGAAAGAATGTCCACACCAGGTGCTACTAAATCCGGTTTTTGCAACCCATTTCTAGTATATCCTCGACCAGAAAAAGCTGCTATCTCCCCAGTGTTTCCATCAAATGCACCTACAGAAATCAATCGATTGGTACTAGATGGCGTAGTGAGCGTGGTACTAACATTAGGATTTAAGAATCTAGTCTGCAACTGAATGTTTGCCCCAGTTGGTAGCCAAAGATCGTACCTTCCATCTACCACTTTTCCAGCCAGAAACCGAAACGTCCAAACTCCCTCTTTTAAACTTTCTCCCTTTGGTATCCATTCCAAATAAATTTCCTGCAAAATCTCAAAGGGAGTAGGTTCTCCATAATTTACAACTAAGATGCAATCTGAAAAATCATATTTTCGTATCTTTCCCTCATCGTTCTTTTCAATTGTCACAATTTCTCTAGAAGGAGACACCAGTTCTATCTGAAAATTGTCCTCATAACTTTTCCAAAGTTCCATATAAAGACTTCCCTGCTCTGGTCCAAATACGCAGGAAAATTCTTCCGTTTGATTAGACGATAACACTCCTTCTTTATGTCTACCTGTAGTTCCTTCGTTTCCTGTTCCTACACAAATGCAATTTTTCCATTTTAATGCCTCTCGGTTTAAATATTCAGAAATAATCCCCCCTCCTGTATGGGGTCCTGCATTATTTCCAAAACTCAAATTAATTGCTACTGGTTGATTTCTCTGCCGTGCAAAATCTATAACAAAATTGATAGCCTCCAATAATCTGGTCGTTCTAGGAAAAGTAATTCCTTCTGCATCTCCAATTTTTACCACTAAAATATCTGCTTTTGTAGCAACTCCACGGTAAACGCCGTTACTAACCTGTCCATTGCCACAAGCAATTCCGGTAACATGGGTTCCATGGCCAGAATAGTCCATGGAAGGCAGTAAACGTTGCTGCTCACTTCTTGTATTCTGGCGAAGTGCCTCATTAATTTGCTCTTCTGAAAAAAACACACCAAGCAAATAGCCTTCTGGTGGACTATATATTGTACCAGTTTCCTGCTCTGTACTTTGCAAATCCAACGGGTCTAACGTCTGATCCCACAATCCAATAATTCTGGTTGTTCCATCCTCTTTACGAAAATCTGGATGGGCATAATCGATCCCTGAATCAATAACTGCAACAATAACGCCCTCTCCAAACAAATTGTCGTTCCTGTTATTCTCTTGCACTTGCAGAGGTGTTAAACAGATTTCTCTTCTACTCTCTTCAAGCTGGAACCATAAACGTCTGGGGGCTTCTATATATTCCACCTCTGGAAGCCTTGCAAACTCAAGGATATCCGCAGGATTCAAAAAAACGATTGCTACGTTTTCATTGATATATTCTACCTCAAAAGGAATTTGTTCATGATATTGTTCTAAATCACCACTGTATTTTACAATTATTTCCCAACGAAATTCCGAATCATTAATTTCTCCTCCCACACTCTTCTTTCGCAATGCCTCTGGCAATTGTAAGTCTACCATTAACCCGCCAGCTATTTTTCCATTTTCCATATACTACCTGCTTGCATCGTCTTTCTCACAATATATTCCAAAGACGTAATTATTCAGAACACCAAGTTTCTTTCCATTCCAATTTCACAAGATATCCAGTATTTGCTGGCAAAGTTACGCATACACTCTCTGCTGTATCATGCATCTTTATGTTTTCACCAAACAAAGTTTCTTTTGGCATCCTCCATTGGTTTCCAAGAACTTTTAAATTAATGCTAATTTCCTGTTCCTCTTTTTCCATGGAAGTCATAAGCAAAATTGCCTCTTCTTTTAAAAATCGTGCAGCTACAAATATATTTCCTTCCAAATGAAGAATTTTAAAGCCTCCACTTCGCAAACTTTCATATTTATGTTTATACTGATTTAATTTTGCATACAATTGAAAATATGGATTTTTATTAGTATCACAACTCCAATCCATAGGATATCTACAACCTTCTGCAGTTTCCAATCGTCCACCAATTCCTAGTTCATCCCCATAATACAAACACACACATCCTGGCAGCATATACTGCAAATACACTGCAATCTTATACTGTTCAAATGAAATAGACGGATCGTTATGTAATCTGCTTACATCATGACAGTCTAACATATTAAATTGATTTTCCCAAATTACATATGGCAATTTCCCATAAAAGCTTAGAATTCGAAACGCTAATGCGTCTGCACGACTATTTGCAGCAACCTGTTCCAGCTCTTTTTTTCTTTTCATGCGAAAATCCAATTGTCCTACATACTCCCGAACAGGTCGCCCACATCCTATGAAATTCATGATTCCGTCCCATTGGTTTCCCTGTAAAAATTCCCAGCTATCGTTCCAATCTTCCGCCATCACATATGCCTGAGAATTCTCTTCTTTAATCGCCTTTCGAATCTCCGGCCATATCTCCTTTCCAAAATGATCGGTTTTATACTCTCCAACAGTAGACCCCACATCAAAACGCCAGCCATCAATGGAAAACGGTTCTCTAAGCCATGTTCGCAACACACTGTCTTTCCCTGCATAAATTTTTTCTCTCAATACCTGACTTCCATAATTTAATTTTGCCAAAGAAGTCACACCATAATAACTTGCATAACTTCCATCTTCCTCGAAATAGTAAAATTCTTTATTTTTCTGAAACCAATCATACTTTGTGCCTGTATGATTAATAGAAATATCTAAAATAAGTTTCATTTCTTTCTCATGAAGTGCTTTGGACAACGATATCAATGCCTCATTACCGCCTAAATGTTCATCTACTTGATAGTAATTATTACAATCATATTTGTGGGTAGTTTCCCCTTTAAAGATAGGAGTCAAATATAGAGCATCTACACCAAGTTCTTCAAAATACGGAATTTTTTGCTCAATCCCACACAAATCTCCACCATAAAAATCCACACAATGTGCTTCAGAAAATTCTTCTGGTTCTTTGGTCCAATCCAAAATCTTCTGTGTTGGAAATTCCAAAAACTCATATTCCCCATCCTCCACACTAATCTTTGGATTTCCATTATAAAAACGGTCTGGATAAATCTGATAAAACACACAATCTTTTACCCAAGAAGGCTGTTCATAATCCGCCAATATACTAAAACTATATGTTTCATCTACAAAGACATCTTGTACTCCTAACTGATTGTAATAGTATATCTGGTTTCCACTGACAACATAAAAATAATATCCGGTTTTCTCTTCAAGTATTTCCAAATCACAACAATAGTACGCCAATCCATGGCTTACATAGGAAAGTTCCATTTCCAGCAGAAGTTCCAATCCCTCTTTTTTTGTCCGAAGAAATATATGGTCCACTGGTGCATTTTCCCATACACGCAAATACACCGTTACCGTTTCTCCCATTTTAGGAAACGGATTGCTGACAAATTCTTTCGTTCCATCTGTATACAAACTTTCTTTCCACATACCTAACCTTCACCCTTTCCAACACCATGAGAAATATGATTTTCCAGTTTCTCAAATATGCAATGCTCGTTACTTCTCCATGAAAACATTGGATTTTTCTTCACAACTGGCACAAAAGAAGAAAAGGACATATTGCCTCTACTGCAATACATCCTCTTCCTTGAATGGTTCACAATTTAGCACGAACTAAGCTATGGCCAATCTTTTATCCATTAAACCGGATATGTTTTATTTTCTTCACTGGCAACTGTAGAATCTACTTTTGTCTGTTGCGCCTCACGATACTTAAAGAAATCCATAGCAACCTGTGGGAACAATGCGTAAGTCAATACATCTTCATCTTGTTGCTTATACTGTTTCATCTCTTCTTCAAGTTCTTTTAACTGTGGCTTAATCAAATCAGCTGGACGGCAAGTAATTGCTTCTGTATCTCCGATACATTTCTTCTGCACTTCTTTATCAAAAGGTTTTACTGTCTGTCCAAACTGACCAGATAATAACTTCTTAGATTCTTTTGTAACCATCTTGTATCGCTCGCCCATAACAACGTTCAATACAGCCTGTGTACCAACAATCTGTGATGATGGTGTAACAAGAGGTGGCTCACCAAAATCTTTACGAACACGAGGTACTTCTTCTAATACCTCCTGGAAACGGTCAGATGCACCCATCTCGTCTAACTGAGAAACTAAGTTAGACAACATTCCACCTGGAACCTGATACATCAATGTCTTAATGTTTACACCAAGAACCTTTGTACTCATTCTACCACTCTTTAACCATTCATCTCTAAGTGGAGCAAAATGATTTGCAATTTCTGCTAATAAGTTCTGATCAAGACCTGGATCATATGGAGTTCCCTCAAATGTCTTAGCCATAACTTCTGTAGCTGGCTGAGAAGTTCCCATTGCCAATGGTGACATAGCTGTATCAATAATATCACATCCTGCCTCTACTGCTTTCATATAAGTCATAGAAGCAACACCAGATGTATAATGTGTATGAAGATCAATTGGAATTTGTACAGCCTCTTTTAATGCCGTAACTAATTCTGTTGCCTTATATGGAGTAAGCAAACCAGCCATATCTTTAATACATAAAGACTTAGCACCCATATCTTCAATCTTTTTAGCCATATCTTTCCAATAATCCAATGTATACGCATCACCTAATGTATAAGATAAAGCAATCTGTGCATGTCCGTTCTCTTTATTGGCAGCTTTTACTGCTGTCTCTAAGTTACGCACATCATTTAAACAATCGAATATACGAATGATATCAATACCATTTGCCAAAGATTTCTGTACAAAGTATTCTACAACATCATCTGCATAATGGTTATATCCCAAAATATTCTGTCCACGGAATAACATCTGTAATTTTGTGTTTTTAAATCCATCTCTTAACTTACGAAGTCTTTCCCATGGATCTTCCTTTAAGAAACGAAGAGACGCATCGAAAGTAGCTCCTCCCCAACACTCTACTGCGTGATATCCAACTTTATCCATCTTATCAATAATAGGCAGCATCTGCTCTGTTGTCATTCTTGTAGCAATCAATGACTGATGGGCATCACGTAATACTGTCTCTGTAATCTTAATTGGTTTTTTCACCTGTTCTGCCATTACAATACCTCCTAATCATTTTAAATTCCGAAAATAGCCATAAATACACCGGCCGCTACAGCGGTACCGATAACTCCGGCCACGTTTGGTCCCATGGCGTGCATTAACAAGAAGTTGGTAGGATCGGCCTCAGCACCAACCTTCTGAGATACACGCGCTGCCATAGGTACAGCAGATACACCAGCGGAACCAATCAATGGATTTACTTTTCCCTTAGTCATTACACACATCAATTTTCCAAATAGAACTCCCGCTGCAGTTCCAACCGCAAAGGCAATCAATCCTAATAATACAATCTTTAATGTAGTAACCTGAAGGAAATCCTCTGCACTTGTAGTCGCACCTACGGATGTTCCAAGCAGAATAACAACAATGTACATTAATGCATTTGATGCTGTTTCTGTCAACTGATCTACAACACCACACTCCTTAAATAAGTTACCAAGCATAAGCATACCAATCAATGGAGCTGTTGTAGGAAGTAACATTACTACTACAATAGTAACAATGATTGGGAACAAAATCTTCTCCAATTTTGTAACTGGACGAAGCTGCTCCATCTTAATCTCTCTCTCCTTCTTTGTTGTAAACAACTTCATAATAGGAGGCTGGATAATCGGTACTAAAGACATATAAGAATATGCTGCAACCGCAATCGGTCCCATATATTCAGTCTGTCCTAATTTACTACAAAGGAATAATGAAGTAGGTCCATCTGCACCACCGATAATAGAAATGGAAGCCGCAGCTTTGTCCTCAAATCCAAGTAAAATTGCCATTAAGTAAGCTGCAAAAATACCAATCTGCGCTGCCGCACCAAGCAAAAAGCTCTTTGGATTAGCAATCAATGGTCCAAAGTCTGTCATGGCACCTACACCAAGGAAAATCAACGATGGAAGAATACTCCATTCATCTAATGTAAAGAAATAGTGAAGCAAACCACCAATTCCATTCGATGTTTCTTCCGGACTTGCCATAATATCAGGATACATATTTACCAAAAGCATACCAAAAGCGATTGGTACAAGCAATAATGGCTCATAACCTTTTTTGATTGCTAAATACAAGAATATACATGCAATTACAATCATGAGGTAATTACCCCAGTATAAATTGGTAAACGCTGTCTGATGCCATAAGTTATTTAACGTATTAGTTATATATTCCATATTCACACCATGTATATTATCTTGTCGATAATATTGCCACGAAACTGTTGAAAGAATTGTGGCTTATCCTTTCTCATTTATTTTCTTTCAACATACGAAATTCATTAGTTCAATGTTGCAACAACTGCACCAGACTCTACTTTATCTCCATCAGAAACATTGATACTTGCAACAGTTCCATCCTGTGGAGCAACCACTTCGTTCTCCATCTTCATAGCCTCAAGAATAAGAATTACATCCCCCTTCTTAACAGCCTGTCCTACAGATGCTTTTACAGAAACAATTTTACCCTGCATTGGTGCATTAATTTTTACGCCACCCTGTGCTCCTGTAGGAGCTGCCGCTGCTGGTGCAGGTGCTGCTTTCTTTGCAACTGGTGCTGCCGCAACAGGTGCGCCAGTAGAAGTACCTTCCTCCACTGTTACATCATAAACATTTCCATTTACAGTAATTGTATAATTTTTCATTTATAATACCTCCTAAAGATCCTATCCGTATCTAGTCTGTATAGATACTTGCTTTTTTCTATTTGACGTATTAATAACCGCCCTTTTTCCATTTGCTATTTACTCTTCTCTTGATAGAAGTGATATGAAGTCCGTCTGCAGGAGCCTCACTTCCCATACTAGCCATAATAGCTGCAGTAATAACTGCTACAATTTCCGTATCGTCTGT
The DNA here is from genome assembly GCA_963643465.1 of Lachnospiraceae bacterium. Lineage (GTDB taxonomy): Bacteria > Bacillota > Clostridia > Lachnospirales > Lachnospiraceae > CAG-411. Next base: position 2,260 of record CAVIJT010000007.1, on the reverse strand, counting down.
GACATCTTCTACAACAGGAGCTGCTACTACAGCTGGTTCTGTAGCTGGTGCTTCCTCTTTCTTATTGCCACCAAACAACATTGGAATAAATCTAAATAAAGAAATAATACTTGCAATGAAAATCAGTACAATAAATACAATAGTGATAGACATTACTGTATTAATACCTGCTTTTCCCATTTTTTCAGCCATCGTTTTGTTTGCTTCTTCATCCACATACTTCTCTACCTGGATATCTGTCACATTATGACTTGCATCAAATGTAAAAGTAAACTGTACATCTGCATTCTCATACGCAGCAATCATAGTTCCTATAATAGAACCATCTTCTGTTTCTTTAAATTTTTCAGAAACAATGCTCTGTTCCTCTCCTAACTCTGTCTGAAGTTTGCCCCATCCATAATATAATTGATATTCTTCCTCTGTCATTGCTTCTTTATTTGTCTCTGCAATTTCAGAAATATCCTGCTCATTCCAACTATACCAATAGCTTTCTATATAATTTTGAAGACTCTCTTGATCATCTACATTACCTTCGATGGTTGCATTGCTAGTATCCGCACTAGCCATAACAGCTTTCGGAGAAAATCCTGTAACTCCTATTACACATAGGATTGCGATTAACGCCACTACTAGTCTTTTTCTCATAATCTTGCTCCACCTCGCTTAAATGGTTCCATGCTTTTTAATTGGTCTGTCATCTCTCTTAGTAAATAACATCTCAAAGGCAAAAATCATCTGTTTACGTACAGAACTTCCTTCAATAATGTTGTCTACATAACCACGAGCTGCTGCCGAGTCAACACTGCCCTGTAATGCTTCATACTCTGCTGTCTTTTCTGCAATTTTACTCTGTGCATCTGCAGCTTCCTTAATCTCACCTGCATACATAATCTTAACAGCCTGTTCTGCATCCATCATACCAATCTTTGCATTTGGTAAAGCAAATACTAAATCTGCTCCAATATGTGCAGAGTTCATAGTAACATACGCACTTCCAAAAGCCTCTCCAACAATTAAGTTTACCTTTGGAACATTTGCATTAGCAAAAGCGTATGTAAGTTTTGCAACCTGTTTTGCAATACGCTTCTCCTCTTCCACTGTACACTTATAGCCCTTTACATCCGTAAGAGTAAGTACCGGAATTCCAAATGCGTTACATACGTTGACAAAATGAGCAGCTTTCTCACAACCGTCTGCTGTAAGAACCTTATCAAATGTCTCTACTTCTTTCCCCTCTTCATCAAGTAATGCAGAAGCATTGGCAACTGCACCAATTGTCAAACCATTCAGTCGAATAAAACCTGTAACCATTTCTTTTGCATAGTTCTTACGAACTTCCAAGAAGAAACCGTTATCTGACATATCTACAAGACCAGTTCTTGGATCTTTCATCTCTCCGTCAAACACAACGCTTGCACGGTTCAAATCATCGTTGCACTCTCCACAAGAATCATCATCTTCATTGTTTGAAGGAAGAATGCTAACTAATTTTCTAATTTCGTTGTAGATAGTTTCCTCTGTCTCTACAAAATCCACATTTCCATTCTCAGCCTGGAATTTTGCAGCAGCAGTGTCTAATTTTTCTGTATAGTTTCCATCTAACACATTAGGAGAACTTACAAATACTTTTGCCTGCTCTGCTTCCATGAATGTAAAATCACTCAAAGCATTGGCAACTGCCACTCCACCACCACAACTGCCAAAAACTGCGGTAATCTGTGGAATCACACCTGATGCCATAACTTTACTGGTATACACATTACCAAATGCGTTTAAAGCATCTGTTGCTTCCTGCAAACGAAGACCTGCACAATCTACTAATCCAATTACAGGCACTCCAATTTTCATTGCCAAATCATACACATTGACAATCTTCTTTGCGTGCATCTCACCGATTGCTCCACCAAGCATGCTTGCATCCTGACTATATACATACACGATATTGCCATCAATTTGACCATATCCTGTAATGACACCATCTGCAGGAACATCTTTTCCTTCAAGGTTAAAGTCAGTATTTCTCTTAGTTACTTTTGCACCGATTTCAACAAAACTGTTGTCATCTAACAGATTTGTAATTCGGTTCATTGCTGTTTGATCTGAACTACCCATTCTATCAGCCCTCCATTTTTTATTTTGCTAAATATTCATGATTGAATATAAACACACATATTTATGAACTTACCAAAAATGGCAAAAAATATGCAAAAAATACATACTACAATTATATATGGAATACAAAAAAAAATCAACAAAA
>CAVIJT010000006.1:0-180674 GCA_963643465.1 Lachnospiraceae bacterium | reverse complement strand
TGATCACTGGTGCTGCTCAGATGGATGGAGCTATCCTTGTAGTAGCTGCTACTGACGGTGTTATGGCTCAGACTAAAGAGCATATCTTATTATCTCGTCAGGTTGGTGTACCTTACATCGTAGTATTCATGAACAAATGTGATATGGTTGATGATGAAGAGTTATTAGAGTTAGTAGAGATGGAAATCACAGAGCAGTTAGCTGAGTATGATTTCAATGACTGTCCAATCATCAAGGGTTCTGCTTTAAAGGCTTTAGAAGATCCTAACGGTGAGTGGGGAGATAAGATCATGGAGCTTATGAGCACTGTTGATGAGTATATCCCAGATCCACAGCGTGATACAGATAAGCCATTCGTAATGCCTATCGAGGACGTATTCTCAATCACAGGTCGTGGTACAGTTGCTACTGGTAGAGTAGAGGCTGGTGTACTTCACTTATCTGATGAAGTAGAAATCGTTGGTATTAAAGAAGAGACTCAGAAATCAGTTGTAACTGGTATCGAGATGTTCCGTAAGCTTCTTGATGAGGCTCAGGCAGGAGATAACATCGGTGTTCTTCTTCGTGGTATCAACAGAACTGATATCGAAAGAGGACAGGTTCTTTCTCAGCCAGGTTCTTTAACATGTCATACAAAGTTTACCGCTCAGGTATACGTATTGACAAAGGATGAAGGTGGACGTCATACTCCTTTCTTCAACAACTATAGACCACAGTTCTACTTCAGAACAACAGACGTTACAGGTGTTATCGAGTTACCAGCAGGTACAGAGATGTGTATGCCTGGAGATAACGTAGAGATGACTATCGAGTTAATTCATCCAGTAGCTATGGCTCAGGGTCTTACATTCGCTATCCGTGAAGGTGGACGTACAGTAGGTTCTGGTCGTGTTGCTACAGTTATCGACTAATTATAGATAAAGTAGATTTTATAAGGCTTTTCGAGTTTTCGGAAAGCCTTTTTTTCTTGCTCATTTTTTGTGAAAATTTTGTCTTTGGTTCTATTTTTGTTCTACTTTTTTCGTTTTTGGTTCTAGCATGGTTCTACAGGGGGGAAAATATTAAGTTTCATTTATATATTATTTCTGTGAAAGGAGGTAATTTGTGATGAAAAAATTATCAAAGGAAATGACTTTGAAAATCGTACAGATTTGTATTGTGGTAACTTACAATAGTTATTAAACAACCCTTACTGTTAGTAAAAAAAATAAACAAATGACTCGTATTGTCAGTGTGTTTAAATCAAAATATAATAGTGTTAAAATGGTAGAGAAAGAAGGGGCTTCACTATGAAAATCAGAATTGCAGAGAATATAAGAAATTTACGCAAGGAACAATCTCTTACACAAGAACAAATGGCAGAAGCATTAGGAGTTACGGTTGGAGCGGTTTATAAATGGGAAGCTGGATTGTCTATACCGGAAATAAAGCTAATTATGGAAATGGCAGATTTTTTTGAGGTTTCTGTTGATATGCTTTTAGGATATGAGCAACAAAACGGTAATGTTGAAAATAGAATTCAGAGAATAAAGCAGTGCATAGTGGAAAAGGATTTCAAAGAAGGCGTTAGTGAGACGGAAAAGGCACTGAAAAAATACCCCAATAATTTTAATATTGTCTATGTCAGTGCGATGATGTATATGCTGAAATTTTCAGAAGAAAAATGTGAAGAGGCAATGATAAAGTCCAATCAATTATTCGAAAAGGCAATTTCTTTATTGTATCAGAACACAGAAAAGAATATTAATGAAGTAACTATTTTAAACCATATGGCGAGCAATTATCTAGCAATAGGGGATACGGAGAAAGGATTGGAAATTTTAGAACAGAATAATGTCTGCAATACCAACAGTAGTATGCTTGGCTATATCTATGCTATAGAATTAAAGAAACCAGAGGAAGCTGAGAAATATCTTATTTCTTCAATGACTGAGATTGTCAATCAGGTAATACGAACGGTACCAAGTATGGCATTTGTATATGCACAGGCAAAGAATGAAATATGTATATCAGTTGCATTATGGTTAATGGACTTTTTTGATAGTCTGAAAATGGATGCTTCTACTATAACATTTTTGGATAAGTTCAAATCAATTTTGATGGCGCAGTGTGCAGTGTGGGAAATGTCTTTTGGACACCCAGAGAAAGCAAGGGAATATATCACCAATGCTTATATTTTAGCAAAACAATTTGATAAGTCTCCGGTTTATACCTTGCAGGGAGTGAAATTATTTAAAGGAATAGAAAAGGAAGCAGTCTCTTTTGATGGTATAGGTAAAACTGCAATGGAGGCTGTTGAAAATTTTGTGTTTGGTGAAAGAGCTACATCTAAAGCAGAAAAACAAGTAAAAGAGCAATGGGAGGAACTAAAAAGTGGATGCACAAATGCTTGATAAGAGACTTGAAAAAATGTGTAAGAGGAACAAGGTAGTTGGAATAAATGTTGCCTTGTTTGACAGTAATGGAATTCTTTATAGCTATAACTTTGGTTTTGCTAATAAGGCAAAAGGGATTAAAAGTGATAATGACAGTTTGTATATGATAGGTTCTAATACCAAGGTCATGACAGCATTAGGCATTATGAAGCTGTTAGAGGAAGGAAAACTTTCTTTGGATGATGACATCAATAAATTTATTCCCGAATTTGGAGTGAAATCATATTTCGAATATGAAAAGATTACCATTGAAAATCTGCTGATGCATAGATCGGGGCTTGTTTCAGATTTGTTTCATTTGATTTTGGATAGTACAAGAGATTATCATGAAGTTATTCCGGAATTAAAAGATACTTACTTGACTGCACAGCCTGGAAAAATGTATTCCTATTCTAATGTAGGATATACTGTACTCGGAATTGTCATTGAAAGAATTTCCGGTTTACCCTATACGGAATACATACAAAACGAAATTGCTAAGCCTTTAGGAATTCAGGTTCATTTTCTTTTAAATGAAGCGGATAGGAAACCCTACGCATCCCGTGTTTCATTATGCTATGACAAAAAGGGAAAGGCAGTAGAGGATTTGTTGTCAACGCTGCTTCCGGCAGGCTCCAATACCTATATGTCACTCAATGATTTTGTGAAGTTTGGTCAGATGTTCTTGAATAAAGATAATGGGTTACTAAAACGAGAAACATTGGAATTTATGGAAACCTTAAACTTGAAAGAAGCAATTGACAAGGATTTACAAAATGTGGGGTACGGCTTGATTCATAATCATTATGACTTTGGAGAAAAGGTAGGTAAGGTACTTGGGCATGGTGGAAATACCACCTGTCATCATTCTATTTTTAACTATATTTCTAGTATGGGTGTTGGTATTGTGGTGATGACCAATAGCCAGAGAGCGATAGGATTATCAGCAATGGTGGGCATGACTTCTTTAGTGGAATATTTAAAAGAGATTGCCATAAAGGAAGTCACTGTAGAACATAAATATGTGCAGAAGGATGCTGAGCAGTATATCGGAAGGTATGCAACTGGTTTTGGGATGCTAGATATTAGATTGAATTATAAAAAGGAACTGATTTCTGAAGTGTCAAAAATACCAATAAAATTGCATCCTTGTGAAGATGGCTATTTACAGTGTGTCCCAATCAAACCTTTACATAAACTTCTTCCAATCAAACGTTCAATTCAGGGAATGCGATTGAAACCAGCTTCTTATTTTGACGAAGATGTTATGCTTCTGGAACAGAGCGGAAAATATCATAGAACAAAAGGTATTATTGGATGTAAATATGAGCAGAGTTCTATTTCTGAAAGCTTTAAAGAAGCTTGTGGGAACTATCGGGTTAGTGAGGAACGTTTTAAGAATTTAAGCTGCAAATGTTGCTTGAAGGTAAAGGGGGATGTGCTAATACTAGCGATAGAAGCTTTAAATGTAAAACTAAACAGTTGTCTGAAGGTAATAGATGAGAAACTTGCAATTATACAAGGCTTTGGAAGACTTGCAAGGCAGACAGTAGAATTAGAAAAGAAGGATGCAGGGTACTATTTGACTTTTAGTGGTATTAGTTTTAAGAAAATGTAGAAGTACGAACTAGAGAGATTAAGGAGTCCTAAGGAGAGAAGAATATGAGTAATCCATGGAAAGATATTGGTTTATCTGATTATGAAAATCATATGGCACTAGATTCGGTTCAGCAGCTACAGGCAATGAATCAGATGATGAAAGGACAATTGAATAAATATGATATACAATCTGTTATGATACTTGGCATTGCAGGTGGCAACGGATTGGAACACGTTGATGTAGAAAAGATAACTAAGGTTTATGGTGTAGATATAAACGCTGAATATTTAGCGACTACCCAAGAACGATATAAGAATTTATCCAGTATACTAGAATGTCTTTGTGTAGACTTAAATAGTGAGACAGAAAAACTTTCACATGCAGATCTGCTGATTGCAAATCTACTTATTGAGTACATTGGATATGAGTGTTTTCAAAAAGCAGTGAAAATAGCAAATCCCCAATATGTATCATGTATTATTCAAATTAATACAGATGACAGTTTTGTGTCAGCTTCCCCCTATTTGCATGTATTTGATGGATTGGAGAGCATCCACCATCACTTGGCTGAACAGGAACTGCAAAATAGTATGGAAACTATAGGATATCAATTAATTCAGATTTTAGAGTATCCATTGCCTAATGGTAAAAAACTATTGCAATTAGATTTTTGTAAAAAAGCAGTACAGATTAATGAGCTTTTTGATATGGCTGATGAATAATGTAAAAAATTCGGTAGAGGGGATTGGATTAAAAGAATTGATATATGTGTAATATGGGTGCGGGGCGTAGTGTTCTGCATTCTTATTTTCATAATGCAGAGTAACTTTTGTTATGATATAATCAATTCGGAGTAAAAGGAAATTTTGAAATTGATGGAGGAATAAAAATGCTTACACATATCGGTACTAATACAATAGAGACGGAGAGATTAATACTTCGAAGATTTGAGTATACAGATGATGAAGCAATGCTTAAATATTGGGTTGCCGATGAGAAAATACAATCATTATATTCTGAGCCTGTGTATTCTACGAAAGATGAGGTAAAGGGATTGCTTGACAAATATATCGGTTCTTATGAGAAGAAGGATTATTATCGTTGGGCTGTTGTTGAAAAAACAACGGGCGAATGTATAGGACAGATTGCATATTTTCTCGTTGATAATAAGAATAATTTTGCCGAGATTGAATATTGTATTGGCTCAGATTTCCAATGTAAAGGTTATGCAACAGAGGCAACAAAATCAGTTATTGCATACGGTTTTAATATGATGAATTTGCACAAGGTTCAGATTTGCACTAAAACTATCAATACACCGTCTAAACGGGTAATAGAAAAATGTGGTTTTGTATACGAGGGAATATTAAGAGACTATTTTTATATGAACGGAGAATATGTGGGAAGATTGTATTTTTCAATGCTAAGAAATGAGTTTGAAGCTACGATATAGGATATTTTGTTATACTGAGATTTATAGAAGGAAATGCTATAATTTAGTTCAAATTACCAATATCTGTAGTGGATGATAAAGCATAGACAGGGGAGATATACAGTATGAGAACAGAAAAAGAAATATATGAACTTATTTTAACTATAGCACAGCAAGATGAAAGAATTCGTGGGATATACATGAATGGTTCCAGAACCAATGAAAACATTCCTAAAGACATTTTTCAAGATTATGATATTGTATATGTGGTAGAGGATGTGAAACCATATATTGACGATGAAAAATGGATTGATAATTTTGGAGAACGGCTATATATGCAATATCCAGATGAAAATCCAGATTTTCCTAGTGATAAAGAAAATTTTTATGGATGGCTTATGCAGTTTACAGATGGCAATCGAATTGATTTGCATGTGGAAAGTATTGCTCATGCAAAAGAAAATATAGAAAAGGATAAATTATGTAAGATTTTATTGGACAAGGACAATATGTTTTCGAATGTCCCAAAGGCAACAGATAAGGAGTATTGGGTGAAATATCCAACAGAGAAACAATATGTATGTACTTGTACAGAATTTTGGTGGTGTCTTAATAATGTGGCAAAAGGTTTGTGGAGAGAGGAAATGCCATATGTTCAAGATATGTTAAATTTTTGCGTAAGAAAGCAATTGGAAAAAATGTTGTCATGGAAAATTGGTATAGATACAGATTTTTCTGTCAGTGTAGGAAAGTCAGGAAAATATATGTATCGTTGGCTTACCAAAGAGGAGTGGGAATGGTATCTGTCTACATATTGTGGGGGCAATATAGAAGAGTGTTGGGATGCCGTTTTCAAAATGTGTGACTTGTTTGATATTACTGCAAAATATGTAGGTGGGAAATTAAACTATATTTATAATGTAAGCGAAAGTCAAAATGGTAGATATTTTTTAAAACATGTGAAAGAGTTACCAAAGGATGCTACTGAAATTTTTTAGAAAAGAAAACGCAGGCTATTGTGGTTGATAGCCTGCGTTTTCAATATTTTATGCTAGCAGTAAGGAAAATCCAGTGCTTGCATAAAGATTTGATGCACACTGCGAGAATTTGAGAAATTCACAAAGCTATATAGTTACACTTGGAACTTACTAATGCGTTTCATCAATTCTTTTGACTCCGTTTCTAATTTTTCAGCTTCCTTCGCCACAGCGTAGCTGTCCTGTGTTACATTTTTGGTCTGTTGATTTAATCCATCTGCTGATTGGGCGATGTGTTCGGTTGACTGTAACTGGTCTTGGGAAATTTGTTCCATATGTACAGAAACCGAATCTACTTTATTTACCAGTTCAATCATTTGCTTCACTCTCTGACTGGTTTCTTCAACTTTTTCATATAAGCCTTCAAACGCAGCACTGGCATTTGAGACAACACCTACGTTTTCCTGTACTTCATTTACACTGGCATTCATATGTACAAGTGCTTTTTCTACGGTTTCATGAATTTCCTCTGTCAGTTTTGAAATCTGCTCTGCGGCCACACTACTGTCTACAGCTAATTTTCCAATTTGCTCTGCTACTACAGAGAAGCCTTTTCCTGAACTTCCGGCTCTTGCGGCCTCAATGGAAGCGTTTAAAGACAATAAATTGGTCTCTTCTGCAATGTCCACAATCATATTTACCATATTGCCAATCTGAGAAATACTTTCGTCTACTTTTCCGATTTGTTCAGAAAGGATAGAGATAGAAGTGTAAACATTTGTCATTCCAGTGTTGATTTGTTCCATGTCGTCTTTTCCATTTTTAGACATAACAACACTTTCCTGCATTAATACTTCTGCATTCTTTCCTTCTGTATCTGCCATCTGTATCAATTCTGCTAAAGCCTCCATCTGAGTAGTTGCTTCTTTGGCTGAATTGGAAAGCTGTTCTACCATTTTTCTGAGATTTTCCATTTCTTCCTTTTGATTTTCAGAAGAAGTTTTTAAAGACTCGGAAATGTCTCCATTTTCTTGGGATTGCTGTTCTAACCATCCGGCAATATCCCGAATTTCAGAAATGGTTTCTCTCATATTTACAATAAATAACTGCATATCATTGCTCATTTTAGCAATTTCATCGTTACCCTTTGCCTCAATATTATGTGAGAAATCCCCGTCTGCAATTTTTTCAATGACATCGGTCATTTTTTTGACTGGTTTTACAATGCGATTCATCATTCTAAGAATTACAACAATAAGTATAGCAGCAGCAATTACTGCAATAAGAGCCATAATGAACTCCATCTGTTGTAAATCAGCAAGAACCGTTTGTTCCTTTACATAGGTAACTAAATACCAGTCTGTATGTTCCACTGGATTTAGACTTACAAAGTAAATGCCATTCTTTCCTTTTACAGAAATAATGCCGCTTTTCTCTGCTGCAATTGCCTCACCGATAGAAGTGTAAAGAGGGTCTTTTGCTTCATCTAAGGTTACTGCCAGCATATCTTGATCTAAGTGTGCAATGATTGTCTGACTGTCTTTGGTAACCAAAAATGCGTCTTCCTCTTCGTTGTCGGATATTTCAGATATCTGTTCAGCCACAATGTCAAGATAGACATCTGAAGCAAGCACTCGCACTGCATTTGGATAGTCCACACGAACAGAGGCACTTACACATACTTGTCCAGTCATGGAATCATAATATGGTTCTCCAAAGACAAAGGTATCATTGTCTTTTCCGTCTACATACCAGTCACGTTCTGTTAAGACCCAGTCGTCCTCTGGAACCCAGCCGGAACCATCTAAATATACACCAGTGTCATCGCCCATATATAATCCATATGGGTAAGACTCGTTCTTTTCCAAAGAGGTTTCCATATATTTTAGGATTGCATCATCATCTTCAAATCCGCCGTCTTCAATGGCATCCTGATATACTTGTAATTCAGCAAAAATCCTTGTGGTCCAGTTATTAATTTCCTGAGTATACACTTTTGATTCTGCCTGCAATTTTTCTTTGGATAGTTTAGTTACAACATTTTTTGCCAGAGCAAAAAACGAAACAATCAATACCAGTACAATAGGAATTACGATACCGATTAGTTTCAGTCTAATACTCACACCCTTTTTTTTCCCTTTTTGACCCTGCATGCTATCTTTTCCTCCTTTTGGGAGTTTTGGCTGTTCACTACCCCATTGTGTTCAGCACATCCCCTAAATATGATACAATTATAACATAATATAATAGATTACCGCAATATTTGCGTGTTTCCTGATTCCTGTTATGTGTGCGTATACAGTAACTTTGGGGCAATGATGCGCATGTAAACTTGCAAAAAAATCTTGCGTTACGCTTTTAGGTACAGAAATAGGCGTATCCATCGACACGCCTATTTCCTTAGGATTTATTTTTCTTAAATTTTTTTAGTAATCGAAGAATGGTCTCTCCTTTAGGCATTTTTTTCACATCTTCTTCTGTGATGCCTTTTAATATAAAAAGCATAAAGAAATATATTAAAATCCCAAGAAGAATTGCAGGAATCACAGCTAGTTTCATATTTTTCAAATGTAAGTATAAAAATTCATAAAAGACTCTTATAACGATTCCCATAACCGCTGCTGAACACGTAGGCACAACGAAAGTTTTGGTATATTCCTGTTTATAGCCAAGTGCTTTACTTACAGCTCGTTGATTTAGTACACACATAATTCCTGAATAAAAAATATTTGCGATTACAATACTGTAAATGCCAAGGTCGGTATAAAGCAACAGAAGAAAAGCAACAACAGTTTGTAATACTAATGCGATACCTGCGTTAATAATTGGCGCATTTACTTTTCCAATGCCTTGTAAAATAGAGCTATTTAGCGTAGACAGGGCATAAAAAATAACAGATATGGATAAAGCCATTAATAGCTTGCTTGCAAAAGAAAGTACATCACTTGTATTTGTAAACAAGAGATTAATAATAGGTTCGGCAAGGGTAAACATACCTACTGCACAGGGAATTGAAATAAACATTGTAGTTTTAACGGATTCGCCGATTTTTTTCTTTGATTCATCCATTTTGTTTAGCGCGATTAAAGTTGCAATGGATGGAAGCATTGCCGATGCCATGGCAGAGGCAAATGCAATAGGAATATTGGATATGGTCAATGCCTGACCGGAAAATATTCCCCATACCGTAGTAATTTCTATGGAATCCAATCCTTTTATTTTAGGGTAAAATTCTATAAAAATCTGGGTATTCACAGAGCTACTTAAATTATAAATAGCTGTACTTAGGATAAATGGAGTTACGGTGGATATAATCAATTTGAATGTATGTTTATAACTATCTCTTGATGGATTCCTATCATTTTCTATGGCTGTTTTTATCTTTTTTCGTATGCGTCCATATGCAAACAACATAAAGAAAAGAGCAAAAAGAACGCCTGCTCCAGTACCAACGGCACTTCCCATAGCACCCCAAATGGCACGGGTTTTTTGTGCATCCTCATCAACTGGTATATCCATGGTTCCCATAGCATTGCTTATCATAAAGTATGCAACCGCAACACTAAAAATAGCATTTATAAGCTGTTCGATAATTTGTGAAACCGAAGTTTGTACCATACTTCGGTAGGATTGAAAATATCCTCTTAGCACGCCAAGCATACCATAAATAAGAATGGTTGGTGCAAAGACTCTAAGAACAGGGATTGCGTCTTCCTTAACAAAAATTCCAGCCCCAAAGAACAGGAAAATACTTCCAATCCCACCTATAAGCAAGACATAAATAAATGCGCATTGAAACAGTTGATGGGCATTTCGGTATTCATGCACTGCAATTTTTTGGGATATGACTTTGGATATTGCAGAGGGAATACTATAGGAAGAAATTAGTAAAACGATAGTGTAGTAAGTATATGCTGACTGATAATATCCCAGGCCAAGATCACCAATTACACTATGTAATGGTCCCCGATACAATAAGCCGATAATGCGGCTCACAATTCCTGCAATTGCTAATATACTTGCCTGAACAAGTAAATTATTATTTCTTTCTTTATTCATTCTTCTATATTAGTAGGAAAATAGAAACTATTAGAAGTCCCACTAGATGCTCCTTTCGTTAAAGTAATAGTTACATTATAGCATACTTTTGGAAAGAACCATAGTTTATGAGTAAAATGTAAAAATAGTAGAGATGTTTAGGGGAATTATGATAGAATGAAAAGTAGTCTGGAAGAAAAAGTTTAGGAGGTTTTTATTATGTTTATCGCAGGTTGTATTGTAGCCGGAATGGGGAGTCTTTTTTTATTACTGGGCATCATTTTGTTTTGTGTGGGAAAGAAGACATGGAATCGTACGGAGCAGGTAACTGGAACGATTGTGGACATGTGCAGAAATGCCTATGATTATAATCATGGAGGAACAGGAAATTACGATGCTTTCAGTGGTATAAGAACCGGCAGCGTACATAGAGCAACTTGGTGTCCTATTTATACATATACAGTAAATGGAGTCTCGTATACTCGTGCCAGTAATGTGTCGTGGGATAAAAGAACAGTTAAAAGAAAGATGGAAGTACCACAAAACGTTTATTATAATCCAAACGATCCAAAAGATTCATCCTTAGTAAAACAAAGTATAGTTTGCCTTGTTGGAGGCATTTTTCTATTGGTAGGATTCTTTTTAGCAGTTATCGGTACGGTGTTTCTTGTTCTGACAATGTAGGGGAGTAACATTATGCTAAAATCAAGGAGGGAAAATATGATTGGAAAGACAGTAAAAGTTGTGGTAGATAGACCATTGGGAAGTTATCATCCCAAACATAAAGATATGTATTATCCCGTAAATTATGGATATGTGGAGGGGATCATTGCTCCAGATGGTGAGGAACAGGATGTCTATATTTTAGGAGTAGATAAGGCTGTGAAAGAATTCACAGGTAAAGTCATTGCCATTATACATAGATATGATGATGTGGAAGAAAAATGGGTGGTAGCACCGGAAAATATGACGTTTACAAAAGAAGAAATAATGCAACAGGTGAATTTTCAAGAGCAGTATTTTAAGTCAGAGATAAAAATGTAAGAAAGATTAGAAAAAATGGAGTAGGGCTGGATGAAAATAACAATAATCAGACATGGAAAGGTAAATATGCAATGGAAGAAATGGTGTACTTCTAAACAATTTGATATAGAGTGTGAGAATTACGATAGTGCATCCATCTATCCTGTTAGCGAAGACATGGCAGGAAATGTATCAGAAGATATCTACATAAGTACACTAAAAAGAAGTCGAGAGACCGCAACACAATTATTTGGCGAAAAAGAGTTTTTAGAAACTGGGTTATTAAATGAAGTACCTTTAAAATCATGTTTTCATTGCAAGGTGAAACTTCCTTTATGGGTATGGAATGTAGGTGGAAGAATGCAGTGGCTTTTTCAAAGGAAACGTCAAGTAGAAAAAAGAGAAGAAACCCAAAAGAGGGCGGATGCACTGATTGAAAAATTAGTGCAAAGGAATCGAGATTGCATTTTGGTTTCTCATGGATTTTTTATGAGAACCTTACTAAAAGAACTAAAAAAGTATGGTTTTGCTGTAGATAAAGAAAAGTTAGGGTTTGCCAATTTAGAGAGAGTAGTGGCAGAAAAATAAGGGAATCGTTTCAGTTTATAGAATAGCCAAAGGCATTTTTATGAAAGGGATATTACCATAATATCCTCATAAGGATTTGTCTTTGATAAACCGATGTTGCAAACCTTTAGTTGTTTAGGAAAATGCTCGGATTGCAGGATAGAGATAGCGTCAAGCTGTTGTTGTGGAGATAAATGTTTGGCAAGGCTGATATGAGGAATCCACTGGTATGGTACACAGCGACTATTATCTGCCTGCTCTTTGGAAAAAGTATGATGGATAGAAAGAGACAATTGACTCAAATAGGTATTCAGAACGGGTTGTAAAAAAACTACACTTGTTCGAAAGATTCCTACAGAGGCTATGGTTAAATTTTCTGAAGAAAGAGAGGTTGCAAAATCCCGTAACTTTTCACTTAGAGCAGTAGAATCATTGCTTTTTAGCATAGCTACTGTTAAATGAGGTGGAATTTGATGAGCAAGCATATAGTCATTTCCAGTTTTTTTGGAAATGCGTTTCATCAAGTGAGATAGCCATTGATTGGTTTGTTCATCAAAATAAAGGGAAATTAAATAAGTATGGGAAGTCATGTTTTTCTCTCCTTCTTCGGCTTAAATTATTAGGCATTTACACTATGAATATTTGCGCAGGTTACCTCATCATTGCAGGCACGTTTGCACAAACAAAATTATCTATTTTATTTTTTAGCATAACCAAGAGAAAAAAACAAGTAGATGGTTGCAAAGCACTTAATTATTAGTTGGGGTGGTAAAAGGTTATTAACTAAAAGGTCCTTGTCAAATTGCACAATAATGCACTACAGTTTGCTGACGGTGTACGTGCCAGACAAACATAAGCAGACAATAGGAGAATTTCGCCCGATTTTGTGAGTAAGCGCAGAAGCCGAAGATTTGTTTGAATGAAGTGAGTTATCGGAGGCTTCTGCTAATAGGCAACGGAGCAAAATGGGCGAAATCGACGTGTCTGAGATGGTTGTCTGGCACGTATACCATCAGCAAATCGAAAGCTCCAAGTGTGCAATTTGACAAGGACTTGATGCGGTGTATAAAATACTTACTTATGTGCGAAGGGTTACAGAAGTTGCACAAATGCCTGATGAATACTGGTATCTTCATCTAGTTCTGGATGAAAGGCAAATGCCAACTGATTTTTATAACGAACGCCCACAATCTGGTCATCCAAAGCAGCCAATACTTCCACATCCTTACCTACCCGTGTAACATAAGGGGCACGAATAAACGTCATAGGAACAGTGCCGATATTTGCTACTGGAGCAGTTGTATGAAAACTACCTAATTGACGACCATATGCGTTTCGTCTTACACACATAGGAATTGTGCCAAAGTAAGAGTAGGTTTCCTGCTCAATTTCAGAGGCAAGGAGAATTAGACCAGCACAAGTTGCAAGAACTGGGATGCCATCGGTAATCTGTTCTTTTAAAGTTTCAAACATTCCAAGATCCTGCAACAGTTTTCCCTGAACGGTGCTTTCTCCGCCGGGAAGGACAATTCCATCGTAAGATTTTTTTAAGTCGGATGCCTGGCGCAATTCTATGCAGGATACGCCAAGGTCATTTAGAACCCTTTCATGTTCAATAAATGCACCTTGGAGTGCTAATACACCTACTGTCATTATTGACCTCTTTCTGCCATTAACAAGGCAATTTCCTGTTCATTGATTCCTACCATTGCTTCTCCTAAATCGGAGGAAAGGTCAGCAATTAATTTGGCATCGGTAAAGTTGGTAACTGCCTGTACAATGGCAGCAGCACGTTTCTTTGGATTACCAGATTTGAAAATACCAGAACCTACAAATACACCTTCTGCACCTAACTGCATCATAAGAGCTGCATCAGCAGGAGTTGCAACACCACCAGCGGCAAAGTTTACTACAGGTAATTTCCCAGTGGTGTGTACCTGATATACCAATTCATAAGGAACCTGTAATTGTTTTGCTGCTTCAAACAATTCATCTTCACGCATACTTACCAATTTTGCAATTTCGCTGTTCATTTTGCGCATATGTCTTACTGCCTGTACAATATCTCCAGTACCAGGTTCTCCCTTGGTACGAATCATGGATGCGCCTTCGTTAATACGTCTAAGTGCTTCTCCTAAGTCTTTTGCTCCGCATACAAAAGGAACATGAAAGTCTCTTTTGTTAATATGGTAAACATCATCGGCAGGAGATAATACTTCACTTTCATCTATGTAATCAATCTCAATAGCTTGGAGCACTTGTGCCTCTGCAAAATGTCCGATACGGCATTTTGCCATAACAGGAATGGACACAGCTTCTTGAATTCCTTTAATCATGCTAGGATCACTCATACGGGATACGCCGCCTGCTGCACGAATATCTGCAGGAATTCTTTCTAAAGCCATAACTGCACAAGCACCTGCTTCTTCTGCAATGTGCGCTTGTTCTGGTGTAGTAACGTCCATAATAACGCCGCCTTTTAACATTTGAGCCAGTTCTTTATTTAATTGATAACGATTGTTTGTTTCCATAATAGTACCTCCATCTGTGTAATACGAATATCTATTTTTTTTACAGCTTCTTCAAAAGATATTTTTGATTTTTGAAGAAGCTGTGTTTCTTCTGATCAGATATTCTGATTATAGGACTAGAGTGACCATTATAAAATTGCCAAAATATTAAAAAATGATAAGGTCAGTTTAAAGAGTTATTCCTTTTTAGTCACAAATTCCTTATCAAAGGCAGGATTAAAATAATAAAAATTCTTTGAATCCAGTTCCTGTTTTGTCATTTCCAGAGCTTCCCCAAAACGCTGGAAATGCACGATTTCTCTGGCTCTTAAAAATTTTAAAGGTTCCCGCACTTCTGGATCTTTAATCATGCGTAAAAGGTTATCGTAGGTGGTACGGGCTTTTTGTTCGGCAGCAAGGTCCTCGTACAAATCAGCAAATACATCTCCTTTTGACTGAAACTCCAGAGAAGTAAAAGGCACGCTACTTGCAGCTTGCGGCCAGACACCTTTTGTATGGTCAATATAGTAGGCATCAAAACCGGCAGTTTTTGCTTCTTCCAAAGTTAAGTTTTTGGTAAGTTGATAGACCATGGAACAGATAATTTCCAAATGAGCCAGTTCTTCCGTACCAATATCGGTCAAAAGTCCTCCTACTTTTTTGCAAGGCATGGTAAAACGCTGGGAAAGATAGCGCATAGAAGCACTTAATTCCCCATCAGGTCCACCGTATTGGCTAATAATCAATTGCGCAGTTTTAGGACAAGTTTTTGTGATTTTTACAGGGTATTGTAATCTTTTCTCATAAATCCACATTTAGATACACGCTCCTTCCCAAGGCATAGCACCATCGGTCCATGAAAAATGGTCCTCGTTTCCTTTGGCATCTACAATACAGTTGGCTGTTAATGGATAAAATTCCACTTCCATACGCTGTAGTAGTTTCTTTCTGTCTGCATTGAACTGGTTATACAGTCCAATGGCTTCCTTGTCATCGGGGTGAGTGTCCAAGTATAAGGTCATGTCATTTAAAAAGAAACTGATTTCATATAATGCTTTCATAACTGTTTCACGGTCAAAGTGCTGGTCCGTAAATAAAGGGGCGTATTTTTCCTGATATTCCTTACAGTCTTTGCTGTTACAGTCACAGGTGCTTGCTGTGGCAGACAAGGGTTCTGTAGCAAAGAAAGGAAGATTTAGTTCTGGAAAAATAGTACCTTCTTGTAATGCTTTGGCTGGGGCATATACTTTTTCTGATTTTTGCATAGGTACAGAAGCCATAGCAAGGTATTCATCCGTACAACCACAAGCGTTCGTTTGTAAATTCATAGGACATTCTCCTCTCTTCAAATGATTTCATTTAATCATTGTGAATAGTTGCAATATAGTAAACACATAAAAGTAGTCTGTGTATTTTCAAAAAAATTATGCGAAAAAAAAAGGAACAAAATCACACTTTTTTGGTGATTTTGTTCCTTTTTTAGGAAACATTGCATTTTTCACATAGTCCATAAATAATAGAATTTTTACATTGGATTACAAAGCCATGATCTTCCTTAATATGTTCTGCGATTTCTTTCATAAAAGCGCATTCCAGATGGAAAATACCTCCACATTGCATACATTGTAAATGTAGATGTTCTTCACAGTGACGGTTATGCTCTACATATTGAAAAGTGGCATGGGTTCCCTTTTCTGTCACATATTTCATTACTTGTTTTTCTTTTATTAGCTTATCTAAATAGCGATAAATGGTAGTAATATTTACTTCACAGTTATTGTCCTTTAAGTGGTTGCTAATATCCGTTACCGTTACCGTTTTCTCACTATTGTTTTTCAAATATTCTAAAATATGTTTTCTGCTTGTGGTAGTATAACTTCCAGCCATGGTATTCTCCTTTTCTTCGTATAAAATGTATTACACCGATACTATTCAGAACCATTCCCATATATTCGCACTCGTCGTCTTAAAACACAACACCAGCTAATTCTAATACAATTCCCCAAAAAACGCCAATGCCATATAGGGAAGCTACAATAGCCAGATTTTGCTTTGCATGGCGGTTAAGACGGAAGAGTACCAATAAACCTACACCGGCATTTACTAATAAACCAGCCATCATAGGACCTACACCAATGATTCCGTCAAGATATAATTCGGTAATCACTACAGAGGATGCACAGTTTGGAATTAGTCCAATAAGAGCTGCAAGAAGTTCACCAACTACTGGAATAGATGAAAGCACACTTGCAATCGTATCTTCTCCAATTACTCCGATCACTACATTTAACACAAAAGAAATTAAAATAATATAAACAAAAATGCGGATTGTATGTTTGAGTGCAGATAAAAAGACACCGTCTTCACAGTGGCAATGTTCCTCTTCACAAACAACATGAATATCCATATGTTTCTCTTTTTGCTTTAAGACGCGGAGAAATACAAGTTCCACCAAAAGTCCGGAAACAATGGCAATGGCTACTTTGGTTGCCAATATTTTTCCAATTGTAGCAACAGGAACCGCTTCGGAAATCAGGATTGGTAACATTTCATCGGACGTAGATAAGAAAATTGCAAGCAATGTTCCAACTGTAATGACACCACCAGAGTATAAACTGGCTGCAGCCGTAGAAAATCCGCACTGTGGCATGATACCAAGAAGTCCGCCCCAGATAGGACCGCTTTTTCCTGCTTTTTCAATGATTCGGCTTGTCTTATCATTGGTGTGATGTTCCAACAATTCCATACACAAATAAGTAACAAATAAAAATGGTAATAGTTTTACACTATCAAGTAATGTGTCTAAAATAATGTCAAGCATTGAAAGTACCTCCATAGGATATGTAGTAAATTGCATTTTATTTGCATTTGCAAATGAGTTGCATTTTTATTATAGGCTTTTTTTTCGGATTGTCAATAGTATAATAAAATAGAGTTCTGAATAGATAGATAAAAAAACGAGGAGTGTATGGGATGTTAAATATTGCACATAGGGGATTTTCTGGAATATATCCAGAAAATACAATGCTTGCATTTGAAAAAGCCATTGAAGCAGGATGTGATGGTATAGAACTTGATGTTCAACTGACAAAAGATGGAATACCAGTGATTATGCACGATGAAAAAGTAAATCGAACTACGGACGGCACCGGATATTTAAAAAATTATACATTTGCAGAAATTCAAAAATTGAACGCCAAGTATCGTTATGAGCGGTTTGGTATTTTTTGTGGAGTTCCAAGTCTGAGAGAATATTTTGAATTGGTAAAGGATGAAGATATTATCACAAATGTGGAATTAAAAAATTCTGTAATTCTATATAAAAATTTGGAAGAGAAGGTACTGGATTTGATTGATGAATATGATTTGAGGGCGCGTATTGTGATTTCTTCTTTCAATCATCTTTCTGTAGTGAAAATGAAAAAAATGGCACCGGATATGAAGTATGGATTTTTGGAGGAAAGTATTGTTTTGGATGGAGCAGAGTATGCAAAGCGATATGGAATTGACTATTTGCATCCATCTTGGCAATTGGTAACGAAAGAGTATTGCAGGCAGGCAAGGGAGAAAGGTGTAGAGATTAATACATGGACGGTAAATGACATTGGGTTAATGAAGAAAATGCAGGCATTGAAAGTGCATGGTGTGATTACCAATTTTCCTGATAGAGTGAAAAAGTTACAAAAGGGGCGTGGCAATCACTAAAGAAGCCTAGAAATAAAAAATTCCATATAATACTTCAGGTAGAAACAAGCATATATTGCATGTTTCTACCTGATTGTTTATTTTACTTTAACTGTCTTTTTGACAGTTTTTGTATTGCCGTAGGTATCTTTTATCTGTAGATAAATATAATATTTCCCTTTCTTATTTGCTTTCCAGCTATAGGTTGTCTTTGTTGAGTATTTCTTAGATGCTACAACTTTCTTTGAGTTAGTATTCATAACCTTAAACTGGTACTTCA
Organism: Lachnospiraceae bacterium; assembly: GCA_963643465.1. Lineage (GTDB taxonomy): Bacteria > Bacillota > Clostridia > Lachnospirales > Lachnospiraceae > CAG-411. The sequence continues at coordinate 162,149 of CAVIJT010000006.1, read as the reverse complement.
CTTTACTAATTGAAGTTGCGTTTGCAGATACTTTAACTGTTTTTCCACGTTTCATAGTTGTTTTATTTATTTTAAAGGATTTTACGGAAATTGGAGAAGAAACTATATGGGTTTCGGCGGAGGAAATCATATCACCATTTGCATCTAATACCGTTCCATAAATGGTATAGGTTCCAGCTTTTGTTGGTTTCCAGTTTACGCTATTTTCCGATAGACCGGATAATAAAGGAACCAGTTTTTGACCATTCTTTGCGATCATTGTATAAGTATAAGGTGCTTTTCCACCCGTAGCATTCAGGGTCAGTTTCACTGTAGTGCCAGCTTTTGTAGGTGACTGTTTACTCGAAGATATTCTCACTTGTAAATTTTCATCGATTGCTTCTGGGGGATTTGTAATAATTGGTGTTTGTGTCGCATTAGGAGTAACAGTAGGTGCTGTGGTTGGATCCTTTGTTACTTTAGGCGATGCAGTTACTTTAGGAGTAGGAGTTACTGTGTGTGTTTCTTTCGGTATTGGAGTTTCCGTTGCCTTTGGGGTTGCAGTAGCTTTCGGAGTTTCCGTTAACTTAGGAGTAGGAGTTACGTTTTGTGTTTCTTTAGGAGTAGGAGTTACTGTCACCTTAGGAGTTTCCGTTACTTTAGGAGTTTCCGTTGTAGTTTTCGTAGTGTCTGAATTTTTGATGGAAGACGGTGTAAAAGTAGTAAATTTATTCGAACTCTTATCATATTCCATACATCCGGTTACAGTAAGTCCCGGTTCCAGATCGTCTGTACTTCGCCAAGTTCCGGACACAAGAATAGCGGTTGCACTTTCCACACTGTCATTGTTATATACATAATACTCGCCATCTGTTGTCATGGCAGTTCCCGGCCACTTTCCATTGTATTCTTTGGCACTTGTTCCTTCTCCACTATACAAATACAAAGTTGGAGCGCTGGCAAAATCAGATTTCTTTACCCGAAGCATCATCTTATATTCCGGTGCTTCTGACATGGTATAAGTGAAGGTCTCAGAAAAGGTTTCTCCTTCCCCTTCTGCGGTGACTTTTACAGTAACCTTGTCGCCAATGCTTGCACCTTCACCGATTTTTACAGTTGCTTTATCGGTAAATGCTACTTCCTTGCCACCATCTACTGAATAGGTTGCTTTTGTTGCATTACTGGCTGTTAATGTTAAGGTAAATGCCTCCTGAAATGTACCGCTTGTTTTGGAAGCAGTAATTTTTGGCGTCTTTTTCACTGGAACGGCATTGTATACAACTGCAATGCTTCCGCCTGCTACTTCATAATTTAATACACCACCGGACACTTGTACTTCTTTACCACTAATTTGTTCTGTGTAGGTACCATCTGCAACTTTATATAACTTAATGTTTGATTTTTGTGAGCCTAAGTTGATAATAACAGCACCTTTGGTTCCTCTTTCGATTACTAAGCAGTCATCTCCACCAAAGTTACTCAAATATTCACTTTCTCCTACCATAGCATTGCGGAAATGATTACATGCTGCTACTGCAGGGTCCTTAAAATGGTCGTTTCCTTTTGCACCAATTTTATTATTTCCCCAGTAATTTCCCTGAGAAGCATTGGAGCCATCTGGTCTGCTGAAAAATAATGGTGTTCCGGAGCCTCTTGCGGCTACTACTGCCCAGGCCATTTTGATATCCCAGTCGCTCATCCAACCAGATACATGTTCATTACAATAAGTATCGTGAGATTCTACCCATGTTACCAGACGGTCACCACCTGCTGCATTTTCCCATCCACTTAATGTATTTACGTTAAAATTTTTATTTTTCACAGCTTCTCTTAGTTTTCCACCATAGTTACTTGCAGTTAGGTTAAATAACTTTCCGTAATCTGCATCTCTGGAGCCTGCATCCTGAAGAACTTCACCATATACAAATAGTGTGCTGATATTTCCATTTAATTTGACGCCATTTGCTTCTTGTTCTCCTAGTGCTACAGGCCAGAAGTTATTACTCCATCCATTATTTCGTGTAACTTCATCTACTGGATCATCGGGGAGTCCGATATGCTTTGCTGTATCATAACGGAAACCGTCTACACCACAGGCAATTAAATCATTTAGGTAGGTTACATAATATGCCTGAAATCCTGGATTTTCTGTACATACATCCGGACATCCATCGGAGGAATATTTATAATTAGTAATCATGTCACGATTGGTCCAGTCGGTACATCCAACGTCCCAGTTTTTGTGATAGAGTTTATCCATTCCTCCGGCAGCATTGATTAAATTTTGGGAAACAGCACCTATGTCACCGGATGTATGATTGGGATTTACGTCTACAATAATTTTTACACCATATTTATCTGCTTCATCACACATGGCTTTAAAATCGTCTCGGGTCCCTAATTGGTAATTTCCAATTTGCCAGTCAATGGGTTGGTAATGATAATACCATTTTCCGTTTCCCATCAATTCCATTCCGCCACCGTCACCTACAAGACAGGTGTTTGCAGGTGAAGTCTGTACGGTAGTAAATCCAGCTTCGGCAATATCTTTCAAATTTTCTTTAATTGAATTAAAGGACCAACACCAAGCATGAAGAATCGCTCCGTCTTTCGTGTTGTCAGCCAGACCATAATCATTGGAATATACTTGACTTGTATCGAAAACAACTTCGTTTTCCTTTGCCTGCGATTCTGTTTTTGCATTGGTTGCAATACTTTCATAAAATATTGGAGATGAATCCCAGAAAGAATTCACTGATAATAATGTCGCCAATGTGATGCTTATGATTTTATTTCTTACCATTGCTCATCCTCCATTTGTACTCATTTATTTTGTTTTATTATGCTTTTATTTTGTCCCCTATTCATTGTACAATGTTCTTATTAGATATCTGTTCAGAACCTGTATTTGTAAAATGTCAGCAGACACATATTGGAATAGTTCGGGCAAATCTATTTAAAAGTGTCTAAATGTAAAAGTTTGTTTTATAGCTGAATATTTTACGAAAGGTTGGGTTAATTTTGTGTTTCCATTATAAGTTATAGGATGAAATGGCAGATCCTGAACAGATAATTAACCCTTATTTAGTATAACAAAACTGCAAATTCGATTTCAAAGATTAAACGCATAACCTAATCCAAAATATTGTTTGTCTTTTTTGGCAGATTGTACAAATATGAAATATAGAGATTGGAGATTCGAAAAAATGTTTCGTTTTATCTAAGGGAAAAATGTTGTGAATAAAAAATGTTTTTGTGCAACTGTTCATGGGATATGGTATACTTCAAGTGATGTTGGAAGGAAAGTGTGGATTGGGAGTGTATAATTATGAGGAATATTGCAATTATAGAAGATGATAAAGGGTTGAATAATGGAATTGTTTTGGCATTGAAAAATGAGCAGTATCATTTTTTTCAATACTATTCTTTGGAAGAAGCTAAAAAAGCCAGATTGGACTGTGGCGTTGATGCAATTATTTTGGACATTAATCTGCCGGATGGAAATGGGTTTGCATATTTAAAGGAGTTAAGAAACTATTCAGATGTTCCGGTGATTATTTTGACTGCTAATGATTTAGAAACGGATGAAATAATGGGGCTTGAGTTAGGAGCAGATGATTATATTACAAAACCGTTTAGTCTTATGGTGCTTCGGGCAAGAATTGAAAAAGTATTAAGACAGAATAAAGTGCAGAGAAAAAGCGCATATGAGATAGATGATTTAGTGTTGGATTTTGAACAGATGCGTTTTACGAAAGGTGGTCAGGAAATAGAGCTTAGTAAGACAGAGCAAAAATTATTGCGTATATTTGTGGAAAATCGGGAAATAACATTGTCTCGGGCAAAGCTGGTGGACAGTATTTGGACTGATGGTGCTGAATATGTAGATGAAAATGCCTTATCTGTTGTCGTAAAACGTTTGCGAAACAAAATAGAACAAACATCTTCCAAGCCCAAGTATATACATACCGTATATGGAATTGGATATGTGTGGAGAGAAGGGAAATAAAAGATGTTAAAAAAATGTGGCATACATAGAAAAAGAGGACTTAGGGGTACATACCGAAAACTAAATCAGATGATTGATGAGGCTATGGACGGAACCTTTTCGGAAGCAAATTATGAAGAAACGGAATTATCTAAATTAGAAGTAAAATGGAAACGTTTTCTCACCTTCTCAAAGCTATCTAATCAAAAGATAGAGGAAGAACGAAAAAATATAAAAGATCTGGTGTCGGATATTTCACATCAGACAAAAACTCCGTTAGCCAATATATTGTTGTATTCCCAGTTACTGGAGGAACAAAAGTTAGATGAAACCAGTGAAAGTCTTGTTGCTGAAATTGTAAAACAGTCAGAAAAATTAGATTTTCTTATTCACTCCCTTGTAAAAACCTCTCGGTTGGAAACAGGAACCTTTCAGTTTGAACCAAAAAAGCAGGAACTTTCACAAATGCTTAAGGAAATTACCAAACAGGCAAAGCAAAAGGCAGAAAAGAAGAACATGCAAATACGGATACAGGAATTAAATAAAGATGCAGGTGAGTATTTGAATGAGTCTGAGAACACCAAAAATAACCAAGAGATACGAGCTGTTTATGATAAGAAGTGGACCAGTGAAGCATTATATAATATTTTAGATAATGCAGTGAAATATGGAAATAAAAATAGTGTAATCGAAATTTTAGTGCGAGCATATGAAATGTTTGTCTGTATTACTATCAGTAATGAAGGAACAGGGATTTCTGAAGAAGAGATACCCTGCATTTTTCAGCGTTTTTATCGGGGAAAATATGCTGGAGAGGAAGAGGGAGTAGGAATTGGATTGTACCTTTCCAGACAGATTGTAGAGGAACAAGGGGGATATATTAAAGTTGCATCTCAAAGAAATGGAAAGACCGGATTTTCTGTATATTTGCCTAAAGGGAGATAGAATCTTTCCAAACTGTAAGATTTCAGAAAGAATATGGAAAGATTGTTATGCTATAGTCTATGTTGGAGTGAACATAGACTATATTTCGTTTGCGCCAGTAGTAAGGAAAATCCAATGTTTGCATGAAGATTTGACGAGTACCGCCATAATCTGAGAAATTTGCAAAGCGTGTTTCTTATGAATTGAGAGGAGGAAAAAGGTATGGATATTTTACATACAAAAAATTTAAGAAAAATTTATGGAGCTGGAGAAAATCAGGTAAAAGCATTAGATGGGATTACTCTTTCTATTAAACAGGGAGAATTTGTTTCTATTGTCGGTACCAGTGGCAGCGGAAAATCCACATTGCTCCATATGCTGGGAGGATTGGATCGTCCAACAGAAGGAAGTGTTTTTGTAGATGGAAAAGATATTTTTTCCATGAAAAAAGATGCGCTTACTATTTTCCGAAGAAGAGAAATTGGCTTTGTGTTTCAGGCATTTAATTTGATACCAGTATTAAATGTATATGAAAACATTGTACTTCCCATTGAATTAGATGGAAATGTTGTAGATAAAAAATATGTAGAAGAAGTCATTGCATTTCTTGGGTTGGAGGATAAGGTGAAATGTATGCCAAATCAGCTTTCTGGTGGACAGCAGCAGAGAGTGGCAATTGCAAGAGCATTGGCAACAAAACCCGCCATTGTGTTAGCCGATGAACCCACTGGAAATTTAGATTCTCGAACCAGTCAGGATGTACTCAGTTTATTAAAAGTAACTGGGCAGAAATTTAACCAGACGATTGTAATGATTACCCACAATGAAGAAATTGCTCAAATGGCAGATCGAATGGTGCATATAGAAGATGGAAGGATTGTAGGAGGGGGAGAGGAAGATGTTGAAAGTACAAAATAAAAAAGTTATAAATCGTCTTTCTATGCGAACACTGGCAGCTAAGCAAAAGAAAAATGTAGTAGTAACTTTGGCTATTATATTAACTGCAATGATGTTTACTGCCTTGTTTACCATTGCAGGGGCTATGAATAAGAGCTTTCAAGAAAGTACCATGCGACAAGTAGGCGGACAATCTATGGCTGGGTTAAAATGTATTTTGCCAAAGGACTATGAAAAAATTTCAAAAGACCCTGTCGTAAAAAATCCAACGTACCGAATTGTTGTAGGAACTTTAGAAAATAAGGAATTGTACAAGGTAAGTACAGAAGTCAATTATGCAGAAGATGAAAATGCAAAAAATATGTTTTGCTATCCGACAGAGGGAACTATGCCAAAGGAGCGGTTGGACATTGCAACCAGTACCATTGTGTTGGAGGCGTTGGGCATGCCTTGTAAAGTCGGAGAAAGGATACCATTGCGCATTTCCGTGGGAGATGAAGTGATTACAGAGACTTTTACCCTTTCTGGTTATTGGGAAGGTGATGCAGTGGCGATGTCACAGCAATGTTGGGTGTCCAAAAGTTTTTGTGAAGAAATAGCTCCAACACCCACCGAGTCATTTTATGAACAGGAGGGAAACCAGTATACAGGATATTGGATGATGGACTTTGATTATTCCAATAGTTGGAATATTGAAAAGAAAACCATTGAGTTACTAGAACGAAATGGGTATGACGGTAATGAGGATATGTATGGAATTAACTGGGCATATACAACGAGCAGCGTGGATACAGAAACCATTCTTATGATTGCTATGTTTTTGTTTATGATACTTGCCTCCGGTTATTTAATTATTTACAATATTTTTTCGTTAAATGTAGTAGGGGATATTCAAAGCTATGGTTTATTAAAAACAATAGGAACTACAGAGAAACAATTAAAAAGATTAGTGCGGAAGCAGGCTGTGTTTCTATCTTTGATAGGTATTCCATGGGGACTTGTGCTGGGAAGTATAGTTGGCAAGTGTTTATTTCCAATTATTGTGAGAAATTTTGAAACGGATGGTGCCATGAAATTTTCTTTGAATCCAATATTTTTAGTTGGTGCGGCACTTTTTTCTTTTTTAACCGTATGGATAAGTTGCAATAAGCCTTGCAGATTAGCAGCAAAAGTATCACCTGTGGAGGCAGTTCGATATACAGATACATTTTATAATGGAAAAAAGAAAGAGAAAAAGATAAAAAAAGTAACTACATTTTCTTTTGCATGGGCAAATGTAGGACGGAACCGAAAAAAGGTAGCAGTAGTGGTACTATCCTTATCTCTTAGTATGATTTTGTTAAATTGTGTATATAGTTTGGTTAGTGGATTTGATAAAGACAAATTTGTTTCTCAGTATTTGATTGGTGATGGGTTAATAACGGATGCCAGCATTTTAAACTTTAATGTAAATGTAGTAAATATTAATGGGATAACCCCGGAGATACAAAAAGAAGTGTTGGAGTTAGATGGGATAGAAACACTTCATAATGTGTACTATGGAGAGTCCGAGATTTTATTAAATGATGGTGCGCATGAAAATATTTTGCAATTTATAAACACAAATCCTCAATATTTTTCCGATGAGGATGTTGAAATTAGCTGGTTGAAGGAAAATCAGATATTGGATTGTGACATTTACGGAATGGATCAGTGGAGCGTAGAACAGTTAGAAGTATACAAAGGAAAAATAGATTGGGAGAAATTTAAAACAGGGAAGTATATTTTAATTAACACATTGGGGCTTAATTGGGAAACAGATCCCATGTCAGGAGTATATTATAATGTAGGGGATATGTTAGAGCTTACATTACCGGATGGAACAACCAAAAAATATGAAGTGTTAGCAATTACCGATGTGCCTTATGCAATGTCGTCCCGTAGATTTTCGCTTTTTGGTACAAAAGTAATTTTGCCAGAAACGGAGTATTTGCAGCATACAAAAGAAACAGGGGCTATGCTTAGTATGTTATCCGTAGAGGATGAAAAAAAGGATTCGGTGTATCAGGCTTTACAAGCCTATACAGAAAATGAGCAGAAAGACTTAACCTATGTTTCCAAACAAACCTATGAAGAGGAATTTGGAGATTTTATAAATATGTTTTGGATTGTAGGAGGAGCATTGAGTTTTGTACTTGCATTGATTGGTATTATGAATTTTATAAATGCAATTGTAACTGGAATTTTAGCACGAAGGAAAGAACTTGCTATGATGGAAGCAGTAGGAATGACTGGAAAGCAAATGAGGGGAATCCTTGCTTGGGAAGGAATTTTCTATATTCTTTTAACCGAAATTTTTTCAATTGTAGCAGGTGGATGTATTAGCATGTTTGTATTAAAAAATGTGGCAAAAGAAATGTGGTTTTTAAGTTATCATTTTACAGTCATGCCTATTGTAGTATGTATGCCAATTTTAATCTTTCTTGCCTGCATTATTCCAGTGACTACTTATAAAAATATGGAAAAGGAAAGCACCGTTGTTCGAATGGGAGAATTTTAAGAAAGAACCAGCATAGAAAAACCAGCCAAAGCAATTACTTTGCTTTGGCTGGTTTGGATTTAGTCATTGAAACACGTTACAGTTTCATAGTCACAATCGGTAAGGCTAATCAATTGACCTCCAAAACGGAATGCGGTCACTTGGTCAACATCTAATATTTTGGTAAAGGTTTTCGTATCTAAAAATGTTTGTTCATCTGCTTCATCGCCGGATGAACCAGCACCGTCAAAACCGTCAAAGGTTTGCTTCCCAAGATACAAATCAGAAATAGAAGCAAGGTATAGACGCTCTTCATTTTTTTCTAATTGTATGGAGTCTGTCTCTAAATTGATGTAGCGTGTAATAATATAGTTTCCATTTTCATCGGTTTCAAAATGGCCTTTTTTATTTTTTACAACAAAAAAGTGGTTAGAAATTTTGTCATAATTTTTTGCATCAATAAGCAGTTTACAAGAAAGTGGTGATAACTCCAAACTTTTTAAAGTGATGGTAGTATTATTAATAGTAAGTTCTTTGTTTAGAGTATACACTCGCTTGGTTGTGCCATTGGATAAATTCCATTTGAGCTTCCAATCTCCTTTGACAGTTGTGCTTTTGGTGGTATCTGTTTTTAATTGGTTTATATCAAATCGATCAATGTTCATTTCTATTGTTTCATTTCTAAAAGGTTCTTCGTCGGCATATATCCAATAAGCATATGTGATGGTATGTTCATTTTTTATTTCTTGCATGCCACCGCTCTGACTCATTTTTGTAGCTCCGTTTAAGAGAAAAGTAATATTAGGTTCGGCAACACAAATATCTGGAATCTCTTTATCCATATCTTTTTTTTGGTCCTCGTCTACAACTACTTTGTATTGCTCACCGTAATCTACTTCAAAATAAATATATGCGGATTGTTCGTCTGCTAATGTTTGGAGTATTTTTACCGTAATGTCCTGATCCTCTATTTCAAGAGGAGTTTCTTCTGTAGAAGTTGGAATTTGGGCAAATCCTTGCTCGCTTAATTCCTGCATGGTTTCTTTGTTTTCTTTTACACCAAATTGTTCTGCCACATCTTGATTCCACAACTGAGATGCAGCGTACACTATGCCGCCTGTTGCTAAAATACCTGCAAGTAAGGCAGCAGCAATTTTGCCTGTATGTGTGGCAAATGGTTTTGTTCTTTTGTTCATATGGGTTTCCTCCTCTATATTGTGCAATACTGTCTGGTTAAGTTCTTTGGAAGGTTTTGCATTATCCATTTTTCGTAACAGTTCTTCTAAATCATATTTCATAGCCTTTCGCCTCCAAACGCTTTTTTAACTGCTTTTTTGCCAGATGCAGTCTGCTATTGACCGTTCCTTTGGGAATATGTAGGTTCTTTGCAATCTCGTCAATCTTCATGTCTGCCGTATAATACATACAAATTACAAGTTTTAATTTCTCTGGAAGAGCATCTATAGAACGTTGTAATTCCTGAAATAGTTCCTGCTGCTCATAATTGGCTTCCATATCTTCATTGCTTTTTAATGGAAGTTCGTCTGGAGTGTACGCATCAATGGACAGTGATTGCCTTATCTTTTTCTTTCGCCATTGATTTTTCCAAAGATTTGCTGCAATTCCCATTAGAAAATTTCTGTTTTTTCGGTTGGCATCTTTTATACTTTGCCAATCTGTTCCGTTGTCACTGCGAACCAGCTTGTGACCTAACTGCATCGCTTTTAAAAATGTATCTTGATAAAGATCATCTGCATCTGCTTTATTCAGAGTTAAACGGTAGCAGAATTGATAAAGTTCAGTTCCATACTCTGAAAGCAATTGCTTTAAAATTGTTTTTACCACAGATAATCCTCCTTTATAGTTTTATTGAAAAGCCTTTCACTTATATTCTGTCATAAAAAAACAAAAACTTCACTTTTTTATAAAGGTTAGTGTCAAAAGCCTATAATTTTTTCGGGGACTTGTCAAATTACACAATATGAAAGTACGATTTGCAGATGGTGTCCGTGCCAGCAAACCACCGCAGACACGTCGATTTCGCCTGTTTTGTTCCGTCGCCTATTGGCAGATGCCTTCGATAACTTACTTCGTTCAAACAAATCTGCGGCATCTGCGCTTACTCATAAAATCAGGCGAAATTCTCCTACCGTCTGCTTGTGCTTATCTGGCACGGACGCAATCTGCAAACTGTCATTCTATTGTTGTGCAATTTGACAAGTACAATTTAGGTTATTAGCTTTTGACACTAACATCTCAAAAACTAATAAAATTTTTGCAACCTCACAAATTGTAAGATAATTGTAAGATAATTGAAAGTAATATGAAATGACATATTGATGGCGGATGTGATATACTATGAACAGTTAGCGAACACGAGTGAGAACGAAGTGTGAGGTTACTGAGAATATAACGGAAGCACTTGTGAGAGGAAACGGTAACAAAAGATTAAACAATGGAGGAAAATGAAATGTCAGAAGAGAAGAAGAAAAGCGGTGTATGGACAAAGGTATTGGGAGTAGGAATGGCAGCCTGCCTTATTGGTAACTTAGGATTGGGAGTATATCAGATACAATCAAGTTCTGTCAGCGACAAAAAAGTAAGTAAGTTCATTGATAAGGAATTAAAGCGTCAGGCAGAGGAAAATAAAAAAGAAAATGAGTATCAGGAAGATGGATATGTAATCGACGATACTTATGAAATTAAAAGTACAACTGCCATATCGGATGCTTATCTTAGTGGCGATAGCAGTAAATTGAGTGAAGAAGATAAACAAACCCTTGATATGGCAACAAAGATTTTGGAGAAAGAAACTAAGGATTGCGAAACCGATTATGAAAAGGAAATTGCAATTTATAATTGGATGTATAAAAATATTCGTGGGGGAAATCGTGGTTCTGTGTTACTTCCTACGGAGGCCACAAATAACTATACTCCAAATGGTGTTTTAAGTGGAAGAGATGCAGTTTGTGTAGGATATGCTACCACATTCCGATTGTTCATGCAGATGATGGAAATTGACTGTCATATCGTACATAATGAGTATCATTCTTGGGATTTAGTACAATTGGATGATGACCAGTGGTATCACGTAGATATTTATTCTGATGTGTCATCCAATTCTCAGTATCAGAATTTTAATATGACAGATAGTGTTGCACGTAACGTGATGGGACATGAATGGCAGGCTTCTGCATTACCTTCTGCAGAGGGAACTAAGTATTCTTATCCAGTGCAAAATGCAGTAGAAATCAAGGATTTATACAGTATACCAAAGCAGATGCAAAAAGCAATGAAAAAGAAAAAATCCGGATTATACTACAGCTTTAAAGATAAAATAACAGAAAAAGACATGGAATTGGCAAATGTATTGATTGACAGTATGCAAACTGTGTTATATGGTCCCAAATATGATGGAAACATGGACGTAATGGCATCTTGGTATGATGATGGGGAAGGAAGTTATATATTAGGTATTTTCTTTAGTTACTACGGAAACACCGAAAGTGAAGAAGAAGAAGAGAAAGACAGTAAGGCAGCAAAGAAAATGAAAGAGACTATCGAAAAAGTCTTTGATGTAGATTTAGAAAGTATTTCAGAATATGAATACTAGGAGGAGCTTACATGAGAAGAATGAGGAAACATAGAATTGGAAAAATGCTTGCTCTTTTACTTGTTTGCAGTAGTCTAGTTTCTTGTGGAGGGAAGGAGACAAAAGAGCAGCCAACAGTGGATATGCACCAGTTGAAAAATGAACTTTTGGCTTCCGATACCACGCTTCCGGAAATGAAGACGGTAACCAGTGAAGACGAAAATGCAGAACTGAATTTTACCAGTTTGTCAGATATGGATTATAGTTTGGTTGATTCCTATTTTTATTCCTATGCGCAGGATGGAGATGTGCAGGAAGTTGCAGTAATTGCTCTAAAAGAAGAGGGAGATGCAGCAGAAGCTATGGAATCACTGCATACCCATGTGGAGAATCGAATAGGAAAGCTTAGAGAATATTCGCCTGATAAAGTAGAATTGGCAGAGAGTGCCGTAATTACCAATGAGGGCAGATATGTGGTATTTATTATTGCAGAAAAGTCTGGAATGATTCAGAACGCATTTAAAGATAGTATAGAATAGTAGATAAATATACATGCCTGCTTTGCAGGTATGTATTATGGAGGAAACATATGATATTTAGTAGTATAGTATTTTTATGTTTGTTTTTTCCGGTAGTGTTAATTGTATATTACGTATGTCCGGGAAACATTCGGAATTTGTGGTTATTATTGGCGAGCTTGTTTTTCTACGCATATGGAGAACCAATTTATATTTTTATCATGTTGTTTTCTACGGTGTTTGATTATTGCAATGGAAGAGGAATTGCATATTTTCAGGAAAAGGGAAAGGCAGAGTCTTATGGAAAGGCTCTGCTTATCTTTTCCATGGTGGGAAATTTAGGCATTTTAGGATTTTTTAAATATGCGGATTTTTCCATTGGAACATGGAACAGTTTAACAGGAAGCAATGTGAAATTGCTGTCTATTGCACTGCCTATTGGAATTTCTTTTTATACCTTTCAAACCATGTCATACACCATAGATGTTTATCGAAAACAAGTAAAGTGCCAGAAAAATTTTATTGATTTTGCCATGTATGTCTGCCTGTTTCCACAGTTGATTGCAGGTCCTATTGTAAGGTATTCAGATGTATCTGAGGAAATCAGAGGAAGAAAGACCAGTCTTACCATGGTGGCAGAAGGCTTGCAGCGTTTTTCCATAGGATTGGCAAAAAAAGTGCTTCTTGCCAATCAAATTGGAGCTTTATATGAAGAAATTAGTGGATATACGGGAAATGACCGAACTATGGCAGTTGTATGGCTTGGAGCGATTGCATACGCATTTCAGATATATTTTGATTTTTCAGGATATTCAGATATGGCAATTGGACTTGGAAAAGTATTTGGATTTCATTTTCCAGAAAACTTTGCTTATCCATATGAGTCAAAAAGCATAACAGAATTTTGGAGACGTTGGCATATGACACTTAGTGGATGGTTTCGGGAATACGTGTATATTCCCCTTGGAGGAAATCGAAAAGGATTTCTCCGTCAGATTGTAAATATGGCAATCGTTTGGTTTCTAACCGGACTTTGGCATGGAGCAAGCTGGAATTTTGTCTTATGGGGGATGTATTATTTTGTTCTTCTTATGCTGGAAAAAGTGGTGGCAAAACTTTGGAACAAAAAGAAAACACACACAAAGTCGCTGCCTATTGCACATCTATATGCTATGATTGCCATATTGATTGGCTGGGTGATTTTTGCCTGTGAGGATATGTCTGTGTTGGCAGGTTATGTAAAAGCAATGTTTGGAATTGGTGTGAAGCTAGGAAATGGGCTGGCATTGTATCAGTGGAGAAATTATGCCATATTCCTTTTGATTTTAATAGTTGGTGCTACTTCCATTCCAAAACGGCTGGCTGAAAAAATAGTGCCTACATCTGCAAAAAATGGTTTGCTGTCTTTGTATTCTCTTGTGCTTTTAGTGTTGTGTGTGGCATTTTTGATAGGTGGAAGTTACAATCCATTTTTATATTTTAGATTTTAGGAGTCCTAAGTAGTTACAATATTAGAGAAAATGAGGAAAGAAAATGAAAAAAGAAAAGACAAATAAAATCATTTGCGGGGCATATGTGGGCGTATTTTTCAGCTTGCTTTTAGCAGGGGGGAGTTTTGTATTTGCTACTCCGCAAAAAGAGTATTCGGAAAATGAAAACCGATATCTTACCAAACTTCCGTCTATTTCTGCTAAGGGAATCGTAAATGGAGAAGTTCAAGAAAACTTAGAAGATGCCATGTGCGATCAGTTTGTGTGGAGAGATGGATGGCTTTCTTTGGCTACTAATATAGAAAGATTTTCAGGCAAAAGTTGTATCAATCAAGTATATTTGGGAAAAGATTATTATTTTTTTGAAAAAGTGTTGGATAGTGATATATCCCAAAAAAAGTATGAGACAAATTTGAAGATGATACAGGCTTTTGCACAGCAGCAAAATATAGATTGTACCGTACTTTTGGTGCCATCTCCGGCTACTGTATTACAAGATAAGTTGCCAAAGGGAGCTGTGATGTATGACAGTGATTCTTTAGAAAAATTGGGAGAACAATATTTTTCTGATCAATGGCTAGATATAACAGAGGATTTACAAAAAGTTTCCAAGGAGGAGCAGGTGTATTTTCGGACCGATCACCATTGGACACTTCGTGGGGCTTACGAGGCTTATCGAGCATATTATGAACATATGGGAAAATCAGTTGCTTCTTATGAAAGTTTTGCGCCAGAGCCAGTGGATAACGCATTTCTTGGAACCATTTATTCTAAACTTTTGCCAAAGGATGTAAAAAAAGATACTATTTATGTGGCAAAGCAAGTACCAGATTCCATTACAGTTACTTGTGATGGAGAAAATTTAGATGAAATTTATCAGTGGGACAAGTTAGAGACAAAGGATAAATATGCCGTATTCTTTGGGGGAAATTATGGGATCGTAGAGATTGAAAATTCTCAGGCAAAGAATGAGGAAACGTTGTTTCTATTTAAAGATTCTTTTGCAAACAGTATGGTGCCATTTTTGATTGGAGATTATCAAAAGATTGTGATGATTGATTTGCGATATTACACCCAGTCAGTTAATCAATTGATGGAACAATATGACAATAAAACCATGTTGGTATTGTATGAAATGAGTAATTTTGCAAAAGACGATTATCAGTCAAAGCTATTACGGTAAATAAAAATATTTTTATAATATGTACATTCTGGTATTTTGCGAATAACGGTCCTAAATTGTTAAAAAATATGATATAATGATAAGCGAACTGAGCGAATTTGCTTGTGAAGGTGTAATAATACAAAGTAGGAGATGAATATAATGGAGCAGAATATTCAGGAAATGAATAGACGTTTTGAGGCAAAGAAGCGAGAAGAAATTTTAAATCAGATACCCACAAAGTTTCATGCACAGGTCAATCAGGCATTGGATTATGAACAGGCAGATGATTATGAGAATACTGCAGAAATCTGTCAGGATATATTGGCAACAAAGGAAGGACATGGGAATGAACAGGTAAAAATCATACTTGCCCGCGTATTTCCAAGTGTACTTCGTATGGACGTGGAAACAGAAAATAAAAAGTATCAGGAGCATTTGTCTCAATATTATACTTTTTTAGATAGCATTGAGATGAACGAGTTGATGCAGGAATATATAGTAGAGACCTTGATTCGACTTTGTGAATTGATGGAAAATGCGTGGTATCGTCCATTGTTTCGTGAGTTTGTAGAGCATATAGAGAGGCAGGGGTATTTGACAGAAGAAGTATATAAGGAAACGTTAGCTTCTGCCTATGCGTCTTTGGAATCTTACGACTATTATGGAGACAGCAAAGTGAGTTTGTTGGCAAAGACCATATTAAAATTAGGATATGACAAGACATATACCATCCAAAATGTGGCATTGGAAAGTATGAAGAACCGATTGCAATTAGATGTGCGAATGAATGCTTGGTATTTGACGAAATATTATGAAAATCATGAGGAAGAATTTTCGTATATTGCACAGAAATACCCATATAGCTACCGCTTGATCGCAGATTTAGTGAAGGATATTAAAACAGATGCGTCTAAAAAGGCAGAAGCTGTATTGGAAGAATTGATGGATCATGTTATGGAGGGAACAACCAAAGAACAATTATTGGAGGTTCTTACAAAGAGTTACGAGGATTTGATGGCAAAAGAGGCAAAACCACAGGCTGTATATGCCGGAAGAGGTTCTTATCGCAGAAGCAGTGAAAAGATTGGAAGAAATGATCCTTGCCCTTGCGGAAGTGGGAAAAAATACAAATATTGTTGTGGAAAATAAGTAAGAAGTCATAAGCTGACCATTATGAAGCAGATGAAAAATCTGTTTTGTAGTGGTCAGTTTTTTTACTCTACAAGAAAGTTCGTTTTGTATGAAATTGGGAAAAATTGGTTGACGCAATAAGGGGAGAATTTTATAATATATATATTAGGGAAAAGCAACTTTGTAGTTGTATTAATGGGGTTTTAAGTTTGGTGCAAAGGAGGACAATGTCATGAAAAGGCAGAATATTACCAAGGAGCAATATGTCCGCTCCAACAAAATTATGATGATTATTTTTGTAATGACTTATGTGATGTTTACGGTTATTGAGGTTGTCAATTCTAGGACAATGGGAATGGATGTATTTCGAATCGCAAGGCTTCTAGTATATGCTATGATTTTAGTAGCGGATGGAATTGTAACCAAAATGATTGGAGAGAGAAAAGCAGCCATGTTGTTTATGGTAATAACATTTGTTCCGGCATATTGTCTGCTTGTTTTTCCAAACGGAGTAGGAACTTTGACGTTGGCATTTCCAGTCTTGATTGGTTTGATGGTTTATTTAAATGCACCACTTTTGATGTGGGGATGTTTGGCAGCGTTTATTATTTGTATTATAAAGTCTTTGACGGAATATATGGCACACAATACAGAGTTGTTTAATTTGTCCAATCTTACAACTATGGCATTTTTAATTACTTTATTTGGAGCCAATAGGGCAATTAATCTGTTGATTTGTTTTAGTGAAGAGAATCAGGAGCATATTAAGAGGGAAGCACAGCATCGACAAGAGGTTGCTGGTATTGTTTCAGAGATTGTAGAAGGGATGGAAGAAGAGTTTCAAAATGTTTTGAAAGATTTGCATGCTGTAAATACATCCATGGATACCGCTCATAATGCCATAGATGGAATAGCAGAAAGTACGGAAAGTACAGCAAGTGCGGCAAATCATCAGGCGGAAATGACAGGAAATATTCAAACCAGATTGGAGAAAACAAATAATACTGCGTTAGAAGCAAAAGCAACGGCAGAAAAGTTGAAAGATATTGTATTAGAAGGAAAAGAACTTGTGGATAATTTGCAGCAACAATCTGTTTTGGTAAACCAAAATACAGAAAGAATTTCTGAAACAGTGGAAATGTTAGTTAATAACGTGGGAAAAGTATCAAATATAACGGAGGCAATTTTAAAAATTTCGGCACAGACGAATTTGCTTGCTTTGAATGCAAGTATTGAGTCGGCACGAGCAGGAGAAGCCGGAAAAGGTTTTGCTGTTGTAGCGGATCAGATTCGTCAGTTGGCAGTGGAAACGAAGGATTCTACAGAAAAGATTACAGAAATTATCAATGAATTAACAGAAATTACCGTGGAAACACAATCTGAAATCCAAGAATCTACAGAAAATATTAATATTCAACGTCAGAAAGTAGATGTAGTTGCAACCAGTTTTGCAGAAGTGGAAGTAGGAATGAATGGATTGGAAGTTGGTGTGCAAAGCATGGGACATGAGGCAAGGGCTGTACTACGGGCAAATAAAGAGATTGTTGAGAGTATTTCTTTGTTGTCCTCGGCTTCAGAAGAGGTTGCAGCAGGTACATTAACAAGTAAAGAGCTTATTAATAGATCTTTTGAAACATTAAACGAATTTTCAAAAATTGTAGAGGCAATGTTTGAGAAGTTACAAGTGTTGAAAAAGACAGTACAAGAATAAGTATAAAAACATCGTAAGATAGGAGATTTACAATTAATCTTATTTTGCGATGTTTTTTTAGTGTCAAATTTTCAAATAGAACATATTATAAAGTAAAAGATAGACAAGGCATGGATGCTTAAGGGGGAATGTGAAATTTTAAGAATGTAAGAAGTAGGGAGGGGATGTAAATGTGTAGGAGTTGTGAATGCAACGGTAACGGTAGTCTCTTTATGGGATGCGAAATTTGTAAGAAATGTGGGGGATGTAATATGTGTAAAAAATCCGAGGATGGTATAAAGTGTAAAGAGTGTAAAAAGTGTGGAGACAGTATTGTGTGTAAAGACTGCAAGTCGGGAGATGGCGTGGAGTGTCGCGAATGCAAAAAATGTGGAGACAGCATTGTATGTAAGGACTGTAGATCAGGAGAGGACATAGAGTGCAAAGAGTGCAAAAAATGCGGAGGATGTTCATCTTGTAAAGATTGCAAGGTAAGAGGAACGGATACGCCATGTACTAGAGAAACTGGTGCGCAATAAAACTTTTAATTTTCTTTTAATTCTTCTATCTCCCTGTTATGTTAAAATATAGAAGAGAGTTGAAGAAATGAAAGGATAAAGAAAATGAAAAAATGAAACCGAAGGAGGGAGTGCGAAAGCGCTCCCTTCTTCGGTTTTTCAAAAAATGGTGGATTCTGAGGTGGGGAGACAGTTGCCTTCCACCAGTTCGTTTCTAAGAATTTATTTCGTCTCTACTATCTTTTCTTTAGGCAACCATTGTCTTAACATTTCAAGCCCCTCTTGGATTTTAATGGGTTTGGACAAAAATCCATCCATTCCATTATTTAAGAATAACTGTTTGGCATTTTCTGTAGCATTTGCGGATAAGGCTAAAATCACCAGTTTTTGGTAATATTCTGCGTTATGCAACAAATCTCCCGAAAGCTGTCGAATATTTTGTGTCACTTCTACACCATCCATACCAGGCATCATATGATCCATAAAAACAATATCGTAATCTTGCTGCTTTATTTTTTCTAATGCCTCCTGTCCATCAAGAGCTGTGTCAATCTGCATAGCTACCGGCTTGAATAAACCTTCAAATACTTTTAGGTTCATCTTGTTATCATCCACTACAAGAATGCGTGCTTTAGGTGCTGTAAACATAGTTTGTATATGTATCTCACTTTTCTGAAGTTCACGAGTAGATATTTCCTGTTTAATAGAGAAAAAGAATATAGACCCCTCTCCATAAGCACTTTCTACTTGTAGCTTTCCACTCATTAATTGAACCAACTGTTTACAAATAGCAAGTCCTAAACCGGTTCCTTCCTTTTTGGCATTTTTCTGTAAATCTACCTGCTGATAGGCATCAAACAGCTTATCCAGATCTTCTTCTTTGATTCCTTGTCCAGAATCCTGTATAGAAAACTTTAGTGTTACCTCTTTTTCCGTTAGACTTTCCACTGTAACAGATATTCGCACAAATCCTTTCTCTGTGAATTTGATTGCATTATTGACAATATTTATGAGAATTTGACGAATTCTTTTGCTGTCTCCAATTAATACATTTGGAATTGTATCATCTAAATCATATTCCATTTGAATGTCTTTTGATTCGATTCGTGTTTTAAATATCAAATCCAACTCTTTGATTAAAAGTCTCAGATCATAGTCCTCCAGAACAAGTTCCATCTTACCTGATTCTACCTTAGAAAAATCCAAAATATCATTGATAATTGCCAACAGAGCCTCTCCTGAATGTTTAATATTATCCAAATACTCCTCTGTTTCTTTATCAAAATGCTTTCTTTTTAAGATTTCTGTCATACCAACGATTGCGTTCATTGGTGTTCGAATCTCGTGAGACATATTGGAGAGAAATGCTGATTTTGTTTTATTGGCATTTTCAGCAATCGCCTTCTGTTTTTGTAATTCTTTTTCTTTGAGCAATAGCTTGTTATTATATTCATTCAAACTTTTAATATAATTTTGTTGTTCTGTATCATCCCACAACATAACGATATACCCAAGCTGATGCTTTCCAATCCAGAAATATTCTTTTGAGTATTTTTTTACTTGGCACCGAAAACT
Organism: Lachnospiraceae bacterium; assembly: GCA_963643465.1. Classification (GTDB taxonomy): domain Bacteria; phylum Bacillota; class Clostridia; order Lachnospirales; family Lachnospiraceae; genus CAG-411. The sequence goes on along the minus strand of CAVIJT010000006.1, from coordinate 142,164 downwards.
TCTATTCTTTAACTCTAACAAATGTGTTTCGTGTTTTCCTGTCTGTTTAAATTCATCTATCCAAGGAAGAAAATTTACCCAAAATTCATCTACATCTATAGGAAGAGAGTATTCTAATTTCAACACTCGCATTTCTGGAAACAATTCCAGTGTATTCTTTGAACATCCCATATAATAGCAGTCATTGTTTAATAAAATAATACCTTTTGAATCAAACGTTCCGCTTTCACCCAACAGTTGTTCCGCATCATATAGATCAATTTGCTGTTGTAGATAAGTTAGGATACCAATAGAAATTGTATATGTAATACATAGCATATCAAAATTCGTATGCGTAATGGACTTAAAATTATAGCAGACAACATTTGTAATTACCATAATAAGCAGAATGGCCGAATAACGATAAGATACTGTGTTCTTACGGCGAAATCCAATGATTGTCAGAAACAGCATACTTGCAATGTAGACAAGTAACATTATTTTGTAGAATGTATGCATTGGTCCATATACTTTTAGCATATAGGTAACTCCGTTCTCTTTGTAAATATCTAAACTTCTGTAAAAGGAATGTCCTATTCCAATATTTAGTACACTTGTCATAGTGATGATGTTCACAAGGAATAGTAGCAACGATATAACTTTAGGAAGTTTAATCTTGCAAACATTAGCGATACTAAACAACATGAAGAAGCAAACCCAGTTTGCCCCTAGATATAATACTCGGCATCCTAATGCTGCTTCAGAATTGCTTTTTGCAACAGAACAAGACCAAAAACCATAATTTGCTAGTAAGGCACAAACATAAGACATTACAAAATACAAATTGGGTTTTTTACTTATAAGAAAAAAGAAGATTATTTCTATAAATGATACTATAAAACAAATAAAATAAAGATATGAAATCATAAAACTCCCCCCTTAACAACATTCTCCCCTTTTTATAGTTGTTATTTCCATAAAGATAAGATTGTAGAGTTATTTTATCATATTTGGGAAAAAATTCCAATGCGATTTCCTTAATATTTGTTAGAAAAAGGGATGGTTTGAAGTAATATTTTACGCAAGCTCTTTTGACATAACTATTAAATGGTAGTAGCATAATCTTAGCAGAAATAAACTGCTGTATAATTGTTTTTATTAGGGAAACAGTTTTTTATAAAAAATATGAAAAGAATGCCTGATACAAGCGTAGACCCCAATACTATAAATCACATAAATGTGGGATGTTAGAGCAGAAATGTAAAAAATAACTTTTTTGTAAAAAAAAATCAAAAAGTATCGCACATTTTATGCCCCTCACCCGTTCATATAGTGAAAGGCCTTTCAAATAGTACAAGTAAGGAGAGAAAAGAGTGAACAGAGAAGAATATGAACGCATAGTAGCTTTGTATGCGGATGTTGTTTATCGTGTTGCATTAAGTTACGCGAAAACAAAAGAAGACGCAGAAGATGTATTGCAGAACGTGTTTTTAAAGCTATTGACAAAGCAGGTAGAATTTCAAAATGAAGAACATATTAGAAAATGGTTAATACGCGTGGCTGTAAATGAGTGCAATAGTCTGTGGTCCTCTTTTTGGAGAAAAAATGTGGACTATTTTGACCAGATGGAAGAGGGAGTTTCTTTCAGCAACGAGGACTATTCAGATTTGTATGATGCTATAAAAATCCTGCCGGCAAAGCTAAGAATTGTAATTCATCTTTTCTATTATGAGGGATATCATACAAAGGAAATTGCAAGTTTGCTTCATATTCGGGAGGCGACAGTTCGCTCCAGACTTACGCGTGCTAGGAAACTGTTGAAAAATAAATTAGGAGAATGTGAATCGGAGTGTAGTCATTTCGATTGTGTAAGCAGCAATTAGAGCATTGAGGAATGAAAGGTATCCATAAAAATAGTATATGAAAATTTCTCAATTAGCTGGCAAGGAATCATATTTTAAGGAGATGTTAGAATGAGCGAGCAGGAAAAATACAAGCAGATGATGAATGAGATTCATGTATCCGACACAACATTAAGAAAGGTTATGGAGATGGATATGAGTAAAAAGATGTTAAACAAAAAAAGAATGATGAAAAAGATGGGAGCGGTTGCTGCTGCACTGACATTGTGTGTTGTAGCATCTAACGGAATTTGCTATGCAGCAACAGGGCATTCATGGGTGACAAAGGCAATTATTTATATCAATGGGGAAAAGGTTGAACAGGATGTTGTACTTGAGGAACAGGAAGATGGAACCGTTTCATTTGAAGTGGAAGCGCCTGATGGAGAAGAATGCGCAGTCGTACAAGGTTTTGTTATGGATGGGGACGAAAATATAGAGTATGATGATGTGTCCTCTGACGGTGAAGATATGCTTCTTGGAACAGTTGTTGATGAAGATGGAAAACAATTTTTCAAATATGGTGAAGAAAAATTAGACATTACAGAAGATTTGGCAGATGGAGAAGCTTCTGGAACCATTGAAATTTCCGGTGACGAGTATTATTACGAAATTACAGGACAAGATGGCAACTATAGTGTTAGTGTAAGTTTAGAAAAATAGTAACTATTCAGAACCCTATAATGGAACAATTAGATAACGATTTAGGATATTGACTAGGAAAAACGTATTTGTCGAAAATACCATTTGAACAAAAAAAGTACCATTGGAACAAATGGTACTTTTTTTGTTCGTTTTATGTGATAACATAATGGGGTTCGAACGAATTACTTTAAGTATATATACAAGAATATGTTAATAAAAAAACGGACGTTTACGCAAAAATCGCATACGTTTACGCAAAAATCGCATACGTTTACGCAAATGGTCTTTGTTAATGTGAAAAAATATGATAGTATGCCGTAGTGCGCACAAAAGAAGAGCGGTGAAAGTACATATAGAAAAAATGTAACTGTAAATGACATTCCCGAAAAAGTATTTTCCACCATTTTTCGGGAATATACAAGAATCACTTGATAAATCAAGTTACCCAATTATAACATTGTAGGAAGGATTGTCAAGTGGGAGAAAATATTAATAGTAATTACGTAGAAGAAAAAACGAAAGGAAAGGACAGTAACAGTTCATGTAGTTCTGTGCACATTGCTGCGCAAGAACGTAAGAATGGCTAAAACATGAATAGCTCTCAGAAATTAGAATGCGCAGATTGTTGGGAGCCTTAATAGATCAGCCTTCAGCTGACCTGTTACAAAAATCTTTGATTTGAGATTTAAAGAACTTATTTTGAGGAGTGAATAAAAAATGTATAATTGGAGGGCAAAATGAGAAAAATAAAAAATTGTTTAGTGTTAGTAATGGCATATGTAGTTACGTTATCATGTTTGTATGGAAATAATAAGGTTTATGTAAAAGCTAAAACAGCAGTATCAATATCAACAGATAGTCAAATAATTCCTACAAAGTCTTCTAGAGATAATGTGAACATTATTAATAATGGAAAAGTACTTTATAAGATTAGAGTGAAAGCGGTAGTAAAGAATAGTCGTGGAAATGCAATAAAAAATACAGCAATTTCATTTACAGATCCAAATGTTTCAAATGTAGTTAGAACTAGTGTTGATAGCAAGACAGATTCGAATGGAGTTGCCTATATTACATATGAAGTTCGGGGAAAACAGGAATCTAAGGATTTTTCTTTTGATGTAAAAGCGACAGTTAATACAGCATTATATTCGGGCACTGCTAAAAAAAGTATAACATGTTTGGAAAAATCTAGTTACAATCATAAGTTTAAAATTACATGTTATTTTATACCTTTAGAATCTGATTATTCAGGAAGTACAACAACTGTATCAGGAATAAGTGGATACAGATTTAAAGAGAAATTTATTGAAGCAGTAAAAGTTCAAGGAACTGGTTATTCTTCTAATGGCTTTTACGTTCATTATGATGGTAATAATACATATAGTAAACATTCATCTATCCCGAAAACATCATCAAATACAACACCGACTGAAGAAAGAACAATAGCAGCAAATAATTATATTATACCAAGATACAATAACAATGGCTCTTATATTAGAGGATGTATTCGTATTGGAAATCATACACAGAGATATAGAAATGAAGATTCAGGTGGAGATTTCGATGATAATATTTCGAGCGAATGGTACAATATTGATGTGTTTGCGGGAAAGGGAAAGACAAAACTAAACAAAGTTGTGAATCAATATACAGATGATAATGGAAATACTCAAAGTTTAAATGTTGTTTATCTGGGAAATAACAAGGATTTATGGTAAAAGAAACGGAACATTTATTAACATTATTGTTGGAGGAATTTTATGAAAAAGAGAAGATGTAAAGTGGTTATTACTAGTGTATTTATTATGTGTGCAATAGTTGGGGGAAGTTACAAGAATATGGTTGGTAGTGCATCAAGTTCCGAAGAATTGGAACATTCAGCCAAGTATGATGAAGAATTTATAAATACAAGCAGTGGAGATTCTATATGTGATATAGAAGTGAAAAGTGAAAAATATAGAGCTACTACATTGCTATATTCAGGGAGAAACGTTATAATTCAGAACATCAATACATATGAAGAGAAAACAATTAATGTGATTGATGAATTAGAATTAGCGACATGTATTGAAGATATGTACTGGATTAATGAAAATCAGCTGGCAATTCAAATGCATGTAAATCCAAGTATGTCTGCACTTGTCTTATATGATGCTTCGACTGAGAAAGTAATCTATACAAAGTACGGTGTGGGATTTTCTTGGACGGATGACACTCCAGAGGGGCTAATATATGTAGAACCATCACCCCATTTTGCATCGTATGATGGATATGAAACAATAAAAAATGCTACTGACGAAGTGTTGTTTGAGACAGAGGAAAATGAGGAAATTGTTTCAATGGATTTTGAACCAGATAACTCATGTGTTGAATATGTTGTTAACAATAAAAATGACAAAGATATTGTTTATATTACAGATTATGATGACACAACATCTGAGTTTACAAGTGACAACACAGAAAAGATTAAAATGAAAGAAAAGCAGGATACATATATGTGGAATGATAAAGGTCAATTAATTGGAGCCAGCTATAATGAAGATTACTTACACGTATTGGATGAAGTTGTCATTTGGGAAGGAGAAGAATAGTGAAAAAAATAACGGTGTATGTATGCATGTGCATGGTATTGCTTCTTAATGGATGTGGGACTGTGGAAGAATCTCCCAAGGTAACAGTATCTCCGGAGGTAACAGTGTCTATAGAAGTGACAGAAGAGTGTAATACATCAAGTGGTGAAAAGGAAGAACTTAGCATTTCAGAGGATTGGGAATCTTTTTTTATTGGAGATAAGGAAATTGCTTTTGAAAGAATGATAGATGAAGGTTATCCTATGAATGTAGAATATCTTACAGATAATCAAATTATGATTGAGTTTCATGTTTCCAAAGATAATAATGAACTTCTTGTCTATGATTTGGATAAGGAGAAATACATTATGGATAAGTTGGGCTTGAACTTTAAATGGCTTGGAGATGATATTTCCACTCTGGTTTATGTAGGATATAAAGATTTTGATAATTCTGATGACAGGGCAATCAAAAATTATGAGGAAGATATTTTGTATACGTCCTCATGTGACTTGGGTATTCTGGATTATGCGAAAGATGGAACTGTAACATTTGAAGAGCATACGGTTGTATCTGATGGAACGGATGACAAATGGGTAGAGAATACTTGTGTAAATGATAAAATAAACAAAAAATAAGTAGTTTCTTCTTGGTTGATTTTATTTCTTAAAATATCGTTTTAATCCATTGTGTTTTTATCCCCCTTTCAGTAAGATATATTTGAAAGGGGGATATTCTTATGTATTCCATTCATTTTTCAGATAATATAGCAAAGTTGCGACGAGAAAAAAAGATAACACAGGAACAATTGGCAGAATTTGTGGGTGTGACAAAAGCATCCGTATCAAAATGGGAAACAGGGCAAAGTATGCCGGATGTGCTAATGTTACCACAACTTGCTACTTTTTTTGATGTTACTATAGATACATTGATTGGATATGAGCCTCAGTTAAGTACGGAGCAGATGTTAAAAATATATCAGGATTTATGTAGCGAATTTGTGCATAAGCCTTTTGAGGAGGTCATAGAGAAAAGCAAAAAACTTATGCACCAGTATTATTCTTGTTATCCGTTTTTGTATCGGATTTGTCTGTTATGGATTAATCATTTTATGCTTGCAAAGGAGCAAAAAAGGCAGATGGAAATTCTTGGGGATGCTTTACAACTTTGCCAGCATATTATTCACAACTGTAAGGATATTGCTTTGTGTAATGATGTAGTAGAATTGACTGCTGCCATTAACCTGCTACTTGGAGATGCCAAGGAAGTGATTGATACTTTGGAGGAGATGCAAAGCCTAAGTCGCATTTCGAATCAAAGTGCAGGTGTTTTAATTAAAGCCTATCAAATGGCAAATGAAATGGAAAAGGCGGACAGTTATACGCAAATTAGTATGTATAGCCAAGTAATTTCCCTGGTTGGATGCGCCACAGAATATTTGGCTATTCATAGGGATGACTTAGCAATTTGTGAGGAAACCATAAAACGGATTGAGTGTGTAGCAGAAACTTATCATTTAACTTCCTTGCATTTTAATTCTATGTGTTTGTTTTATTATCAGGCGGCAATCCATTATGGCACACATGGAATGCAGCAACAGGCGCTAGATATGCTTGGGAAATTTGTAGATTGTATTGTGGAAGCCTTTTCCAGAGCTGATATTTCTCTTCGGGGGGATGATTATTTTACAAATCTGGATAGATGGTTTGAACAGGCAGAATTTGGTGGAGAGGCACCAAGAGAGAAACGGATTGTTCTTGGTAGTGCCATACAGGCGTTGGAGCATCCTGTATTTATGGATTTGCAAAACGAAGAAAAATATAAACAACTCAAAGAAAGTTTGAAAAAGAAGGAGCGATTGTTATGAGTCAGATAAAAGAAATGTTACCATTTTTAATTCCACTTGTAATTCTTCAATTAGGATTATTGGCATACACCGTAAGGCATATTTTGACCCATGAACAGTACAAGCGGGGAAATCGAACGTTATGGCTCGTTATTTCCATTGTGGGAATGGAATTTATAGGTCCGATTTTATACTTTTTGTTGGGAAGAGAGGATGTATAAATGGATATTTTAACATTGAATCAGGTGGCAAAATCCTTTGGAGAGAAAACCGTACTAAAAGAACTTTCTTTTTCCGTACCTAAAGGTAGTATATTTGGATTTATCGGGCAAAATGGTGCAGGAAAGACAACGACTATGAAAATGATACTGGGATTGTTAAAAATGGATCAGGGGGAAATTACGGTTTGCGGAGAAAAGGTTTCCTTTGGACAAAATGTTACCAATCAGTATATTGGATATTTGCCGGATGTACCGGAATTTTATGATTTTATGACACCAAGAGAGTATTTGCTGTTATGTGGAAGTATTACGGGAATGTCAAAAAAAATGGCAATGGAGCGAACCGAAGAATTGCTTGAAATGGTAGGTCTTTCAAAGGAAAGGAAAAGAATTCGTGGATTTTCCAGAGGAATGAAACAGCGTCTTGGGGTTGCGCAGGCATTGTTTAACCGACCAAAGCTTTTAATTTGTGATGAGCCAACGTCTGCTTTGGACCCAGTGGGAAGAAAAGAACTTTTGGAAATTTTAGTGCAGGCAAAAGAGGAGACTACCATCCTTTTTTCCACCCATATTTTATCAGACGTAGAACGAATTTGTGATCAAGTTGCTTTTTTACATGAGGGAGAACTTGTTTTGCAAGGAAATTTGGAGGAAATCAAAAGCAAACGGGCAGGAAATGATTTAGAAATTGAATTTCAAAATCGGAACGATTTGCAGACATTTTCAGCAAAATATGAAAATGGAAAGGAACTGGGGGCTCTCCGTTTGCAGTATGAAAATAAAACAGAAAAGGAAATGCTTACCATGCTCTCTTATATGTGGGAACAAAGTATATGCCCACAAAAAATCGAGCGATTAGAAAACAGTTTAGAAGATTTGTTTATGGAGGTGGTTGGAAGATGAAACAGTTCACTGCATTTTTTCAAAAGGAATGGTTGGAACTGTTACGTTCCGGAAAACTTCTTATTATATTGATTCTCTTTACGCTATTTGGGGTGATGAATCCGGCTATGGCAAAACTCACACCTTGGATGATGGAGCTTGCATCCGAATCCCTTGCAGAGGCAGGGATGATTGTAACGGAAGTGACGGTGGATGCTATGACTTCATGGGAGCAGTATTATAAAAATATAGCTGTGATAATGCTAATTTTTTTCATTATGGTTAGTGGCATTTTTACAGCGGAATATCAAAAAAAGACTTTGATCAATATGGTAACGAAAGGATTGGACAGATGGAAAATCCTCTTAGCAAAGAGTGCGATGCTACTTCTGTTATGGTCTTTTGCATACTGGCTCTGTTATGGGATTACCTATGGATATAATGCGTATTTTTGGGATAATGGAATTGCAAATCATGTATTTTTTTCTGCATTTTGTGTTTATATATTAGGTGTTTGGCTTGTAACCCTCATTGTGCTTATGTCGGTTATTGTGTCCGCTAATACAGGAGTTCTGTTGCTTACTGGTGGAGTTTTTGGCGTATGCTATTTGCTTGGAATGCTTTCAAAAATCAAAGAATATTTGCCAACACAGCTTATGGGTGCAGGAGCGTTGTTAGCTAGTGGCAGTGCCAGTGATTATTACTGGAGTATTGTGGTATGTATCTTTGGCTCGTTCCTAAATATTGGATCAGGAATTTTGTTGTTTAATCGGAAAAATTTATAAGTTTTTTCACACTTCATAAAAGTAAATTTTCTTCTGAGTGCTGGCTATTTTCATAAAAAAACGTACAAACATGTTGGTACTTAACAAGTCTTGCATTTGGTAGGTATGTTCAGTAATAATGGATGTAAGTAGGCAGTTTTTCAAAAGATATAGCCAGCAGTCAGAAGAAATTGCAACTTACAAGTGCAAAGTCTGCATTACATTAATAAGTAAATAACTGTGTCCAATAGTTGACACCGTTTGTCTGATAATATCCTACACCGATTTTGGTATAGTTTGCATTTAAAATATTGGCACGATGTCCGTCACTGTTCATCCAAGCATTCATAACTGCTTCTGGAGTTTTCTGACCGTAGGCAATGTTTTCACCAGAACCGCGGAAGAAAATTCCCTGTTCTGTAATGGCAGTAGAGAAAGAGCTACCATTTGGTCTTGTATGGGAGAAAGAGTTTACAATTTCGGTTGCACGAACATGGGCTGCTTTGGATAAGGTGGTATCTAATGTAACAGGAGAAAGACCAACCTTGGCACGTTCTGCATTGACCAATTCTGCTACGCTGGAAACAAAGTCTGTATTTTCTATTACAGGGGTACTGGTAATTTCCGGAGTCGCAGTTACCACTGGAATTGGAGTTGCAGTGTCCTGTTCTGGCACATTATTATCTTGTTCCGGAGTGTCAGTGTCTTGTTCTGGAGCATTGTTATCTTGTCCCGGAGTGTCAGTGTCTTGTTCTGGAGCATTGTTATCTTGCTCTGGAGTGTTGGTGTCCTGTTCTGGAATGCTATTATCATCTTCCGGTATGTTGTTATCTTCTTCTGGGAGGCTTGTGTCTCCGTCTGGTTCTGTAATTTCATCCTTTATTTCTGGAGTTTCCGTACAATTAAAGTTGACTAAATTTTGTAAGTATTCACTTAAATTTTCAAAATTACATGCTAAGTTCAGTGACAAGATTGTTTTTTCAAGCTCCTGACAATTGTTTGTATTGCACAGGGTAAGTACCTTTGCTTCGGTAAGTTGTTTTGTACTGTCACAGTCTGATGTGGTTTGTGCCATTACTGGTGTGGAACATAAAATGCTCATAGCCGAAAAGGCACAAATGGTGTTTAATAGTTTCTTTTTCATAGTTTACCTCCTTTGTTTGAAAGGTTATTTGTTACTTTGTACACCAAAAAATGGGAGAAACACAAATGTCTTTTGGTGACAAATGGATGGTAACACAAAGTTGACACATATGTATACCGGTAAATTCTTGAAGATATTGCAGGAAATACAAAGGATTCACTTATATTTCCTAATAATAAAAATAATCTAGTTATTCCCGTATGACTGTCTTTGTCTTTTTTTTCAAAACATTTCCATCTATGCACACGTTTTTTGGATTTTATGATATACTGTATATGTTACCTATAAAACAGATACAAGTTTTGATAGGAATCTATAAATACAGAGGGGGAGAACTAATGAAGAAAAATTTTCGCTTACCATCCAAAGATGGAAAACATCAATTGCATGTAGTTATGTGGATTCCTAAGGAGCCAGTTCGTGCAGTGGTACAGATTTCTCATGGAATGGTAGAGTATATAGAAAGATATGAGGAGTTTGCAGAATATGCAAACGCACATGGAATTTTAGTCGTAGGAAATGACCATTTAGGGCATGGACATACTGCACAAAATGAGCAGGAGTTAGGATATTTTTGTAAGAGACATATGAGTAAAACCGTAGTAGCTGATTTGCATCGTGTCACAAAAGCAACCAAAAAACAATATCCAGATGTGCCTTATTTTCTGCTTGGACATAGTATGGGGTCTTTTCTTGCCAGAAGATATTTGATGACATATGGAAAAGAACTTTCCGGTGCCATTCTTTGTGGAACGGGAAGACAATTACCACCTGTGCTTACGTTTGGTCGCATGGTAGAAAATGTGATGGAACGGGTAAAAGGAGAGGATTATCGTTCAAAAGTTTTTGATCGGATGGTATTTGGAACCTATAATCGAAAGGTGGAACATCCAGTTGGAGAGAACGATTGGATTTGTTCAGTTCCGGAAGTGGTAGAGAAAAAGAATGGGGAAATACATGGTTCTTTTATTTTTACATTGAATGGATTCCGTACCCTGTTTGATACCATTGCCTATATTCAGCAACCTGCTCATATAAATCGGATTCCCAAAAAACTTCCTTTATTTTTTATTGCGGGAAGCGAAGATCCAGTGGGAGATTACGGAAGAGGAGTGCAGGAAGTGTACGAATGTTATCGAAAGGCTGGAATAAAAAATCTGGCAATCAAACTGTATGAGGGAGATCGCCACGAGATTTTTAATGAGGAAGACCGTCAGGAAGTGTTTGAGGATGTAATGGATTGGTTGCAGCGTCAAATGGAAAGGTTATCATAAATGGTTGCTCTGTTTGACGGTATAGTTATTATAAAGAAGAAAGGAATTATATTTTGGTAAAGATTGATTTGATTACCGGATTTTTAGGTTCCGGAAAGACCACTTTTATAAAAAAATATGCACGCTATCTTATGGAGCAGGGCGAAAATATTGGAATTCTTGAAAATGATTTTGGAGCTGTCAATGTGGACATGATGTTACTACAAGATGTGATGGGCGACCAGTGCGAATTGGAGATGGTAGCAGGCGGTTGCGACTATGATTGTCACAAAAGACGGTTTAAGACAAAGCTAATTTCTATGGGCATGTGTGGATATGACAGAGTGTTAGTGGAGCCATCGGGTATTTATGACGTGGATGAATTTTTTGATGTGCTGCATGAGGAACCATTGGATCGTTGGTATGAAATCGGAAATGTGATTGCCATAGTAGATGCCTCTTTGGAGCCAGTCATGTCGGAACAGGCAGAATATTTGTTGGCATCTCAGATTTCTCGTGCAGGACAGGTAGTGTTGAGCCGAAGTGAAAATGTTAGCGCAAAAAAAATTCAGGAAACAATCCAACATTTGAATCAAGCGTTGAAACAGTTTCAATGTAAGCGTACAATTTCAGACAATGTATTTTATAAGGATTGGGAACAGATGGAGGAAACTGATTTTGCAAAGATTAGTTCCAGTGGATATACAGATGACTTTATGACAAAGCTGCGGTTTGAACAAAGCGATGTATTTGATTCTTTGTATTTTATGAATACAGTATTACCTGAGGAACAATTGTTGGATGCAGTGAAAGACATATTTGTAGATAAATCTTGTGGAGATGTATTTCGGGTAAAAGGGTTTCTAAGAGGAAAAGAGAATCCTTGGATGGAATTAAATGCTACACAGAAAGAAATTGCTCTTCGGCCAATTCCACAGGGACAGGAAGTGTTGATTGTGATTGGAGAACATTTGGTAGAAGATAGAATAAATGCCCATTTACAAAAGAAAGAATAAGATTTGAAAAAAAGCCGCATAACGGTGCCTTGTTATGCGACTTTTCTTTATTTACCTCAGTAATGAGGAAAATCCAGTGCTTGCATGAAGATTTAACAAGCCTGCGATAGTCTGGGAAACTCGCAAAGCGTGTTTCTTATGATTCTTCCGGAGATTGTACGGCATCATAGCCGATTTCCATAGTACGGATTTTCATCGCCTGACGAATGTTAAAGCTGAAAATCTTTCCGTCTCCATGATTTCCGGTAAAAGCAGCCTTTTGAATGGTTTCAATGGTTTTTTGTTCCCATTCTTCAGAAGATACTACAATTTCAAATTTAATTTTTGGAAGAACCTGAACGTCAACTTTTTGACCTCTTACATAATCGGTCATACCTCGCTGTACGCCACAACCAACTACCTGATAGGCAGTGATACCATTTACACCGATAGCAGCCAGAGCATTTTTTACATCCAAAAATTTTTCTTCCCGGACAATGGCTTCTACCTTAATTAATTCTATATTATCGGATGCTTGTGTGTTTGTTACATCTGACATGTCAATAACCTCCATTTATATATATTTTGCGTAACTGTTCAGAGGGTGCGTCTGCGTAGATACCACTTGTATAATTGCCCCCTAAAAGCAGTTACTATTTCTTGTAAAAACAATGAGGAATGGTTTATTCCAACCCGTTAAAGGATGGATATGCGGATTCTCCATGTTGAGAAATATCAAGACCAATTGACTCATCCTTAGCACTGACGCGGATATCTCCAGTAAGCAATCTGGTAATTCCGTAGCAAATAAGAGTTCCCACAACAGCGATGACAACGGTAATAGCAATACCTGCTAACTGTGCGCCAAACTGTGCCCAGTTACCGAAAATTGCTCCGTCATATCCGCCAATAGAGGCTTTAGCAAAAATACCAGTTAAGATACCGCCCCAGATACCGCCAGTACCATGACAGCTAAAAGCATCTAAAGCATCATCAAATCCAAATTTTCTTTTTCCGTGAGAAATCATAAGGAAACAAATTGGGCTTGTGGTTAATCCAATAATGATTGCAGCCCAGATAGGCACAAAGCCGGCTCCCGGAGTGATACCTACTAATCCGGCAACCATACCAGTACAAGCACCGATTAAAGTAGGTTTTTTATTTGAAAATAAATCACAAACCATCCATGATACCAAGGCAGCGGCAGCAGAAGCAGCAGTTGTCATAAAAGCATGAGCAGCAAGACCATTTGCTTCTAAAGCAGAACCGGCATTAAATCCAAACCATCCAAACATCAAAAGAGATGCACCGATCACAACGGTAGGAATGTTATGTACACGATATGCAGCGTGTGCATAATCCTGACGTTTACCAAGAAGGATACAAAGTACAAGAGCGCTTATACCAGAACTGATATGTACTACATCTCCTCCGGCAAAATCAAGAGCACCAATACCATCTAATCCAAGGATACCATTTTTTGCCCATACCATGTGAGCCAATGGATAGTATACAATAATAGACCAGAAAATAATAAAAGTGAAAATAGATTTAAACTTCATTCTTCCAGCGATGGCACCAGTGATTAGAGCTGGTGTAATTACTGCGAACATCATTTGAAATGCACAGAATACCATGTTTGGAATAGGATGACTATCAATATAACCTTCCGTTAACGAGACACCTTCCAGCCCAAGCCAGCGGAAGTCACCGATAATTCCGTTGTCAGTTGGAGCAAAAGATAGGGAATATCCAAAAAGTACCCATAAAACAATTCCAATTCCGATGATGAAAATAGACATCATCATTGTGTTGACTACATTTTTCTTGCGAACAAGACCTCCGTAAAAACAGGATAGTCCCGGTGTCATAAAAAATACAAGAGCTGCACAAATAAGAATAAAACCAATATTACCTGCATTCATAATTTTCTTACCATTTTACCTTTCTGATTTTTTTATTGGATTTTTTGCGCAAAAAAGGAGCCAAGCGAATATGCTCATCCTCGTTTAAAGAATGAAAACATTCGTTTGACTCCTTCGTCCGAGGAAATCATATCATAAATTGGTAATAGGTGTCAACAACTATTTTTAAGATTTTTGGTAAAGTTTTGCGAGTGTGTTACTGGTTCTTACGTTCTTTCCAGCGTAGTGTAACGAGATATCTGTGAACAGTAACTCGTTGACTTACAATTTATAATACGATAAAATACTATATGTGTGAATAACTGAAAAATGCGGGGATTCTGTAATTCCCTATTTGAAAAACAAAAAGGAGAAGATGAAAAAATGAAATGTAAAAATTGTAACAGAGAGGTGGAGGACAATATTAAATTTTGTCCCTATTGTGGAACAAATCTAGTAGAAGTTCCAAGTGGTGTGGACAACACCCAAAATCAAGAACAAAATGAAAATCAGCCAGTATATGAACAGAATCAAAGTCAGAATACAGAGCAGCCAGTATACGGATATGAGCAGAACCAAGGTCAGAACGTAGAGCAGCCAGTATATGGATATGAGCAGAACCAAGGTCAGAATACAGAGCAGCCAGTATACGGATATGAGCAGAACCAAGGTCAGAATGTAGAGCAGCCAGTATATGGATATGAGCAGAACCAAGGTCAGAATACAGAGCAACCAGTATACGGATATGAGCAGAACCAAGGTCAGAACGTAGAGCAGCCAGTATATGGATATGAGCAAAATCAACAGCAAAATGCAGAACAATCCGTTCCTTATTGGGAAAGAAAACCAGAAAAAAAGAATAAGAGAAAATTTGTGATTCCAGGTGTAATTTTGGCACTTGTTTTAGTAGTTGGATGTGTTGCGTTTGCAATGAAAGATACATTAAAAAACGTCTATCAGAAACAGTTTGCCAGTGATTTGGAATATTATCGTTATGTGGAACAGGAAAATCGAGATAAGAGTGTAGAGAAAATATGCGACAAATATGTACAGTATTTAAATCAGAATGAATCTGGGGGTACAAAGCAATTTTCTATAAAAGTTGAGTTTAGTGATGCGTTAAAATCTACTATTGCTGAAACTGGTATAGATGTAAGTAAATGGGACAGTGCTACATTTAATATGTCAACTGCCTTTAACAAAACGATTTATGATATGGTATATGCCTTGCAGATAAATGATACGGATTTACTGCAGATAAAAGTATATTCCGATTTAGCAAATGCTCAGATGTATATGCAGATTCCAGAGTTTAGTGAAGCTTATTTAGATTCTTCCTACATATATGATTCTTATACGGAGGAGGACAAAGAGGCACTTATTTCTATGGAAGAATATAAGGACTGGCTTCCAGACGAAAAGGCGTTAAAGAAATCTCTTGATACCTATTCTAATATTATATTTGAAGGAATGGATAATGCAGAGAAATCATCGGCTACTCTTACAGCAGGCGGCATTTCACAAGAATGTACAAAGATTTCTGTTTCTTGTGATGGGGAAGGACTGAAAGCGGTAGTTAAAAAATTAATGGAAACTGCAAAAGAGGATGAGGCAATCAATCAGCTTTTGGAAAAAGTAGATGAGGTCGGAGGTACCTCTACTTCGGTAGCTGATTATGAGGAAAGTATAGAAGAGGGATTAAAAGAACTGGAAGAAATGAAGCCAGAAGACATAGAGGGAAGCATTGCTATGGATGTGTATGTGGATGGAGAAGGCGACATTATCGGAAGAGTAATTACTGTGGAATCCAAAGAAGAGAACATAACTTTTTCTTTCTGCAAAGCAGTAGCAAATGGTAAAATTGGATTGGAGTATAAGACAACTGTAGATGGATTTGACACATTGTGCTTTGAGGGTTCTGGTGACCTTAAAAAAGATGCAGTTACAGGTGATTTTACCTTTACGATGGCAGAAGAAGGTGAAAATAGCATAACAGTAGATGTAAGTGCAAAAGATTACAAGGCAACAGAAGATGGAGAAGTAAGTGGAACCTTAACTTTTAGTACCGATCAATTACCAGGAGCATCACTTGATGTTACATTGGCACAGGAGAAAACAGAAAAAACAGCTAAAATCGGTATATCTTATGCTGGAGTTCAGTGGGGAACTGTTACGCTTATGTTTACTACTGGTCAAGATATGGAATCTGTAAAGCCAAGCGAGGATGCGACAATCTATGATATTAAGGATGAAGAGCAAATGCAAACCTATTATACGGAAATGATAGGAAATATCGATGTATTGGTGCAACGTTTGACAGAACTTACTGGCATTGATGAAGATACATGGAGTAGCATTATGAATATGACAGACAGTATCGGTGCTGATGACTACAGTGATGATTATAATTATAGTGACGATTATGACTATGATTATAGTGATGATTATGACTACGAAGATTACGACTATGAAGATTATGATTACGATGACTATGAATTCTAATGAAAAAGTGGCATAAGGAAGATGAAAAGGGATTTGGTGTAGCTTAAAACTAAGAGTTTCGCATATATCCCAATGCTAAGACAGTAAAAGTAAAGAATCGGGGGTGTTGCACGAGGTTAGTGTAGCACTTCCGATTTTCTTTTATCCCATTTGTAGTTAATTTGGAACAATCTTAAGAAAATCTTAGGAATTTATTTTATTTTATCTTAAGAATCTTAGTGTATAGTAATAGATGTGACAGAGAAAGGAGAAAAACATGTATCGAATTTTAGTATGTGAAGATGAAAAGGCAATTGCAGATGCGTTGGGAATTTATTTAACCAATGAGGGATATGAAGTGCTTAGAGCTGAAAACGGAATTGAGGCACTGGAAACGGTAAAAAAAGAAACCGTACATTTAATTTTAATGGATATTATGATGCCAAAGATGGATGGCATTAAAGCGACCATGAAAATTCGTGAAGAGAAAAATATTCCCATTATTATTTTGTCTGCTAAGGGAGAAGATTACGATAAGGTGCTTGGTCTGAATGTGGGAGCAGATGACTATGTAACAAAACCGTTTAATCCTTTGGAATTATTGGCAAGGGTAAAAAGCCAGTTGCGCAGGTACACAAGCCTTGGAAGCTTTGATACAAAAGAAAGTGCAAATGTGATACGCACAGGAAACTTGGAAATCAATATGGAGACACATGAAGTGAGAGTGGATGGAGAGGAAAAGAAACTAACACCGGTGGAATTTGGAATTCTGTCATTCTTAGCCAAAAATGCTGGAAAAGTTTTTTCGATTTCACAAATTTATGAAAATGTGTGGAAGGAGCCTTCTGTGAATGCAGAAAATACGGTTTCTGTACATATCCGAAGAATTAGAGAAAAAATTGAAATTAATGCAAAAGAACCAAAATATGTAAAGGTGGTATGGGGCGTTGGATACAAAGTGGAAAAGATTTAGTAGGAATGGAATTGTAAAAGTTGTATGTAATATATTGTTGATAGGTTGTATCGTATTAGGAGCGGTATTTGCAAATCAGATTCAGATTTATCAGTCAGATTATGCTAAGAATACTAATGGAATTCGTTATCCTTATGAATTGTTTGGAGATACGGAATTTCAAGAAGAAGTAAAAGAACGGTTTTATCAAGTGCTGCATTGCATGATGGCAAACGTGGAAGAAGACCAGGATGCAAAACAGTTGGCAGAAGGATTAAATGAAGCATTACAGGGAATGTATAATTATAACATTGTTTATACAGATACCGAGGGAAAGCAACATGAATTTTCTAACTGTAACAGTGTAGATGATATTTCTAAAGATGCTATTCAAATAAAATATGAAGGTTCCATGCAGGGAGAGATTTACGATAGAAATTGGGATAATGTGTATTTTGGTACTATTTCCTATTTTGATGAGGAGGAAACTTATCACAGCGTTGACTTTGAATGGTTAGATGTAGGAGCGTTGATGCAGGAGCTTGTCAGTGAATATCCTTCCCATTGCGATTCTATTATCAATGAACTTGTGAATCATTTAGAATTATATAAGGATTCCTTGCAAAGATTTTTATGTTATTTGGCAACAGAAGAAAATGTGCCAAGACATACAGCGGTGGAAAAGAGTACCTATTATAAGATTTATGGATGTTATCCAAATTATGCAACGTTAAATTTCGATGAAGAGCTTTCTGATTATGAGTATGACGAGGCATCAGGATTGTATATAGATACTTATGATGGATATTATTATAATCCTGAAACGTATGAATGGTACGATGAGGGGACTCCAGAATATGAAAAGTATTGCAATGAGATGAGTAAAAAAATAAAAAGTATTCAGGAGGTGTTGAATAAGGAAAATGTCCAGAAGACAGAAGACAATGTATATAAACTGACAAAAACAGAAAAAGAAAACCTGCGTAAAAATATTTCTACTTCTTTAAAAATGGGGTATTACGTAGAAAATCCAGGAGAAGTAGAACAAGCACAGGCGTTGGAAGTATCCTTTCCAGTTTCTGCAATGTTAAAGAGTCCAGCCAGCTACAGTATTCAGTTTGGTGTGAAGAAAGATTATGTACAAAAACGTTTGGAAACATACTATACTTCTTGGGAAAAAGAAAGAGCTTCCATTACACAGCTTGATAAAAAAATAGAAAATTGCGCAATTGGTTTAATTGTAGATGCAGTATGTGCAGGCTTGCTTGTGTTGTTTTTGTGTTATATATGTGGTAGAAAAGCAGATACTGAGGAGGTACAGCTTGTATTTTTTGACCATTGGAAGACTGAAATAATGTTGCTCATTGGAGGAGGTATTATTGCCGGGCTTTTCGTTGGTATGTATAACAGCATATATGAAACAGAAATCGTTAATGGAAAAAATAATGGATGGGTAATCTTTAATCTGGCAGAGATTGGATTTTGTCTGTGGTTGCTTGTTCAGATATTGTTTTCATTGGTGCGAAGAAAAAAGGCAAAAACCTTATATAAAAACTCTGTTTTTGCATTAGTAATGGGAAGAGTGCAGGGAAGAGTCAATCAGGGAAAACTTAGCCGAAAAATGACACTTATTATGGTTTTATTGTTTGTTGTATGGATTTTTCTGGAAGTTTTGACAATGAAGGCTGTGGAAGCATGGGATATGGGAATGGCAATGTTTTTCATGTTATTAATGATTGGTATGTGGCTGTTGATTGTTGCTTATATCAATCGGACTGTAAGAAAACTATCAGTTATCATAGAAGGCGTAAAGAGAATCCGAGGAGGGGATTTAACTTATCAAATCCCAACAGATGGAAAACAGAATCATTTGAATCAGTTGACATGGGACATCAATTGTCTGTCTGAGGGATTGGAACGTGCAGTGGATGATATGCTTCGTTCGGAACGTTTAAAAACAGAATTGATTTCCAATGTGTCACACGACATTAAAACACCTCTTACTTCAATTATTACTTATGTTGATTTATTAAAGAGAGAAGAGGTACAGCCGGAAAAGGCAAAAGAATATGTGGAAGTATTAGACCAAAAATCGCAGCGATTAAAAATACTTACAGATGATTTGTTTGAAGCTGCAAAAGCATCCAGCGGTGCTATGGCAGCAGAGATTACAAAAATCGATATTGGTGCATTGGTTTGTCAGGCAGCCGGAGAGTTTTCTGAAAAGTTTGAAAAAAGCGAATTAGAGCTTAAAAACAGCGTGCAGGGTAACATTTGGTTTGTACAGGCAGATGGTAGACTGGCGTGGAGAATTGTGGAAAATCTTTTTGCAAACGTAACAAAATATGCACAGCCAAACAGTCGTGTTTATGTAGACGCAGAGCAAAAGGAACAAATGATTGAAATTGTGGTAAAGAATGTATCTGCGTATGAATTAAACATTAGTGCAGAGGAATTGATGGAGAGATTTACCAGAGGAGATAAATCTCGTAATACGGAAGGCAGTGGATTGGGATTAAATATTGCAAAAAGTCTGGCAGAGTTGCAGGAAGGAAACTTCTTTGTAGAAATCGACGGTGATTTGTTTAAGGCCATATTGCAATTGCCGATTGCTCAATAAAATGATATGTTAATAGTAAAAAAGCATAAATCCTAAAATCAAAGAGAGGTTGTGAACTGGAAATGAAATCTTCTTGTATCATAACCTCTTTTTGATTTATAATATGATATAAGGGGACAAAATTTTTACAACCCAATAATAGAAATCAAAAGGGGGACATATTTATGCGTGAGCGAAAATTTTCAAAGGTAACAAAATGGGAGATTGCACTGGGAGCAGTGGCAAGTTTAATGACAGGAGTAGTAGTAGGTCTTGTTTTTCGGGAAAAGAGAAAGAGAGCAGAGGTGCCACCTTGTCCGCCACCACACAGACCACCTATGCCACCAAAAGAAGAGGCTGGAACCTATTATGGAACGGTAGAGGAAAAGCATGTGTTTGAACGAGATATGCGAAAACCTCCAAGAAATATGCAGAGGGAAACAAGAGAGCGTTATCATACCCCTCATGAATTAGGTGGAAAACCTCATACACGAGTATCTGCCAGATATGAGGATACCAACCGTTATACAGGAAATCGACATAAATAAGGTTGTATAAAGGACATACCAATGAAAAAGATAACAAGATATTGGAAATTTATAATCCTATACGCAATTCTATTATTGATACTGAATATATTATCAAGAATACCTGCATTTTGCGATAAGTATACAGACTATGTATTTCCTATATGGACAAATACCTATGGAAGGATTACAGGAATATTTCCATTTTCTGTGGGTGAAGTGCTGATTGCGCTGGCAATACTGGCAGTGTTTGCAGCCGTAATCATAGGAATTTCTCTTATTTTTCTTCGAAAACGAGAACGGAAAGGATATAAGCTGTTTGCGATTCGTTATTTGAAGGGAATACTGGTAGCAGCCATGACTACAGGGCTTTTGTATTCCCTAAATTGTTCCATGTTATATGGATGTTCCAAACTGGTTTTGAATGAAAAAGCAGATTCCGATTATACAGTTTCACAGGTAGAAACGTTACGGGCATATATAATAAATAAATGCAACGCACTTGCAAAAGAGTTTGAACGGGATGCTAACGGAAATATTGTGTCAGATTTGGATAAGAAAAAAGAGATTCAAAAAGCAATGTCTGGTCTTTCCAAGGAATACCCAAGATTTTCCGGATATATTTCTGCACCAAAGCCAATACTGGGTTCTTATTTTATGTATTATACAAATATGATAGGTGTATATTTTCCCTTTTCTTTGGAGGCAAATTATAGTATCTATCTCAATGATGCCAATTTTCCATATACTGCCTGCCATGAGCTGGCACATATGAAGGGATACATATACGAAAATGAAGCGGATTATTTTGCTTTTCTTGCTTGTACGGGCAGTGAACAGCCATTGCTACAATATTCTGGATATATTAATGTATTGCATTATTTGGATGATGACTATTATTCCATGGTAGATTTGGAAACTTATGAACAACAGGTGCAGATTTCAGATTTCGTATGGCAGGACATGAATTGTTATACGGAAGAGACAATAGAAGAAGTGGAATCGGTGAATTCTTTTATTGATGAAGAGGCAGTGGCAAAAGCTGGTGACGCATTTACCGAAACCTATCTTGACTACTATGGGGCAGAGGCAAATTATAGCGAAGTGACAAAATTAGTATTGCGATATTATGATGGCATTTTGTATTAGACGGAAGTAAATGCTTCCGTCTAATTAAAACACAAATGTTAGCCAAGACTAATATTTTAATCTATTTTTAATTGACATTTCGAAATAAAAATGTTATATTGAACACATGAACAATGGTTCAATTGAAAAAGTGTCAAGAAAGAAGGGAAAGCTATGTTTTTGCAAATTAGAAATTTAAAGAAAAGTTATGGTTCAGGTAACAATCGAATAGAAGTGTTAAAAGGATTGGATTTTACTGTGGAGAAAGGCGAATTTTGCGTACTTCTCGGTCCATCTGGTTGCGGAAAGTCTACATTACTTAATGTAATTGGTGGAATTGATACTCCAGACAGCGGCTCTATCCTTATCCAAGGAGAGAAGATGGAGGATATGAACGAAAAGAAATTGACCTTATATCGCAGAAAACATTTAGGATATGTATTTCAAATGTATAATCTGATTCCAAATTTAACTGTAAAAGAGAATATTGAGGTAGGAGCTTATTTGAGTGACAATCCGTTAGAAATAGACCAACTGCTAAAAACATTAGGATTGTATGAACATAAGGATAGCCTTCCAAACCAATTATCCGGAGGACAACAACAGCGTACAGCAATAGGACGCGCTTTAGTGAAGAATCCGGATATTTTGCTTTGTGATGAACCTACAGGAGCTTTGGATTACCAGACTTCAAAAGAAATTTTAAAATTGATAGAGGAGGTTAATCAAAAGTACGGAAATACCATTATTATGGTTACTCATAACGATGCCATAAAAGATATGGCGGATCGAGTAATTAAGTTTCGTGATGGACAGATTCGAAAAAATTATAAAAATGAAAACAAAGTGGCTGCCAGTGACTTGGATTGGTAAGGAAGGGTGAGAATATGAGAAATCCATTGAATAAAAGAATTCCAAAGAATTTTGTTGGAGATTTAGGAAAATATTTTGTAATTTTTGCTTTTTTAATTCTCACCATTGGTTTTGTGTCTGGTTTTTTGGTGGCAGGAGATAGTTTACATATTGCTTATGAAGACAGTTTTGAAAAATATCACATTGAAGATGGTCATTTTGTGACAAAAGAGGAGCTTACCTTAGAGAGTAAGGACCGTTTGGAACAGGAAAAACTTACTTTATATGAAAACTTTTATCGTGATTTAGAGACGGATAATGACAAAAACGGGGAGATAGACAGTACCTTACGTGTGTATGCCAATCGTGAGGAAGTAAATCAGGTTTGCCTCATGGAAGGGCAATTGCCAAAGAAGGAAACAGAAATTGCTATAGATCGTATGTATGCAGATAACAATGAATTAGATACAGGAGACACGATTGTAGTCGATGGAAAAGAACTTACTGTATCCGGACTTGTGGCTTTGTCTGATTATAGTGCGCTGTTTTCGGACAATTCAGATTTGATGTTTGATGCAGATATGTTTGGAGTAGCTGTTATGACAGCAGAAGGATTTGCAAATGTTTCGGAATCTGATTTTTGCTATGATTATGCTTGGGTGTATGATACGGAGCCAAAAGATGATATAGAGGCAAAAGAAATGTCCGATGATTTTTTGGAAACCTTAGTACAGTATGTAGCTTTGGAAGATTATCAACCGGAATACAGCAATCAGGCGATTCATTTTACTGGGGATGACATTGGTGGAGATCGGACTTTGATGACTTTCTTGCTTTATGTAGTCATTGTAATTTTGGGATTTGTATTTGCCATTACCATTAATCATACCATTGAGCGTGAGGCAAATGTAATCGGAACGCTTCGGGCATCCGGATACACCAAAGGGGAATTAAGAAGACATTATTTAATTATGCCGATGTTGATTACACTAATTGCAGCCATTATTGGTAACATACTTGGGTATACGGTATTTAAATATATGGTAGCAGATATGTATTATGGCAGTTACAGTCTTCCTACCTATGAAACAATCTGGAATGCAGAGGCATTTATACGCACAACCATTGTACCAATGGCCCTTATGTTTGTAACAAATTATCTTATTATTACCAAACGATTGCAGTTGTCACCTATGCAGTTTTTACGCAGGGATTTAAGCAAACAGAAGAAAAAACGTGCGCCACATTTGCCAAAGGTTTCCTTTCTTTCCCGTTTTCGAATGCGGGTTATTTTACAGAATATGTCTGGTTATGTAGTGTTGTTTGTAGGTATCTTTTTTGCCAATGTGTTGCTTTTATTTGGAATGATGATGTCACCATTGTTAGATCATTATGAAGAAAAAGTGTTAGACAATATGGTGGCAGAGTACCAGTATGTGTTAAAAGCACCAGTAGAAACTTCCAAAGAAGATGCAGAAAAATATAGCATAACGACTCTTGAGAGCATTCGGGATGATAAAGAAGGGGAAAAAATCAGTATATACGGCATTCAGAAAGATAGCGAGTACATAGATGCAGATTTGCCAGAAGAAGGTGTATACATTTCTGATGGATTTGCAGAAAAATACCAATATGAAGTGGGAGATACGATTACCTTGAAGGAGCTTTATGGAGATAAAGCATATGATTTTCAGATAAAAGGAATTCAGGAATATCCTTCATCCCTTGCAGTATTCATGACAAGAACGTATTTTAATGAGACTTTCCAGTTGGATACAGAATATTATAATGGATATTTTTCTAATGAAACGCTGGATGATGTGGCAGAAGAATATGTGGCAAGCTGTGTGGAAGAATCGGATATGACAAAAGTATCCAGACAGTTAAAAATATCCATGGGTGAAATGTTTATCATGGTAAATGTGTTTGCAGTGGTGCTTTCTGCATTATTATTGTATCTGCTTACTAAGTTAATTGTAGAGAAAAATGCCAATGCCATTTCTATGGTGAAAATTTTAGGATATTCCAACGGAGAGATTGGAAAATTGTACCTTATGTCTACGGCATGGGTGGTAGTAATTTCTGTTGCAGCTAGTCTTTTACTTGCTACTGCAGTAATGGAAAAATTGTTCTTCTACTTTATGCAGGATTATGGCGGTTGGATTAGCTGTTACATCGCACCGGAAATCTATTGGGAAATGGCGGTGATGAATTTAGCTGTGTTTGCGGTAGTTGCAGCAATACAGTTTAGAAAAATCAGAAAGATTCCAATGGAAGAAGCTTTAAAGAATGTAGAATAAGAATAGGAAAAAGGACTGTTGTACAAGTGTACACAGTCCTTTTTGGTTTTTTCTATTTTACCCATTTTAAGAGGAGTCCTGCCCAAGTAAGACCACCGCCAAAGCCAGCCATGGCAACGGTATCTCCTTTCTTCAACTGACCATTTCTATTTACCTCATCCAGTAAAATTGCTACACTGGCTGCAGAAGTATTTCCGTACTTGTCCAAATTCATTGGGAATAAAGCTTCGTCAGCCTTTAAACGTTTAGCAGCGGATTGAATGATTCGTTCATTTGCCTGATGGAGAAGGATTAAATCAATCTCTTCCATAGATAAGCCACTTTGAGAAAGTAGATTATTTACAATGGCTGGAATCTTTCGAACTGCGAATTTAAATACTTCTTGTCCATCCATTTCCACGTATTGCTTTGTGGCAGGGTGGGAAGTATATGGATTTACCAAAGGTGCATTGCCAAGGGTAAGTACGTGACCTTTGTTTCCGTCTGCACCACCTTCGATGCAAATAATTCCTTCCTCAGATGGACCAAGGACAGCAGCGCCTGCACCGTCTCCAAACAAGACACAAGTTCCACGGTCTGTCCAGTCCAAAATCTTAGATAAAGTTTCTGCACCGATTACCAAGGCATGTTTGATAAGGCCAGCAGAAATGAAAGCATGTGCTGTCTGCAATCCGTGCATAAATCCAGAACATGCAGCATTAATATCAAAGCACATAGCGTTGGTTGCTCCAATGGCTGCCTGTACTTTACATGCAGTATTTGGCATGCTGCCCTCTGGTGTAAGAGTTGCTACCAAAATTAATTGCAAATCAGTGGCAGCAATATTTGCATCCTCTAATGCCTGTTTACCTGCTGCAATGGATAAGGTCTCTACCGTTTCCTCTATTGCAATTCTTCTGGCACGGATGCCTGTACGCTCTGAAATCCAAGCGTCGCTGGTCTCCACTATCTTTGCTAAATCGTCATTCGTTACTATTCTCTCAGGCATAGCACTGCCTGTTCCTATAATTGCTGAAGTCATGTTGTTTACCACCATTCGTTATTTTTAGATAACTGTCATGAACATAAGTTTCCTGTAAACTATCTATATTAAAAAATAGGAAACAATACAAAGACAGTTATGATTTTGCTCCATTATATATATACAAAGAAAAAAGAAAAATCTTGCATGGAAATAGTAGAGAAAAAAATTTGTATTAGATTTGGAAAAAAATGGGGGCTAAAAACTTTACCATTATAGTTAAGGCATGGTAAAATAAGAGAAAGAAATTTATGGAAAGTTTTGTACTGGTTGGAATCAAGTCACTAGGAAAAGGTGTGGGGGATATGAGAGCGGAATATGTAAAAAGTAAATATGAAAAAGCAAGGGAAGATAGTTGGGAGTTTCAAAAATATTGGTTGGAGTCAGAAATAGAGAAAAAACGGTTTACTTATGAAAATGCACTATATGAACAAAAAATAGCACAAAAGCGTATGCGAGACTTTTGGCAGAATGTACAAATTAGTCTGTTGTGGGCATTTGGAACTGTTCTTTTTCCGTTTCTTGCTACTAAATTAGAACAATTTTCTATACTGACTGGAATTGTAGCCTGGACAGTCATTCCTTTTGCAGTAATATGGGCTCTACTATGTTTGCTATATACTTTGAAGAAAATAAAATTTGGTTTCAGTTATAAGGAAATAAAATCCATATTGGAGCAGGAAGACATTTTAGTAGGAAAGAGTGCATTAGAACTTCATAAACAGGAATTAGAGTTGGAAAAATATCCGGATTCTTTGACAGATGGTGCATTAAAAGGCAAACAGAAGGAAGAATGGGAAGAAGCAGAAGAAGAGAGAGAATACAGACAACGCCAAATGCGCCTACAGGTTTTTCGAATGCAGTTAGAACGGGCAAGACGAGGACAGAAACAACTGAAAAATCAAATGGAAAATATGATGGAAGAAGAGCAGATTTTGGTAGAAAAGGAGCGAAGATATAGGCGATTTTTGATTGGAAGCATTTTGGGAGAAGGAATGGGGTTGGCACTCCTTGGCATGCCCGGAAATTTTATAGAAGTGGCGTGTAGTTCGTGGTGTATGTTATTGCCGCCTTTTGTTATGTTTCCTACATTGTGTTTGTGGCTTCGGGCGAAAATGGAACTTTCGGTAGGAGAGGAATTGTGGCTAAATCGTGTATGCTTTTCTTTTTTACATGAAAACTCTTTCTATAAAAGACAGGAAAACATAAGAGAACAAATCGTACAGCAGCAACAGAAAATAGAAGAATTGGAACAGCAAATTACCAGGCTTACATGCGATGAAGGGAAAATGCAATTATTTTAAACGATAGAAGGTATAGAATTTTGTGTTATGTTTTTTTAGAAGTACAAAAGAGATTTAGAAGGTAAATAATTTGTAAAATAAGGGAAAGTTTTGTAAAACGAATAGAGGAAAAACAGTAAAAAATCTACAAAATATATAAAAAATGTTACGGGAAATTAAATAAAGTTTTAAAATTCACCAAAACTGATTCTTGAGACTAGATATTTATAGAAAATGGGTGTATGATTAGTGAAACAACGGCTTTTTGGAATTTCGAGGGCGAAATACCAGAAAGCCATTTGTCGTGCCTGAGAAAGTATAAGTGTCTGGCAGCGTACAGTTTAGTAATGATAAAACTGTGGGAAAACTGCCAAAATGAATGTTACAAAGGACTTTTGGCAAAAATGTAACAAAGGATACACTTTGTAAGGCATAATAACTTCTTTACAGGAGGTGAAACAGGATGAACGTTGATGAGTTCGTAGCAGAATTGAAAGCGTCCATGGATTGTGGGGATACAAGCATTTTTGGATTGTTTACAGTACCAACAGCAATTGCGGTTACATGGCTGATTATGTTAGTGATTATGGTGCTGACATTGGTGTTTGTTCGCAATTTAAAAGTACAGCCCACAAGCAAAGTACAGATGGTTATTGAGGCATTGGTTCAATTTATCAATAACTTCTTTGGAGGCATTTTAGGTGAGGAAGGAAAGAGATACATTCCGTATCTTGGTACTGTTCTGATTTACATTGTATTTGCTAATGTAATTGGAATTTTTGGTATTGTCCCACCAACAAAGGACCTACGTGTTACAGCAGGTATGGCTTTCATGAGCATTTGTCTCATCGAATGGTCTGGAATCCGAAGAAAAGGGTTAAAAGGCTGGTTAAAGAGTTTTGTAGAGCCTATGCCAATTTTACTTCCAATCAATATTTTGGAGATAGGAATTCGACCATTGTCACTGTGTATGCGACTGTTTGGTAACGTTCTTGGTGCTTACATTGTTATGGAATTGCTAAAGATGGTAGTGCCACCCGTTATTCCTATGGTATTCAGTATGTATTTCGACGTCTTTGACGGAGCGATTCAAGCATACGTATTTGTATTTCTGACATCCTTATTCATGAAAGAAAAGATGGAAGAAGCATAGGGAAGGTCACAAACAGAAAGTGAGCAAAATTCACACAAAGAAAGGCGTATAAAGCGCAGAAAGAGGTAAATTATGGGAACAGGATTAATCGCTCTTGGAGCAGGATTAGCAGTATTGACAGGTATTGGAGCAGGAGTAGGAATTGGAATTGCAACATCAAAGGCATCGGAGTCTATTGCAAGACAGCCAGAGGCAGCAGGAAATATTAACACTGCATTGTTGCTTGGATGTGCTCTTGCAGAGGCAACGGCAATTTATGGTTTCGTAGTAGCTATTTTGATTATTTTCTTCTTAAATAGTTAATTGAATATAAATATAGAAGGTCTTAAATCGTGACAAATAAAGCGTATAAGCGCAGAAAGAGGTAAAGATTATGGGAACAGGATTAATCGCTCTTGGAGCAGGATTAGCAGTATTAACAGGTATTGGAGCAGGCGTGGGAATTGGAATTGCAACATCAAAGGCAGCAGAGTCTATTGCAAGACAGCCAGAAGCAGCGGGAAATATTAACACTGCATTGTTACTTGGATGTGCTCTTGCAGAGGCAACTGCTATCTATGGTTTCGTAGTAGCTATTTTAATTATTTTCTTCTTAAATAGCTAAGATTTTCGAACGGAGTGAAAAGGTATGAACATAGGAATGCTAATTTTATTTATTGTGCTATTTACCGTAGCATTTGCGGCATCCGGATACATTACGTTCCAAGTGCTTAAAAATAAGAAGAAAGATGAGTAAATGAGGTGAGTTGAAGATGATAGTAACAGCAATCGCAGCGGCAGCAGATGTAGCCGAGAAGGCGACGGAGACAGTATCCTCCACACCAAACTTATTAACTATGGATGCCACAATTATGTGGACATTTATCAATATTATAATTTTGTTTTTGTTTTTGCGTTGGAAACTTTTTGGTCCGGTAAATAAAATATTGGAAGAACGCAAGAATCTTGTGAATGCCAATATTGAGGCGGCAGAGAAAGAAAAAGCAGAGGCAGAAGCGCTGAAGGAAGAATATCAGAAAGTATTAGAAAAGGCGGATGAAGAGTCTGTACAGATTATCAAAGAGGCAAAGGAACGAGCAGAGATTGAGTACAATAAGCAGGTACAGGCATCTCGTGCAGAGGCCAGCCGGTTGATGGAAGAGGCAAATCATGCCATTGAGTTGGAAAAGAAGAGAGCTATGGAGCAGGCACAGTCAGAAATTGCAGGTATTGCTTTGATGGCTGCACAAAAGGTTATCCAGAAAAATGTGGATGCGGATGATAATAAGAAGTTGATTGGAGATTTCTTACAGGAGGCAGGTGCATCGAAATGATAACACAGAGGGCAATGAACTACGGGAAAGTGTTAGGTGATCTCTCTGTGGCAAAGGAAGATCTAAAGCAGGTCAATGAGCTGTTAGCGCAAGTACCTGTGGTTGGAGAAACTTTGGATAATCCACTGGTAAAGCGGAATGAAAAGCAGAGGGTGATACAGGCTCTTTTTCCAAACAGCATGTGGAATTTTATGAGATTGCTTTGTGAACACAGAGCTGTTGGCATATGGCCGGATATATATGAAGCATATGAGGAGTTGCTGATGGAAAAAGAAGGTCGTGTAAAGGCAACACTTCGATATGCCATGAAACTAGAGGACGAGGACATTCGTCAGATAAAAGATATGATTTGTAGAAAATATAAAAAGACAGGAGTCGAGCTGGAACTTATCGAGGATTCTTCTTTGATTGGTGGAATGGTGCTTCGAGTGAAAAATACCGAGTACGATAAGAGTGTCAAGGGAACTTTGAAAGAGATGCAACGATTTCTTGTTAGAAGGTAGGTGAAACAATGGCGAGCTTTAATCAGGATGAAATCATTTCCGTATTGAAAAGTGAAATTGAAGATTTTGATTTAAAAACAGTAGTAAAGGAAACTGGAAGAGTAACTAATATCAGTGATGGTATTGTAACTGTATATGGCCTTGATGAAGCCATGTATGGAGAGCTTGTAGAATTTGAGACAGGGGTACGTGGTATTGTTCAGAATTTAGAGACAAAGAGCATTAGCTGTGTATTGCTTGGCTCCGATTATGGAATTACAGAGGGTAGTAAAGTAATACGCACAAAGAAAAGAGCAGGTGTTCCTGTTTCTGATAAAATGCTTGGAAGAGTAGTAGATGCTCTTGGTAGTCCCATTGATGGAAAAGGTGAAATTTCAGCAGATGCGTTCTATCCGATTGAGAGAGAGGCAGCAGGTGTATGTGAGCGTAAGTCAGTAACCACACCAATGCAGACAGGTATTTTGTCCATTGACGCTATGTTCCCAATTGGTAGAGGACAGAGAGAATTAATTATTGGAGACCGACAGACTGGTAAAACATCCATTGCCATTGATAACATTATCAATCAAAAGGGGCAGGATGTAATTTGTATTTATGTGGCTATTGGACAGAAAGCATCTACAGTAGCAAAATTAGTGTCTACTTTGACGGCAAATGGAGCGATGGATTATACCATTATTGTAAACTCCACAGCCAGTGATTTAGCACCACTTCAGTATATTGCACCATATTCTGGTACTGCTATAGCAGAGTATTTTATGGAGCAAGGAAAAGATGTATTGATTGTATATGATGATCTTTCCAAACATGCGGTGGCATATCGAACCATGTCTCTGTTGTTAGAGCGTTCTCCTGGACGTGAGGCTTATCCGGGTGATGTATTCTATTTGCATTCCAGATTGTTAGAGCGTTCTTGTCGTATGGATGATGAACATGGTGGCGGTTCCATTACCGCACTTCCTATTATTGAAACACAGGCTGGTGATGTATCTGCCTATATTCCTACGAATGTAATTTCTATTACAGATGGTCAGATTTTCCTTGAGAGTGAGTTGTTCTTTGCAGGACAGCGTCCAGCAGTTAATGTTGGTCTTTCGGTATCTCGTGTAGGTGGTGCAGCACAGACAAAGGCAATGAAAAAGGCAGCAGGAAGTCTTCGTATTGATTTGGCACAGTATCGTGAAATGGAAGTGTTTACACAGTTTAGTTCCGAGTTGGATGCTAATACGAAAGAATTGCTGGATCATGGTAAGATTTTGATGGAGCTGTTAAAACAGCCACTTACCAAACCGCTATCGTTACACCAACAGGTTATTACTTTAGTGGTAGCCAACAATAAATTGTTGTTAGATATCGAGCCAAAGAAAGTGAAGGCATTTGTCAATGATATGTTAGATTATTTTGAAGCAAAACATGGTGCATTGGTAGAAAAAATTGATACAGAAAAAGTATTGGATGATGACATGATTGCACAAATTATTGAGGCAGTAAAATCATTTAAGAAATAGTTTGGAGGCAGGATTATGGCGAATATGAGAGAGATTCGAAACCGAATCAAGGGAATACAAGACATAATGAAAATTACCAATGCCATGTATTTGATTTCTTCTTCAAAATTGAAGAAGGCGAGAAAAACTCTGATTGCTACCGAACCTTATTTTGTGAAATTGCAGGAAACCATTCATGACATTTTGTTTTATGCGCCACATATGCATCAGGTATACTTTGAGCGTAGAGAAGAGATCCCTTTAGAAGAGAGAAAGACTGGATATTTAGTTATTACTGCGGATAAAGGGCTTGCAGGTTCTTATAACCATAACGTTATTAAGGCGGCAGAAGAAGAAATGGCAAAACATGAATCAAAAAATACCATGTTGTTTGTCATTGGACAGGTGGGGCGACAGTATTTCTTAAGAAAAGGAGTGACTGTAGATTGTGAGTTTTTGTATACTGCACAAAATCCCACTATGCATCGTGCCAGAGATATATCAGAAACCATTTTAAAAATGTTTGAAGAGAGACATTTGGATGATTTGTACATTGTATATACCAAGATGGTGACTCCGATTAAATCGGAGCCTGTTGTACAAAAAGTGTTGCCTTTGGAGCGTCGTAAATTTGAGCGACGTAAGGCGGGAGCGCCTCATGCCAAGTTTGAACCATCAGCAGCAGCAGTTATGGAGCAGCTTGTTCCAAACTATATGAAAGGTTTGATTTTTGGATGTATGGTAGAATCCTTCTCCAGTGAGCAAAATGATCGAATGATTGCCATGGAGGCAGCAACAAAGAGTGCAAAAGAGATGCTGCATGATTTGGACTTGATGTACAATAGAGCCAGACAGGGCGCAATTACACAGGAGATTACAGAAGTAGCGGCTGGCGCGAAGGCCTTGAAAAAACAAAAACAATCAGGCTGAGTTTAGATAAAATAATAGGAAAGGAGATTCTACGAATATGGAACGAGGCAAAATCGTACAGGTATTAGGACCGGTAGTGGATGTAGAATTTGAAAGCGGAAAACTTCCCATGATTAAAGATGCACTTGAAGTAAATATGGATGGCAAGCGTCTGGTTATGGAAGTTTCCAGCCATATAGGAAATAACGTAGTTCGTTGTATCTTGCTTGCTTCCAGTGAGGGACTTGCAAAGGGAATGGAAGTAGTTGCAACGGGTTCTTGTATTCAGGTGCCGGTAGGTGAACAGACTTTAGGAAGAATGTTCAATGTGTTGGGAGACACCATTGATAACGGAGAGCAGATTGAAGGTGCAGAGAAGTGGGGAATTCACAGAAAGCCACCTACATTTGAAAATCAGAGTCCGGTTGTTGAAATTTTGGAGACAGGTATCAAAGTAATTGATTTGCTTGCACCTTATGCAAAAGGTGGAAAAATCGGTTTGTTTGGTGGTGCTGGTGTAGGTAAAACGGTACTTATTCAGGAGTTAATTCGTAACGTTGCCACGGAGCATGGTGGATATTCTATTTTTACTGGTGTAGGTGAGCGTTCCCGTGAGGGTAATGATCTTTGGCACGAGATGACAGACTCAGGGGTTATTAAAAAGACTGCTTTAGTGTTTGGTCAGATGAATGAACCACCTGGAGCGCGTATGCGTGTGGCACAGACAGGTCTTACAATGGCGGAGTATTTTCGTGATAAAGAAAATCAGGATGTGCTTTTGTTTATCGATAACATTTTCCGTTATGTACAGGCTGGTTCAGAAGTTTCCGCTTTGCTTGGACGTATGCCATCAGCGGTAGGTTACCAGCCAACACTTGCCAATGAAGTAGGTGAACTTCAAGAGAGAATTACCTCTACAAAGAATGGTTCCATCACTTCGGTGCAGGCAGTATATGTACCAGCCGATGACCTTACTGACCCGGCTCCTGCTAATACATTTGCACATTTGGATGCTACTACGGTACTTTCCAGAAAGATTGTGGAACAGGGTATTTATCCTGCAGTAGACCCATTGGAGTCTACTTCCCGTATTTTGGAACCGGATGTAGTAGGTGAGGAGCATTATACAGTTGCTCGTAGAGTACAGGAATTATTGCAGAAATACAAAGAGTTGCAGGACATTATTGCGATTCTTGGTATGGAAGAGCTTGATGAGGAAGACAAGATTGCGGTATATCGAGCAAGAAAGATTCAGAAATTCTTATCACAGCCATTCTTTGTAGGTGAGCAGTTTACCAGTATTCCAGGTAGATTTGTGTCATTGAAAGATACCATTGCGGGATTTAAGGCTATTTTAGATGGTGAGATGGACGATTATCCAGAGGCTGCTTTCCTTATGGTTGGAACGATTGAGGATGTAAAGGAAAAGGCAAAACAGATGGAGAAGGCTGCACAGTAACCGTTAGGTTATAGAATGGAGGCAATATGGCAAAGACATTTTTACTTGAGATTATTGCCAGTGACCGTATTTTTTTCACCGGACAATGTGAGAGTTTAGTATTCCCTGGTATGGACGGTGAGCAGGGAGTCTTGGCAAATCATGAGAGAACCGTTACCTGTGTCAAAGCAGGTGAATTGAAATGTAAGATTGATGGAGAATGGCAGTACGCAGCAATTAGCGATGGTTATGCAGAAGTATCTGGGGATCATGTGGTTATTATTGCAGATACCGTAGAACGGCCGGAAGAGATTGATATTAAGCGTGCCGAGGAGGCAAAACTTCGTGCCGAGGAGAGAATGCGCCAGAAGCAGAGCATTATGGAATATTATCATACACAGGTTGCCTTGAATAAAGCTATGAATCGTTTGAAAGTCAATCAAAAGCATTTTAAATAGTGTAATTTACCCCAAAACTTGTTGCAAATGAGAAGTATGGCTGCAACTGGTTTTGGGGTGTTTTATCTTAAGGGTAACTATTCAGAGTTCTCTATAATGGAACAATTAGATACGTTATGCTGGCATATAAGTAGCTAATTGTTCCATTATAGAGGCACTTGAATAGAGTTGCCTCCCCATATATGAGCAGTCTTAGTGCGTAGCACGGAACTGGAGTCCGTAAGGACGACGAGTGCGAATATATGGGGAGGATTCTGAATAGTTACCTTATAGGAATGTCCATTTGCCAATAGAAAGGCAAATTGGTATAATAGAGGAAAAATAGAATTAGGAGAGGTAAATATGAATCAGACTACGGATAAATATGAAGATGCAAGGGGCCGTGAGATGCTCCATAGAGAGATAAAAAAAGAGGAGCAGAATCTTACATCAGAAAATACGCCAGTAATTGCTGATGCGTATCAGAAATTATTGTATTTAGATATTGTGTTGGCAAATCAGAAATATCAGGAAGATGAGGAAAGTTATTTTGCATTTTTAGACCAGTGTACTATGGAAGAGAGTATACAGGTTAGCATTTCACAGATGATGATGCGACTTGGCGGACAGATGAAGATTGAATGGTATCGACCTCTATTTTTAGAATTTGTGGCTAAAGTGGAGAAGAAGGGATATTTAAAAGAGAGTCCTTTAGAAAAAGTTATCCATTCTGCACGATGTGCCTATGAAGCATATGCGATTCATGAAGATCATAAGATAACTGCTTTGGTTGAAAATTATTTGGCTGCCATTTACAAGAGAGCATATACGTTGTTGGATGCGAAAGAAGACTCTGTAAAAGAGCGAATTGTTGTGGAGGCTGCAAATTTAGAGTGGTATGTGACACAGTATTATGGAGAGCATAAAGAAGAATTTGCTCATGTGAAAGAAACGTACCCACAGACCTACGCATTGGCAGAGGAGTTTCTTGCTTTGGTTGACAAAGATGCCAATAAGGCAGGAGATCTGTGCGTGGAGGAGTTATTAAAGCATACATCTAATGTGACGGATGCAAGAGAACTTCGTATGTCACTTCGTAAATCCTATTACAAAATAGAGAGTAAAAATCGCGAAACTGCATTTGTACAAAGTGGACAAACCTATAAGCGAGCTGCTACGAAAGTAGGAAGAAATGATCCTTGTCCATGTGGTTCCGGCAAGAAATATAAGCAGTGCTGTGGAAGAAACTAAGGGAGAGAACTTGACGGGAGAAAATGCAAGTAGTAAACTAGGTATAAATATTACTAATCACAGTAGATTATGTATAGAAACGGTTATAGTAAGCTGTTTTGCAAAATCTTTTGCCAGTATTTTTTAGAGATGTGAGTAGTAACGATAGATTTAGCAAAAGAAAGGAAGCGTTAGAAATG
Source organism: Lachnospiraceae bacterium (assembly GCA_963643465.1). Lineage (GTDB taxonomy): Bacteria > Bacillota > Clostridia > Lachnospirales > Lachnospiraceae > CAG-411. The sequence continues at coordinate 106,247 of CAVIJT010000006.1, read as the reverse complement.
AGTAATTTGGATTGGGGAAATTTAGGTTTTGGATATCGCGAAACCAATGAGCGTTACGTATCAAATTTTAAGAATGGTACATGGGATGCAGGAACTATGACAAAGGATGACACAGTCACAATTAGTGAGTGTGCAGGAGTTCTTCAGTATTGTCAGGCATGTTTTGAAGGCTTGAAAGCATATAGAACAGAGGATGGACGTATTGTCACTTTCCGTCCAGACTTAAACGCATCCAGAATGGCAGATTCTGCTAAGAGATTAGAAATGCCAGTATTCCCTGAGGATCGTTTCTTAGAGGCTATTGATAAAGTAGTAAGTGCCAATAAGGATTTTGTTCCACCATATGGCTCTGGCGCAACATTGTATATTCGTCCATATATGTTTGGAAGCAGTCCTGTAATTGGTGTTAAGCCAGCAGAGGAATATCAATTCAGAGTATTTTGTACTCCAGTAGGACCATACTTCAAGGGAGGAGCTAAGCCAATTACTATTTGTGTTAGTGATTACGATCGTGCAGCACCTAATGGAACTGGTAATATTAAGGCAGGTCTTAACTATGCAATGAGTTTACACGCAATTGTAGAGGCACATGCCAATGGTTTTGATGAAAATATGTATTTAGATGCAGCTACAAGAACAAAGGTAGAGGAGACTGGTGGAGCAAACTTCTTGTTTGTAACAGCAGATAATAAGGTTGTAACTCCTAAGTCTGATAGTATTTTGCCTTCTATCACACGTCGTTCTTTGATGTATGTTGCAAAAGAATATTTAGGATTAGAAGTAGAAGAGAGAGAAGTATACTTCGATGAAGTAAAAGATTTTGTAGAATGTGGACTTTGTGGAACTGCAGCAGTAATTTCTCCTGTAGGAAAGATTAACGACCATGGAAAAGAAATCGTTATGAAGAATGGTTCTACAGAGATGGGACCTATTACAAAGAAATTATATGATACATTGACGGGAATTCAGATGGGACGCATTGAAGCACCAGAAGGATGGATTCATGAGATTAAATAAAAAATAGTAACTATTCAGAACCCTCCCCATATATGAGGAGGGTTCTGAATAGCTACAAAAAATATAATAAAAAAGAAGGCATCGCATAAGCTGCGGTGCCTTTCTTTTATATATTATATTGCATCGTATCCCTTTAGCATTCTTGCGCGACTTGGGTGTCTTAATTTTCTCAAAGCCTTTGCTTCAATCTGGCGAATACGCTCACGGGTTACATTAAATTCTTTACCAACTTCCTCTAAGGTACGAGTTCTTCCATCTTTTAAACCAAAGCGAAGAATTAATACACGTTGTTCTCTTTCCGTAAGAGTATCTAACAATTTAGAAATCTGATCCTGTAATACAGAATAAGCTGCTGCATCTTCCGGACCTACAATAGTATCATCTTTGATAAAGTCTCCTAAATGGCTGTCATCCTCTTCTCCAATTGGAGTATCTAATGAAATTGGATCAGCAGATACTTTCAAAATCTCGCGAACTTTCTCTACCGGAAGATTCATTGCTTCGGAAAGCTCCTGTTCGGTAGGTTCACGACCAAGTTCCTGCAATAAAGTTCTTGATACACGGTATGTCTTGTTAATTACTTCAGACATATGTACTGGAATACGGATGGTACGGGACTGGTCGGCGATGGAACGGGTAATAGCCTGTCTGATCCACCAAGTAGCATAGGTACTAAATTTGTAACCTTTGGTGTAATCAAACTTATCCACTGCTTTAATAAGACCGAGATTTCCTTCCTGAATTAAATCAAGAAAAGAAAGTCCACGTCCAACATAACGCTTTGCAATGCTGACTACAAGACGAAGATTGGATTCTGCAAGACATTTTTTTGCAGATTCATCACCTTCTTCAATTCTCTTTGCAAGATCAATCTCTTCATCAATTGATAAAAGTGGGTAACCACCAATTTCTTTTAAATATAATTTAACGGGATCATCTGACATTACAGCAGCGCTGTTTGATAAATCATCAGTAACAGACATATCTTCTTCCTGTTCTAATTCTAAGAGAGAAGAATCGTCTGGTTCATCGTCATTGGAAAGATTCAAAACTGCAATATTGTTGGCTTCCAGATATTCATAAATCTTATCAATCTGGCTTGGGTCTAGGTTCAATTCTTTAAAGACATCATTCACCTTGTCAACTTCAATCACATCTTTGTTTTTCTTTGCGATTGCAAGAAGTTCTTTTAGCTTTTCTTCAAAAGCAATTATTGTTTCGTTCATTCTCATCCTCCATGTACATAAGATACCTACGTAAAAAGATTCGCTAACGTCTATTATATCATGTTATAATGAAAAAAGCTAGAAAAAGTTTTATTACTTTGTTATAATCAGCTGTGAATAGTAATATTTGATAATTGTGAAATTTGGTGCAAATAAAATACTATAAAATATTAAGTTTCGCAATTGCTTAAACAACATAGAAAGGAGCATTATCATGAGTGAAGAAAATTGTAGTGGAAGTTGTAGTAGTTGTACTGCAGATTGTGCCTCTCGCCAGCCAAGCAGAGAGGAGCTTCTTGAGCCAGTAAATAAGTACAGTAAAGTGAAACGTGTGATTGGTGTTGTAAGTGGAAAGGGTGGTGTTGGGAAATCCTTTGTCACTTCGTATCTTTCTGTGTGTATGCAGAGAAAAGGATATAAGACCGCTATTTTGGATGCAGACATTACAGGTCCATCTATTCCAAAGTCCTTTGGAGTTCATGGAAAAACAATAAATACAGAGCAAGGTATGTTGCCTGCGCAAAGTAACAACGGAACCAAGATAATGTCTATTAATCTTTTAGTAGATAATGAGGAAACACCAGTTATTTGGAGAGGTCCAGTCATTGCTGGCGCAGTAAAACAGTTTTGGACAGAAGTGTACTGGGGTGATGTGGATTATATGTTTGTAGATATGCCTCCGGGAACTGGGGATGTACCATTGACTGTATTTCAGTCCATTCCTCTTGACGGAATTATTATTGTAACTTCTCCACAGGAATTGGTTTCTATGATTGTAAAAAAAGCAGTTAATATGGCGACTGCAATGGATATTCCTATTCTTGGAATCATTGAAAATTATAGCTACGTTCTCTGCGATTGCTGTGGAAAGAAAATGCCAGTATTTGGCGAGAGTCATGTAGAGGAAGTGGCAGAGCAGTGCGGACTAAAAGTATTGGCAAAATTGCCACTAAATCCATCCATTGCACAGCAAGTGGATGCCGGAAAAATCGAAGAGCTTTCTGGTGATTGGATGGATGAAGCATCAGCCTTTGTGGAACAGGTATGTCCTTGTGGTGAGTCAGAGGAGCAGGAAGAACTGACTACCATAGCAGTTACCACAGCAGAGGATGATACCGTATTTGCTCATTTTGGAAGTTGTCCGATTTTTACTGTCTTTAAACTGGAGGATGGAAAAATTGTATCAAGCAGTCGATTAGAGGCTGGAGAGACTGGTCATGAAGCCATGGCAGATTTGATGGTAGAACAGGGTGTGCAGGTGCTTATATGTGGTGGTATTGGTCTTGGAGCAATTCAGGCATTGATGGAAAAGAATATTATGGTTGTACCGGGACAGCAAGGCAAGGTGCAAAAGGTGGCAGAAGAATTTCTTGCAGGAACGTTAGCACAGAGTACCACACCAACTTGCGGTGGACATGAGGACTCAGATGGATGCGGCTGTGGCTGCGGAGGCGGATGCCATTCGTAAGTAGTTAGTTAAAGTGATATTTACAATTCCAATTGTTTGGAGTATAATAAAATTGATTGTAGGGTTTGTAAACGTAAGGTGTCTATTGATGCTTCGGACAAATACCAAAGAGTAATCAAATTTAATTAAATGGAGGATTTTAAGATGGCATTAGTATCAGCAGAAGAAATGCTTACAAAAGCAAAAGCAGGAAAATATGCAGTAGGACAGTTTAACATCAACAACTTAGAGTGGACAAAGTCTATTCTTTTGACAGCAGAGGAATTAAAGAGCCCAGTTATCCTTGGTGTATCAGAAGGTGCTGGAAAGTATATGTGTGGTTATAAGACAGTAGTAGGAATGGTAAACGGTATGTTAGAAGAGTTAAACATTACTGTACCAGTAGCACTTCACTTAGACCATGGTAGCTATGAAGGAGCTAAGGCTTGTATCGAAGCTGGTTTCTCTTCTGTAATGTTTGATGGTTCTCACTATCCAATCGATGAGAACGTTGCTAAGACAAAAGAGTTAGTAGCTGAGTGTAAGGCTAAGGGACTTTCTATCGAGGCAGAAGTTGGTTCTATCGGTGGAGAAGAAGATGGTGTTGTTGGAGCAGGTGAGTGTGCAGATCCAGAAGAGTGTAAGATGGTTGCAGACTTAGGTGTAACAATGCTTGCAGCTGGTATCGGTAACATTCATGGTAAATATCCTGAAAACTGGGCTGGATTGAGCTTTGAGACATTAGATGCAATTCAGGCTAAGACAGGAGATATGCCTTTAGTTCTTCATGGTGGTACAGGTATTCCAGCAGACATGATTAAGAAAGCAATTTCTTTAGGTGTTGCTAAGATTAACGTAAATACTGAGTGCCAGTTAGCATTCCAGGAAGCTACACGTAAGTATATCGAAGAAGGTAAAGATCAACAGGGTAAAGGATTTGACCCTCGTAAGTTGTTAGCTCCAGGTGCAGAAGCTATCAAGGCTACTGTAAAAGAAAAGATGGAATTATTTGGTTCTGTAGGAAAGGCTTAAGTTCTATCTTATTCTTGTGGATACGAATGAATACAAGAGGCTGTCGTTCTTGGCAGTCTCTTTTTTCTTTACAGGAAAGTTCGCATAGATTCCAGTAAGAGGTAGTCGAATTTGACTTAGGAAGGGGGAATAGAAGATGACAGAGAGAGAATTTCAAAGTTTTATGAGTGAGGAAGAATTCCGCATACAGGAGAACATAGCATATGGAAATATAGAAGGATATCCTGTGCTTATAAAAAAAATGTTTGGTTCTGCATTAGAAGTTCGCTTTTATTTGGAAAAGGAGCCATGGAAACAGATTCGAGAGGATATGCTGGAATTTGCTAAGTTGTATAAATCCAGTGTATATTTTCAAAAGCCTTATATGGTTTGGAAAATACATCTTGGCAAAAGAGAATATACTCGATTTGAAGAATGGACACAGGGAATTGTGAGAGTTTTGAAAAAGAAAGGCATATCTTATCCGAAACATTGTGTGATTTGTGGAGAAGAAGGGGCAGATTCCTATGCAGTGATCGATGAGGGAAATCAGCCTATTCACCGAGATTGTCTGCAAGAACAGCTTACTGTTACAAGACAGAGAAAAGCCGAAGGTAGCTATTTCCTCGGAGTGGTCGGGGCAATTCTTGGATGTTTGGTGGGAAGTATTCCTTGTATTTTGTCACTTATATTCTTTCAGAAAACATTTTGTGTGCTGTTTTTGTTTCTTCCACCTGGAATTTATTATGGTTGCAAATGGTTCCATGGTAAGATGAATTGGTTGGTGTTAGGGTTGTCCGTAGTTTTGTCGTTGGCAAGTGTGTATGTAATGGAATTTGTTGTTCGCATTCTGTACAATTTGCAACAGCAAGGACTTCCATATAATCTTCACTATGGTTTTGAAGTTTTAGAAAAATTATTGGAATATGATGGAATATGGGGAATTATTCATCGGTCTGCCGGATTGAATTTTCTATTTGCATTTGTGGGAATTTTTATCAATTGGGAATTGATTAGCAGAACAAGTCTAAAAGCAGAAGCTAATGTGGTAGATGTGATTAATACAACAAATTATCGAAAGTCTTGATGGAATTGTAAAAGGGAAGTCCACTGTATATAGATGTGAACTTCCCTTTTTAGTGTTTAGAATCTGTTGTGGCTGGTTCTGTTAGTGTCCAGTCGGAGTAGTAAGTATAATTTTTATCATAATCTACAATGGCATCCAAAATGCCGCGGACGACAATGCGGTGATCTGCTACACCAATTGGTTCGCAAGAGGTAAGAGTAACGCAGCTTACACCCTGACTGTAAATAGGTGACCAGTCGGTTTCTTCTACAATCGTTGTCTGGTCGTATCGATAGCGATAAATTTTTTTCTGATCGGTCAGGTAAATATAATCGCCCTCACACAAGGTATCAATATAGTAAAAAAACCATTCGCTGATTACTCCGTTATTGCTGTGATTTCGGTGGGCAGCAATGCTTACATTTCGGTCGCCTTCTCCGGGAAGTTGAGCATAATCATAAAGTCCGGGACCTTTTGCCAAAGCCTTTGTACTTGTTCCATTTTCGACCTCTTCGATTAGAGATAATTTTGGAATAATCAACGTTAAATCTCCGCTTTTATAGTTCTGTCGTTCCTCTGTAATAAACAATTTGTCATAAGGCAAATCATCGGAACGAGAGTACAAATCCAGAGTAGGTCCTGGAGTTGTAGAAACAACGGTTTGGGCAGGAGTTGTGCGAGGAGCATCGGTTGTAGAAAGATGTTCCTGTTTTGATTTGTTTTGCGTAAACCAAAAGGAAAAAATACCTGCCAGTAAACAAAGAAAAAAAACAAGGCAAATTGCCAATCGTTTCATGTTATACACCTACTTTTGCTCGTCAATGAGAATTTGTTGTAATTTGTATTTCAAATGCAATACGCTTCTTCGGTTTGCTTGATAGTATTGTTTGATAATTCGCTCCATAACCATACTGCCATCTTCATATGTAATATCAGGAAGAAGAATAACATACTGGGCGCCACTATATTTGGAAACCACGTCCCCTCGGCGGAGACTGGCATTAATAGCGTCTGCCAATCGTTTCATAGCTGCCTCCAACTTGTTGAGCGTTGGAATCTCGCCATTTGCGTCAGATACAGTCAATAAGCAGAGATAAACGGAACGTCCTTCTCTTGCTGCCTGTCTTGCGATTAAGCGGTATGTCTCTTGGAAAATGCAGTATTCACAGAAAAATGGTCCGGATTTGAATTCGGCTTCTTTTAAATCGTTTTGAATAATATTTAAGTCCATCTCCAAAGTTTTTTGAGTACGGATAATGTTCAAATATAAACTTCTCAGTGCTTTGGAAGGTTTTACTCCTAAATTGGAATATAACATATCGGTTGTCTGCTCATAGTGATTCAGTGCGGCAATGGTATTTCCTTGATTGAGAAGGGTTTGAATAAACATACAATGTATTGTTTCGTCAAAACGCTCAATTTGCAGTGCTTTGGAACAATAGTATTCCATGGTTTCATAGTCATTTCGTGTTTCTAGCAAATGTAAAAATGCTTTTACCGTATCTAAATAGAGCGTATGATAATAGGTAGAAAGCGGAATGACCCAAAGCTCTGTGGAATGTTTCAAAAGGAAATCTCCTTTATATAAATCCAAAGATTTTTTATAAAATGTGATTCTTTCGTCTTCAGGATAAGAAGTATTTGCCGCCTTTTTTGCATATTTTTCAAATTCTTCAGTATCTATGATGAAAGAAAGTTGGTTGTTCCACTGATAAGAACCTTGAGAAGATAATATAAAATTCTCATGATTTGGAGCAATTGGTTCTAACAGAGAACGGACCCGGGACAACAGTGTCTTTAACGCACTGGTTGGATTGGTACTCATTTCATCCGGCCAAAGCATATCAATATATTCGGTTTGAGAAATGTGCTTGTCGTGATAAGTAATCATATATCCTAGCAAATTCCACATTTTTTTAGAACGATTAATCGTTTCCTCAATTTTGGCATCGCCATTACGAATTTCAAAATTTCCCAGAAGAGAAATACGAATGGCTTGCGTTGTCTGATGTTCCGTTTCCATGAATAAACCTCCTTCCCATTATCTTTATGTAACCATTGTGTAACCATCTAGTTGTATGATGGTACTAGATAACATAAAAGGGACATTTACATTTTACACTAAAAGACGTGAAAAATCCATAGAAAATGTATTTGGTTTCAATGTTTGCAATGAAAAGGAGTGAAAATCATGAAAGAGAAATCTTCTAGCACTTTTATTGTGAAAGTATTGAATCAGCAAAATGATAGCTGGCAGGGAAGTGTCACATGGGCAGATACCAACGAAACTCAGTATTTTCGCAGTGCATTGGAGTTACTTCATATGATGAATGATGCGATTAGTCATCAATCTGCTATACAATAGAAAAAATGATAATAGAGGCAGAGTTATGGGGCAAACATACCACTAATAACAAGGAATAATTAAAATTAGAAAGGGCTAAGGTGATAGAACAGTGAAAAAATTAAGATGGGCAAAAGTATGTGCATGTTGCTTGACAGCAGTGATGACGGTATCTTTGATGCCGATGGGCAAGATTTTTGCAGAGGGGAAAGAAGTAAACGAAGATGCGATAACTGCTAATTCTTCAGTGGTAGATGCGTCATCTTTAAACGTAAATGTGGATTTTTATGACTATAATATAAAAGAATATAAAGGAAAAATGGTAGATGAGGATACCAAGATTGCATTGAATGCTTATCAGAAGGAATTGGTATCTGGAAGTGGCATTGGCGTAGATGAACTCTTTTTGTTTGGAGGAGACCGCACTGTAGCTGAAGCAGGTACTCATAATGTTTGGACTGGATGGGGAAGAGCGCAGTATCAAGGAATTGTAAAAAATACATTAGATTCAGATGGAGATTTGATCTTTAATGAGGATGCGGGAATATACAGTGTAAATATTTTTCCACAGGAAGGAGATACTACACTGGAAGATGCTGGTGTAATCGAAACTTACTATAATACAAATTTTCAGTTTTTGTATGAAGATGGGACATACCAGTATGACAGCGCAAAACACGCATCTTATGGTTTGACAAAAGATGCAGATGGAAATGGTGTACTTCAAACAGATTTGACAAAACCAGGACCATGTTTTTCAAAAGGAGTTGGAACTAATAGTAATAAATATGGTTTCTTTCCTTTTAATAAAGCAACAGGTGAGGAGCATCAGGCAGTAGAGAATGACCGCCACCATATGTTTGGTATGAAAATGGAACTGGAATTTTTTATGCCAGAGGATGGAAAAGTGGAAACAGAATCTAATTCCGGCAAGAAGAGTGATATGGTATTTCAGTTTAGCGGAGATGATGATGTTTGGGTATTTGTGGATGGACATTTAGCATTGGACTTAGGTGGCATTCATGATACCGTAGATGGTGAGATTAATTTTGCAACTGGTAAGGTTACTTATGAAAAGGCTACAACAGGAGGCATCAAAACAAGTGTTAAAAATATTTATGATGCCTATGGAATTGACCAGTCTGCTTTTTCAGAGCATACATTGACTATGTTCTATTTAGAGCGTGGTGAATATGATTCAAACTGTAAGATTACCTTTAACATTCCTACTATAGTAACCAATGATGACATTAGTATTACAAAAAAGGTACAAAATGCGCCAGAAGGCAATGCAGATACATACGATTTTAAACTGTTATATGGACAAGAAAAGAACAAATTGACCAAAGTATATGAAGGAATTTATAAAGTGTATGACAGTTCAAATGTTTTTGTGGAAGAACGACAGACAAAAGACGGATTGATTACATTGGCAGCAGGCGAGACTGCAGTAATTGATAAAGATGTAGTAAAATTGAATCAATATTATATGGTTCAGGAAGTAAATACAACTGCAAGATACCTTTCTTCTTGGATTACAACAGGAGAAGTTTCTGAAAATACCAATTCTGGTGATGGAAAGCAAACGAATGTGTTAGTACGCAATGCTGAAAATCCAAGCGGCAGTCATATTGAATTTACAAATTACTATCGTACATTAACACAACTTTCTTTGAAAAAGATAGTAGATTCCAGTGCCTATGCTGGAGAAGCATTTGAATTTAGAGTTACTATTGGAACAGAGACTTATCATGTTGCGTTAAAAGATGGCGAAACAAAAGTATTTGAAGATGTTCCTATGGGAATGCCATATACAATTACAGAAGTTATTACAGCAGGCTCTATTTATACAACTCCAGATGCGACTATAGGCGGAGAGGAAACTCAAGTTGACAAAGTAAACTCATGGTATAGAGTAGAAGGTGTGACTGGAACTGATTTAGAGGAAGGTGCTGTAACAGAAATTGTATATACGAATCATGGAACAAATGTAACAGCAACACCAGAGGTGACAGCAACACCAGAGGTAACCAAAACACCGGAAGTTACAGGAACCCCAGAGGCAACAAAGACACCGGAAGTTACAGGAACCCCGGAGGCAACAAAAACTCCAGAAGTTACAGGAACCCCAAAAGTAACAAAAACACCATCCATACCTAATATACCAACAAGAACAGCAACACCTTCTGTGACTAAGACACCGGGTGCAGAAGAAACACCGGCACCGACAGATGCACCAGTGACAGAGGTACCGGAAACAGAAGTTCCGGCAACGAAGGAACCAGAGGAAGAGGTAGTAACTACAAAAGTGCCAGAGGTGGAAACAATTGCAACTCAGTTGCCAACCACAAAAGCACCGGAAGTAGAAGTTCCAAAAACAGATAAGCCACAAGATGCACAGGCTACACCAACGGCAGATACGATTGTTGTAGATACACCAAATATTCCAGCAAATCCTGTGGAAACAAAGACCCCAACAGCAATAGAAGCATCTTCTGTAACGGAAATACCAGTAGAGACAGAAGAACCTTATGAAGTAGTTGAGGATGATACGGATATTCCAAATGATCCTGTGAAAAGTAATAAGAAAAAGACACCAAAGGCAACAACAGAACCAGAAGAGCAATCCGATCAGAGCGGTACTATTGTAGAGGATAACATACCTGGAGAACTTCCACAGACTGGTGAAATTGGTGTTTTTGCAAAGGAAAATGCAGGTTATCGCTGGTTGATAATAGTTCCTATTCTTTTGGCAGCAGGAGGCATTTTCGTTTGGGAACGGAAGAGATATAAAAAATAAGATAGGCGCAACAAAAAATATATTGTGACAAATCAGAAAGGATGGATAGTTGTGAGTATAGAAAAAAAGTCTTATGAATACACGGCGATTCGTGTGTGTGTGGATGCTTATGGAGCATTTACCATGCGTGGGAGAATCTATTCCCCCTTTTCTGAAAAAGAGATTTCTTTTCAAGATGTGGCAACTTTTTTGGTTGTGTTAGAAAATTTAGTGGAAGACAGAGGTTTTCCGGATGCTATGTTTAAGCATAGAAAATTTCAATCCCTTCAAGAAACAGTAGATAGAAAAGAAGAAGCAAAAATTGTTCGTACTATTGAGGATATTGAAAAGGAACATGGAGAAAAAGATACGTTTCGCCTGTTTATTACAGGAAGACGTAATGCTGGTATTCAGGGACACTTTGTGTGCCTGAGTACCGGAAATGTGTACCGATATTCCAGTGAATTGCAATTGTTACAGTGCATAGAGGAAGTGCTTAATATAGAGCATTCTGAGAAGAAACATACAGGAACCCAAACGTATTAAGGAAAATCATGAGAAACATGCTTTACAAGTTTTTAGTGAATATTGGTTGTCGGTCAAATCCTCATGCAAGCATAACAAAAAGACAATGTTGTAAGAAATATCTTATAACATTGTCTTTTTGTTGTACGTTTTTAAATTGTTGAACGACCAGAGCTATCCGGTCGTTCGAGGGGGAGAGTATATATATTACGGGTATATGTCAACCAATATCCGAGAGGGGGATGGATATCGGTTTCTGGCAAATCTCATTTGCAACTTTATAGTATCATACATGTGTAACAAAGTCAATAAGTTTTTAAAAAATACTTAATAATTTTGTAATATTTAATCGTGGTTTATATTTGGTCTTAGATAGTTGCAGTGTACAACAGAAAAATACCATGTAACGCATAAGGTAAAATTCTTAAACATATAGTAAAAAAAAGAGTAAAGGCATATACAATGTGTGGAAGGAAATGAGATAGCGATATGCAATGTATATGGTAGAAAATGGAGCGGATAACATGAGGAGATGGAAGTGTGCTTTTTTGGGAATGGCTTTTGGGTGTGTGGTTGCTTTATGTGGATGCGATGGACAGGTGCAAACACAGGAAAAAGTGAAAGATTGTAATTATACAGTTGTAGAACAGGAAGAATTGCCAAAAGAACTGATAGAGTTAATTGAGGAGCGAAAAACGGAACCTTTTAAACTGTCTTTTGGGGAGGAAGGGTATCTATATATTGTGAGAGGCTACGGTAAACAAGCAGGAGGCGGTTACAGCATTGCAGTGGAGGGACTTTATGAAACCGAGACACAAATATGTTTAGAAACAAATTTAATTGGACCAAAAGAGCAGGAGGAGACTCAGGCGGAAACTTATCCTTATATTGTAGTAATGATGGAGTATATGGATAAGGATGTGGTATATCAGTAGCGATAAGTGTTATCGAATGAAAGATAAATAGAGAGAAATTTCCAGAAGAATAGTGCTTTACAGTTGCTAAAAAAAGAGCTATAATGCGTTTGTAAGAAATTGGAAGTGTCCGTTGGGTTTCTTTGCATGGCAAGGAAAAATGGAACTTGTTTCAGAAAGGATACAGTGAATATGAAATACAAAATGATAGCCCTTGATTTGGATGGAACATTAACAAACTCAAACAAAATAATTACACCGCAAACAAAGCAGGCGTTGTTTGAATATCAGAAGCAAGGAGGAAGAGTAGTGCTTGCCTCAGGAAGACCGACTCAGGGAATTGTACCCCTTGCAGAAGAATTGGAACTGGAGAAAAATGGAGGTTTTATTCTTGCATTCAATGGAAGTCGAATTGTAAATTGTGAGACTGGAGAAGTATTGTTTAATCAAACATTGAAAATGGATGAGATGGCAGAACTTCATGAATTGACTGAAAAATATAGAATGAATATTTTAACATATGAAGGGGATGTAATCTATACAGAGAATTCCATAGATCCCTATGCGTTGTTGGAGCAGAGAATCACAAAGATGAAAATGGTTCAGGTTCCGGATATTTCAAAGGCAGTGACAACTCCGGCAAATAAGTGTCTTATGACAGGAGATCCGGAGATTTTGGTGGAAGTGGAGCAAAAGGTAAAAGAAGCCATGGGAAACCGGATTGAAGTGTATCGTTCGCAGGAATTTTTCTTGGAATTAGTACCTCAAAATGTGGATAAAGCAGCATCATTAAATAGCTTGCTTGGACAGTTAGGAATAAAAAAAGAAGAAATGATTGCTTGTGGAGATGGATTTAATGATTTATCCATGATCCAATATGCAGGTCTTGGTGTTGCCATGAGCAATGCTCATAAGGATATTCAAAAGGCTGCAGATTTTGTTACTTTATCTAACGATGAAGATGGAATTGCCCATGTTCTGCAAAAGTTTGTATTCCATGCAGCGTAATCATGGGAAATACGCTTTGCGAATTTTTTAGATGATGGCAGTGTTTGTAAATAAGAAAACGAATCGAGTAGGAGTCAGCCTACTCGATTTTTTTGTGCTATAGGAAAGGTCGTCATGGATGAGGGATTTAGGGAGTCCAGGTGGACTTGCCCACTTTGTTTGGGATTATAGTGATGATATGAAAATGTGAAGTGGGAATGGTAATATTGCGAAATGTGTGTCTATTGTTGGATTGTGCGAAAAAACGGCAAAAAAGAAAAGGAAAATTGTTGAAAAATAACAAAAAGTGCTTGCAAAAAGTAGAAAAAAGACTATAATAGATATGTGAGGAATTGAGGGATGTCCTTTTTTCAATTTGGGGAGGAGAATAGGACATACTTGGGGACGCAAGGAAGCGTGCGACATAATAACTACGGAGGGGGATTTTATAATGTCAGAAGTTAGTATTCCAAAGATTCGAAAGAGCGTGAGGGCACATACTGGAAGTGAGGTAAAGGTACGTGCAGTAAATGGGGAAGAGAAAGTAGAAATTGCAAGGGGAGTAATTTCAGAGACCTATCCAAGTGTATTTGTTATTGCAAGAGATTCACAGGAGAGCATTTGTGGTCAGAAAATTTCTTTTAGCTATTGTGATATTCTAACTCGTGAAATAGAACTTTCACTATGTTGTTAGAATAAAGAGTGAACATTTTCAAAACGAATAATAAGAGGAAACCATGCTATGGGGATTGCATGGTTTCTTTTTTTATGATTCAGTAACTATTCAGAACCCTCTATAATGGAACAATTACCTGATTCATTTAAAAGTGAAATAAGTTCTGAAATGGTCTGATAGCGCATACATTTATAGTATGATACTAGGGGTAAAAGGTCACCATTATTTATACTTGATGTTGTGATTCCGACCCGCTTTAACTGTAAGAGTGTGCTAGGAGGACAGGAAAATGGAATTAGTGAAAGAGCGGATTCAAATGAGAGAGCAAAGTTGTCAAAGCAACTTGCAGATTACGCTTGAGGATGATTTTAATGTGCCGGATAGTAAGGCGGATATTGATCGCATTGTAACGCAGGATGGACGAATTGAAATTGTGGAAACTAATTTGTTGAATGGCAAATTGTTAGTAAAAGGAATGTTACATTTTGAAATGCTTTATATGAGTCACGATGGAAGTCAGTTGGTACATAGTATTCAAGGGAAAATTCCTTTTGACGAAATGGTAAATATGGATTCCGTTGGTGAAACAGATTCCATTCGGGTAAAGTGGGAATTGGAAGATGTGAACAGCAGCTTGATTAATTCGCGAAAAATTAGTGTAAAAGCACTTTTAACATTGCGTTGTTGTGCATGGCAAAACAAAGAATTGGAAATACCTGTAAATGTGCAGGAGACGGAACAATTACCTTGTCAGTATGAAGATATTAATTTGACCGAACTGATTGTGGCAAAAAAAGATTTGCTTCGTGTGAAAGAAAATTTTCATTTGCCAGCAGGAAAGGCAAATATTGATCAGATTCTATATTCTCATATTACGCTTCAGAATGTAGAAGTGCGGGCGCAGGAACGTCAAATTATGATTCGGGGCGAGATGTGTCTTTTTGTACTTTACCGGGAACAGTCGGAAGAACAGAGAGTTGTATTTTTTGAAGGAGAGCAGCCATTTTACAATACAGTAGAATGTGAAGAATGTGGAGAAAAACGGTTGATACAAATGGATATGGAACTGCAATCTAAGGAAGTACAGGTAAAACAGGATGAAGATGGTGAAGAACGAGGATTAGAAGCGGAACTTGCCCTAAATTTAGATTTTGGAATTTATGAGGAACGAACGCTCTCTTATTTGAAAGATATGTACTCTTTGGATAAAGAATTGTTGCCAAATCGGGTACACACCAAGTATCGTCATCTGCTTTTTCAAAACAATTTCCAAAAGCGAATTAATGAACAAATGGCTTTGGAGGTGCCTAAAAATCCCATTTCCCAAATTTGTCATAGCAGAGGTTGTGTACAGGTGGACGAAATGGAATGGCGCGAGGAAGGCATTGTGATAGAGGGCAGCATAGAAATTAAAATATTGTATTTGGGAAAACAAGAAGAATGGCCTATGGGAGAGGTAAAACTAAGTGTTCCATTTTCACATGTGATGGATGGTGTGGGGAATAAAGAGAATAAAAGTTTTGAGGTAAAACCACGGTTGGAACAATTAGCCGTTAGCTTGCTTGGACCAGAAACGGTGGAAGTAAAACTGTTATTGGCAATGGAAACTTGCATTTATCAGCAGGTGGGATTGGAAGTGATTGATAAAGTAGAAGAAAAAGAGTGGGATTCAGAAAAATTTAAACAAATGCCGGATATGGTTGGCTATCTGGTACAGCCGGAAGATGATTTGTGGTCTGTGGCAAAACGGTTTTATACTACGGAGGAGGCTATTTTGGAATGCAACCAGTTAAAGGATAAAAAATTGGTATCTGGTGAAAAGATTTTAGTAATTGCCCAAAATCAGTAGAAAAAATGTTGACAAATAAAAAAGTGTGTGATAATATTGTTAATGTTCTGTGTTACAGAATACTGCCGAAGACAGTAGGTATCCTTTTGGGATGTAAGCATTGTCGCCTACCGAGGAAGATATTATTGGAATTATCTACCCTTCTGTCTTTGGATAGAAGGGTTTTCTTTTTATATCGGCGGTTAATCTTATAAGGAGGTAAACCAATATGGCAAAAGTGGAATTAAAACAACCTATTGTTGACGAGATTAAGGGTTATGCTGATCAGGCAAAGTCTGTTGTAGTCGTTGATTACTGCGGTTTGACTGTAGAGCAGGACACAAAACTTCGTAAACAGTTAAGAGAAGCAGGCATTGTATACAAAGTATACAAGAACACATTGTTAAAGCGTGCTTTCGAAGGTACTGATTTTGCACAGTTAAATGATCAGTTGGAAGGACCTACTGCTGTTGCTTTTGGATTGGAAGATGCTACTGCACCTGCTAGAGAGTTAAACAACTTCGCTAAGACTGCAGACGCATTAGAGTTCAAGGCTGCTGTTGTAGAAGGTACATTCTATGATGTGGATGGTGTTAAAGCACTTGCAAATATCCCTTCAAGAGACGAACTTATTTCCAAGTTACTTGGAAGCTTACAGTCACCAATTACAAACTTTGCTCGTGTTATCAAGCAAGTTGCTGAAAAAGGTGAAGCTGCAGAATAATTAACTGCAATTGAACGAAAATAATAAAATTTTTTAAATGGAGGTAATTAGTTATGACAACTCAGGAATTTATCGATGCTATTAAAGGCATGACTGTTTTAGAATTAAATGATTTAGTAAAAGCTTGTGAAGAAGAATTTGGTGTATCAGCAGCAGCTGGTGTTGTAGTTGCAGCAGCAGGTGCAGCAGGTGGTGCAGCAGAAGAGAAGAGCGAGTTCGACGTTGAGTTAACAGATGTTGGACCAAACAAGGTTAAGGTTATCAAGGTTGTTCGTGAGGTAACTGGTTTAGGACTTAAGGAAGCTAAGGAAGTTGTAGACGGAGCTCCTAAGGTTCTTAAAGAAGGTGCTGAGAAGGCTGAAGCTGATGATATCAAGGCTAAGCTTGAGGCAGAAGGTGCTAAGGTTACATTAAAGTAATTAAATCCTTATAAGATTATAAGTAAAAGGGCGTGTTGCATTAGCAACACGCCTAATTTTTTTCAGTTGTAACGGTTATGTTTCCACAAATAGAAGAGAAAACGCATTATATACTTCTGGACGAAGGTTACTTCCATAAATAGTGCAGCTTCCATTTGCTTCATATCCATAGAGTCCAATAATAAGAGGTTGGTAGTAAACAAAGGATTCTCCAGTTTCCTTATCCACACATCGAAGCGTGAGACTGGAAGTTTTCAAGTCCTCTTTTTCTTTGTATGTATAAGGTTCGATGAAAGCCTGTGTTACGGTAATGCCTAAAGAGTGCAATTCTTGCAGGCGAGTTGCCAATTGTTTGGAATAGTTTTTATTATTTTCTTTATTTGGATTTAAATAAAAATAAGTGGAAATGGAAGACAAGGTTTTTTTATCTCCACTTGTAAAAGCATAAGTAATCTCTTCATCTATATCAGAAGAATATGCAGAGGATGCGTAGGCAAACAGTGCATTGATTTTATGAAAGGATTTTTCGTCTTTCTTATCACCTGTAGAAATGGACATGGTGTATTGGTTTTTCTGATATTGTTCCAGAGTGAGTAAAATTTCGGTATTTTCTGATATGGCAATATGGCAGGTGGTAATCAAATGCACTTCTCCGGAATCTTGTAATTGGTAGATTGCATCTGCCTTAGATACGGAGAGGCTTAGACCGGAAAATAGCTTTTTGTATTCTTTTTTTAGCTGTTTGGCGGTCTGTGTGTGGAGTGCCTGTTCCATATTCTTATTTTTTCCTAGGGAAGGTTCCTTCACGTAAAGATAAGATAATAGTCCCTCCATATCACCTTCTACAAAAAGTGTTGCTATCTTTTTTCCAGTGTGTTCTGCATGAAATGTCTCAAAACTTGGAATACCTTCTTGTTTGGTAAATTCACCGTAAGATAATACTGCCATAAAAAATAGAGCGACTATGCAGAAAATCATAAATACTTCATGTACAAATTTGTTTGTTTTTAAGAAGTGTAGTATGGACAGAAACCAATCCTTTTTTGGAGCCTCTTCTGCGGGGGCTTCCTCCGCAGGTGGTTCTTCTGGTGGAGCCTCTTCTGCAGGTGGTTCCTCCGGCGGTTCTTCTGATGGAGCCTCTTCTGCGGGAGTTTCCTCTGCAGGTGGTTCTTCTGGTGGAGCCTCTTCTGCGGGAGTTTCCTCTGCAGGTGGTTCTTCTGGTGGAGCCTCTTCTGCGGGAGTTTCCTCTGCAGGTGGTTCTTCTGGTGGAGCCTCTTCTGCGGGAGTTTCCTCTGCAGGTGGTTCTTCTGGTGGAGCCTCTTCTGCGGGAGTTTCCTCTGCAGGTGGTTCTTCTGGTGGAGCCTCTTCTGCAGGGGAGTCCTCAGCGGCTGCTTCTGCTTCTTGAGTGCTTTCTTCCGCAGGGGCTTCCTCCTCTGTGCTTGTTTCTTTCTTAAATAGGTTTATTTTACTAAGTATACTCATAATATGTCCTCGCTGTGTTGTATTGTATTTTGTATATCTTTATAGTTGAGATATTTTAATAAGATTCAATGGTAATATGTGAAATAGTGACAGGCTCTAATGGAGCGTTATTGGTATCTGTCTGTACACGAGAGATGGTATCTACCACATCCATTCCTTCATATACTTGTCCAAATACGGTATAACCTCCAGTAAGAGAAGGATAGCCACCATAGGTTTCATACATTTCTCTTTGTACAGGTGAAAGAAAACTTTCATAACCAGAAATATTGGTATCTGGACACTGTGTAATGAAAAATTGGCTGCCGTTAGTATCTGGTCCTGCGTTTGCCATGCAAAGAGAACCTCGAATCTGGTTTAAATATTCAACAATTTCGTCTTCAAAAGGTTCGCCCCAAATACTTTCTCCTCCAGTTCCATTTCCATTTGGATCGCCACCTTGAATCATAAAATTTCCGATAACACGGTGCATAGTCAGACCGTCATAATATCCTTCTTTTGCATGTGTCGTAAAGTTTTCTACGGCTTTTGGTGCTTCATTTGGAAAAAGTTTGATTTTTACATCTCCATAGGATTCAAAAGAAATAGTAGCAATGAGATCCCCTTCCTTCGGCTCAGAAACTTGATAACTGGCATCCTGTGTGGGAGCCTCTGTTACTATAGATGTGGACGAGCTATCGTTAGAAGTTCCGCAGCTATATGCGGTAAGTGCAAATCCTGTTATTGCAAAAAATGCAGCGGCTTTTTTTAAAAATATGTGTGTATTCATAGATGTTCCTCTCCTTAAAAAATAGTGAATATTACATGCAAAATAGTCGCATCAGCTATAATTGTAATCAATTTGTATATGTTTTTCAAGAAAAAGGGAAATTCCAATAAATGGAGAAAAAGTGCATAAAATGGAAATGAAAAAAGGCACGTTTATAACTAAAGTGTACAAAAATTAAAAGAAATTTAAAAAATGTAATAAAAAGGTAACATATTTAGGGGTTGTTACCGATAAGAATAAAGACAGCAGGGAGGGATTATTATGGTAAACATAATGTCAGGAACAAGGAATGTTCCAATGAAATCATTGCATGAGGTGTCTTATTACAAGAGAGTAGAAAGTAAGCAGGATGCCAATTCTTTTGAACAGCAGGAAGAAGAAAAACAGAAATATAAAAAGATTTTAATAGAGAAAGAGATGCAGAATTTAGTAGATGCAGAGACTGTTTCTAATGTAGAGGATATTAAAGAGAGTTTAAAGGATAAAAAGTTAGAAATTGAGAACAGTGATATGACTGAGATGAAGAAGCAGCGTTCATTGGATTACTTGCAAAATATTCAGGTGATGTGTAACAATAAGATTCGAAAGTTACGTTATGAAAGTGATTTGCAGCGTCAAATGGAAGCTGCAAAGGCAGAAGGCGATATAGATGAAGTGACACAGTTGATGAACAAATATATACATGAGAAAAATTTGCGTAAGATGGATGAATACACCCAGTTACATACCAGTATAAAAAGTGCTAATAAGAAGGTACAATTATATAGTGCTTCCCAGAAGGCTGTGGAGTTATTTGATGAGATGAATGGAACTGGAAATTATGTAAATGTCATTTCTGCATCCATATAAGAACGAACATGAAAAAGACCGGAAAGTTTAGGCTTTCCGGTCTTTTGTAGCAGAAATATTTGTTGGAATTTTTGGAAATATGTCTGGCTTGGAGTGTGCTTGCGCTTTATTTAAAGTGTGGTAAAATAATAAGAGAAATAACTTGAAAAGGAGAATGAGAACATGGGAAAGAAACTAACGGCAATGCTTTTAGCATGTATCATGGCTGTTTCTATGATAATTGGGCAAACAGTACCATTTATGACAGTACATGCGGCGTCTAGTACCTTGATCATTCATTATGGTGGTCGTGAAGATGACAATTATGATGGATGGAATCTCTGGGTATGGGAGGACGGAAAAGACGGAAAGCAAGTGGATTTTACTGGGGAGGATTCCTATGGAAAGGTTGCGGTATGCAATGTTTCCAGTGCAGGTAAAGTTGGTTTTATCGTTCGATTGAATGAATGGGAGGCCAAAGATGTAGAGGAGGACCGATTTGTAGAAGTAGGAGCAGGTACTACAGAAATTTGGCTTACCAGCGGAAAGAAAAAAATCCAAACCAAAGCACCAGCTGGAGCAACCAGCTATGATGTGAAAAAACTGGATAAGCAGAGACAGGAAGTGTATAACAAGAACAATGCGTTAAAGATTAATGTACATTTTTATGATTTTGATAAAAAATATAAACAGGTACAGGCATTTTCTTGGATTGGTGAGGAAGATGGCGGAAGTTATCAGGTACAAAAGACCGATGATTTTGGTGCAGTATTCCAAATTGGCTATGAAAATAAAAAGAAAGCAAAAACTGCGGGATTGCAGATTACTATGGCGGACGGTAGCAGAGATTGTGACAGTGACCGTATCATTGACTTAACGCGGGCAAAGAATAATAAGCTGGATGTGTATGTAGTGCAGGGAAATAAAGAAGTGTACTATAATAAGAAGGATGTGGTAAAGCAGCCAGTAATTTCTTCTGCATCCTTTATCAATGCCAAAGAAATTAGTTTCTCCATTGCAGATACGATGGACACTTCAAAAGAAAATTTAGTAAATAAATTTTCCGTTACAGATCAGGATGGAAAAGAGTATGAACTTGTAAAAGTTTGGTCTCAAAATCCGGGGGTACAAAATAGTGCAGAACTGATTATGAAAGAAGAGGTAGATTTTAGTAATACCTATACCATTAATATGAAAGGGCATGTAAGTACCCAGATTTCAGTAAGTTCTGCATTTTCCACAGAGGAATTTGAGAGTGCATATACTTATGACGGGGATGATTTAGGAGCTACTTACACAGAAGAAAAAACAGACTTTCGTTTGTGGGCGCCTACAGCTTCTAATGTAGAAATCAATTTCTATGAGGAAGGAACTGGAGATAACCTTATAGAAACTCAGGCAATGCAGCGTGGGGAAAAGGGAACTTGGACCTATGAAGCAATTGGGGATAGAAAGGATATGTACTATACCTACAGTGTGACAGTAGATGGAGAGACCAATGAAGCGGTAGACCCATATGCAAGAACAACTGGTGCTAACGGGGAACGTGCTATGATTGTAGATCTTGCGTCTACGGATCCGGATGGATTTAGCAAGGACACTAGACCAGAATTTGGAAATATGACAGATGCGGTTATTTATGAATTGCACATTCGAGATCTTTCCAGTGATGATAGTTCCGGTATTGAAAATAAAGGAACCTATTTAGGATTGACAGAAACAGGAACTACTAACGCAGCAGGAGAGTCAACAGGATTGGATCATTTGAAAGAACTTGGTGTGACACATGTACATATTATGCCATCTTTTGATTATGCGTCGGTGGATGAGACTGGAGATAAGACACAATATAACTGGGGATATGATCCACAGAACTATAATGTGCCAGAAGGTTCTTATTCTACCGATCCAACAGATGGAAATGTTCGTGTGAATGAATATAAGCAGATGGTACAAAGTCTTCATGACAATGATATTCGAGTAGTTATGGATGTGGTATATAATCATACATTTAATACAGAAGATTCAAATTTCCAGAAGATTGTACCAGATTATTATTACCGAAAATCTGGTGATTCGTTCTCTAATGGTTCCGGATGTGGAAATGAGACAGCTTCTGAGCGTTCCATGATGCGAAAATATATTGTGGATTCCGTAGTTTATTGGGCAACAGAGTATCATGTAGATGGTTTCCGTTTTGACTTAATGGGAGTACATGATTTGGAAACGATGCAGGCAGTAAGAGAGGCTCTGGATGAAATTGATCCTAGTATTATGATTTACGGAGAAGGATGGACTGGTGGAGATTCTTCTTATGACGAGTCCCTTCGTGCTGTAAAGGCTAATATTTCACAATTAGAAGGCATTGCAGCCTTTAGTGATGATTTTAGAGATGGACTTAAGGGTAATGTGTTTGATGAGTTGGACACTGGATTTATTTCTGGAAATGATGCTTATTTGGAAGATGTAAAACTTGGAATTATAGCTGCAACTGAGAATAAGCAGATTGATACGGAGAAATTGACAAAATCAGAGAGTGCCTGGGCGGCAGAGCCATCCCAATGTATCAATTATGTATCTTGTCACGATAATCTGACTCTTTGGGATAAAATACAAGCATCCGCAGCAGATGCCAGTGCAGAAGACAAAGTAAGCATGAATAAATTGGCAGCAGCAATGACATTTACTTCACAGGGTATCCCATTTATGCAGGCTGGAGAAGAATTTTTGCGTACTAAGCCAAGTGAAAAAGAGGGAGAAACCTATGATGCCAATAGTTATAGTTCTTCAGATGCTGTAAATAGTTTGAAATGGGATTCTCTTACCGAAAATAAAGATGTATATGAATATTACAAGGGACTGATTGCTTTTCGCAAGGCACACAATGCTTTGCGTATGACGGAGACAGAGGATATTCAGAATTCTCTTACGTTCTTAGCGGATGCGGTAGAAGGCGATGCCATTGCCTATACCATTACTGGAAGTCCAAATGATGAAGTGGCAGAGGAAATTATGGTGATTCATAATGGTAATGCAGAAGAGATTTCCGTAAACTTACCAGATAAAGATACATGGAGTGTGTATATTAACGGAGAACAGGCTGGAACGAAAGTCATAGAGAAAGTAAGTGGAAAAGTAACAGTAGACAAAATTTCTACCATGGTTCTAGTAAAAGAAAGTACCACATCAAAAGCATTGAATACTCTTAATAAAGTGGACAACTGGGTGTATATTGTTGGAATTGTGGTAATCGTCATTGTAATTTTATTGCTCATTTTCTTTGGAAATTCTAAGGGAAACAAAGAGAAAAGACGTAGAAAAAAGGTAACGTATTATAGATAAGGATAAAGAAAAGCGGATGGTATAGCCATCCGCTTTCTGTTTTTTACATATTGTCTAAAATTGCGCTTGGTCCTACAGAAGGAACTGGAGTGAAAGTAACCTCTGGAATTGGTGTGTGGTTTGCATCACTCTTTTTAGACTGACCAAATTCATTTGATACTAATCCGTTAAAAGAACCTGCTGTTAATGTAATCTTTAAATCTAAAATTTCTGGTTGTGACCACTGTTTCATGTGAGAAACCTCCTTAGTTATGTATTACGAATCGTGATAATATATCCGCTTCATAGTATCAGTATAGCAGTAGAAATTAAATATTACAAGAAATATAACAAAAGTGTTACAGTTCATGTAACAGTTTAGCCATGCACAATCATTTCTACAAGGCTGAACTGTAACCATATTACTTGCTACTATGTTTTAAAATTAGTTCCATTACTTCTTCTCTGGCATCTCGGTTGGTAGGACGATAGATACGGTAAATGGAGCATTGTTTCGCAAGGGTTACCATGGTCTGAAAAATTTCCACAGATAGACCATCATTATGGTTGGATAAATATTGTGAAAAATGGTAGTTAGACAGCAAACGGAGCGCATCCAGTCCTTCTATTTTCTCAATGCGAAGCTCATTCTTTTCGTAATCCGGTATCAATTCAAACATAGCGGTTGCCGGTTTTGGTTGGTCGCACATATCATCTTTAGACAGATATAGCCGATATTTTCCCCGTCCTTCATCCACACATTCCAATTCCTCCAGAGACAGTCCTTCCTGTCTGGCACTGTCTTCGGTGTATTTTTGCTGTGGGATGGATAGTCGTACATAAGGAGTGCCATCTTTAATGGAAATGGCGGACACATCATCAGCCATAAGTTTGTACCCTCTTTTTCGAAGGAGGGAGGAGTAAGTAGATTTCCCAGCACCGCAGTTTCCAAGCAGGGTAATGGAACCCTCATCGTTACCAACAGAAGAACTGTGTAATGGTAAAATGCCGCGCATATACATAAGAAAGCACATGGCATGACTGACAATATAATGGCGCATTTCTTGCATTTGATTTGGTTCATTGTTTGTCTCTACTATAGTTTCATTGCCGTTTCGGCAAACCAATCTCCCACATTCTACTTCAAACCAGATATAATCCGAGGTGATTTTTTGAGTGCCTGGATTCATCAGATAGTTTGGTTCCGGTGAACAGTGAATATAGATATCTGCCATTTCCTTTTGGAAGCTGCTGTCCGTAATTGGAAACAATTCTTTCATTTCAATGTCAGATGCAATCGTAAGATTGTAGGCAGTGTACAAGTAAGATGCTTGCTTTTTTGCTTTTGTAAGGTCTACTTCTGGCAGTTTCTTTGGTGAAATTGGCTCCTTTATTCCAAGGGAATACTCCTTGCTTGTTAATCGGAAAGTATGGACAAATTTTAGTTTTTCTTCTAGTCGTTCTTGGATTGGTTCGTATTCGTCTTTATGCTTCTCCAATTGTTCCGATATATTGTAATTGGCATCCGAACCATCTACAAAAAGTGTCATGACTGCATAGAGCAACCGATTATAATGTGGAGTCAGTTTTAATGTGCAGGCACGGATAAATTCTGTAATGAGACAGCCTACGTCCTCGTAAGATGGGGTGGAGCGACCTTCCATGGCAATAGAATCCATGCGCAGATATCGGATGGAGCAATTGAATAGCAATTCTGCAAAATAAGAATATCCAAGTTGCTCCAACCATTTCCAAAGACGAGGAAAATCAATGTTGTCTTTGTAATGGTTTACAAAGAGTGTGAGATCCACAAGACCTCCGAAGGTATCGGCCTCAGTTACCACATGTTTGCAAATATGAAAAATTAGATAAAACAGATGCTCCGTATATCCAAGTGTTTGAACTTTGTGTCCTAACGCCTGGCAAGACACAAAGGTGGAAGGATCTGTAATGTGCAAGGTATTCATTTGCTGAATTTTAGGACCATTGTATTCTTCCCAAAGACTATAATGTAGTTCTATTTTGTGATATGGTTTTGGGCGAACAAAAACGGGAACTTGTTCTTTGGATTTTCCTTCTTCCTGCAAATATCCCATATTTTCAAGAAAATGATAAAATAAAGAAGTATCTTCAATGCTGATGAGCAAGTCTGTATCTTTGGAATATCGCATGGTAGAATCTGGGTACAAATCTGCCAATATACATCCTTTAAAAACGGTAAAAGGAAGATGTGCCTGTTCTGCTTTTTGTAGAAATTCCAAAAGAGCTTTTTGCTGATTCATGGAAAAATCTTGTTCCTCTTTTGCGCCCTGTTCCCAGCGGGTAAGCAAATCTATTTCAATTTCTTCTGTCTTTGCCAATCGTTTTATAGAAGGCAAAGTAAGTGCCAATAAGTTGGATTCTCTGGCATAGCGATACTGGATTTCCCAGCTTACTCCTCGGTAGGCATAGGAAGTACCATAAGGAGCATAGAGGGATTCAAAAAGTAATTGCAAAAAACTTTCTGCATTTGGGTAAAACTTTTTCATAGATATCCTCCGTTTCTAAAAAAGCCTGAGGAAAAACCTCAGGCTTTGGTTTCAATATTGTATCGGCAAAGGAGTCTTACTTCGTTACCTTTGTAATAACGCCATTTTTCACTCCGAAAGCAGTGCCATTTGTTAAATTGCAAGTATAGTTACTTCCATTTTTAGAATCCCAACTATTGTTGCCATTATTAAAGCACATAGTTATGCTTGTAGTAGAGTCTTCTACTGGTATTACATATTTGAAGTTATATCCATCTACTTCAGAGGTTGCCTCCATTTTTACACCTGGAACAGCTGTCCACTGGTTGTTTCCCTTGGTGTAGTGGATGTATGGGCTGCTCCATCCAGTAGAATAGTAAATAGTAACTGTATTTTCAATTGGAGTTTCCGTAGGTGTTGTTGTGGCTACTGGTGTTTCTGTAACGGTTGGTGTAGCACTAGGGGAAGTAGTTGCAGTCACCAATGTAGAAATGGAACCGTTGCTTACTCCAAAGACAGTACCATTTTTAAAGGAAAGTACATAATTGTTTCCGTTTTTAGAATCCCAACTGCCGTTTCCGTTATTGAAACATACTGTCATATTTTCTGTGTCTAAATCGGTTGTTAATACATATTTGTGTGTATAGCCTGTTTGCTCAGAAGTCGCTGTCATTTTTACACCTGGAACAGTTGTCCAAGAGCCGCTTCCTACTTTGTAATGGATATAAGGTGTTTCCCATCCAGTATTATAGTAAATAGCAATTTCCTTTGTAGTAGGAACTTCTGTAACTACAGGAGTAGCGGTAGGAGTTTCTGTAATAACAGGAGTCTGTGTAGGAGCATCCGTAACTACAGGAGTAGCGGTAGGAGTTTCTGTAACAACAGGAGTAGCAGTAGGAGTTTCTGTAACAACAGGAGTCTGTGTAGGAGCATCCGTAACTACAGGAGTAGCAGTAGGAGTTTCTGTAACAACAGGAGTCTGTGTAGGGGCATTTGTAACTACTGGGGTAGCAGTAGGAGTTAAGGAAATTGTTTGAATAGATGTATTATGATGTTTAATTCCGTATTCTCCAAGTGCCTTTAATTTATAGTTGGAACCGTTTTGAGAATCCCAAGTGTTCTTTCCGTTGTTAAAACATACTGTTGCAGTGGTTTCATCTCCACAGTCAATCACGTATTTGTAATTATATCCGTCTTCTTCTGTAGTTGCCTCCATTTTTACACCAGGAGTTTTTGTCCAACTGCCGTTTCCTGTTTTATAATGAATATATGCGTTAGACCAAGAAGAACTTGCCTTATAATAAACGGTAATTGTGTTAGCATGCACTGTGCGGACTGCCTGAATAGTAATGTCATTGGTAGACACAACTGGAAAACTTCTAAGTCTCTTTCCGTTGTAATAATAACTATAGTCATATCCGTCCTGCTCATATTCATAAGGAAGGATAATATAACCAGATTCATCAGCTAATGCAATACGTTCTGTTTCATTATTTAATACAAAAGTTGCTTTTGCAACGTAATGGGATTGGTTTTCATCTACATAACCAGCATAGTTTTCATCAGATAAAGTAGATAAATCCACGTTCATAACCGGACGAACAGCAATGTCTACATCTGTTACGTTATGACCACCGTTGTGGATATCGCCTTGTGCATCAATGTTCATCACACGACTTTGGGCATCTCCAGCAGAGCGAAGCCACCAGTAGTTGTATCCGTAAGCGGTGTATGCCTCTTTTTGGTAAGCGTAATCGGTAGTCTTTGCGCGGCGAGAAAGGGCATTGCTAAATCCATATGCTTTGTTTGTTAATTCTGCGTAAGACAAAAGATACACATAATCATCTGTAGATGAGCTGGTAAAATAATTGTAATAGCTGGAAGTGTTATCTACGCCTTCGGTTAAAAGAATGCTTTCTTTTTCTGCGTCAGAGAATGCCATATCCATAAAATTGTACTCTGTAGAATAATCAAAACCAAATCCGTTAGCAGCATCCTCAAATCCGTTTAAAAAGTCTCTAAGAAGGCTGTATTTCCACTGGTATGGATGAATACTCTTTCCATCTATAGTAACATCGCTAGTGCTTGCAGAATATGGCTGAGTATCCAAATTAGTGTCTGCAATTACAAAAGCAGTACCGTCTTCCTCTAAAGAGAGAATTCTCCAAGTAATTGGCTCGTATACATAATAGTGATATTCGCTGTCTGTATCCCATTGATAATAGCCTGTATTTTCTTCCATAGAGCCAAAGTTTGCATCTCCGATTTTCATACGAAGATATTTGGTTCCATTAACAGTAGCAGTATAGTATAAGTTCTTTTCTTCATTAAGAGCTTCTGTTAGTGGATTGTCTAATTCCACCCACTTCTTTTCAGAAATCTCTTCCAAGCTAGCCAATGTTTCTTCATCTGTTACCTGACTTTGAGGATAAGTACCAAAAGTAAAGGTACTCCATACATTTTCATCTACTCCGTCATGATCCGTGTCTAAAGTAAAAGGCTCGCTGTAACGACCATAGGAAGTCGCATCTTCAGATGAAGTGGAAGCCTTTACAGTGCTTGTAGTAGAAAAATCCATTGGTGTTGTGGAAACGGTTGCAGCAGCTAAAGTAAATGCCACAGCACGTTTTGCGTTTCGTTTCCAGTTTGTAAAAATTTTGTGAGACATAATAAACTCCTTTCAGTTTATAAAATGTAATGTTTATTTTACAGTTCTGTAACATTTTAAGGTTATTTTAGCACAGAAAAAAAAATGGAACAATATGCGAAAAATGAGAAAAAATGGAAGAGTTTGAAGGATGGTTCGGTTAAAATATCCATATAAAGAAACAAAAAGGTTACAAAATATCATGATGTATGAAAAATGATGAAAATTAAAAAGAAAAAATGACGAAAATTGGTGATAGTTTACAGTGCTTTTTTTAGCATAGATTTTATATTATAATAGTTTCGGAGAACTTTTTATTGATAAAAAATATCAATGAAAATTTTTATCAACTAAGGTCTTGATTCTAAAAAAAAAATCTTGCTATATTATACGGGTGGTTGATGTTAGCAAGGACTAACGGAGGCGAAACAATGAAATTTCTAAAAAAAATAATATCAACTTATAAAAAAGATATTCTTTTAATTGGAGCATTTTTAGTATTAGGAGGCGGATTGCTTGCTTATACTTATTTGGGAAAGCAAGATAGTGTACAGGTGTCTGTTCGAGTGAATGGAACTTGTGTAAAAACCTTTTCACTGGAGGGTACGATAACCTATTCCATAGAAGGAGAAGGAGGAACTAATATATTGCACATTGACAATGGTATGGCATGGCTTTCCGAGGCAGATTGTCCGGATCAGATTTGTGTAAATACCGGAAAAATTAAGTATGCCGGACAGAGTATTATTTGCCTGCCTCATAAAGTTGTGGTAGAGATTAAGGAGGCTGGGGATGCAGAATAAAACAAGTCGTATAGCCTTGTATGGTATGTGTATAGCGTTGGCATTTATACTAAGTTATGTGGAATCCCTTTTTCCGATTCAAGGGGCAATGCCGGGAATGAAATTGGGGCTTACAAATCTGGTTGTGTTATTTGCCCTTTATTATTTAAATGGGGTTGCAGCTTTTGGAATTAACATAGTGCGAATGCTTTTGGTAGCTGGAACGTTTGGAAATCTTCTTGCTCTGCTGTTTTCTTTGGCAGGCGGCGTGTTATCTTTTTTGGTAATGTTTCTCTTGAAAAAAACAGGAAAATTTAAAATTGTGACGGTCAGTGTGGCGGGAAGTGTGTTCCATAACGTGGGGCAAATTCTCGTTGCTATGGTGGTGCTTGGAACAAAGCAAGTGTCATGGTATTTTGGAGTGCTTTGTGTTAGTGGAGTGGTAGCTGGTGTGGTAATTGGAATTCTATCCGGTCTGGTACTGTCCAAGTTCCCTGCTGCAAAAATGTAGTTTTTAGTGTATGGTTTGACAAACAAAAAAATGTATAGAATGACTTTTAATAATTGAAAATAGATAGTTATGCAAATTTCTAAAATGGAATATTGTAGAGAGGAAAATGATATGCTAAGTAAAAAGAGGAAATTAGTAAGAGTGTTTGGTTTCTGCATGTGTGTATTATTAGCAGGATGTGGAAATGGGAAAACTACAGATAAAAAGGAAACTGGGAATGCCAATACACCGTATTCTCAGGATGTATTTGCTATGGACACTTATATGTCGCTTACTGCTTATGGTCCTAATGGAAAAGAGGCAGTAATGGCCGCAGTGGAGGAAGTGAATCGTTTGGATTCCCTTTGGTCGGTGAGTAGCCAAAAGGGAGAGGTGTATCTCTTAAATCAAAATGGGGAAGGGCAGTTATCCGAAGATACGGAAATATTGATGAAAAGAGCCGGGGAGTTGTATGACAGCACAGAAGGAGTTTTTGATGTAACCGTATATCCTCTCATGGATTTATGGGGATTTACTTCTAAAGAGTATCATGTTCCTACAAAAACAGAAATAGCGAAAACCTTACCTAAGGTGGATCAAAGCAAAATTTCTTTGGCAGAGAATGGATATTTGACATTAGGCAACAAGCAACAGATTGATTTTGGTGGCATTGCCAAAGGTTATACTTCCAGCAAAATCATGGAGATTTATAAAGAGCATGGAGTGACTTCTGGGATGGTATCCCTTGGAGGAAATGTGCAGACACTTGGAACAAAAACCGATGGAAGCAATTGGAATATTGGTATTCAGGACCCAGAGAGTAAAGAGGGGGATATTCTTGGTGTGCTTTCCATTGCTAATCAGGCAGTCATTACGTCTGGCGGATATGAGCGTTATTTTGAAGAAGATGGAAAAACCTATCATCACATTTTAAATCCAAAGACTGGGTATCCGGCAGATAGTGGTTTGATTTCGGTTAGTATTGTCAGTGAGGATGGTACTTTGGCAGATGGATTGTCCACAGCCTTGTTTGTTATGGGGAAAGAAAAGGCCATTTCTTATTGGCAGCAGCATAAGGATACTTTTGATGCGGTTCTTGTGGAAACGGACGGAACTATTTATGTGACAGAAGGTTTAGAGAAGCAATTTTCTTCTGAAAAATCTTTTGAGATTATAAGAGGTGAAGAATCATGAAAGAAAAACTAGAGTGGTTGACTTTGTTGGTGCCGGGTGGTGTTTTAGCGGTACTGATTGTAGTTAGTATG
This sequence comes from Lachnospiraceae bacterium, assembly GCA_963643465.1. Lineage (GTDB taxonomy): Bacteria > Bacillota > Clostridia > Lachnospirales > Lachnospiraceae > CAG-411. The sequence continues at coordinate 75,193 of CAVIJT010000006.1, read as the reverse complement.
CTTGGAAATGGACCTGTTTTAGAGGACATTCCAGAAAAATGGAAAGCAGACAATTTGGTAAAGGTGGAAAGTCCTACACCTATTGAGACAGGAAAACCAGATACAAAGCAGCTTAAAAAGAAAGATACAAAGAAGGAAGAAATCATAGCACTTTCTTATGATGGTCCCAAAGATGGATATAAAGATGGAACCTATTATGGAAGTGCTACTGGTTATGGCGGGACCATTCAAGTAGCAGTAACTATTTCGGATGGAAAAATTATAGGTGTAAATATTGTTTCAGCGGCGCAGGAAACTCCATCGTTTCTTGCACAGGCAAAAGCGGTATGTGGAAAAATTGTTTCTGCCCAAAGTCCCAATGTGGATGTAGTAAGTGGAGCAACTTATTCGTCAAATGGTATCATAAATGCTGTAATTGCAGCTTTAAAACAAGCAGGAGCTACGGATTTGTCCGCTACGAATACAGTAGTAAAAAATAGACAAACACCAAAGCCAGTTGCAACGGAGAAACCTAGTAAAAAGACAGAAATTCCAGAGGATGCAGTTTATGGAGATGGCACTTTTTATGGAACTGGAGAGGGATATGGTGGACCGATACAAATGAAGGTTGTGATTGCAAAAGGAAAAATGAAAACCATTTCTGTAGTATCAGCCAAAGAGGAAACGCCAGAGTATTTTGCAAAGGCAAAGCAAATAATTCCTGTTATGATAAAAAAACAAACTTCTAAAGTGGATGTCATCAGTGGAGCAACCTATTCTTCTAATGGGATTATGGAAGGGGTAAGTCAGGCATTACAGGAATCCATTGCAAAGCAAAAGGGAACAAAAGATAAAAAGGAAACAGTAAAACCAACAGATACGCCTGTAACAACACCGGTCGCAACAGAGCCTTTGGCAACGGATGCACCACCGGTGGTACAGGAGAATGTGACAGAAGATGGAACAACAGTAACAGTCGTTACCACAACGACAAATTCAACGACAGATGTATCAGGAACAGCAATGTGTTATCCGGACGAATATATGGATTTTGCAGAATATCCTATTTCACTTATTTTGCATGTTTCGGTGGAAACGTTAACAACAACCACCACTACCGATGGAGTGGAGACAAAAGAAGAGACCCATTCCTATCAAGTGACGGGTATGGAGTTTTCAGAGGAAACAAAGAACCTTGCCATTGCGGAAGGAAACTGGTCATTTTTAAAAAAGGCAGCAGAGGGAACTACAAAATGTGTAGGTGCATTTAAACAGTTGTTAGCTGCCAATGCACCCATTACTGTAGATGCAGTAAGTGGAGCCACTTGTTCTTCAGATGCAATAGGGGCTGCATTTCAAAATGGCATGGCACAATTACCATAAAAATAGGAATGGTTTCAAATGCGGATAAAAGAAAGTAAGTAGAAGAAAGGACGTGCAGATGAATCGTTATTTTTTTACAAGAGTGTTTGCACTAGGTTTGGTTTTGGTTTGTCTGATGATTTATCAGAATAAAGCACTTGCATGGGAAACACAGGAACAGGAAAATCAAAAGGAGATTGCTGCCGTAGAGGCATACAATCGAGAAATGAAAAAACAGGAACAAAGCGAAGAAGTGGCTCTTTATGCAGACGGTGTGTATGAAGGCAGCGCCCAAGGATTTGGAGGCTTAGTAGTAGTTTCGGTCACTATTTTGCAGGATGAAATTACAGCAGTGGAAGTGACAGAGGCAAAGGGAGAAGATTCGGCGTATTTATCCATGGCAATGGAGCTGACCGAAAGGATTGTGAAAGAGCAGTCCGTAGAAGTAGACGTAGTAAGTGGAGCAACCTATAGTTCCAACGGAATTCTGGATGCCACCAGACAGGCATTAGATTTTGCAAAAGCGGCAAAGGAGAATTCATAATGGAAGGGAAAGCATATATGAAAGAAAAAAAGAAATTATCTGTTGCTCAAATGAGGCAGAGGAAACGAAAGATACAGAATGGAATACGAAGGTGCATACAGCTTGGATTTTTTATCTTTTTGCCGTCGTTGTTTAGTGAGGCATTTAGTGGGATCAAAGGAATTTTTTATGCAGTTTCCAACGGAGATGTACTTGTATGGAATGACTTTTTAAAAACCTTTGTCATTCTTTCTGGAATTACCATTTTGTTTGGGCGATATTTCTGTGGTTATGCTTGTGCCTTTGGTTCGTTTGGCGATTTTGTGTATGGAATAGCAAGTTTTTTGCAGAAAAAAATCAAAAGAAAATTTCCTAAAATTCCAGAAAAGGCAATTGTGTGGCTGAGAAAGTTAAAATATATTAATCTTTTAGTAATTTTAGGTGCGGTCATATTAGGGTACTCTCAGGAAATCAATGGAAATAGTCCATGGGAAGCGTTTTCAAGACTCCGCGCCGGAAACTTGCAGTGGTCTACATATAGTATCGTGGGATTGGTTTATCTGGGATTGATTTTATTAGGCATGTTTTTCGAAGAACGTTTCTTTTGTCAGTTTCTATGCCCGCTTGGAGCGATTTTTTCGCTGCTCCCTATTTTACCTACAGGAACCCTAAAGAGAAATCTTTCACAGTGTATTTTGGGTTGCAGTGCTTGTAAAAGACAGTGTCCGGTACACCATAGACCAGAAGGAATCAGTGCTCTGTCCAATGACTGTATTCAGTGTGGCAGATGTAGCCTGGTATGTCCAAAAGGAAATATCAGTTTGAAAAAAGAAAAGGCATGCGAGGATGTAAATGCAAAGAGTGCCTAAGGATTTGTAAGGAATAGAAAATAGAACAATCTCCCCTAGAAGGAAGGCAAAGGTCTTCTTTTTTAAAGAAGCTGGTGTTAGTGTTGACTAATGTTAGGAAAAACTAATGAGGCATGGTTCTGTTTTTTTACCTATAGTAACTTATTAACCCCGTGTTGCTGTTATAGGGCAACACAACAGGAAAAGGAGAATTATAAAATGAGAAAACCTATGAACAAAATGATGTCACTTATGATGGCAGCAGCAGTTACTGTTACAAGTGTACCTGCATATAATGTATTGGCAGCAGACACAACTAAAACAGACAAGGAATACGCAGTGAATATGAAACTTTCTTATCATGACTTGTATCAGATTTATGGCGTGGACACATTAAAAAATGTGACTTCTACAGATTATGTAGACGCATTTTCTTCTGCTACTGTAACAAAAGCAGTTGGCAATGGATTTGGTGGATTAAATGCAGGTACTTATCATGTGCCGGATGTGGCATCCACAGATACAGAGGCAATTAGTGCTTTAATTGCAGATGGAAAGACTGTAAATGTAGAGGGTGTTCAGATTCCGGTAGTGGTAACTGAAAAAGAGCGTGAGGCCCTTATGGAAGCAGGTGTTTATGCAGAAACAGATTTTACACCATTGACAAATGGCTCTTATACCAAAAAAGAAATTTCATCCTCAAGAAATTCAGCAGGCAAAGAGCTTGATGTTACTTATACACCTGTGTTACAGGCAGATATTGTAGATGTATCAAAAGTGACATCTTCTGGTGCCATATCGACGGATGCGGTAAAGATTTCTAAAGTAAATGATTTGGCAGAGAATGTGTCAGTAACTTCTGAATTCTCCGTAGAAAGTCGTTGGGGAGATTATGAATTTTCTCTTTCTGGTGATGTGTTTGAGGATACTTTAACAAAAGATAGCTCTATTGTATATGGTGTAATTGCCAATACCGCAGAGGGAGAACAGTATGCGATGTATTCACAGGAAAATATTTGGAATATTTCTGAGATTGCATGGTCTGTAGTTGATTCAAATCGTAGTGAAGCATACGAAAAAAGTATGGGACAAACGATTACAGGTTTTACTTATATTACAAGCAAGGGTGTATATAATGTAGATATTGCAGATACCTATTTGCCAGTATTGTCTACTATTACGGCAACAGCAGAAGATGCAGATGTTGCAGCAGAAACTGTTGTAAATGTAACTTTAAAGGATGCACCTGCTGATTTCGTACCAGCATATAGTCTTTCATCAACAGATGCCACAATAACTGCAACTGCAGCAGCAATCAACGGTTCTACATTAACAATTGGAAATGCAGTTCCGGGCGTATATACTTTGAACGTTACAGATGCTTCTGGAAAATACAATGGGACATCCACAACTGTTACTATTAAGGGGTCTAAGGTTTCTTATGATAATGGATTGAAAATGGATGCAAAGGGCGCAGACAGTGTTGCCAACTTTATCAAAAATATTAATTCGGTTACCGTATCTACTGGTGCAGCCGTTACTTATTTACCAACGTCTTCTGGTTCAAGCAACCACTTTGTTTCAAAGGATATTTTCAATGCAGATGGTACTGTAAATGAAAATGCTGCATATGATTATGTAGAAGCAACTGGTTCTGGTCGTAAAGTTACTTATAATGTGGTATCTAATGGAAAAATCTTTTCAGAGGAAACCAATTATACAATTACAGTATCCTCCACAGGATATGAAACAGTAACTTTCACTTATACAAAGGCGGCAAAGACACCGGCAACACAAGTTCCAACACCAGCAACAAATGGGGCAGTAACTACTACCACACCAGCAGCCGTTACTGGAGAGACAACGAAAGAGACAACAAAGACAACGAAAAAGAAAATTACGGTATTAAAACTTACAAAATATAAGAAGGCAACAAAGAAAATCAAAGGTAAGACCGTAAAGACTGCAACAGTAGTTGTAAAGGTTGGAGGAAAGAAATATACCGTAAAGTCTACGAAAACAGGTGTATTTACAGTAAACTTAAAGAAAAAATTAAAGAAGGGAAATAAGATTTCTGTTACTGTAAAAAAGAGTGGATATACTACAAAAACAAAGAGTTTTAAAGTAAAATAAAAATATGGAGAAAATAGCCATCTTAGGAAAAATTTCTTAAGATGGTTTTCTTTTTGGGAAATTTGTAGAATAAATACATTTTTTTTGTTATACTAAAGTTAGTTTTGGGGATGAAGGGCGTGAAAATAAAAGGAGCCAGAGTCTATGAGTATAAAGCAGATCAGCGAAAAAAGTATAAAAATTTTATATTTACTTGGATTGGTTGGAATGCTTCTGATCCTGATTGCCATTCCGATTTGTAAGACATCCAAAGAGAAAACAGCAGAGTATTCAGATTATATAAGAATAGAACAGGGATGGTATGGAAAGGAAGATAGCAATGCGATTGATTTCTCAAAGTTGGGTTCGTATATGAATGAAGATACAGGTATTCTTACCATTTGCTATACGCTTCCCAGTCTTTCAGAGGATGTAACTTTGTTTTATCGTTCCAAGGATGTAAGTACAAACGTGTACATAGATGGGAAACAGATTTATGAGACGAAAGTGGATGAATCTCCTTTTTACAATCGTTCTCCGGGAAATTTGTGGAATATGGTAAAACTTCCAAAAGAATATAGTGAACAGACGGTAGAATTGCAAATTAACATGGTGTATGATGCTAGTGCAGTGACTGTGGATCATATATATCTTGGAGATAAGGGAGATATTATGCACAGTCTTATAGAGAGCAAGTTAGGCGCATTGTTCATTAGTTTCATTGTCATTTTAATGGGAATTGTATTGATTTTTTTGGATATATTGCCTGCCTATCACCGATATGCAAAAAATCATTCAGCCGCTTATCTGGGATTATATGCGTTGCTTACAGGTGTGTGGAGTATTCTTGAGACAAATGTACTGCAATTTTTTGTGGAGGATGTGCGGATTATCCAATTGCTGGATAACATTATGATGATTACTACCAATCTTCCGTTGTTATTGTATGTAAATTGTTACTATCCAATTTTACGAAATCTTGCCATGCGAATATTTTGTCATTCTCAGATTGTTTATATTTTAACCTGTGTGGTAATGCAATTTAGCGGAAGAATGGATATGCACGATCTGTTGAAATTTTCGTGGCTCTATTCTTATAGCAATGATGTAATTATGGTAGGAATCTTTCTGTGGATGCTGTGGAATTGGCGCAAGAGGAAGAAGATAAATCGACGAATGGCTATTCAAATGCTTGGTATTTTAATATTGATTGTGTCCGCATTTATCTCTGCACTCCAGTATACGGTGACAGATACTATGGATCGGGCACAGTTTTTGCGTGTGGGAATGCTTGGATTTATTGTTTGCCTTGCCGTGAGTAGCCAGCTTAATACATATCGACTGATGGAGCAGGGCATGAAGTATACCATTGTGCGAAATTTGGCATATATGGATGGGTTGACAGGACTTGGCAACCGGACAGCATATTTAGAAAAGTTGGAGGAATTGGAACAAAAAGGAGAAGGTTCTATAGGAATTGTATTTTTGGATATTAACAATCTAAAACAGGTCAATGACCATATGGGGCATGAAGCCGGAGACAAACTAATTTGTATGGCAGCGGAATTGATTGATTCTACTTTTGGAAAAGAAGGGGAATCCTATCGAATCGGTGGTGATGAATTTTGTGTGCTAATAGAGGGCGAGACCATATATACTCGTTATAAAGAACGATTGGATCAGTTTGAACAGCGCATCAAAGCAGAAAATGAAAAGAAAGAAGTGCCGTTTCGAGTGCAGGTAGCACAAGGCTTTTCTATTTGCAATCAGCTTATTACAACTAAAATCGACCAGACAATTGCAGAGGCAGACGGACGGATGTACTCCGATAAAGCAAGACAAAAGGAGTTGGACAAAAAGGCTGGATTGGTGTAGAGGAGTTTAAATGAATATAGTAAGTTTAAGGGTTTTAGTCAAAAGGCTAAAACCCTTTTGGGTGCAAAAGCCCGGCAAGCACAATCATGCTTGCATGAAATTGTATTTGCAGGAAACTGCATAGGAGGAAAAGGGGAGTTAATAATATGTTAAAGATAGCGTTTCGATATGTGATAAGAAATAAAAGAAGATCCGTAACATCTGTTTTTGGAATAGCATTTTCTATTATGTTAATGTTTAGCTTGATTCAAATGGGAGACTGTATTAAATGCCAGTTTCAAGAGATGGTTACTGCTGGAATAAAGAGAGATATTACAGTATTAGATCTTTCTTATAAACAGTTACTGAGTGCAAAAGAAATTTTGCAAAAGAACAATCATCAGGATGATTATATGATTACTATGAATGTAGCGCAATGGTATGAATCAGATTCTGTTTCAACGGAAATTGTAGGAGTAGAAGGAAACATAAACTATTTCAAGGATGTTTCGTTGGTAGAGGGAAAATTACCGGCAGAGAAGTATGAAGTGTGTATAGAAAAATCATGGAACGAATCCCAAGAAAAGCCATACGCGATTGGGGACACTATTTCAACTACATTAGTGTCTACTTTAGAAAGCGAAAAAGAACTGCAAGTACAGTTTAAAGTGGTGGGAATTTTATCAAATAACGTGGATGGATTGAGACTTATATGGACAAATTTAGAAACTGCAAATTTGATTTTTCAGGATTTCGGAGATACTAACTATAGTAATAATGCTATCGCCATTGTTTCAGACAAGGAAAAATATGATATAGATAAAATGATAGAAATGGAAAATTTGTTGGCAACGGGACTTGGGGAAGATGATTTTTATACAGAACATGTAATAGTAAACGAAGAAAAAGAAGCCCTCTATGGAGAAGAAGGTTCCTACTATGGAATGGCATCTGGAATAAAATCCATTACGATTATTCTTGGAATATGTATGATTATTTTTGTATTTAATGCTTATTATATAAATGCTATTGAAAAAATGAAGCAATTTGCCATTATGCGATGTATTGGATTGAGTAAGAAACAACAAAATAAAATATTAGCATTGGAAGGATTACTTCTTGGAAATATTGGAGTATTACTTGGATTTTTGGGTGGAAATATTTTAAATAATATTGTAGCAAGTCGAATTGTGGACTATATTATGCTAGAAGATGTTCATATTTCTGTGCATCAATTACCTTCCTCGTATATGGAAACCTATTTGTTGGGAATGGGAGCAATTGTGGTTGCCATTGGAATAGTAATTTGGAGATTACATAGATGTAGCATTATAGAGGCCATGTATTTTAACGATGACCAACTAAAAACAAAAAAGGCAGACAAAGTAAAAGAAAAGCATGTATTGTGGAATATGGCAAAGAAAAACATTACAAGAAATGCTTTGAAAAGTAACACGTTAGTGATTACATTGACTATTAGTATTATTTTGACATTAGTAGTTTTTCAGGTGTTTTTTAGCATTCGAATAGATAATGATCCATTGAAAAAAGAGAAAATCTTTACATATCAGGTTTACTCAGAGGATATTATTGAGGATGAAATACCAAAAGTAGATCAAATGCAAATCATGGGTATGGCTGGAGCGGAAAATGTATATACGCAGACATTTTATAGGGAATGGCAATCAGAGAAAACGGCAAAAAATGGAACTATATTGATTGCATACGATAATGCTATATTCTCGATGTTATTAAAAGCCCAGAAAATTGAAGATTGGGATTATGAAAATACCCCGTATGCGTTGTATTACTCACCTGAGAAGGACAAAGCAGATGAAGTAACATTTATTAATGAAGAGAGCGGAGAAGAAATAAAAATAGATATTGCCAAATCTGTTTTTGAAGGAGAAAATTATGTTCAATACACTTCTTTTGGAATAGAGCTTAATATAGTTATTATCAATGAAAAGATGGCAGAAACGCTTGGCATTACCATGGACCAGTGTACTGGCATGTTAATTAAGAAAAATAGTGATATAGAGGTTTCTACAATTAATTCTATTTTGACAGAGAACATTTATTTGTCAGAACTGGATGTAAACAGTGAAAAAGCGCAGGAACAATTATATGGAATGGTATTAATTGCTGTCTATATTATGTGTTCTATTGTTAGTTTAACATGTGTTATTTCCAGTACAACCATTCAATCTAATATTTATAACAGAAAGAAAGAATATGCAATTATGAGAGCCTTGGGATTAACCAAAAAACGTTGTTTGCAATTGTGTGGAATGGAATATTTGTGTTTGTATGGAAAGGCCTTTGCCATAGGAGCATTTCTTTCTACAGTAATCTGCTTTGGTTTGAATGGGTATTTGGATAATGGGATAAAGTGGAATATAGGGATTTTCATAGGAGTATTCTTGTTTTATGGGATTGTGATAGAGGGAATTGCAAATGCCTATATGCGCAAACAGTTAAATCAGGATATTGCCAATATAATAACAGAAGAATAGGGAAGGAAATGAAAATATGAGTATATTAGAAATTAAAGATATGAATAAATATTATCAAAATGGAGAAGAAAAATTACATGTATTAAAGAATGTAAATCTAAGGGTGGAAGAAGGAGAATTTTTAGTTGTACTTGGGGCTAGCGGTTCTGGAAAAAGTACACTTCTAAATATGATTGGAGGAATTGATACTTATGATTCAGGAAGCATGTATGTAATGGGAAAAGAATTTAAGGAACAAAAAGACGAAGCTATGTCAAAATATCGGAGAGAAACTTTGGGATTTATTTTTCAGTCTTTTCATTTGCTACCTATTTTAACAGTGTATGAAAATGTTATTTATCCAGTTCAAATTGATGGTAAAAAGGTAGATCGGCCTTATGTAGAATCTATTTTAGACGAACTTGGAATTTTGCAAAAGAAAGATGTATATCCAAATATGTTATCTGGAGGACAGCAACAAAGAGTCGCTATTGCCAGAGCATTGGCAAACAAACCAAAGATTATTTTAGCGGATGAACCAACGGGAAATTTGGATTCAGAAACAGGAGAGGATGTATTAAAAATTTTATTGGAAGGTGTTCGAAAGCATGGGCAGACACTTATTATGATTACCCATAATGAAGAAATTGCAAAAAGGGCAGATCGAGTGGTATATATGAAAAATGGTATGATACAGGAATAAGGAAAATGTGAAAAGTGGTTGAGTTATCTATAAACGAGTCTATTTGTATAATGGGTCGTTACTATAGGAATTAAAGTTTTTATTCGTTGACTTTTTTAGAAAGATAGAGTATAATGAGTAAATATTTGAGAATTTTTTGATAGGAAAAGATAGGCGATGACAAAGAGAAGTAGTGTGGATTATCGTTCCCAGTGAGTGAAGGATAGTGAGAACTTCGCAGAGTGAATTTGCATGAATAACACTTTCGAGCTGCAATCTGAACAGGAGAAGAATGTTTGCTCCTTAGTAGGTGCGCCGTAACTGCGCGTTAAGCAGAGGTTGTAACCATGAGTAAATAAATCGGGTGGTACCGCGAATATAGTTTCGCCCCGGACAAACGTTGTTTGTCCGGGGCGTTTGTGTTTTATATTTCAATTACCTGATGGAAAAATAGAAAGGAGATTATATATAATGGAAACAAATACGAACAACATTTATCGTAACAGAACGTTAGATGCCATTTCTGAGACAGATGTGGATAGCACATTGAAAGTATGTGGCTGGGTAGAGAATATCAGAGACCATGGTGGTGTATCTTTCATTGACCTTAGAGATATGTATGGTGTGCTTCAGGTTGTTATACGTGATGAAGAATTATTAAAGGGAATCAGCAGAGAAGATTGTATTTCTGTGGAAGGTCTCATTGAGCATAGAGATGAGGAGACTTATAACCCTAAGATTCCAACTGGTACAATTGAATTGGATGCAAAGACAGTAACTGTACTTGGAAAAGTATATTCTCAGCTTCCTTTTGAGATTATGACTTCAAAAGAGACTCGTGAAGATGTACGTTTGAAGTATCGCTATTTGGATCTTCGTAATAAGAAAGTGAAGGACAACATGATTTTCCGTTCTAACGTAATTTCATTCCTTCGCAATAAGATGACAGAGATGGGATTTTTGGAGATTCAGACTCCAATTCTTTGTGCTTCTTCTCCAGAGGGAGCGAGAGATTATATTGTACCATCTCGTAAATTTAAAGGAAAATTTTATGCGTTGCCACAGGCACCACAGCAATATAAGCAGCTTTTAATGGTATCTGGATTTGATAAGTATTTCCAGATTGCACCATGTTTCCGTGACGAGGATGCCAGAGCAGACCGTTCACCGGGAGAATTTTATCAGTTAGACTTTGAGATGAGTTTTGCTACACAGGAAGATGTATTCCGTGTTGGTGAAGCTGTGCTTACTGCTACATTTGAGAAGTTTGCTCCAGAGGGAGCAGTAGTAACACAGGCTCCATATCCGGTTATCAGCTATAAGCAGGCAATGCTTGAGTTTGGTTCTGACAAACCAGACCTACGCAACCCACTTCGCATCATTGATGTGACAGAGTTCTTCCAAAGATGTACCTTTAAGCCATTCCACAAGAAAACAGTACGTGCCATTAAAGTACATGCAGATATGTCAAAGGGATTCCATGAGAAACTTTTGAAATTTGCACAGTCTATCGGAATGGGTGGACTTGGATATTTGGAAGTAAAAGAAGATTTATCATACAAGGGACCAATTGATAAATTTATACCAGATGATATGAAAGTAGAGATGAGAGAGCTTGCAGGATTAGAAGTAGGAGATACCATTTTCTTTATTGCTGATACAGAAAAGAAGGCAGCAAACTATGCAGGTCAGCTTAGAAATGAGTTGGGAGCACGTTTGGATTTATTAGAGAAGAACGCATATCGTTTCTGTTTTGTAAATGATTTCCCAATGTATGAATATGATGAGGAAGAGAAGAAGATTATCTTTACTCACAACCCATTCTCTATGCCACAGGGTGGATTAGAGGCATTAGAGAACAAAGATCCAGAAGAGATTTTAGCATATCAGTACGATATTGTATGTAATGGTGTAGAGCTTTCTTCCGGAGCTGTTCGTAACCATGATCTTGCAATTATGGTAAAAGCATTTGAGATTGCTGGTTATACCGAGGAAGATTTGAAAGAGAAGTTTGGAGCTTTATACAATGCGTTCCAGTATGGAGCACCACCACACGCAGGTATGGCACCTGGAGTGGATCGTATGATTATGCTTCTTCGTAATGAGGAAAATATCCGAGAGATTATTCCATTCCCAATGAATGGTAATGCACAGGATTTGATGTGTGGCGCTCCTGGTGAAGTGACCGAACAGCAGCTTCGTGAGGTTCACATTAAGGTTCGTCAATAATGAAACAGTATTTTGCACCGATGGAAGGCATCACGACTTATGTGTTTCGATGCCTCCATCACAAATACTTTAAAGGGGTGGATTGGTATTTCACCCCTTTTATTTCGCCAACCATGCACGGAACTTTTACGCCTAGAGAGCGAAAGGACATTTTACCTGCGCACACACAGGGAGTTCCTACCGTTCCACAAATATTGGCGAATAATGCAGAATATTTTCTGGAGACGACCAAAGAATTAGCGGCATATGGATATACACAGGTAAATTTGAATCTGGGGTGTCCTTCTACGGGAGTAGTAAATAAGGCAAAAGGTTCTGGTCTTTTAGGAGATCCTTTTCGGTTGGAGAAATTCTTAGATGAAATTTTTTCAAAATCGGTGCTTCCTATTTCTATTAAAACACGTATTGGAAGATTTGAGGAAGAGGAGTGGGAGGAATTGCTCTCTCTTTACAATCGATACCCATTGAAAGAGTTGATCGTTCATCCTCGTGTACAGAAAGACTTTTATAAGCAGCCGGTACATAAAGAAGTGTTTATCCGTACATGGAAAGACAGTCAGTGTCCGGTTTGTTACAACGGAGATATTTACACAGTGGAAGATTACCAAAGTATAGTGGAAACATGTCCGGGAATTTCTGCTGTTATGCTTGGAAGAGGTCTTATTACGAGACCGGATTTGTTGGAGCAGGTTTTGGACGGACCAAGAGAAATACAAAAAAATCCTTTGTTTTGGAAGTTTGTGGAAGAGCTATTGGATGCTTACTATGAGGAATTGGGAAATAATGCACTGTATAAAATGAAAGAATTGTGGATTTATATGGAACAGGGATTTGATTCTGTGGATAAGTTTACAAAAAAAATAAAAAAAGCAAATAATATATTAGAATATCAACATGCAGTGGAAGCGTTAAAACAGCTTACACTGGAAAGAGAATAAGAAGAAGCGAGATGTTTTGATCGTCTGTTGTCTATTTGACAAGAGTGTGTCAAAACATCTCGCTTTTCTAGTGTATTAAGGTGTTAAAGAACATAAGTCCTTAAATTTTGTCCATGTAATAGCATGTCCTTTGGAATTATGTTTGATAAAGTACAATGCCTGATCGGCTTTGTTTAATGCCTGATCAATATCATCATGGGAAGTTCCCGGATATTCTGTAATTCCGATGGAGCAGGAAAGTTTCTGGTTAGATGGGATTTGGATATCCTGCTGCAAACGCTGAGACAAAATTTCTTTACATCCATCCTGAATTCTAGCATAGATAGACTCAGCAATCCGCAATCCATAGGCTTCTGTCTGATTTGGCAGAACAATTACAAATTCATCACCGCCGTAACGAACTGTATAGCCGTCGTTTCCTACTAATTCGTTGAAAATTTTAGTAAAATGAACCAATAAAAAGTCGCCGATTTCGTGACCAAAGGTGTCATTATAGTATTTAAAATTATCTAAATCAATATATAAAATCAATACACTGCTGTTATCTTGTGTACGAAGTTTTGTATCAATGATAGAACTTAGACCATGACGATTGTATAATCCAGTCAAATAGTCTGTAATAGACACTTTTTCAAGTTCCTCATTCATTTTTCGAATCAGATTGTTGGCTGTAATCTGACGAATGGCATCAATCAACTGGCTATATGCGAATTTTAAAGTAACAAAATTTTCATTTGTAAGCAAAACTCGGTTACCTGTAAAGTTTCTATGAGCATTTACATGAGAGAGCATTACATAATCGGCAGAGCCATCTGACAATGGTATACCAAGCATAGTCACCACACGATTTTTGCCAAAAGGTTCTATAATTGGCATAAATTGCGCAAAGTTTTTGTCTGTTCGATTGGTAAGGAAACCACGCTTGTATTTATGGAAAAATGCAAAAAAGTGTTTCATATTTTCGTCCGTTAAGGCAACCTCGCTGTTATTGTACAAAACAGTATAAGAAGTTCCTTGTTGCTTTAAAATCATAACATCGCTGAGACTGTAACTGTTTTGCATAATTGTAATAGCATTTTCAATAAGAGTGTTAATATTGCTTTCGGAACGATTCAAATTTTCTTGCCAGATGGTAAGGAATGCAATATCTTTTTCGCGATATTTCAATTTGTTTTGTGTGCCTGTATAGTTAGCAAGAGTCAACAATTTATCAAACCACAAATCTTGTTCATCATATGGCACAATGATTTTTTGTGGTTTTGCACCCTTTGAAATGGCAAGCAGCTTGGATGCGCAAATCATAAATCCCTGCTTTTTATAATATGTAATGGCTTCGTCAAATAGAGTTGTACGCTTGTCTAATTGACCTGTTTTCTCGTATACACTGGCTTGTGTTACGGTGTACAGTACATAGGTGTAAAAAACAGTACCCGGTAAAAGCCATAGATAATGGTAGGACTTGTCCAGTTCTTTTTGACAGGCATCCAGATTGTCTTCTTTTTCATAAAGAATTGCGCGCACATAGTGATAGAGAAATAGTTCTTCCTCCCAATATTTATGATCAATGTGTTCCTCATCACTTAAAAATTGATTCATATAAATGGTCATCATACTTAAAAAGTGATGGGTATTGTAAAAGTCCTGCAAATGGAAATAACTAATAGCAAGCATTCCATACAACTTTGCAGTGTTACAGACCATTACGTTCTGATAGCCCAACGCAGACAACATTTTAAGTAGAGTGTCAATACATGGAATTACCGTCTCATAATCCTCAATTACAAAATAATTCATACAAATATTATAAAGGGCATCCATACAGTCATCTGCTTTTCCTTCATTTGCAAGGTTGTGTAGTGCCTCACGGAAATAGTGATCTGCTTTCGTGTAATTTTCCAAAATAATACAATTGTAACCGATACCAAGAAACATATGAGCTTGTAAAATCTTGTCATCACTTTTCACTGTCTCAATTCGCTTTTTGTGCATCTGGTGTACATATTCGTGATATCCGGCATCGGAGTAAATAATAATATTTTTCATGTAAGCAGACATTAAAAAGTCTGTGTTTCCAAGTTCTTTTGCAAGTTGAATACCTTTTGCAAAATATACAGAATTCTCTTTACCGGTAGCAATTTTTGTAATGCTGTCCTCATCGTTTTCAAATCCCATGGTATACAAATATGCCAAGTGGTTATAAAATCCGTAATGTTCTGATTGTTTTAACAGTTCCATAGGAACTGGAATACGGAAATCACAGAGGAATAAATCTTTCCAACCGCCGAATTGTGCCATGCAGTATAAAAGGTTGGCACGAAATACTAGGAAATCGTCCTGTAAGTCATTGGCAATGGCAAGACAATTCTGATAGGAATTGCGAATAATATCCATATGCCCGGACGATAGCTGGGTCTTGATGGACAAATAATAATATTCATATGCTACCAATGGATTGGTATGAAAACTTGGTAAGCTCGAAATCTGTTTACAAGCCATAATGGAGCCTTCTGTGTCTTCTGTACACAGACATAAATTGGTGTACAGTGACAGAATACGAAAAGCATCCGCCTCAGAAACGATGGATGGATTATGCTCCAGTTTTGTGTAAATATCATTGATATAGTATGCCATATCCTCCAAAGCAAAGGTATGATACATGTTGGTTAATCGAGTAATGTTTTTGGTTACATCCTTTATCTCAAATACAAAATCATCTACAGAATTCATAACAATATCACTGGTAAATTGTCCCCATTCGTAGAGCATGTTTTTGTCTTTAATATAGGAATTTAGCTGATTCCATGCCGTTTTAATATATGGCTTTGGATAATAGGTATCATTGTAAACTACAATGAAATGTAGATTTTCAATCTGTTTTTGTAAAATGGCTAATAACATCTGTACACTAGATAAAGGTGCCAGATGAAAAGCGCATAAAATCAGAATGAGAGAATGCTCTTTGGCAACTCTTCTGAGAATATGTAGAATGTCCGTACAAAAATTAATTTTCTCAAAGCTAAGTTCTGTGTACATAACAGCTTCTGTACGCACACATTCTCCAGTTTTAATATAAGTGGCAAGCGGTTCAATGTGAAGAGAATATACATCGCTGGTACGAAGAAATTCTTTCGGAGTCATAGAATCCTGATAAAAATCCTGATAACATAAACGAATCCAGTCTAAAAACGGTTCATATGCTTCGTACATAATTCCAGCTTGATACTCATGATACAGGCAAGTTTCCTGTACTACATCTGGTATAAGCTGTAAAAAGTCCGCTTTATTTAGCTCTTCAACATTATAATGTTTGATAAAAAGGGCCTGCTTTGAAAGATTCAATATAAAGTTTTCAACCATTTGCTGTATGTAAACAGTATATTTCATGATCCGGCCCCCTTGCTTTCGTTTTCTATAATGATATAAATAGTACAAAATCGTAACTATTCAGTACCTCTATAATGGAACAAGCAGCTATTTATATGCCAGCATAACGTATCTAATTGTTATGTTATTATAGAGGATTCTGAATAGTTACCAAAAATTTATAAAAAAATGCACTCTTTCTGACCATTTTACCACAAAAAGTAAATAAGGTAAATAAAATACTTACATAATTTTACGGATTTTATGGAAAAGTAGCTTTCTTTTGTGTATACTATATTATATTATTCTGTATTTACAAAGATTGGAGGAAAAAAGATTATGTATGGTTCACTTGGCGGCAATCTTATGGGAATAAGTTACTTTTTGATTTATCAAATAGTAGGTATTTTCTTTGCAGGATTGTTTGTGAAGAAAGAGAAAAAAGAGTTTCAGCTTTTGATTGGAAGTATTACAGGTACAGTGGCACTACACTGGTTTCCAACGATTACTTCTCTATTTATGGATTTTACTGTGACAAGCCATGTGGTAGCACTGGTATTGTTTCTTGTTCTTATGGGTGTTCTTTCTTTTGTTACACCGATTAAGAAAAATGTGTTTGGAGGAGAACAAAAGGGAGACGGTATGATAACCAGTATTCGTATGTTTGGCGCGTCTGTAAAAGAAGCACCATTTTTCTGGATTATGATGATTTGTACTTTTGTATTCTTTTTATTGATGCTTTCCTCTCATAGTATTCCAATGGGGGACAATGGAGAGATTCGAACCGGGCAATGTACATACGGAGATATGAATATGCACCTTGGTTTTATCACCAGCATTGCACAGCAACACACCTTCCCACCGGATTATTCCATTTTGCCTGGGACAAAGTTAGCATATCCATTTTTATGTGACAGTGTTTCTTCAAGTGTGTATGTGTTTGGAGCATCCCTCAGACTGGCATATATGTTACCGATGATGGTTGCTATTTTGCAAGTATTTCTTGGTTTTTATTGTCTTGGAAAAACAGTGCTTAAAAATAAAGCAAAAGCGGTATTTGCATGGGTATTGTTCTTCTTTAATGGTGGATTTGGATTTGTGTATTTCTTTGATATGTTGTCAAATAACAAAGAAAATTTCACACGAATCTTCACTGGATTTTACGAAACACCTACCAACCTTGTTGGTAACAATGTGAGATGGTCTAATGTTATTGTAGATATGTTGTTGCCACAGAGAGCTACTTTATTTGGATGGGCAGTATTGTTCGGAACTTTGGCATTGATTTATCGTGCCATGGAAGAGAAGAGTGTGCGCTATTTTGTTCTTGCAGCGCTATTTGGAGGAGCACTTCCTTTGATTCATACCCATTCTTTCCTTGCACTTGCTTTTGTATGTGTCGTATGGGTGACCGGGTATTTGTTCCAGATGGCAGGAGGCGATATGGAACAGGAAAACCGTGTGGCAAAAATCTTGATTCCAGCAGGGCTTGTGCTTATGAGTTTTCTGCAAGTATTTTCAGCCTTCCAGAATAACATTGCTACCACAGGTTTTGTTATGGTAGGAGTGATTATAGCAGCAGCGGTTATTACGATTTTATACTATTTATACAAAGTTAGCATCCAAGGACATTTTGTAGAAGTTGCAAAGACTTGGGGAGTATTTTTAGGAATTGTATTAGTATTGGCACTTCCTCAGTTAGTGAACTGGACCTTTAAGCAGGTAGGAAGTGGAGAATCCTTACGTGGATATTTTAACTGGGCAAATGAGTATGACCAATACATTTGGTTCTACTTAAAAAATATTGGATTGACAGCGATTATTGCAATTCCAGCTTTTATCTACGCAAAGAGAAAGAAGTTTTTTATGGCAGGACCAGCATTGTTAATCTGGGCAGTAGCAGAATTTATGGTATTCCAGCCAAACGTATATGATAACAATAAACTGCTTTATGTGGGATATGGACTTATGATGTATTTAGTGGCAGATTTCCTTGGAGATTTGTATGTGCATATTCGAAGTTACAAGAAAGTGGGAAGTGTGGTTCTTGCTGCCGTAGTGGTGGTAGTATGTACGACTTCCGGTGTGCTTACTATGGGAAGAGAATATGTGTCTGGTAAGGAATATGAGCTTTACAGCAGTGATCAAGTAGCTTTGTGTGAGTGGATTGAGGAAAACACAGAGGCGAACACGATTATTCTTACTACAACAAGACATAACAATGCAGTGGCATCTCTTACTGGTAGAAATATTGTGTGTGGTTCTTCCAGCTTCCTATATTACCATGGACTAGATTACAGTGAGCAGGAGGCAGCAGTGGGTACTATGTATACCACACCTTCCGCAGAATTGTTTAAGCAGTATAATGTGTCCTATGTGTTAGTGGGACCAGATGAGAGAAATAGTTATTCGGTGGATGAGGCAACCATTCAGTCTATGGGAGAGTTGGTATTCAGCCAAAATGATGTGCAACTCTACAAACTGTATTAGTTTGTTATTGAAAAACTGAATTGACACTTTGAACAAGAATAGTTGTAAGAGAAAAGATAGCATTCAACAATAGGAAACGCGAAAAGCAAAAAGGCATCTTATAGGAAACAGTAAAGTTTCTTGTAGGATGCCTTTTTGGTTTAAGGGGATAAGATTAAGAAATCCACCCCATATTGGTAGCAATGGTTCCGACCACATTTAATGCCATACCAAGGGCGCATAGTCCGTAGTGCAGGCAATAGGTGTAATCTGCTTGGATCGTTTCTTCTGTATCCACAGTGATTTCTAAGTGATTGGTTGTTTGTTCAGTAGCAGTGTTGGCTGTAATCTCAGCATCACTGTTGCTTTCTGCATTGTTAGCAGGTTCTGCATCAGCCATATTTTCTGTAATAGTTGTAAGCTCTATATCGTTAGAAGATGCGGTATCTTCCATCGTTTCTATGGATGTTTCGGTTGGTTCTAAAAGTTCTAAATTTGCAGTAGTTTTCTTTTTCCAAATTTCTGTAGTGCCTGCAAACATCATAACGGCCAGATAAACATAAGCCAGTGTATCGTTAATGTAGCGGTGTCCGAAGTGGAAACCACCCATAGTATCGTGGGCGCATAAAGCTACAATATGAATACATGCTATGGCAGGGATGCCAATAAGTAGAAAACGGTCAATTTTTTGTCTGCGTACAAATTTTCGTATCAAGTAAATGAAATAGGATGCAAAAATTGGTGATACGAGGAAAATGCAGTTTCCATTGAATATGGAGAAATGCAGTGTTCCATTTTCGTTTTTGGTAGGCATACGCAATAAAGATGGAAGGTTATTTTTGATGTATTCCATATTGAACTGTCTTGTTTCGTCTCTTGTATAGCAAGGAAGATAGTTATGCCCAAATTCTGCAATACTTCCAAAACGGGCATAATTCAGTATCATATAAGATAATGCAACAAGACAAACTGGAATTGCCCAATAAAAACGTTTTTTAATCATAGTAAACAGATTGTAGTCTGGATGTTCCTTTTTTAATCCTCGATACAAAATATAGAGGAGAATTGGTGCATATAATGCCTGTAAAGGACGGCAACCAACAGAACAACCCCAGAAAAATAAACTGAGTCCACCTTTTCCTTTTACAGCATAGAAAATAGCCATTAGAGAAAGGGTAAGTGCCATACTTTGGGCGATAAACCAAACGCCTGCATCCATAGTTACATATAAAACATTAGTTCCTACATATAAAAATGCACTCCAAAAGACTGCTTTTGTACCTGTTCCAAGATAGTGCCATGCAATGCGAAGGGCATAAAAAGCACCTAAAAGCATAACGAAAAATGCAATCCATCCCTCAGGAGTATTTTCACGGAAGATAAGGGCGAATGGCAGATAAACAAAAGATGGGAATGGTGGGAAACTAACAAAATATTTACCCTCAAAAATAGCAAGTTCCAACCATTCATAGTTTTGTCCTAAATCCAAGCGACCTTCCAGCCAAGATAGTGTCTGTAGTAAATAGGAATTGTAAGAGTTTGACGACCATGGCCATGCGCCACTAAAAGCAGCAACTACAAAATGGACAGCCAAAATAATGAGCAATAGCGCAGTTACATCCATTGCTTGTTTCCATTTTCGTTGCTGGAAAGGGGATGTATTGTCTGCGTGTTGCGAAAAATTCGTAACTGACATAAAAAAGTCCTCCAATTCTTTAATGATGTAGATAGTTACATAGTACCATTTCTACAAACAAGTGTCAAAGACATTGGAGGAGACAGGGGGTTATTGGGCTTTCTCTAAAGCGGTTTTAATAGCATCCAAAAGTAAGGTTTGCGTGTATTTGCTCTCATCATTGGTTACAACCTCGTTGATAGGAACGTTGTTGCAAAGCTGGGTTTCTAGGTCAGTCAATGCAGGTTGTAACAGGGGATACATGGCAGTTACACTCTCATCAATATTGGAGAAGGAGACGGAATTGATATGATTTTCATCCACCACGACTTCAATATTTAAAAGGGTATCATTGAGCGCAAGTTCGCTGGTGTATACCCCTGGAGTATACTGGGAAGCTGTCTGCTCAGATGTACTTTCTTTGCCACCGAACATAAGAAAAATCAAAAGAACAAAAAATAAAATCAGAAACGCAAATATACCAGTGTAAATTAGTTCTTTTCTTTGTAATACAATAATTTTTGTGTTAGACAAGATAGCGGCCTCCTCAAGTGTTATTTTCTATAAATATATGTGGAGATTATAAAAATATGACTATTAAATGCAATGTAACTATTCAGAACCCCTCTTCATATATTCGAGTGCCTCTATAATGGAACAATCAGTTACTTCTATGCCAGCATAACGTATCTAATTGTTCCATTATAGGGGGGAATCATAAAATGTGACAAAATTCTTTGGCGCAGCCCAAATACGGTTGTGAAAAAATACGGGGAATGTAAAAAGCACTAGGCAATATTTCCTAGAATGAAAAATGATAAAAAAGTCTTGACGAAGTGGAAGATAGTGATAAAAAGTGCGTTTCAAAGAAAAAATAGAAAAATACAAGATATAGTGTTTTTGTGCAAATTGAAACACCATATTTAGTAGACAATAAAAAATGGGTATGTTATAATAGGCTCGGTGATAGGACTATGGGACTAGTTGTGGGTGTGGACTGACAACTCTTGTAAGGGAGTCCTAAATCATAGATACATAGAGTTATGGAGAAAGGAAGAGGAGTTATGCAGGTTATCAAACGAGATGGCAATTTAGTGGATTATGATAGAAATAAGATTATTGTTGCCGTTCGAAAAGCCAATATTGAAGTAGAAGAAGCAGAGCGTATTTCTAATGGGGATATTGAGGGGATTGTAGCCTATATTGAGGGTAAGAAAAGGGAAACTATGCAGGTTGAGGAAATTCAGGATATCATTGAGCAAAAGTTGATGGCAGCCGGAAAGTTTGTACTTGCAAAGACATACATTGTGTATCGTTATTCAAGAGAACTGGTTCGAAAATCAAATACAACGGATAATTCAATTTTAAGTTTGATTCGGAATAATAATAAGGATGTTATGGAGGAAAACTCCAATAAAAATGCAGTTATTGCGTCCACACAGAGAGATTTGATTGCTGGTGAAGTTTCAAAAGATTTAACAAAGAGAATGCTTCTTCCAGAAAAGATTGCAAAAGCGCACGAGGAAGGTATTTTGCATTTTCATGATTCAGATTATTTCTTGCAGTCTATTTTTAACTGTTGTCTGATTAATATTGAAGATATGTTGGATAATGGAACGGTTATGAATGGAAAACTCATAGAATCACCAAAGAGTTTTCAGGTTGCATGTACCGTTATGACACAGATTATTTCAGCAGTAGCCAGCAGTCAGTATGGTGGACAGACGGTTGATATCAAGCATCTTGGTAAATATTTGAGAAAGAGTCATGATAAGTATGAGAAGCATTACAAAGAAAAATATGCAGGAAAGATTTCTGATGAACTGATTGATCAGTTTGTGTTAGATCGTCTTCAGGATGAGTTAAAATCTGGTGTGCAGACGATTCAGTATCAGATTAATACATTGATGACAACCAATGGACAGTCTCCGTTTGTTACTTTGTTCTTGAATTTGGAAGAAGGAGATCCTTATATTAAGGAAAATGCTATGATTATTGAGGAGATTCTTCGTCAGCGTTTGGAAGGAATCAAGAATGAAAAGGGTGTATATGTAACACCTGCTTTCCCTAAGTTGGTATATGTGCTTGATGAGCATAATTGCTTAAAAGGTGGAGAGTATGACTACATTACAAAACTTGCTGTGCAATGTTCTGCAAAACGTATGTATCCAGACTACATTTCTGCAAAGAAGATGCGCGAAAATTATGAAGGAAACGTGTTTGGACCAATGGGCTGTCGAAGTTTCCTTTCTCCATGGAAAGATGAAAATGGAAATTATAAGTTTGAAGGACGTTTCAATCAGGGAGTAGTAAGTATTAACCTTCCACAGATTGGTATTATGGCAGGTGGCAATGAGGAAGAATTCTGGAGATTGTTAGAAGAACGTTTGTCTCTTTGCTTTGAGGCGTTGTTATGCCGTCATAGAGCGCTTGAGGGAACCTTGTCAGATGTAAGTCCAATTCATTGGCAGTATGGTGCCATTGCCCGTTTAAAGAAGGGTGAGAACATCAATAAATTGCTTCATGGTGGATATTCTACCTTATCGCTTGGATATATCGGTTTATACGAGGTAACGAAGATTATGACGAGCCACAGTCATACAGAGCCTGGAGGTATTGAGTTTGCAAAACGTGTGATGTCAAGACTTCGTCGTGCTACAGACGATTGGAAAGAAGCTACGGGTATTGCATTTGCACTTTATGGAACACCTGCAGAGTCATTGTGCTATCGTTTTGCAAGAATTGATAAAGAAAAATTTGGAGATATTCAGAATGTGACAGATAAAGGATATTACACCAATTCCTATCATGTAGATGTGCGCGAGAAGATTGACGCATTTAGTAAATTTACTTTTGAGAGTCAGTTCCAGGTAATTTCTTCTGGTGGTGCTATTTCTTATGTAGAAATACCAAATATGCGTAATAATTTGGAAGCACTTGAGGAAGTAGTAAAATTTATTTACGACAATATTCAATATGCAGAATTTAATACAAAATCAGATTATTGTCATGTATGTGGATTTGATGGAGAGATTGTCATTAATGATGATTTACAGTGGGAGTGTCCACAGTGCGGAAATAAAGATCAGAATCGAATGAACGTTACAAGAAGAACTTGTGGTTACCTTGGTGAGAATTTCTGGAATGTTGGTAAAACAAAGGAGATTGCACAGCGAACATTACATTTATAATCACAGATAGGAAAGGAAAAAAGTATGTTAGTCAATATAGCAGCCTCTGTTGTAATCTGGTTTGTGGTGATTGTATCACTTACAAGAGTGTTGTGTAATGCCGGACTTACAGAGAATAAAAACGGAAATAAGGTGTTAGGGTGGCTTTTAAGGAAAAAAGGGGAATATACTCCATATGAGCCAAATTGGAAAGATTATCTTTGTGTGGCAGGTGTAGCACTTGCCATACGAATTGCGGTTTACATAATTAGTGCCATCGCCATGAGATGTTATTTAGACGATGGAACACCGGTGGATTTTTCCTGCTTCTTAAATGAGTGGCTCAAATGGGATGCCAACAATTATGTTCGAATTGCTACACTTGGTTATGAAGGTTACACAGAGCAAGTAAACGGAGAGAATTTGTACACTACATTGGCATTCTTTCCGCTTTACGCATGGATGATCAAGATTGTGAATTTGGTAATCAACAATGTGAATTTAGCTGCGTTGGTTGCTTCTACCGCATGTTTTGTTGGTGGTTGTTGCTATTTCTATGGTGCTATCGCTATGGATTATGGAAAAAATATTGCAAAGAAGTCATTGGCATTTTTGGCTGTTTTTCCGTTTGGATTGTTCTATGGTGCCATGATGCCCGAAAGTGCCTTTTTACTTACAGTGGCAGCATGTTTCTACTATACAAGGAAGCACAAATGGGCAGCAGCAGGTATTGCCGGAGCATTAGCTGGATTATCCAGAATGCAGGGAATTGTTATGATTGCCGTAACTGGAGCGGAGTGGTTGGAATATTATAAACCAATTACTATGATAAAAGAAAAGAGAGTCAAAGAACTGGTGACTAATATTTTTACCAAGGCAATTTGGATTCCTTTTATGGGAATAGGGTTACTGATATATTTTCTTATTAACTATCAGATAACCGGTGATCCGTTCAAATTTTTGGAATATCAGTCTGTAGTATGGGGAAATGAAGGACAGTATTTTGGAAAGACAGTAAGTGACGTGTGGAACAGAGCATTTACCAATGAACTTACTGGTGTAACCAGATTTACTGCAGGTATTGCAGCACTTGCCTTTTTGGTTATGGCAGTAGTGCTTATGATATATGGTATTCGAAGAATTCATAACCGATATATTCTGTTTTTAGTATTTTACGTGATTATGTGTTATACACATGGCTGGCTGATTAGTAGTGGAAGATATATGTCAGTGGCATTTCCGATGTTCTTAATTTTAGGAGAATTTTCAGAAAAGCATGAAAATATTGGTACAATACTGCTTATTATTAGTTCCATGTTATTTGGTGTTATTTTATACGCGTTCCTTACATGGAAGCAGATTTTATAAGTTGTGCCTATGAAAAAAATCCCTCGTAGCTTTGCTACGGGGGATTTTTTGTTTCTTTTATTCTTCAAGCTCTTTGCTGGCAAATGCGTCATACGAATCTTTCTGATCGGTAACTAATTCCTTTTTCAAAGCAGACAGTTTTTTATATCCGGAAATTTGGCTCCACCAGCCATATTCGATACCGGAGTTACCTTGGATGGAGGCATAATCTGTATCCACGTAAGAAGTTCCATCTGTATATTTTTGCAATTCTGTATATTCCACTGGGAAATAAACAGTAGATGCTTTAAATTCCTTGTGTTTGCTTTTTACAGTTGCAGAATAAATAATATAACATTTATTAGTTGCATTCCAATAGTTATCTTCGGTATCTTTTAGTGTTAGGAAATAATATCCTGCATACTCTACATTTTGAATGGTTACATCGGAACGAATAGAAGATTTATAATCAGAAATTACAGCCTTTGCTTGCTTTTTCATAGTTTCAAGTAGTTCATCTGTTAAATCTTCCGTATTCATGATATAGCAGTCTACATTTTCGCAAGTATATTCTTTGGAAGTCTTGCTGAATTTGCAACCATACTGGCTTAAGAAATATTCGTCTTCGTCATAGGTGTCTAATGTAATGGTAATGGTCTCGCCCTCAGCAAGATTGTTTTCTTTGGAAGCCTCAAAGGAAATTAAATCGTAAATCTCATTGTCGGAAGTAACCTCCCAAGACACAGTGGAATATGGGGAAGTTCCAGAGAAAGTAACCTCTAAATCTTCAAAAGGATCGATTTCTTTTACTTCTTTTAAATCCGATACAGTAAATGTTTTTTTGTCGCCCTCAAATTCGATTTTGTAGTCCTCTGCCATTTCATTGTCATAAGACCATGTAAGAGTGATTTTGTCTCCGTTTGAAAGAGAATCAGATTTATCAAGTTCGTAGCTGATGCTGTCTTCTAATACATAAAAAGATAATGCATTGGAAAGGTCCTCTAAATCTTCTATGTCATCTGCACCGGAAATTTCAACGAATTTTTTTTCTAATGTCTGCCAGTCGAAAGAGACTTCAGCAGTTCCATAGCCGTCATAACCATCGTATTCCACAGAAATATAATCGTCCAGAGAAATAGTTGTCTTTCGATTAGAAAGAAAAATTACTGCTACAATTGCGATTACTATACATAAAGCTGCAACGCCAATACCTATGATGCCTTTCGTTCCGAGTTTG
This sequence comes from Lachnospiraceae bacterium, assembly GCA_963643465.1. GTDB lineage: Bacteria > Bacillota > Clostridia > Lachnospirales > Lachnospiraceae > CAG-411. Next base: position 48,910 of record CAVIJT010000006.1, on the reverse strand, counting down.
ATACCCGGTTTCATAGTATTGTTACCATTTCCTTGCATTTGCATCTGTGGATTTGGGTTAAACTGCATATTGTTACTTTGAGTAGCGTTTGCATCAAATTGCATGTTGTTGTTTTGAGTAGCGTTTGTATCAAACTGTATGTTGTTGCTTTGAGCAGTATTTGCATTAAACTGTATGTTGTTGCTTTGAGCAGTATTTGCATTAAACTGCATGTTGTTGCTTTGGTCTGCGTTTGGCTCAAACGGTGTAGTGCTATCTTGTTCGTTTACCCCTTCCATGTTGGAATTTACTGTTTCCTGCATGACAGGTTCTGGTTGTGCCGGTTGTTGCACAGGTGTTCCGCATTCGTCACAGAATAGGAAATCATCTGGTAGTTCTTTGTTACAATTCAAACATTTCATACTTTATCCTCCGCCTTTGTTTTTTTGGTATGTATATTCTCTTCCCTCACGAGAGAGTACAAAAATATCATATCATATTTTGTCGAGTAAAAAAAGAAAATAGTAACTTTTCTTATAATAGGATATGGACAGTAACCGTCAGTAACCTAAAGTGTTGGAGAAAAAAACGGTATATGATAAAATGATAAAAGTATGTACAATGAAATTTAACTTGCAAAGATTGTATTAATTTTAGTACAATCTGCAATGTAAATTTCTTTTAAATTATTTTTCTAAAAAACAAAGACAGAAAAAACAGCCATCACATGTAGTTTTTCAACATGAGAAGGGAAGTGAGTTTATGATAACCGATAAGATACAAAAGGCATTTCCTAAATTACGGAAATCCGAACAACAAGTAGCACACTATGTATTGGAACATACAGAAGAAATGGAGCGTATTTCTTTGGAGCAGCTTGCTAAAAAAGCAGATGTAAGTCAGCCAACGGTTCTTCGTATGTTGCGTGCAGTAGGATATACAGGATTTAAAGAGGCAAAGATTGCTTTTACGGAAGAACGTATGCAAAGAAAAAAAGAGGAACATTACGATATCTTAGGAATGCAATTAGAAAAAAGTGAGAAAGTTGAGGATGTTCCGGGAATTATCATTGGAAATACCATTGGATTATTGCAGGATTCTTTGCAAACAATATCTGCCAAGAATATTGAGAAGGCAGTAAAAGCCATTGAAGAAGCAACAAGAGTATGTATTTTTTCGGTGGAAAATTCCAATACTGTATCAATGGATTTACTAACAAAATTATCGTATTTAGGTATCCATTGTGAGTTTAATGCTGACTATTATTTGCAAAGCATTGGAGCAGGGCATATGAAAAAGGGAGAAGTAGCCATTGGAATTTCTTATACAGGGACTTCTAAAAATACGGTGGATGTATTGCGACATGCGAAAAAGAATGGGGCAAAGACCATAGCGATTACGAATTTTACAGATACTCCTCTTATAAAATATGCGGACATTGTGATTTTGACTTCTAATAAACAGTTTTTATATGGAAGTGATATTTTTTCAAGAACCATCCATTTGGCAGTAGTTGATATGCTGTATATGGGATTGGTAGTAAATAATTATGAAAAATACGAGAAATGTTTAAAGGAAAGCGGTCAGATGATACAAGACCGAAGATATGAGTAATCATGAAAAATACGATTTGCTAGTTTCTCAGATTATGGTGGTGCTTGTCCAATATTCATGCAAGCATTTGAGTTTCCTCATTACTGGCGTAAAATAAAATGAATCTGGAAATATGTAGAAATACTACATGTTTCCAGATTTTTTTTGTAAAAATCCCGTAAAAAAAGATTTACAGGCACTTGATTGTAAAGTCAAAAATCAAATGTTAGTCTGTGAATGTGGGTATCAGCTAGTGTGCAAATTGCTAAGAGAAATATAGCTGGAACGAAACGAGTAGATAAATTTATGGGAAAGGAAGAACGCTATGTTAGAATTAAAAAATATTGTAAAAAAATATGACGGTGACACTATTTTAAATAATGTGTCATTGGATATTAAAAAAGGGGAGATCGTGTCTATTTTAGGACCATCTGGAAGTGGTAAAACCACATTGCTTAACTTGATTTTAGGTATTACAGATGTAAATTCCGGACAGATTTATTTTGATGGAACAGATATTACACACGTACCAATGGAAAAACGCGGGTTCAATATTGTTTTTCAGGATTATGCGCTGTTTCCAAATTTAAATGCCTATGAAAACATTGTTTATGGACTTCGCAACAATCCGGATATTTCCACGAAGGAAGACGTAAATGAGTTTGTTCATTTGCTAGGATTAGAGGAACATTTGAACAAAAAAATAGACCAGCTTTCCGGTGGACAAAAGCAGCGTGTGGCTTTAGCAAGAACTATGGTAATGAAACCTAAAATTTTATTATTGGATGAACCGCTTAGTGCCTTGGATGGTGTAATCAAAGAGTCCATTAAAAGTAAAATTAAAGAAATTGCAAGAGAGTTTGAATTGACTACCATTATTGTAACACATGATCCAGAAGAAGCACTTACACTTTCTGACCGAGTATTGATTATTAATGAAGGAAAAATTTCACAATATGGAAAACCAAGTGAAATTATAAACCAGCCCCAAAATGCTTTCGTACAAAATTTTATTTTGAATCAGTTAGAAATCAAGAGAACAAATATTTTTAATTTGTTTGATCAATGTGCAGCAACTGCTTGAAATGGGAATAATAGGAGTAAAAAACATGAACAAACAAAAAAATATAGAAATTAAAGTAATTTTTATTACAATATGTGCGCTATTTGCAATATTTTTACTGTTTCCAATGGTTATGATACTTGGAAAATCGTTCTTTGGGAACTCTGGTTTTACTTTGGAATTTTATCAAAATATGTTTCAAGGTAAAAATTTTGGCGCCATTTTTGGAAATAGTGTGGCAATTGCTATGCTGAGCGCTGTTCTTACAACTGCTTTAGCGTTTATTTTGGCATATAGTATTCATTTTACAAACTTACCGCCTATTGTGAAAAAAATAATACGAAGTCTGTCTGTTATGCCTATGTTGCTGCCTACGATTACATATGGTTTTGCGATTATTTATTCGCTTGGAAAACAAGGCTTGCTTACTAAACTGTTTGGCAGACAATTATTTGATATTTATGGGATAAATGGATTGTTGATTGGTTATATCATCTATACCTTACCGGTAGCTTTTATGCTTATTCATAATACGATGAGCTATATTGATAAAAAGTATTTAGTCGTATCCCGTGTGATGGGAGACCGTTGTGGAAGGACTTTTGTTCGGACTATTTTGCGACCATTAAGCGGAACATTAGCAGCATCTGTTATCCAATGCTTTTTCCTTAGTTTTACTGATTTTGGTATTCCTGCATCGGTAGGAGGGAAAGTGGATGTAATTGCTGGTGTATTATATAACGAAATGCTTGGAAGTGTACCTAATTTTAATAATGGTGCAGTGGTAGCTATTATGATGCTGCTCCCTTCTATTATAAGTATTGTTGTATTAAGTTATCTGGAAAAATACAACATCCGTTACAACAAAGTATCTGAAATTGAAATGAAAAAATCACCTATGCGGGATATTCTATTTGGAATTGGTTCTGGCTGCATTTTGCTTTGTGTTGTGTCTATATTTGCAGTAATCCTGTTGGTTCCTTTTATTGAGGAGTGGCCATATCGAATGAATGTTACGCTGGAACATTTTCAGGCTGTTTTTGCAGATCAGTCTCTGGTGAATGTGGTTAAAAATTCTATTGTTACTGCATTATTGACTGCAGTTGCCGGTTCGTTGGTTGTGTATGGTGCAGCGTTGATTACTGCCAGAAGTACCATCCATCCAATCTGCAAAAAGATAATTGAAAGCATTTCTTTGGTGACAAATACCATTCCAGGTATGGTGCTTGGTATCGCATTTTTACTTGGATTTACTGGTAGCAGTTTACAAAATACCATTGTAATATTGGTTTTCTGTAACATCATTCATTTTTTCTCTACGCCATATTTAATGATGAAAAGTTCGTTAGGAAAAATGAATGCTTCATGGGAAACAACAGCTCGGCTTATGGGGGATAATTGGATAAAAACCATTATTCGGGTAGTAACACCAAATGCAATCTCTACTTTATTGGAAGTATTTAGTTACTATTTTGTCAATGCCATGGTAACTGTAAGTGCAGTTATTTTTATTGCAGGTGCAAGAACAATGGTAATGACAGCAAAAATAAAAGAATTACAGCACTATGCAAAATTCAATGAAATTTTTGTATTATCGCTGTTGATTTTTACAATCAATCTTTTTGCAAAAATCGTATTTGAGAAACTTGCAAATTATAAACAATCACAGAAAAGAAAGGAAACAAACATGAAAAGAAGAAAATCTAAAATGCACAAAATTGCAGCTTTGGTTTTATGCGGAACGTTAGGACTTGGATCTGTCTTAACAGGATGCGGAAAAAGTGGTTCAGAGGAAGTTATTATCTATTCCAATGCGGATGATGAAGCCATTGAAGCTATGAAGAGAACGTTGGATGCAAACGGTTATGAGGGAAAATATATGATTCAGACTTTTGGAACCAGTGAGTTGGGCGGAAAGTTATTAGCCGAAGGGACCAATATTGAGGCAGACTTGGTGACTATGAGTTCTTTCTATTTAGAAAGTTCTGAGGAAGCAAATGATATGTATGCAGATTTGACCTTTGAGACAGGAGCAATAGAGGAATATCCTTCTTATTATACGCCAATTACTTCTCAAGAAGGAACCATTATAGTCAACACAGAAATCATGGAAGAAAACAATCTTCCTATGCCTACAAGTCTTAAGGATTTAGCAAATCCGGAATATGAAGGATTTTTGTCAGTGACAGATATTCAAGGTTCTTCCACTGCATGGCTTATGATTCAAGCGTTGGTAGATGCTTACGGAGAAGATGGTGCAAAAGAAGTATTAACTGGCATTTATAAAAATGCAGATGCCCATTTGGAGGATTCAGGTTCCGGTCCTATTAAAAAAGTGCGTGCCGGAGAGGTAGCCATTGGTTTTGGATTGAGACATCAGGCAGTAGCAGACAAGGAAGATGGACTTCCTATAGATTTTGTGGACCCTACAGAAGGAAACTTTTCACTTACTGAATCTATCGCAGTCATTGACAAAGGAGATAAAACAAATGCCCTTGCTATGGAAATGGCAGAATGTATGATTAAAAAAGGTAGAGAAGAACTGATTAAATATTATCCAAACCCGATTTATGAAGGAGAAACTGCAGATGCGGCAAATCAATCTACTTATCCAAAAACATTTGGAGAACGTCTTACTGTAGATTTATTGGAAAAGCATAAAGAATTATCAGAAAGCTGTAAATAGATTTGTTTAAAAGAAGAGAAAGGAAGAGAAACATGAACACATATAAATTATTAACACCAGGACCTTTAACAACAACAGAAGCCGTAAAACAGGAGATGCTTTTTGATCATTGTACATGGGATGAGGATTACAAAAGAATTACGCAGGATATCCGCAGTCAGTTGTTGGAACTTGCGCATGTAGATGAGGATGAGTATACCGTAGTATTGATGCAGGGAAGCGGAACGTTTGGTGTCGAATCAGTTGTAACCAGCTCTGTAGGAGCTGAGGATACGATTCTAATTTGTACCAATGGTGCTTATGGAGAACGTATGGCGCAGATTGCAAAACAGGCAGGAAAAAACTGCATGGTATATAAAGAAGAGTATGATAAAGTGCCAGACGCAAATAAAGTGAAAAATATTTTGAAAGAATACCCCAATATCACTCATGTCGGCATGATTCACAGTGAGACAACTTCTGGTATTTTAAATGATATTGCGTCTGTGGGAAAAGTCGTAAAAGAGGCAGGTAAGACATTTATTGTAGACGGAATGTCTTCTTTTGGAGGGGTAGATATTGATGTAAAAGGCATTGGTATTGACTTTATTGTTAGTAGTGCCAATAAATGTATACAGGGAGTTCCGGGATTTTCTTATATCATTTGTAGAAAAGATGCACTCATGAAATGTCAGGGAAATTGTAAAAGTCTTTCTTTGGATTTATATGACCAGTGGGTAACGATGAATAAGGATGGAAAATGGAGATTTACTTCCCCAACACATGTTGTACTAGCGTTTGCAAAAGCATTGGGAGAATTAAAACAGGAAGGTGGAATTCCTGCAAGAGAAAAACGGTATCGTGAAAATAATCAAAGACTGATTCAAAGAATGAAGCAGATGGGATTTGAGACCTATATTGATGCGACCTATCAGGGACCAATTATTACTACTTTCTTCTATCCAAATGATTGTCATATTTGTTTTGAAGAAATGTATCAATTTATCAAAGAGCGTGGATATGCCATTTATCCGGGAAAAGTTACGGATGCAGAAACTTTCCGAATTGGAAATATTGGTGAGATTTATTTAGAGGATATTGATAAAGTGTGCGATTTGTTTGAAGAATATATGAATACTTGTTGTGTGAAATGCAGTTAATTTGACAGGAGGATTTTTTTATGAATACAAAAATAGAAGCAGTAATTTTAGATTGGGCAGGTACTACTGTTGATTTTGGATGTTTTGCTCCAGTTCAGGCATTCATCCATGCTTTTGAGGAATTTGGCATTACTCCTACGGTTGAGGAAGTCAGAAAACCAATGGGAATGTTGAAGCGAGATCATATTAAAACGATGATGAATATGGAACGTATTCATCAAGAGTGGATTAAGATTTATGGAAGAGATTTTACAGAAGAGGACATTGACAAAGTATATGAGGCAAGTGAGAGTGGGATTTTAAAAATCTTAAAAGATTTTGCTGAGCCAAAACCTTATGTGTTAGATGTAATAAAAGTGCTACGTGATAACCAGATTAAGATTGGCTCTACCACTGGATACACCGATGAAATGATGGAAATTGTTGCTCCAAAGGCAGCCGAAAATGGATACGAACCGGATTGCTGGTTCTCGCCAAATGCAACAGAAAACCTTGGAAGACCTTATCCATATATGATTTTTAAAAATTTGCAGACTTTAAAAGTGTCTTCTGTAAAAAATGTTATGAAAATTGGAGATACCATTTCTGATATAAAAGAAGGTTTGGCAGCAGGTGTGATCACCGTAGGTGTAGTAGAAGGAAGCTCTATTATGGCTTTGACAGAGGAGCAGTATGAGGTTCTTTCGGATGATGAAAAAGAAAAGATTTGCAATGACGTGGAAAAGCAATTTAAAGAAGCTGGTGCAGATTATATCATTCGGAATTTTTCAGAGTTACCTGCATTGATTGAGCAGTTGTCATGAAAGATACGGAGTACATTGTAGATCAAATCCTTATGGTGGCATACGACTTACTCATTTCAGGTTCAGAAGTAGGAAGAACGGAAAAGCAGATTGCTCGTATGTGTCGTGCTTATGGAATGGCTGAGGTGGAGGTTTTTATTATCACCTCAGCTATTTTAGTATCGGTTACAGATTCTAAGGGGCAGCATTACACTCAAATGAAACGGATATGTAGGTACCATACGAACTTTTACCAAATAGAATTGTTAGAACAATTAAGTAGTTACATCTGTGAAAATACTCCTTCAAAAGAAGAAATTCTTCGATTTAGAAATGAGATTTATGAAGCTACAAAAAGAGAACATGAATGGAAAGGAACATTGGTTACTTATGGGATTTTTTGTTCTATTTCTATGATTTTTACTTGGTTTTTTGGTGGCACGATACAGGACGGCGTTGCCTCTTTTTTGTGTGGAATTTTTATTCAGTTTACCCTTACTTCTTTAGAAACAGTAGTGTCTAACCGGTTTGTCATAAACGTTACTTCTTCTGTAGTTGGAGGATTTATAGCATGGCTTAGCTACCAGATTGGACTGGCAGATGCAGTGGATAAAGTAATCATTGGCAATATTATGCTGTTGATACCGGGGCTTGCCACCGTAAATGCGTTAAAGGATTTGATTAGTGGAGAAATGATAACAGGGCTATTACGCCTTGGGGATGCGTTAATACAGGCAGTTGCCATAGCAATAGGATTTGCGTTGATTTTATTACCTATGATGGGGGGATGAGGATGTTAAAGGAGATTGTATTAGCAGCCTTTGGTGCTACTGGATTTGCTATTCTTTTTGGCATGCCTAAAAAAAGAGTATGGATTATTTTTTTGACAAGTGGAGCAGCATGGTATGGCTATTTGCAATATTGTGAAATTTTTCGCAATGCTATCACTGCCTTGTTTGCGATTACTATTTTAGTTGTGCTTTTCTCAAAAGGCATCACACTATTTACCAAAGGACCTGTGCTGTTGTATTCCACTCCTATTTTAATTCCTTTTATTCCAGGTGCTACGTTATATTATGCCATGAGCGATTTGGTAACAAAATCTTCAGAGACAAATGAAAATATTCAATTGTTGATTTATCAGGTGAGTGCCATGGCTCTTGGAATTCTTGTAGGAGAATTGCTCATTTTATGTGGAAGAAGTATGTATAAAGGTTGGAGAAAATGGGGGGATATGGTAAAATGGAAATAAGGAGTTGGTAGGGAATATTTGACGATAGGAGATAGATGAAATGAGCAATATTGTAGTATTAGTAGGTAATGTTAGAAAAAACGGAAATACAGAGTTGTTGGCGCAATCCTTTGTAGAGGGAGCAAAAGAAAAGAATGAGGTCAGCGTCGTATCGGTTGCGGATTATAAAGTAAATCCATGCACTGGTTGTAATTGTTGTTTTTCAAGAGAGAATCATCAATGTGTACAGCAGGATGATATGGGAATTATATATGATAAATTGAAAGATGCAGATTTGGTGGTGGTGGCATCACCAGCGTATTTTTATGGCATCAGTGCGCAGTTAAAAGCCATTGTGGATCGATTACATAATCCTATTCGAGATGAGTTTCACATTAAGAAATTGGCTTTGCTTTTGGTTGGTGCAGCAACACTTCCGGAATTGTTTGATGCCATAAGGGTACAGTATCAGATGGTTTTGAAATTTTTCAACATGAAAGACGCCGGAATGGTACTTGTCCAAGGAGTAAAGGAAATTGGGGATATAAAAGGGCATCCGGCATTGCAGGAGGCTTATGATCTGGGAGCATCTATTGAATAGTGTAGTAGAAAGCGAGCAAGCATATGGAAAAGTGTAGTGTTGCTTGCGTGCTTGCACGCTTTGCTTAAAAATTTGATTTTATTCTTGCATATCTTTTCAGCATGTATTATACTGAAATTCGTATTTGTATATCTTGCAAATATTCTAAATTTCTTTCGTAGTTTCTGCGGAATATCACAGTTTACCTAATTGAAAATATAGACACACTGTAATGGATTTTGCTATAATAAAGACAACGATTAGTTATGTTTTTGGGTGAGAAGATGTCATCTGCTAGTAAACACTTCAGCTTCATTTATGGTGGTGCAACAGACTACATGAGTGTTTATTATAGCATCCTTTCCGTTGCAGTTTGTTTGCAAAGAAAGGAAGATACTATATGGCAAAAGGAAATCGAATTTACAAGGACAGATTATTCAAGTTTGTATTTAAAGACAAAGAAAAGTTGTTGTCACTTTACAATGCACTGAATCATTCGGATTATACAGATGCCAATGCGTTGGAAATTAATACATTGGAAGACTTCATCTATATGAGAATGAAGAACGACCTATCATTTATTTTGGATTCGGATATGTGTTTGTACGAGCATCAAAGCACTTATAATCCGAATATGCCCTTGCGGGGACTTTTGTATTTTGCAGATTTGCTCCAGCAATTTGTTACAGAAAAGGGATATAATATTTATGGTTCTAAACTGCTCAAACTTCCGAATCCTAGGTTTGTTGTATTTTACAATGGAGATGACTCCATACCGGAGCGAAGTGTACTACGATTAAGTGATGCGTTTGAAAATAAGGAAAAGTCCGGTTGTTTGGAAGTAGAGGCACTCTTGCTAGATGTGAACGTAGGGAAAAATCAGGAATTGATGAAGAGTTGTGGTTATTTAAAGGACTATACAACTTTTGTGGGAAAAGTAAAAGAATATAAGGAACACGATGATTTAGAGGTTGCTATTGATAAGGCGATGGAGTATTGTATTAGACACGATATTATGAAAGAACTTCTATTGAAGCATAAAGCGGAGGTGGCAAGATTGATATTCAGAGAATTTGATGAAGCCGAATATATACGCATGGTGGAAAAAGATACAGAAAATAAAATTGCAGCTTACCAAGAAGAAATTGCATTACAGAAGGAACAAATATCGCAAAAGGATGAACAATTATTTCAACAGAGCGAACAACTATCGCAAAAAGATGAACAATTATCACAACAAAGCGAACAGTTATCACAAAAAGACGAACAGCTGGCCAAGCAAAATGAATTACTAGCGCAATACAAAAGGATACTGGAAGAACAGGGATTACTAAAGTAGTTATAGTGTAGTTTAATACCCAAATGTGTTATAATAATAGGGATACCGATTAAATTGGAGTATTTCAAATGGAAAAGGATGTGAGAACCATGAGAAGTATAGAAGTACCTTTTCAACAATGGATTCATATTGTGCGCAATGAGTACGATTATGAGGGAAAGGACATAGAATATGAAAATGACGGTTTTGCCCATATTATTGGAAATACGTTTCAATACGCAGTAGAGTGCCGTTATGATTTTATCCCTTTTGTAAAACAGTTTATTAGAAGTGATGTGTTTCGATATTTTGGACGGAATTTTTCTATGTATAGTCAGTCACCGTATCACATTTTAGCTAGTTTTGATTCTGAAATGATAGGGCAAAAGATTCGTCCGATTCATTTGGAGCTGGAACAGTCCGAATATATGGAGGTAGCATATTGGCTTGGCTATTTTCTTATGAAATGGTCACTTACCGAGGGAATCAGTGGAGAGGAACTGGCACAAAAATATGACATTGGATGGTTGATTGAGCAGTATCAAAAAGGAGATTTTCGCAAGTATTCTATTCACAAATCTATTCAGGCAACTCGGGCAAAATTTGACTTTAAAGTGTTGTGAATATATGGAAGAAATGCTATAATAAAACAGTGATAGTGACGAAGGAAAACGCTCTTTTCTCTTTTGAGGGAAAGGGGCGTTTGTAATGTAGGAATGGAGGATAAGGCATGAGTGAACGTAAGATGAAGAAACACTGGAAACGTCGTGTGCTTGCAGTAGGAATGTCTATGGCAATGGCTGTGTCTATTTTGCCTACTGGAAGTTTGACAGAGAGCAAAGCGGCAGTTACCGAAGAAGAAGTTGTGGTAGATGCTACACAAAATGATGCTGGAAATTATGAATTGCAAAGTGATATACAGGGAAGTAATATTTTGCATTGCTGGAATTGGTCTTATGCTACCATAGAAGCACATTTGCCTCTGATTGCAGAGTGTGGTTATACAGCGATACAAACTTCACCTGCACAGCAGCCAAAAGATTACAATTATTCTTACGAGGATGAGGACACTGGGGAAATCATTACGGAAACTGGCGATTCTTTAATTGGAGGAGCAGTGGGATGGCCAAAGAAATCTGGTTCTGGAAACTGGTGGAAGGTGTATCAACCGGTTACCTTTGATGTGTGTGACAATGGAAACAGTTGGATGGGAACTAAGGAGGAATTAAAATCTCTTTGTGCGACTGCAGAACAATATGGAATTAAAGTAATTGTGGATGTAGTTGCAAATCATATGGGTAACATTACCGGATGGAAAAATTCCTTGTCCGATGTTTCTCCTCAGGTAGGAGAGTATTGGAACAAAGAAATGCTTACCGATGAGTCTTATTGGCATATAAATGATGGTGTGTATGTACATAGTAGTGATAGTCGTTATCATTTTACCCAAGGCTGTATGGGAATGCCGGATTTGAATACAGCAGATAGCAGAGTGCAGGGATATGTAGCGGACTATTTAGACGAGTGTATTGATTGTGGTGTAGATGGTTTCCGTTTTGATGCGGCAAAACATATTGAAACTCCGGATGATGGACAATATGCTAGTGATTTCTGGCCAAATGTACTAGGAGAAGCAACCAGCTACTACAAATCTAAAACAGGTGGCAATTTATATGTATATGGAGAAATTTTAAATACAGTAGGTTTGGATTTTTCCATTGATTCTTATACAAAATATATGTCAGTAACAGATAACTCTGCAGGTAACCAGGTTCTATCATCCATTCGTTTTGGTAGTCCTGCATCTGTAAATTTAAATTATGCTGCCAATAAATCCGTTCTTTGGGCAGAGTCTCATGATACATATATGAATGAGTCTTCTTCTTTGGCACCGGATGTGGCAACTGTTCGTACTTGGGCAATGGTAGGAAATAAAAAGGATGCAGCTTCTTTGTTTTTTGTACGTCCTTACTACTCTTCACAAGTATTGACAAATGACCAAAATGATAGTTTTAACAATTCTTTTTATAACGAGCCATCGGCTAGAATGGGTGAATGTTCCACTTATGTATGGGCTTCCAAAGAAGTGGCAGCAATCAATCATTTTAATAATCGTTTTGCCAGTTCTGCAGATTCCACAGGAACAGACGGAAATATTGCGTACTGTAAACGTGGAGATGGTATTATTTTAGCGAATTTTGGAGAAGGATATTCTTCTAGTTGTTCTATTAGTGTTTCCTCTCATGGACTTGCAGATGGAACATACACAGATGAGGTATCTGGTAATACATTCAAAGTGTCAGGCGGAACGCTTACTGGAAACATGGACAGCGAATATGGAATCGCCGTTATTTATAAAAATGTAATGAGCAATCCTACAACAAAATATCCAATTTCCGTAGATAAGCCACAGATTTTAGCAACCATGGGAACTGGCTCTATTGTAGGGGAAAAGGAAATTACTTATACCGTAAAAAATGCAACTAGTGCAACTTACAGTATAGATGGAGCAACAGAAAAAAGTTTTGACGGTTCCGTTACTTTAACTATTGGAACAGGACTTTCTGTAGGAGATAGTTGTACAGTAAAAATTACAGCAAAGAACGATGACGGAACGGTTACCCAGACGTATACTTACACTATAAGTGAAAATAAGCCGATACTTAGCATTTCTCCAGAGGATGGAGAAACGTTCTCGGATGAACTGGACGTTACAGTGACAGCGGAAAACACAGAAAAAGCAACTTACAAAGTAGGAAGTGGAAAAGAGGTAGAGTTTACTGGCATCCAGACCATTACCATTGGCGAAGATATGGAAGATGGAGAGGAGGTTGTTGTTACCGTATATGGAAAGAGTAGCAACGGAAAAGAAGATACTATTTCTGCCACTTATACAAAAGAGGAATTAGACACGAGTACATATGTATATTTTAAAAATACAAAGGGATGGTCAAAGGTTTACTGTTACGCATGGAACGGTGAGTCAGACAGCAATGCAGGATGGCCAGGAGCTGAAATGACGCTGTATGACAAAGAAAATAATATTTATGCATTGGATATTGGAACTACATACAAGAATGTCATTTTTAATAATAATGCAGAGCAGACCGATGATTTGGCTTTTGGCGGACTTGGATATATGTATGACATGGGTACTAATGAGTGGTCCCTATATGAAAGTGTAAAACCTAAAATCAAAGCATCTACTGGAACTGGAACCATTGAAAAAGCTATAGAGGTTACCTATACTGTAACAGATGCAGAAAGTGCTACTTATGCTGTGGATGGTGGTAAAGAAGTTAGCTTCAAAGACAGTGTGAAACTTACAGTGGGTGAAGACTTAAAAGATGGCGAAAAACAGACCGTTGTAATTACTGCAATCAATGGAAATAAAACAGCAACAAAGACCTTTACTTATACAATGAAAGCATCTTCAGAGGAAGATGAGGAAAAAACATTGTCAGATGTGTCTGTAACAAACTATGAGGATATGTATGATGGAGAAAAGCATAGCATGTCCGTATCTGCACCTACAGGCAGTAAAGTAAGTTATGGAACAGAAAAGGACAACTATTCCTTAGAAGAGGCACCATCTTATGAAGAGCCTGGAGAATATACCGTATATTTTAAGGTAACAAAAGATGGATACAAGGATTATACAGGAAAAGGAACGGTAACTATTTATGCTGCCAAGGTCACTACAGGTGATTCTGAAAAGAATTACACTACCTTTGAGGGTGCAGCAGCATATGCAAATATTTCCGGTTCTAAGGCAACCATTACATTGTATGCAGATGCTAAAGTAACAGAAAATATTACGCTGAATTCGGATGTAACAGTAACAACAAAGAATGGCGCAACTTTAGTGATTGACAAGGGTACTATTTTGCAGGGAGGAATTCTTGCAGGTAAAGTAGAGAATAATGGAACTTTAGTAAATGTAACAATTACAGAGGAAGCACAGGTTACAGGCGATGGAACAATAGAAGAGAAAGAGGTAGAAGAAACTGCCACACCAACCGCCACAACAAAGGTGCAAGTGACAGCAAGTGCAACTGTGAAAGAAACTGCTACACCAACAGCAAGTAGTCAGGTAAATCCAAGTGGAAAAGAAACTCCTGTTCCAAGTAATAATGCGAATCAGGCAGATGGACAGGTAACCAATGCACCAACACAGACACCGATTGTATCATCTGGAGAACTTACGATTACTTCTATGTCTTTGAATCCTGCATTGTCTCAGGTGGCAGGAAAAGACGTGAAAGTAACGGTAGCAGTTTCTGGAGGAGTAGCGAACTATACATTTAGCATGAAAGTGTATGATGATAGTGATAAAGAAGTGGCAGCCTATGCAGAAACTGTGTCAAATAATCGTGTGGTGTTTAACTGGACACCAAAAACAACAGGAAATTTCCGTGTAGAAATGACTGTAACGGACGCAGCTGGTGCCAAAATCAGCAGTTCCAAGGGAATTGTAATTGTAGCAAAGAAATTGACTGCCCTTTCCTTAAAGGCAAGTAAAAAGACAATCAAAAAAGGAAAACGTATTACGTTTACTGCTAAAGCAAGCGGTGGAAAGAAGTCTTATAAGTATCGTTTTATTGTGTACAATGCAGCAGGAAAGAAGGTAAAATCTTCTGGATATAAATCAAAGAATACATTTGTATGGAAGACAACCAAGAAAGGAACTTATAAAGTGACACTTACGGTAAAAGATGCCACCGGTTCTACTGCTACAAAAACGATTAAAAAGATACGAGTGAAATAAATCATAATAAAAAAGGTCACAAGTTGGATATTTTATCCGATTTGTGACCTTTTTAGTGCAAAAGCACATCGAGACTGTTTTTGGCACTGCGCATAAAAAGGGATAACCCTTCAGAAATAACGGTTTTGCTTTCTTCATCCAAAGAACGCATATTTTGAAAAATAAGTTTGGAACTTTCAAGTGGGTTATTTTTTAAATCATTCAGTGTTTTGGCATTGGTGCTGGAAACAATAGAAAAAATACTTTCCACAAAAAGTTCTCTTTGTTCGTAATTCATAGAGGCTAGCCAGTCACGCATGGTAGAGTCAAAATAGCGGCTAGTATCGGATAAGGTATCTTCAAGAACAAAGGAAGTTCCATATACACACCAGGAATATACATTATGCTGAAAAAAGATTCGGTTTTCCGTGCTGTGTACAATAGAATGTGCTTCTTTGTGTCCAAGCAAAATGCCTACAATAGAAGATTGAGGAACATAAGTATGTATTTTGCTGCAAATAGACAGATATTCTGGAGTAGAGAGGATTTTGGAAACAAATCCCGGTCCGTCATAACTATATACTATTTGAATCCTTTGTTGAAATGCAGGATGGCAGAAAGCAGAAGCATAAACGGCTAAATTGCCACCTTTGGAATGGCCTATGAGCATAAGGGTATTTTTCGTATCTCTGGCATAGTTTTCAAAATATTGTAAAGCAAGTTCTTGAGAAGGAATGGGGCAGCTAAATCCCATATTAAAGTTTTCTTTCCAGCCAATCAGCGTGTTGTCTGTGCCACGATAGCAGATGCAGGATAAATCCGGTGTGATTTCAAATGTACAGGCAGAGAACTGAGATTCCCGTTTGGCATCGAATACATCTACAAAATTTCCCATTGTTAAGTTATAAAATCGGGGACTTTTTTCTAGTGCTTGAAATAAAGTAATGTCTCCTTGATCTAAAACATGTTCGGAAAGATTTGGGATTGCCAGCAGCTCTTTTAAAACTTCAGAAACTTTTACAAAAGTTTTGGAATCCTTTAAAGAAGTAAGATGGAATGGAGCATAGACGAATCGAGACAAAATCATTCCATCAATTTCTTGTATGGGAATTGCAGTCATGGGCAGGTCTCCGCGCCAGTCCAAATAATCAAACATAGTATTACCAGCATTCATAGTATCCCGCCTTTCTTTTTTTCTTATTATAACATGAATTTCTCAACCTTAAAATATGTTATAATAGCTTGGTTTTATGATTGGTAGCTGAGGAGTGTAGTATATTTTTACAGTTGTAGGCTTTGTAAGGTGGATTATTCCTATCTTATTTTGATAACACCACACAGGACAGAAGCTATATTGACAATTTTGGCGCATATTGACGTATGAACGGTAACCATTGAGAAAAAGATTGGAATATGGTAAAATGGTATCTGTTGTACGTCAGTAACGTACCGTTCCATACAAGGAGGCAAAAGAGATGAATTACGCAGATATTAAGCGTGTAGATGTGGCAAATGGTCCGGGAATTCGGGTGTCGCTGTTTGTTAGTGGATGTACCCATAAGTGCAAAAATTGTTTCAATCCTGAAACTTGGGATTTTCATTATGGGAAAGCTTTTACCAGTCATACCATTGATGAAATCCTTTCGTATTTGCAGCCAGATCATATCAAAGGGCTGACTCTTTTGGGAGGAGATCCTATGGAGCTGGAAAATCAGGAAGGACTTTTGCCGTTACTTCGCAAGGTAAAGGAAACGTTTCCTGAGAAAACCATTTGGTGTTTTACGGGATATACCTTTGATGAGGATATACTGGGAAATATGTGGGAAAATTGTCCGCATACGAAGGAATTTATGTCTTACATAGATGTGTTGGTGGACGGAGAATTCGTGGAGGAATTAAAAAATTTAAACCTTCGATTTAAAGGTTCCTCTAATCAACGAACTATTTTAGTACAAGAATCCTTAGAGAAACAAGAAATTGTATTATTGTATGATTAATACAAAGAGTGTTTTTATCTTATAGGAAATGCGTCCTATAAGATAAAAGCCCTCTGGGCAGGATGCGCACGAATTTGTATGGAAGATGTACTGCGTACCAAATTCGGCGCGGCAAAGCGTGCAAGCATATTGGGAAAGTGTAACGTCGCGGAGCGTGCTTGCACGCTTTGTTCTGGTGATTGATAGATATCTGTTTTGGAGCAGATAAGGAGGATAGAACATGTTAGTAGAAAAAGTAAATGTAAAGAAACTATGTGAAGATGCAATCGTTCCCACTTATGGAAGTGCCTATGCAGCAGGAGCAGATTTATATGCTTGCTTAGAGGAAAAAGTAACCATTGCACCGGGTGAAACATATTTGGTAAAGACTGGAATTGCTATGGAGATACCAGTAGGATATGCAGGACTTGTGTACGCAAGAAGTGGTCTTGCTACCAAGAAAGGATTGGCACCGGCAAATAAAGTGGGTGTTATCGATGCAGATTATCGTGGAGAAATTATGGTGCCACTTCATAACCATAGTAACAAAGAAGCGGTTATTGAACCAAAAGAGCGTATTGCACAGATGATCCTTACCCCATATTTAACTGCGGAATATACAGTAGTGGAGGAACTAAATGATACCCTACGTGGGGAAAGTGGTTTTGGATCTACTGGTAGAAAATAAGAAAAATAAAAATTGGAGGAATTGTCATGGGAAAGATTTTTAAATTTCAGCAGGATGTAGATACCGACCAGATTATTGCGTCACAGTATCTATTGTTCTCAACAATTGATGAGATGAAAACATACACATTTGAATCATTAGATCCAAATTTTGCAAGTCAGGTAAAACCGGGCGATTTTGTTGTGGCATCGGAAAACTTTGGATGTGGTTCATCAAGAGAGCAGGCACCAAGCGTGTTAAAAGCATTGGGAGTAAAGGCAGTGATTGCAAAATCTTTTGCAAGAATATTTTATAGAAATGCCATTAATATTGGTTTGCCAGTGATTGTCTGTAAAGATTTGCACGAGAATGTAAATGCAGGAGATGATATGGAACTGGATATGCAGGCCGGTGTGGTTCGTGTAAATGGAACAGAATTTACATGTACCAAACTTCCGGAATATATGCAGGGAATCTTGGATCAGGGCGGCTTGATTGCATCATTAAATAAGGAGGATTAAGCAAATGGGAATGACAATTGCAGAAAAGATTATTGCGGCGGCAGCCGGTGTGGAGGAAGTAAAAGCTGGAGATATTCATACAGTGGAATTGGATCGACTTATGAGTAATGACGGAACTACACATCTTACCATTGATATGTATCATAAACTTAAAAATCCTCACATTGCAGATGTGAACAAATTAGTGTGGATCGTGGATCATAATGTGCCATGTGACAGTGTTAAAACTGCGGCTTCTCATAAAAAAATGAGAGACTTTGCAAAGGAGCATGGGATTACTTTTTACGAAGGAGCAGGTGTGTGCCATCAGGTTATGATGGAAAACCATGTGACTTCTGGAGAATTAATTTTTGGTGCGGATAGTCATACTTGTGCATATGGTGCAGTAGGTGCTTTTGGTACTGGTGTTGGATGTACAGACTATTTATATGCCATGGTAACAGGAAAGTCATGGTTGTTGGTTCCAGAAACCTTACGTTTTAACTTGACAGGAAAATTGCCAGAGGGTGTATATGCCAGAGATTTGATTCTTACCATTATTGGACAAATCGGAGCAAATGGAGCAAACTATGCAGCGATGGAGTTTGGCGGTGAAGGTTTAAAAACATTGAATATGAGTGATCGTATTGCTATGTGTAATCTTTGTGTAGAGGCAGGAGCAAAGACTGCATTGATGGAAGTGGATGAGATTACCATATCTTATTTGAAAGAACATGGAAGAGAGCCAAAACACAGCTTTAAGAGTGATGCGGATGCTAATTTTGCAAAAGTATATGACATTGATCTGTCTACCATTCGCCCAATTGTGGCAAAACCGCATTTTGTGGATAGTGTAGTAGATGCAAAAGAGTGCGTGGGAACACATATTGATGAGGCATTTCTTGGTTCTTGTAACAATGGCCGTATTGAAGATTTACGTGCAGGTGCCAAAGTGATTAAAGGAAAGAAAGTACATCCATTGGTACGTTTTCTTGTTGTTCCAGCTAGTGCAGCTGTATATGAGCAGGCATTGGAAGAAGGACTTTTAAAGATATTTATGGATGCAGGTGCTATTGTTATGAATCCAAACTGTAGTGTTTGTTGGGGAAGCTGTCAGGGTGTCATTGGCGAGAATGAGGTACTGATCAGCACTGGTACTAGAAACTTTAAAGGACGAGCAGGACATAAAGATTCTTTTGTATATCTTGCATCAGCAGCAACGGTTACTGCATCAGCTATCAAAGGTGAGATTGCGACTGCAGATATGGTATAAGAGGCAAAAGGTTGCAGATTGGTTGCTTGCATCCAATTTGGTGACTTTTCCCCAATATCATGGTTTAGATTGGATAGAAAGGAACGTACATAACTATGGAAAAATTTAGTGGAAAAATTTGGGTTCTTGGAGATGACATTGATACCGATATTATCATTCCTACAGAATATCTTGCGTTAGAAACTGTAAAAGATATGGCGCCTTACGCATTTTCTCCACTTCGTCCGGAACTTGCAGGACAGATAAAAGAGGGAGATATTATTGTTGCAGGAAAGAATTTTGGATGTGGCTCATCAAGAGAACAGGCACCGGAAATTATTAAAGCATTGGGCGTAAAATGTGTCATTGCAAAATCCTTTGCAAGAATCTTCTTCCGTAACTCTATCAATAACGGTCTGTTACTTATTGAAAATGCAGAGCTTCGTGATGTGGTAGAAGAGGGAGATCAGGTAGAAGTAACCTTGAACCAGTCCATTACCCATAATGGAAAGCAGTATGAGATTGCAGCTTTGCCAGACAATTTGATGGACATTATTAATGCAGGCGGTCTTGTAAAAGCCATGCGTAAATTGAATGGTTTAGATTAGGAGGATGAACATGGGCGCAACAATCATTGAAAAGATTATTCGAAATAACACCGGGAAAGAGGTAAAACCGGGAGATATTGTAACTGTAAATGTGGATCGTGTTATGATTCACGATATATTTATCCCATTTGTAGCCTCCAAATTTGAAGAGATGGGATTTCAGAAATTATGGGATCCGGATAAAGTGGTACTAATTTATGACCATTTAGTGCCAGCTAGTCAGGTGGACGACACGAGACATTTTCGAGTAGGAAATGAATTTGTGGAAAAATACGGAATGAAAAATATCCACAGAGCAGATGGAATTTGTCATCAGCTTATGACTGAGGCAGGTTATGTAAAACCGGGAAATATTGTATTTGGTACAGACAGCCATACAACTACTTATGGATGTGTGGGAGCATTTTCTTCCGGAATTGGATATACAGAAATGGCAAGTATTCTTGGAACAGGAACTATGTGGGTGCGTGTTCCAGAAACCATTCGGGTAAATATTACTGGAGAACTTCCAAAGAATGTAATGGCAAAAGATATTATTTTGAAACTTATCGGCGATTTAGGAGCAGACGGAGCAACTTACAAGGCATTGGAATTTGCTGGAGATACGGTGGAGAATATGTCTGTAGCATCTAGAATGTCTATGTCCAACATGGCAATTGAGGCAGGTGCAAAATGTGCTTTGTTTACACCAGATGAAAAAACTGCAGAGTATTGTGAAATGACGTTGACAGATAAGGAACGTGACTTAGTGGGCGATGCAGATGCTACCTATTGCCAAGTGATTAATTATAAGGCGGAAGATTTTGTACCGGTTATGGCATGTCCTTCTAACGTGGATAATGTAAAACCAATTGCAGAATTGGAAGGAAAAGAAATTGATCAGGTATTTATTGGTTCTTGTACCAATGGACGTTTAGAAGATTTGATGGCAGCGGCAGAGGTGCTTCGTGGTAAAAAAGTAGCACCATTTGTAAAATTAATTGTTACACCTGCAAGTCGTAAAATTTATACACAGGCATTAGAGAATGGAACTATGGAGATTTTAACAAAGGCAGGAGCCATTATTACACATCCTAGCTGTGGATTGTGTTGTGGAAGAACCGGCGGTATTTTAACAGATGGTGAGACTGTAGTTGCAACCAATAATCGTAATTTCCTTGGAAGAATGGGAACCTCAAAAGTAGGAATTTATCTGGCTTCTCCAAAGGCGGCAGCAGCATGTGCTGTTGCTGGCAAAATTGTAGTGCCAGAATAAAATATTTCATAAATAAAAGTGTATATAGAAAAGGATGTAGTATTTTTCAATGAGAGAGGATGCTGCATCTTTTTTTATCTTTTTTTAATGAAAGCATAAAATGGATATGGTATGATATACATATAAAAAGGAAGAAGGTGAGGGAGTGAGCATGAATATGATAGTGGCAATCTGCTTTATTTTAGGCATTGGTTTCATGGTAATATAAAATTATCATGCCCCTTTGGCAGAAGCAGGATGCAGGAAAGAAGGTGAGGATATGAACATGGAACTTCTTTTTGAGGTTTGCTTTCTAGTAGGCATAGGCTTGACTCTGATATCGGTTGTTCTTGGTCATATATTTGATATGACTGGTGTAGATGGACTGGATATTGGTGCTGTCAGCATTGATGTGGGACTGCCTACAAGTCCTATGGTGTATGTGTTGTGGAGTACAGTATTTGGCGGAATGGGAATGATTTTACACAAAGTAGCACCCTTTTTGTCGGAGGTACTTGTCTGTGTGATTGCAGTGGTAGTTGCATTAGTAATTGCACTGGGATTTTATCGTGGTATCCTTATTCCTCTTCGTAAGGCGCAAAACACAAGTACACCAGAGCAGGAAGAGTTAATTGGTGTTTTGGCGAAAGTACAGGAGAGCATTCCGGAAAATGGATATGGAGAGATTACTTATGTGGTAAATGGAAATAGTTATACAGCTCCAGCAAAGACCACAGATGGACATGGAATTGTAAAAGGTACAGAGGTGAGTATCTGTTGGGTAGAACAATATGTGTTTTACGTTGTAGAATTGCAGTAGCTTACTAAGCGATGTGATTCATAGTAATATGGAGGTAAACTTGGCTTTATCGTTCAATATCGTGGAAATGAGTATGAAAGGGAGGAATTACAAATGAAAGAAGCAATGTTGATCGCAGGCATTATAATTGCCGTGATTTTAGTGATGATACTGTTAATATCGACTATGTGGAAACGAGTTCCACAGGACAAAGCGTTAGTAATCACCGGTATGAAAAAGAGAGTGATTTCTGGTGGCGGTGGATTTGTAGTGCCGTTGTTAGAGAGAGCAGATAAGATTTCACTTGAGAACATGAAATTTGATGTTCGTACAGATGGTGCAAGAACCGAGCAGGGTGTAGATATCCGAGCAGATGGTGTTGCAGTAATCAAAGTAAAGAGTGACAAAGAAAGTATTTTAAGTGCCACTGAGCAGTTTAATACGGGAAAAGAAGCACAGACAATTGAAGTAATCAAAGATACCAGTAAAGATGTATTAGAGGGAAAACTTCGTGAGATTATTTCAAAAATGACGGTGGAAGAAATTTATAAAGATAGAGAGAAATTTGCCTCACAGGTTCAGGAAGTGGCAGCAGTTGCGTTAGCTGGCATGGGATTAGAATTGAAGGCATTTACCATTCGGGATATTTCAGATAAGAACGGATATTTAGAAGCACTTGGAAAACCAAGAATTGCAGAAGTTAAGAAAAATGCGTCAATTGCAGAGGCAGAGGCAGTAAAAGAGACACAGATTAAAACCTCTGAGTCAGAACGTATGGGTGCAGAAGCAAGAATCTTAGCAGAGACACAGGTTGCTGCAGCTACTAAGGAAAAAGAACTGAAAGTTCAGGCATATCGTGAGGAGCAAGAGACTGCAAAAGCGAAAGCGGATTTAGCATATGAAATTGAGAAAAACCGTGTGGCAAAAGAAGTAACAGAAACTGCCATGATGGTTGAAATTACCAAAAAAGAGAAAGAAACAGAAGTACAGACACAGGAAGCAATTCGTAGAGAACGTGAATTGCTTGCAACGGTAAACAAACAGGCAGATGCAGAAAAGTATAAGGCAGAAAAATTAGCCGATGCAGAGAAATACAAGGCAGAAAAGCTAGCAGAGGCAAAACGTTATTCACAGCTTCAGGAAGCAGAGGCTGCAAGCCAGGCAATTAAGATTAAAGCAGAGGCAGAGGCAGAAGCTATTCGCATCAAAGGTGAAGCGGAAGCGTCCTCCATTCTTGCAAAAGGTAATGCGGAGGCAGAAACCATGGAGAAAAAGGCAGAAGCCTATAAACTTTACAACGAAGCTGCGGTTGCTCAGATGATTATTGAGAAGTTACCGGAAATTGCAAATGCAGTTGCACAGCCTCTTGCTAAGACAGAAAAGATTGTTATTGTAGATCAGGCAGGAAAAGCAGACGGACAAAGCACTGGAGCTGCAAAAGTAACTGGATATGTGACAGATATTGTAAGCCAGTTACCAGAAACTATTGAGGCAATGACAGGTATTAACTTTATGGATGCCCTCAAAGGAAAGATGGAGACTTCCGATTACAAAGAAGTGGCAGAGGAAACTGTAAAAAAGAACAGTAGCGAAAACACTACTTATCAATCTACATATACAACTTTGAATGAAGAAAAAACAGAAAATATCACAAATGAGATGGCATAAAAGAGCATATTAGGTAAGAAAAAGGAGTTTTGCAAGGTGTGAAACTCCTTTTTCTATGCAAAAATATATGTTATACTGTAGGTTGGATAGAAACAGGTAAAAGAAGAGTTTTAGAGAGGCGAGGACAAAATGATACAACCATATGAGAGAAATGTAAACTATTATGAGACAGACCAGATGGCTATCGTTCATCATTCCAATTATATTCGTTATATGGAAGAAACTAGAATGTATTATATGAAGCAGTTAGGACTTCCTTATGAAATGGTAGAGCAACAGGGGATTTTAATTCCTGTGTTGGGTGTGAATGTAGAATACAAAAAAGCAATACGCTTTGGAGATACGATTTTAATTTCGGAATGGTTGGATCAGTTTAGCCCAGTAAAATTTTCTATACAGTATGAAATAAGAAATAAAGAAACCGGGGAATTACACGCCACAGCAAGTAGTAAACATTGTTTTGTGGATCAAAATCTTGTGCCAGTGCGATTAAAGAAAGAGTATCCGGAAATTTATGAAAAGTTCAACTCGTGGAAAAACGTATAAATAGAGTTTGGTAATTACCAAATAAAAAAATAGAAAAAGTGAGGATAGGAAAGTATGGCATATAAAGAAGAAATGAGAGAGGAAAATGAACAGGTAAGAGAACGTTATGAATTGGCAATGGAACGGATTGAAGCCATTTTAACAGAACATGAAACCATCCCTGTGGCATACCAGCATTTTTTTAAAAAGACAGCAGCATATATTATGCAGATTCGTGATGTTGTGTCTATGGTGGACAGTGAAGAGATTGATGAATTGGCAATTGATGAATGGAAACAATTGAATTATGATTTGTATGAAGATTTGATGCCAAAAGAAAAATCATCATTGGAATACTATAAAGGTTATGAAAATAGTTATGCAAATCCTGCTTATGCAAATGAAACCTTGGGACCAGATTATGGACCTTTACTTTGTTTTTTATATACAGAGTTGAGAAGTTGTGTTGCTTATGCCTTTGAGTGGAGATTGTTCGATATTACCATACAATTGGAGCTGTTCATTGAAGTATTTAATTTGATGGAGGACAAAGATTCTGAACCATCAGAAATCAAACAGGCAATTTATTATTATATTAGTGATTATTGTGACGTGACTATGCCAAAGAGAACGAGGGAACTATTAGATCCAAAACTTAGTTTCATGACAGAAATTATTATGGAACGAGATTTAAGTGATCTTAGATATCTCTATCGCATAGGAGAATATGTCAGTGAAAATGAACTTCGCATAGCAACGTATTTGAATGTATTACCACAGGAGCAAATCGATTCTATGGCACGAACCTATACGGAAGGTTTCCGTAAAGGCTTTGAGACCGCAAGAATTGATTTGTCGAAAAAGAAAACGGTAAATATTCGTTATCCTCTTGGATTTGAGCGAATGGTGAAATCGGCTATCCTGCAATTCCGAGAGATGGGATTGGAGCCTGTTTTTTATCGTACTGGGGTGACCAGTATTCATAAAAAGATAAATAAAAATGGGTATTATGGAACCAGCGTCAATCGACAGTTTGATTTTGATCACCGTTTTGATCAGGCTATTTATTTAGACCGTCCATTGGCAGAGCGAAAATTGGTAAATTTACGTTTGGGATATGAAGCGTGTCAGGAGTTGGCTAGTGTGTATGCAGGACCTGCGGTGATAGAAGTATTTGGAGAGCGAGCATTCCAGCCCATGAATAAAAAAGAAGCACTTCATTTATCTGAAAAGCAACAAAAAGTTTCGTTGGAGTATCAGAGAGATGCAGGACTTCTTGTCAATGAATTTATCCCAAGTGATCAATATAGTTTTACAATTATTGCGTACCCAATACCAGAAATCGGTTCAGATTTTGAGGAGATTTTTGCAGAGACTGTAAAGGTAAATACTCTGGATATGGACATGTATCGAGAGATTCAGCAGCGAATGATTGACGTTCTTGATGAGGGAGATTATGTAAAAGTAATTGGAAAAGGAAAGAACAAAACCAATATGACGGTGCAGCTTCCGGAACGAAAAAATCCGTTGACAGAAACCTTGTTTGAAAATTGTTTGGCAGATGTAAATATTCCAGTGGGAGAAGTCTTTACCTCTCCTCAGCTTGAGGGAACGTATGGATTGCTTCATGTGACGGAGGTATACTTAAATTCCATGCGTTATGTAGATTTGGCATTGGAATTTGAAGATGGAAAAATTACAAAATACACTTGTAAAAACTTTTCTGTTGAAGGGCAGGAGGATACTCCTGAAATAACGAGACAGAATCAGGAACTTGTGAAAGAAAATATTTTGTATCAGCATGAAACACTTCCAATTGGAGAATTTGCCATTGGAACAAACACCACTGCCTATGCTATGGGAAAGAAGTTTGGAATTTCAGACAAATTGCCAATTTTAATTGCAGAAAAAACGGGGCCGCATTTTGCAGTGGGAGATACTTGTTATAGTATGAGTGAAGAGAATCGTTTGTTTAATCCAGATGGAAAAGAGATTATTGCAAAGGACAATAGTTGTTCTATTTTGCGAAAGACAGAAATTGAGAAAGCGTATTTTAATTGCCATACCGATATTACGATTCCATATAACGAATTACAGGAAATTACAGTTTACAATAAAGTAGGGCAAGGGGTAACTATTTTACGGGATGGAAGATTTGTATTGGAAGGAACAGAAATGCTTAATGAAGCTTTGGATGAACTATAAAAGGAACTGTGCCTGGTATGCAGTTATACAGTATGAAAGTCGATTGCTTTGCGTTTCACGCTTCCGCAATCGCCATGTGCATTCGCAATTCGACCTATCGGTCTACTTGCTCATGACATTAGGTTTTCTAAAGCAATCACACTTGTACAAGCTAGCTTGTAACGTGTGTTTGCTTTGAAAATACTTTCATAGCAAAAAACACTTTTAATATGGAAAAAGCTATGCTATAATGGAGAATGAATCGTTAACAGAAATGCACGGAAAAGCTGGTCATATGGAAGGATGAGCGTAATGACAGGGCTTGTTTTTTGATGTGTTGGGCTTGGTGTGTGTTTGATAGGAGGATAAAAGATGGATTACAAGAAAGCAGGCGTTGATATTGAAGCCGGTTACAAGTCAGTTGAGTTAATGAAAAAGCACGTACAGCAAACTATGCGTAAAGAGGTTTTGACTAACATTGGTGGCTTTTCTGGAGCATTTTCCATGGATGCATTTAAGAATATGGAGCACCCTACTTTAGTTTCTGGTACAGATGGTGTTGGAACTAAACTTAAGATCGCATTTGAGTTAGACAAGCATGATACCATTGGTATTGACTGTGTGGCAATGTGTGTAAATGATATTGCTTGTGCAGGTGGAGAGCCATTGTTCTTCTTGGATTACATTGCATGTGGTAAGAATGAGCCAGAAAAGATTGCTACTATCGTAAGTGGTGTTGCAGAAGGATGTATACAGTCTGGAGCTGCATTGATTGGTGGAGAGACTGCAGAGATGCCAGGATTTTATCCAGTAGATGAGTATGATTTAGCTGGTTTTGCAGTTGGTGTGGTAGATCAGAAAGATTTGATTACTGGTAAGAATGTAGCAGAAGGAGATGTGCTTATTGGTATTGCATCTTCTGGTATTCACAGTAATGGTTATTCTTTGGTTCGTAAAGTATTTACAATCAAGTCAGAATATTTAAATATTCCATTTGAATCTTTAGGCGGTGGCACTTTAGGAGAGGCATTGCTTACACCAACCAAGATTTATGTAAAGACATTAAAAGAAATCAAAGCAGGTGGCGTGACTGTAAAAGCATGTAGCCATATTACTGGTGGTGGTTTCTATGAGAATATTCCAAGAATGTTACCAGAAGGAATGAGAGCTTACGTGAACAAAGGAAGCTATGATATTCCTCCAATTTTTGGTATGTTACAGCAGGACGGAAGCATCGAAGAAGAGATGATGTATAATACATACAATATGGGTATTGGTATGATGATCGCTGTTGCTCCAGAAGATGTGGATAAGACAATGACATTGATTAAGGCAGCAGGCGAGACCGGATATATTGTAGGAGAAATAAAAGCAGGAGACAAAGGTGTGACTTTGTTATAATAAATAAACTGCTCTGATTAGAGTTACGAGGTTACCGTTCGTGCCTTTTTGGTAGGAACGGTAAGTTAATGTTCACAGGTAGCTCCTTGCATTATGTTGCAAAGGGCGTGAGAACGAGTAACGATGGTAATGTTATGAGAGCATAACGAAAATCGAGTAGGAACCCCTACTCGATTTTCATATAGGGAAGCAGGAGGTTCTATGTTAAAGATAGCAGTTTTGGTTTCCGGAGGCGGAACAAATTTACAGGCGATTATAGATAAGATAGAAAATGGTACCATAGAAAATGCTAAGATAGAAGTGGTAATCAGTAATAAAAAAGATGCTTATGCGTTGGAACGTGCCAAGAAGCATGGGATTGCAGGCGAGTGTTTGTCTCCAAAGGATTTTGAAAAGCGACAGGATTTTGATGCTGCATTATTGGATACGTTGCAGAGATATGAGGTGGATTTAGTAGTATTAGCTGGATATCTTGTCATCGTACCACAGAATGTAGTAGCAGCATATGCAAATCGTATCATCAATATTCATCCATCGTTGATTCCTTCTTTTTGTGGAGATGGATTTTATGGGCTTAAAGTTCATGAGGCAGTGCTTGCAAGAGGCAACAAGGTGACTGGTGCCACTGTGCATTTTGTAGATGAAGGAACAGATACTGGTCCGATTATTTTACAGAAGGCTGTGTATGTACAAGAAGGAGATACACCAGAGATATTACAAAAACGTGTAATGGAAGAGGCAGAGTGGAATATTTTACCAGAAGCGATTCAGTTGATTGCAAATGATAAAATTGAAGTAATAGATAATTTAGTACATATAAAATAGAAGGAGGCTAACCATGAAAGTATTGATTGTTGGAAGTGGTGGAAGAGAACATGCAATTGCAACAAGTGTTGCAAAGAGCAGCAAAGTGGATAAGATTTATTGTGCGCCTGGTAATGCAGGAATTGCACAGCTTGCAGAGTGTGTAGATATCGGAGCTATGGAACTTGAGAAATTAGCAGATTTTGCAGAGGCAAATAAGATTGACCTTACCATTATTGGAATGGATGATCCTTTGGTAGCTGGTGTGGTAGATGTATTTGAAGAGAGAGGACTTCGTGTGTTTGGTCCTAGAAAGAATGCTGCCATTTTGGAGGGTTCAAAGGCATTTTCAAAAGATTTAATGAAAAAATATAACATTCCAACAGCAGCTTACGAGACATTTACTTCTTCAGAGGAAGCGTTGGCATATTTAGAAAACAGCAAATATCCAATTGTTCTTAAAGCAGATGGACTTGCACTTGGTAAAGGTGTTCTTATTTGTAACACAAAGGAAGAAGCTGTAGCAGGTGTTAAGACTTTGATGTTGGATAAGCAGTTTGGTTCTGCAGGAGATAAGATTGTTGTGGAAGAATTTATGACAGGTAGAGAAGTATCTGTTCTTTGCTATTGTGATGGAACACACATTGCTCCAATGACAAGTGCGCAGGATCATAAGAGAGCAAAAGATGGTGACCAAGGCTTAAATACAGGTGGTATGGGAACGTTCTCTCCAAGTCCGTTTTATACCAGTGAGGTAGATGAGTTCTGCCACAAATATATTTATCAGGCATCTATGGATGCTATGAAAGCAGAAGGAAGAGATTTTGTGGGAATTATGTTCTTTGGATTGATGCTTACAGAGAACGGTCCGAAAGTGTTAGAGTATAATGCTCGTTTTGGAGATCCAGAGGCACAGGTTGTATTGCCACGAATGAAAAATGATATTATTGATGTGATGGAAGCATGTATTGATGGAACATTAGATCAGATTGATTTAGAGTTTGAGAACAATGCGGCTGTTTGTGTCGTATTAGCATCAGAAGGATATCCAGAAAAATACGAAAAAGGGAAATTAATTTCAGGTCTTGATACATTTGAAGGAAAAGATGGCTACTATGTATTCCATGCAGGTACGAAACAGACAGAGGAAGGAATTGTAACAAACGGTGGACGTGTGCTTGGTGTGACAGCAAAGGGGAAAGATTTGAAAGAAGCAAGAGCCAATGCTTATACAGCCACAGAGTGGGTTTCTTTTGAAAATAAATACAAGAGAAACGACATTGGTAAAGCGATCGACGAGGCGTAAACGTAATGACAAAGTAGAGGGTGAAGTACATGAAAGGATGGAGTAAGATGTATAAACACAGTAAAAAGTGCTTTGCATTTCTTGTTTTGTTAGTGTGTACAGGTTTGCTGATTGGCAAATCAGAATTCTTTAAAAAAGATGTGGTGAATGCTGCTACAACCAAAGGAGTAGTAACTGCAGAGTCCTTAAATGTCCGTAGTGGGCCAGGAGCTAGTTATGAACAGGTAAAGCAGGACGGAAAGTATGTGTATTTATATAAAGATGATACCGTTCAAATACTTGGAGAAGAGAATAATTTCTATAAAGTAAAATTTACTTATAACGAAAAGAAAGTTACAGGGTATAGCAGCAAATCATTTATTAAGGTTGTTACAGCTACAAAAGAACCAGAAGCACAAACGGATGATACGGTTTCTTTGCCAGAGGAAGAGGTGCCAGGAGCAGCAGTTACAGCTACGCCAACACCAACACCTGCAAGTACAGATACTGTTACAGTAACTGGGGTAAAAATACCCGCAAAGGTTACGGCTTCTTCTCTTAGAGTAAGAACCAAAGCTAGTGCTACGGCAAAGCAACTTACTTATGAAGAAAAGGGCGTGGCATTAAAAAAGGGAAAGACAGTATCTATTCGCAGACAGAAAATTGTAAAAGGTGTAGTATGGTATTATATTCGATTTAAATATAATGGGACGTATTTGAAAGGGTATGTACTTAGCGACTATGTGCAGTTAAAATTCACAAGTACCGTAAAAGGAAAAATTACTACAAATGCTAAGATGGTAGTAAGAAACAGTGCGGGGGTCAGTGATGATTATTTGATGTATAACAATGCCATTGTAAAACTTTCCAATGGAAAGAATGTGAAAATCAAAGGAGAGACTACTGCAAATTGCAAGAAATGGTTTAAGATTAGTTTTTCTTATAAAGGAAAGACTATGAAAGGATATGTATTGGCAAATCATGTGCTGTTTCGTGCAACAACTACATCCACAAATACACAAAATACCGAACAAACAACCACACCGGATTCTTCGGAAGTAACTACGCCATCTGCGGTAACGGCAACTTCCTCAGCAGTTTCTGGAGTAAGTGGAGTTGTAGTTTCGGATAAGGTATTAAATGTTCGTGTAAAACCAGGAACGGATAAGGACAAGGTAACTTACAATGGAGAAGTGGTGCAGCTTACCAACGGAAAAGTAGTAACTATTTTAGAGAGTATGGTATACGATGGCGCGGTTTGGTACTATGTGAGTTTTACTTATGAAGATACCGTATTGAATGGTTATGTGCTTGGCACATATATAGAAATTAATTCAGCGGGATAGAATATTATAAATATTATGGGGATGAACAATGAAAAGAAAAAAAACTATTTTATGGATGATGTTAGTGATTTTGATTTTCTTGTCGTTTCAAGGAAAAGCAATCTATGCAGCAAGTGCATCGGTTGCTTTTTCTACGACAAGAAGCGATTTTGTGGTGAATGATGAATTTATTGTAACACTTACTGCGGAATCAAGTGCAGGAATTAGTGGATTTCAAACATATGTAGCTTATGATACAACTATGTTGGAATTGACAGATACAGGAAGACATGTATCTGGTGGAGATGGACTCGTTTTTATTAGTGATTTAGATGGTGATGAACAGATTCGAGATTATCATATGAAATTTCGGGCGCTCTCTGCTGGGGAGACAGAAGTGTATATTAGTGATACCATATATATGTACTCTGGCACAGATTCAGAGCAAATGTCAGTATCTAAAAATACTTTGAAATTAAAGATTGGAGAACAACAGACAGTAGAGGCAGATAACAGCAAAAATTTAGCCAACTTAGATGTCAGTGAGGGGGAACTTGTACCTGCTTTTGATCCAAAGATTTTAGAATATCAGGTAAATGTGGCTTCTGATGTAGATAGGTTATATATAGATGCAAAGGCGAAATTAAAGGCTTGTACAGTAAAAATATCTGGAAATGATAATTTGCAGGAGGGAGACAATCTGGCTACAGTGGTAGTGACTGGAAAAGATGGCACCCAGAAAATCTATAATATCCATATAAAGAAAATGACAAAAGAGGAAGAACTGTTACAACGGGAGGAAGCAGAGGTAGCTGATGACAATAAGGAAGAAACCCTATTAGGGAATTCTATTTCTATGAAGGATAAAGATGGTATATGGTATCTAAATGCCAATGTGTCTTTGGAGATTGTGCCAGTACCAGAAACCTCCTTGCTTCCTTCTGGTTATGTGGAAAGTGTATTGTCTATAGATGGAAAGAATTTTGCGGTATACGTTCCAAAGGAGGATAGTTCCAGTGAGTTTGTCCTTATTTATGGAAGGATGGGAAATAAAGAAGCTATGTTTTATCGGTATGACCGCATTGAGCAGACCATACAAAGATATGAAAGTGATTCTTTTTCAACGGTTTCAACAACAGAGAGCCGTGGGGAGGAAAAGGAAAATCAACCAGTATGGATGAATATTTTTCTTGGTGTGCTTGCTCTTGTGGGATTGGTTTTGCTTATAGAAAAAACGGTGAGAAATATTCGTGTAACCAGATCCATAGAACGATCACTTGATGAAGAAGAATATGAGGAAGAGGATGAATTTGATGAATAAAATAAATTATCAAAAATGGTTAGACAAAACCATAGAAGAACAGGAAAAGGAGGGCAAGGTGCCAACACTGTTATTGCACAGTTGTTGCGCACCTTGTAGTAGTTATTGTATTGAATATTTATCTCAGTTTTTTAAAATTACAATATTCTATTACAATCCCAATATTACAGAGGAGAAGGAATATCGAAAACGCGTGGAGGAACAAAAACGGTTTATTCAGCAGTTTCAGACAAAATATCCCGTTTCTTTTATGGAAGGAGAGTATCAGCCCCAGCGGTTCTTTGAAATTGCTAAAGGGTACGAGAGTGTTCCAGAGGGAGGAGAAAGATGTTTTCGATGTTATGAGCTGCGGCTTAGAGAAGCTGGAAGAGTGGCGAAAGAGGGGAATTTTGATTATTTTACCACCACCCTGTCCATCAGTCCTTTAAAAAATGCGCAAAAATTAAACGAAATCGGAGAACGGTTAAGTGAGGAATGGGACATATCTTATCTATTTTCTGATTTTAAGAAAAGAGAAGGCTACAAACGTTCTATTGCCTTGTCGGCAGAGTATGATTTATATCGACAGGATTATTGCGGCTGCATCTTCTCTAAAAAAATAAGAAATCGTGAAGAATAAGCTCTGGAACCATGAATTCTTGTACAATGTGAACAAAAAAAAGAGAGCATTTTTGATTTTTCTTTTATTATGGAAAATGGTATAATGAAAAAAGTGTGAGTATATGGCTCACAAGGCTTTAAACAGGGAAAGGAGAACGTAATGAAGGTAAGCAAAAAACTAAAATCGGTAATCAGTGTAATTTTAGCAGTTGCAATGGTTATCACAATGTTGCCAAAAGAACAACTTGTTTTGGCAGCGGACAAGAAGATGGACGTAAACATTCATTTCTATGATGATGGTTCTTACGGAGGAGAGGTTTATTTTCAGTATTGGGAAGAAGGAAATGCAACCGTTTCCACAGAAGAGAGCAAAGAATATTTTGCTTCTTGGTCTTGTAACCGTTATCCTCTGGTAAGTGAAACAGAGCAAGAGGGCGAAGGTTGGTATGGTTTGAATGTAAAAGGAACCATGACAGGTTTCCAATTCCTTAACAAGGATGCGTCAAAATATACTGGCAATGTGTATGGCTCTCTTATGTCAGACTTTACAGAGTTATATTATAAGGATGGCAAATGGTATACAGAAAATCCGGATAAAAACAGCGATGCAAAAGAAGCTGTTGTAAAACCAGAGCTGAAAGAAGAATACTATTTAGTAGGTAGCATTGGAGATGCTACATGGTCAGAAAAAGATACTTCACATCCTTTGAAAAAGAATGAGGATGGTACATATTCTATTACTTTAAAAGATATCCCAGCAGGAAAATATGAGTTTAAAGTATTGCAGGACCCATTAAACTTTGGATGGGACTATGCTTGGGGCGGAGAAGGAAGTGGAGGTAATTACGAACTTTCTCTTAAGGGCAAAAGTGATGTAACCATTTCTATGGATCCAAAAGATGATACTTATAAGTTAAAAGTAGAGACTGCATCTGTTAGCACAGCAGATGAAGTGAAGAGTCCGGTTTACAATGAGGATGGTACACTTACTTTTTATTATGAAGCTGCCGTATCCAATGCAGCAATCGGAGTAAAAGGTAACTTAAAGAGTACATCAAAGAAAACTTTGATTAAAGCCGAGCCAGCAAACGTAAAATTAAGCAATGGAAATTATTTATACGTTGCAACATCTGGAGCAATTAAGAATTCAGGTGTATATTCTTACAGTTTTTATGAATTAGATGCAGATGGAGCTATTGTAAAAAGCAAAGATGCAGATGGAAACTTAGTACAAAAGAAATTAGGTGATCCAGCTTCTACTACTTTGTATGGTGATGGAGCTGCATTTGTGCGTAATCCAGTAGTATCATCAAAAGGATTGGTAACAATCTATTATCCTTACGATGGAGAAGGTGCAAAAGTATATTATAAAAATGTAGCATCAGAGAATAAGAAAACACTTCAAGTGGGAGATGCGGTAACAAAGGACACTGCCAGTGAATATGGATATACAGTTGTAGATATAGAAGAAGACAGCGAATTTACTGGTGGCGGTATGTATTCTGCAAAATTCTTTGACAAAGATGGAACTTACTCTTATGTTATTGTAAAAGATGGAAAAGTAGTAGAGGACAAGTATAACTACGGAGAGAATCAATTTACAGAAAAAGATGTAGATGAAGCTGCTCTTTCTGTAAATTCCCCAGTGGTAAGCAAGAGTGACAAAGGATATTCTGTAAAGTTTATGTATTATGATGTGACAGGAACTGTCAATAGCGTAAATGTAGCAGGTGCCTTCAATAGTTGGTCTCTTTCTGCCGATGCAATGAAGCAGGATGAAAAATCTTCCGGTATTTGGTCTTTAGAAATGGATGGATTTACACCGGGAACTTATCAGTATAAATTTGTATTAAATGGCGGAAGCTGGATACAGGATCCTAACTGTAAGATTGTGTATGGTAGTGATGGAAATAACGTGGTAATTATTCCGGGGCTTGCACCAGAGCAAAGTATTCAGGTGCAGAAAGGGGAAGAAGTTACACTTCCAAAAACTGCAAAATTATATACAAATTCTATGACAGCAACTCAGGTAGATGTAACTTATGAGTTAAAGAAGGATATGGAAGGTGTAACTTTAGAAGATGGCGTATTGCGTGTTTCTGAAGATTATACTGGTGATAGTATAGAACTTGTTATGTCTGATGGAGAACATACAGAAGACTATGCGGTGGAAATCGTAGGCGAGATGTATACCTATACAATTCATTATTATGCAGAGGACAATTCGACCTATGCAAATAGAGATTTGTGGATTTGGGAAGCAAATGGTAAAGAATATCAGACAGGATATGAATTTAATGAGGATGTGTATACAGACTCAGTGGGAAGAAAATGGGCGACAGCTAAGTATTCTTTCCCATGTAACGACTTAAAGGTAATTGTTCGTTCTAAGGGAGAATGGAGTTATCAGGAATCAACAAGAAAATTAGAGATTGCAGAAGGACAAAAGAGCGGGGAATTCTGGATTCTTCAAGAAGGTCCAAAGACATTTACAGAATATGCAGAAGAATTTAATGTAGGTGCAAAGCGTTATGTAATTGTAGAATATAACAGACCAGCAGGTGATTATGAGGGTTGGAACTTATATACATGGAACGCTACTACAGCATATAATCAGATTTCTAACTTCTTTACAGAAGTAAATGGTAAATATCAGACTGTTTTTGGAATTGGTGAAAAAACAGAAACGATTGGATACTTACTTCGTGATGGTACACCAGTAAATGACGATTGGTCAAAAATTAACAAAGATATGGAAGGTGACCGTTCCATTACGGCACCACTTACTCAGCGTGTTATTAAGGTAAGATTAAAACAAGGTTCCTTGGAAGCAGAATATCTTCCTTTCAACAAGGGATATGAAATCGATTCTGCAAATAAGCAGATTAAGTTCTATTATCGTGATGATGATATGTTCATGGATGGAACTTTAGAGACATTGAAAGATGTTCAGGTTGAAATTAATGGAACAAATTGTAAGATGGTTTATAGCAAGGAAAATGAGCGATATGAGTATACCATGGGTAATCTCACAGATGGAAATTACGAGTATTGCTATAATGTAACACCTGCATCTGGTGCAGCAGTTTCTGTTTTAGATGAGTTCAATACAAAGACCAATGCAGCAGGAACAAAATCTGTTGTAACTTATAAGAATTTAAAAGCCAATGTGGTAGTTACTTGTACCAATGCGGCCATTTCTTATGATGAGAACACAGTAATGTCAATTGCTATGGATAATGCAGAGGCTGAGATTGCAGAGGCTTATGCAGATTTGACTGCTTTGGGTGGAAAAGCAAAAGTTGCGATTGATCCAGAACTTAAGAAATTAACAATTAGTGTATCTGATGATATTCAGGTTGGTGATAAAGTGATTCCGGTTACTGCAATTGATCAGTACGGCAATAGCCACACTGGAAAAGCAACTATCACAGTGAAAAAGAGAGTAAAAGCAAACAGCAATGATTTTGACTGGGACGAAGCGGTAATCTATTTTATGATGACAGACCGTTTCAATGATGGAAATAAAGCAAATAACGATGCTTACGGTGTAGGAGATTACAATCCAGAGGGACCAAGTAGTTATCATGGCGGAGATTTTGCTGGTGTTACACAGAAAATCAATGAAGGATATTTTGATAATTTGGGAATTAACACAATCTGGATTACACCTGTTGTAGAAAATATTTTAGGCAACATGCAAGATAGCAATACAAAAATTGATTCCTATGGCTATACAGGATATTGGGCAAGCAGCTTTACAAAATTGAATGCACATTTGGGAACACTAGAAGAGTTCCACACAATGATTAATACTGCTCATGACCATGGAATCCGTATTATGGTAGACGTGGTAATAAATCATGCTGGATATGATACAGATACAGAAACATCTGAATTTGCAGGTATGTTACGTGGAGATGAGGAGAAAGTAGCTGACAACGATATTTTAGACGAATTAGATGGACTTCCAGATTTCTTAACGGAGAAAGCAGAAGTGCGTAACCAGTTGATTGCATGGCAGCAGGCATGGGTAACAAATCTTGGAAAGACATCAAGAGGAGATACCATTGACTACTTCCGTGTAGATACTGTAAAACATGTAGAATCTACAACATGGAGTGCATTTAAAAATGCTATGACAGAAGCATCTTCTAAATTCAAGATGATTGGTGAGTATTACGGAGCATCTTATACAGATGACTTTGGATACTTGAATAGTGGTATTATGGATTCTTTATTAGATTTTGGATTCAATGATATGGCAAACAGTTTTGTGACTGGAAGTTTGGAAACTATCGAAAAACAGTTAGAGCAGAGAAATGAAGCAATTGATAACAATGGTACATTTGGAAGTTTCATTAACTCTCATGATGAGACTGGATTGAAATATTATATTGACCATTTAACAAATGATGATGGAAGTGACAAATACACCACTGCACAGGCAGACGCCCTTGCAAAAGTAGCAGCATCCTTATATATCACTGCAAAAGGACAGCCAGTCATTTATTATGGTGAAGAAATTGGATTAACAGGAGATTCTGATTATCCATATTCTACAAACCGCTATGACATGAAATTTAGCAATTTATCAGAAGCAGAAACAGCAATGCTCAAGCATTATCAGACAATGCTTTCTATCAGAAAATCTTATAGCAAAGTATTTGCTAAGGGAGATCGTAAAACAATTGGTGGAAGTGATAAAGAGCAGTACATGGCGTTCCAACGTTCTTACAAAGGAACAAATGTGGTTGTAGCATTAAATATTACAGATTCTGCAAAGAACGTAACTTTGACAATCAAAGACTTTGCAGGTCAGCAGATTGTAGATAAATATAATAATAAGACTTATAGCGTAAACGAAAAGGGACAGGTAACTGTTACTATTCCAGCAAATTCTAATGGAGGAACTGTTGTATTAGTTTCTGATACAGAAGTGGCAAAATCCATTATAACAAGCAAAGAACTTACAGATGCAAAGAGTCAGGCAAAGACAGTAAAAGCAAATGCAATTGATGCTACAACTGGAGAGGTAAATGCTACATGGACAATTTCTAAGAATGACTTGTCTCGTGTAACTACATCTTCTTTGAAAGATATGAATTTAAATTGTATAGTAGCAGACACAACCGTAGTTTCTGCGGCGTCTGTTATTCTTGAAAAAGATGCAAATAATGTCAGTGGAGCAGCAATTACATTTACACAAGAAGGACTTTTACCAGTTAATGCAAAAGTAAAAGTAAATCTTGCAAACCAGAGCAGCATTGCATATGGTTCTAAAGTGTATATTTATCGTGTCAATGGAACAAAATTAGAGCAGATTGCAATTGATACAGCAAAAGTAACAAAAGATGGATACGTTACTATGTACATTGCACAGGGAGGCACATATGTATTACTTGCGAACCAGGCATCTAGCAAGGTAGTGACAAAACTGGTTAATTCAGTTAGTGTAAAATTCTCTGGTTCCACATTAAAAGCTGGAAAATCCAGAAGTTTTTCAGTGAAAGTGCCACAGACTATGAAAAAAGTGTCAAGTTTCAGTGAAGCTAATTTAGCGTTGTTACAGTCTGCACAGCTTGCAGTAAAAGTGACATATTCTACATCTAATAAGAAAGTAGCAACTGTTTCTTCTAAGGGAAAAGTAACCGCTAAGAAGAAAGGAAAAGTAACGATTAAGGCAACCATTCGTTTGAGCAATGGACAAAAGAAAGTTGTGTCAAAGAAGATTACTGTAAAACAGACAAAGAAAACAACAAAAAAGGCAACAAACAAAAAGAAATCATAGGTTTTTTTGAAAAAACGTCGCAAATGCGGCGTTTTTTCGTTATAATAGATATGAAAAATCAAAGAGAGTGCCGATATATACATTAAAGTATGCTGTATTAGGGAAGTGATGCCGTGGGAAAAGAAACAACAATACGAGAGATATTGCAGGAGAGAGAACATGTAGAACTAAGTCAATATGCTGCATATAGCGATCAAACCAAAGGGCGTCAGGTGAGAGAAAATTTGTGTGATATTCGGACTGAGTATCAAAGAGACCGAGATCGAATATTGCATAGCAAATCTTTTCGGAGATTAAAACATAAAACACAAGTATTTTTATCTCCAGAGGGTGATCATTATCGAACAAGACTGACACATACATTGGAAGTATCTCAGATTGCAAGAACGATAGCTAAGGGACTTTTTTTGAACGAAGATTTAACGGAAGCTATAGCATTGGGGCATGATTTGGGGCATACTCCTTTTGGACATGCAGGGGAGCGAGCATTAGACAGTGTATGTCCTTATGGATTTTCTCATCAGGAACAGAGTATTCGTGTGGTGGAGCTTCTGGAAAAAGGTGGAAGAGGACTCAATCTTACAGAGGAGGTAAGAGATGGAATCCGAAACCATCAGACTGCTGGAAACCCTTCTACATTGGAAGGTAAGATTGTCAGGCTTTCTGATAAAATTGCCTACACCAATCATGACATTGCCGATGCACTTAGGGCAGGAATTATTAAGGAATCAGATATTCCCAAAGAGTTGTGTGATATTTTGGGGCATACCAAAAGTGAGCGGCTGAATACATTAGTTCATGATGCAATTAAGAATAACTTTGGAAAAGAGGACATTGCGTTGTCACCTATGATGCACGATGCGCTTTATGGACTTCGAAGTTTTCTTTTTCAGGAGGTATACACCAGTCCTTTGGCAAAGGGGCAAGAAGAAAAAGCCATGGAATTAGTGGCGCAGTTGTATCGGTATTATTTCAATCATTTTGAACGGCTGCCGGCAGAATATGTGGCGCTTGTAGAACAGCGGGGAGAAAAAAAGGAGCGTGTAGTTTGTGATTATGTGGCAGGTATGACAGATAATTATGCGATTCGAACTTACAGCGATTGCTTTATTCCTACCGTTTGGAGATAGAAAGGAAAAGAAATGTTTTATCCGGAAGAAGTCATTGAAGAAGTAAGACAAAGAAATGATATTATAGACGTAATTTCTTCTTATGTAAAATTAAAAAAGACGGGAAGTAATTATATGGGATTATGTCCTTTCCATAATGAAAAATCCCCATCCTTTTCCGTTAGTGGCAACCGTCAGATGTACCACTGTTTTGGATGTGGAGTGGGAGGAAATGTATTTACCTTTATTATGGAATATGAGAATTTTAGTTTTCAAGAGGCTTTAAAATATTTGGCAGACCGATGTGGAATGCAGCTTCCTGAGGCGCAGCAAACACCAGAAGCTAGGAGGCAGGCAGATATTCGCAATCGGATTTTAGAGATTAACAAAGAGGCTGCCAAATATTATGTATATCAGCTAAAATCTCCACAGGGGCAGCAGGCACTTACCTATTTGGAAGAGAGAGCGTTGTCTGGGGAGACAATTCGGAAATTTGGGCTTGGATATTCCAATAAATATAGTGATGACTTATATCAATACCTTAAGAAAAAAGGTTATGAAGACGGAATTTTAAAAGAATCTGGTTTGTTTACTATAGATGAAAGACATGGTGTTAGTGATAAATTTTGGAATAGAGTCATGTATCCTATTATGGATATAAATAGTAAAGTCATTGGATTTGGAGGAAGAGTGCTTGGGGATGGAAAGCCCAAATATTTGAATTCGCCTGAGACAAAAGTATTTGATAAAAGCAGGAACTTATATGGGCTTAATTTGGCTAGGCTTTCCAGAAGTCGGACAATCATATTGTGCGAAGGATATATGGATGTAATTGCCATGCACCAGGCTGGATTTACCAACGCAGTAGCATCTCTTGGAACTGCATTTACTGGATTGCAGGCAAATCTCCTAAAGCGTTATGCAGATCAGGTACTGTTGTTATACGATAGTGATGGTGCGGGTGTAAAAGCTGCGCTAAGAGCAATCCCTATTCTGAAAGAGGCTGGTTTGCCGGCAAAAATAGTAAGACTAAAACCTTATAAAGACCCGGATGAGTTTATCAAAGCCCTTGGAAAAGAAGAATTTCAAAAAAGATTGGATGAAGCAATCAATAGTTTCTATTTTGAGGTGGAAGTGCTGGAGCAAAATTTTGATTTAAATGACCCAGAAGCAAAAACAAGATTTTACAATGAATTGGCAAAAAAATTCTTAGTATTTACGGAAAAATTGGAGAGAAGCAATTATATAGAAGCAGTTGCAGAAAAATATCGGATACCAAAGAATGACTTGGAAAAACTTGTCAATCACTATGGGGCGCAGATGCTTGCATCTCCGGAAAATTCAAGTTCGCCAAGACAATGGCGGGATGAGACACGACACAAAAAGGAAGACAATATAAAAGAATCGCAAAAAATTTTATTGACATGGCTTATTGAAGATGTATCATTATTTTCAAAGGTGGATAAGATTTTAACAGCGGAAGATTTTAGGGAGGAACCATACAAAACCGTGGCGGCATCCTTATTTCAGCAATATAATGAGCAGGGGCAGGTAAATCCTGCAAAAATTATAAATCAATTTTCTAGTAAAGAGGAGCAAAATGAAGTAGCATCTATGTTTAATCGAAATCTGAATGAAGAATTGACTATTCAGGAGAAAGAGCGTGCGCTAAATGAAACTGTATATCAAATAAAAAAGGAGAGTTTAGATTATAAAAATAGTCATGCAACCGATTTGGCGGAATTGCAGGAAATTATTACAGAGCAGGCGGAATTACAAAAATTGCATATTTCTTTGTAACTTGGTGCATGCTATAAAAAAGTGGCTTGTAACTGTAATGAGAGGACACCAATGTGAGGGAAAGGACGTGGCATACGATGGATGAGAAAATAAAATTTCAGAAGAAATTAAAAGAACTGTTAGAATTTGCCAAGCAAAAGAAAAATGTATTGGAAAGTCAGGAAATTGTAGAATTTTTTCAAGATGTGGATTTGGATAAAAACAAATTAGAAAAAATTTATGATTTTCTTGAAAAGCAGGGGATTGATATATTGCGCTTTCAAAAAGAAAAAGAGGCGGATGATATTTTAATCGAACCAGACGATACTGATTTGGAAGAAGAGGAAGACCTTGAAGATATCGAAAACATCGATCTTTCTGTTCCGGATAGTGTGGGGGTAGATGATCCGGTTCGTATGTATTTAAAAGAGATAGGAAAAGTTCCGCTGCTTACTACAGAGCAAGAAGTAGCGCTTGCAAAAAGAATGGGAGAAGGAGACGAGGAAGCAAAAAAAGAGCTTGCAGAAGCAAACCTTCGTCTTGTGGTCAGCATTGCCAAGCGATATGTAGGAAGAGGTATGCAGTTTCTTGACTTGATACAGGAAGGAAATCTTGGATTAATCAAGGCTGTAGAAAAATTTGATTATACAAAAGGATACAAATTCAGTACCTATGCTACTTGGTGGATTCGTCAGGCAATTACTCGCGCCATTGCTGATCAGGCACGAACCATCCGTATTCCTGTTCATATGGTGGAAACCATTAATCGATTGCTTCGAGCGCAGAGACAATTAGTGCAGGATTTGGGGCGTGAACCAACCTTGGAGGAATTGTCAAAATATATGGAATTGCCAATTGCGCGAGTACGGGAAATACAAAAAATTTCTCAGGAACCAGTTTCTTTAGAAACTCCTATTGGTGAGGAAGATGACAGTCATTTGGGAGACTTTATTCAGGATGAAAATATGCCAGTGCCTATGGATGCAGCTGCATTTACACTTCTTCGGGAACAATTGATAGAAGTGTTAGGTTCTCTTACAGAACGAGAGCAGAAGGTGCTTCGTCTTCGCTTTGGATTGGATGATGGAAGAGCCCGCACATTAGAGGAAGTGGGAAAAGAATTCAATGTAACAAGAGAGAGAATTCGTCAGATAGAAGCAAAAGCATTGAGAAAACTCAGACATCCAAGTAGAAGTCGCAAACTAAAAGATTATTTAGAAAGTTAGGATAAAATTATGGAAAAACACGTACAGATATCTGAAAGATTGCAGGCGGTAGCTCGATTAGTGACAAAGGGGAAAATGGTGGCAGATGTGGGATGCGATCATGCGTACACATCTATTTACCTTATTGAGCAGGGAATTGCCACACAAGTAATTGCACTGGATGTGAATCGAGGACCATTGGAACGGGCAAAGATAAATATAGAAAAATACGGAATGCAGCAACAGATAGAAACCCGATTATCCGATGGAATTAAGGAATTAAAACCGGGGGAAGTACATACATTGCTAATAGCAGGTATGGGTGGGCCGTTGATGCAGCAGATTTTGATGGGACATCCTGAGGTATTGGCACAGGTAGAGGAACTTGTATTACAGCCGCAGTCAGAAATCAGAGAAGTACGGGTGTTTTTGGAGCAGATAGGATTTGAAATTCAACAGGAACAAATGTTAATAGATGACGGAAAATACTATGTAATGATGAATGCAAAAAAGGTGGAACAACCACAGAAATTGGAACAAGAAGTATTTTATCGTTATGGGAAACATCTGTTAGAAAGCAAAAACCAATGTCTGAATCAATTTTTACAGAGAGAATTGGAAAATTGTAATAGCATCATACAAAAAATTCAGGCAAACACATCAGACAAAAGCAGACAAAAGTTGTTAGAATTACAAGAAGATATTAGATTTTGCAAGGAGGCACTTGGATTTTATGAAAGTGGCACAAATTATAGAGAAACTGGAGACGATAGCACCGATACATTATGCGGAAAATTGGGATAATGTTGGTCTTTTAGTAGGCACAAAAGAAAAAGAAGCAAAGCGTATCATGATTGCCTTAGATGCAACAGACCAAGTTATTGAGCAGGCAATTGAACAGAAGGTGGATTTATTGATTACCCATCATCCTATGATTTTTTCTGCCATGAAAAAAATTACAGAAGACGATTTCATTG
The DNA here is from genome assembly GCA_963643465.1 of Lachnospiraceae bacterium. GTDB lineage: Bacteria > Bacillota > Clostridia > Lachnospirales > Lachnospiraceae > CAG-411. The sequence continues at coordinate 4,782 of CAVIJT010000006.1, read as the reverse complement.
GAAGAAGAATTCTGGCATTGGCAAAACATGAGATTTCCTATTATGCTATGCACACCAATTGTGATGTAGGTGTGATGAATGATGTAGCGGCAGAGAAGATTGGGCTTTTATCTGAGGATGTCTTGGAAGAAGTAACAAAGACGGAAGATGGAAAAGCTATGGGAATTGGAAAAGTAGGAATGCTAAGACAGGAAATGTCTGTCAAAGAAATCGGTGAATTAGCGAAAAGTGTATTTGATATGGAGGATGTCCGTGTGACTGGTGAACCTTCAACTAATGTACAAAGAGTTGCAATATCTACAGGTGCTGGAAAAAGTATGGTTTCCTATGCCCTTAATAAGAAAGCACAGCTTTTGATTACTGGAGATATTGATCATCACACTGCTATTGATGCGTTGGCACAAGGTTTGCAAATTATAGATGCGGGACATTTTGGCACAGAACACTTTATGGTAGAGTATGTGTGGAAGTATTTGCAGGATTGTTTACCAACAGACATAAAGGTTATTCAGGCTGAGGAAAAAAATCCATTTCAAACAATTTAGGGAATAAGGTTGAAAGAAATAATCAAAGAAAGGATAAATCGTGCAAATCGTCTTTCAACTTTTGATTTGCGCCTTTCAAATGCAAGGGAGCTTGTTTGTGAAAGGCTGGGGGACAGATTATGAGTGAAAAAATTAGTATAACAGTGGGCAACGTCACAAAAGAATATGACAAAGGTATATCTTATTTAGATGTACACAAGGACTTTGCAGAAAATTATGAGCAAGATGTGATTCTTGCCTGTGTAGAGAATAAACTTCAGGAATTAAATAAGAAAATAGAACGAGATTGTGAAGTGGAATTTTTGACGGTGGAAGATCCAAATGGATATCGTACTTATACTCGTGGCGTATTATTTGTCATGCTGAAAGCAGCATATTCCGTAGTGGGAAGAGAAAATTTGGACAAAGTATCCATTCAGTTTGCAATTGGAAATGGAAGTTATTGTGAATTGGAGGGAGATGTAACTGTATCACAACAGTTGCTGGATAAAATTGAACAGAAGATGCGTCAGATTGTAGCGGAAGATATTACATTTCGCAAATATTCTGTAAACACAGATGAGGCGAAAAATTTATTCGAATATTATCGAATGATGGATAAGAAAAAATTGTTTGAGTACCGTCGGGTTTCCAAAGCGAACGTATATGATTTAGATGGATTTAAAGATTATTTTTATGGATATATGCCACCAAGTACGGGAATTTTGAAATATTTTTCTTTAGAACTTTGTGAAAAGGGGTTCATTTTGCAGTTGCCTAATCGAAAAGAACCTACTGTTGTATCAAAGTGGAAAAATAGTCCAATGCTGTTTCAAACATTAAAAGAGTCAAAAGGCTGGGGAAAGATGCTTGAAGTGGATACGGTAGGTGCGCTTAATGATGTGATTGCCAGAGGAGAGATACAGAATCTGATTTTAGTGCAGGAAGCATTGCAGGAAAAGAAAATGGCAGAAATAGCACAACAAATTGCAGCGAATAAAGAAAAGAAATTCGTAATGATAGCTGGTCCATCTTCATCTGGAAAAACAACGTTTTCACATCGTTTATCTGTGCAACTACGTGCCCATGGTCTTAAGCCACATCCAATACCGGTGGATGATTATTTTGTAGAGAGAAAGAATACTCCAAAAGATGAAAATGGAGAGTATAACTATGAATGTTTAGAGGCTATTGATGTAGAGTTGTTCAATAAAGATATGACCGATCTTATGAATGGAAAAAGAGTGGAAATGCCAACTTACAATTTTAAGACGGGACAAAGAGAATACAAAGGAAATTATAAACAGCTTGGAAAAGAAGATATTTTAGTAATTGAGGGAATTCATGGTCTCAATGATAAATTATCCTATTCTTTGCCAAAGGAGAGCAAGTTCAAAATCTATATTAGTGCATTGACGCAGTTAAATATAGATGAACATAATCGAATTCCTACTACAGATGGTAGACTGATTCGTCGTATGGTTCGAGATGCAAGAACACGAGGAACCAGTGCAAAAGATACCATCGCCATGTGGTCATCCGTTCGTCGCGGGGAGGAGCAGTACATTTTTCCGTTTCAGGAAGAGGCGGATGTTATGTTTAACTCGGCCTTGATATATGAATTAGCAGTGCTAAAACAATATGCGGAACCAATTTTATTTGGAATACCAAAGGATTGTCCGGAATATATGGAAGCTAAGAGAATACTAAAATTTTTAGATTATTTTATTGGAGTAAGCACAGAGGATATTCCACAAAATTCCATTGTTCGGGAATTTGTTGGGGGAAGTATTTTTCATGTGTAATCGGTAGTATGATTAGAGAGTATTTAAATGCTCAAATTTGACTGAAGGAAATATATACTCCTGTATATTGGTGGACATTGTCCCTTTCAAGTCTGATAAGTAGAATATAATTACTTATCAGGCTTTTTTTTCGCTATAGGAAAGTTCTCTGCCCTTTCCTATAGCGTTGCCAGAGAAGATAATATATTTATGTCCAAAGTTTGAGCAAATACTTGTAACCAAACAGGAAGTTTATCCGTATATAAAAGTGTAGGGATAATTCTTACAGCGTATTCCTGTAAAAAAATGCGCATTTACAGAAGAAAAGAAAGCGATAAGGAGGAAGGAAATTGAAAGAAAGTATTCTTCTAAAGGGAATAAAGCAGAAAAATCAAAAGTCATTATTAAAAATAATTGATATCTATTCAAAGTATGTATTTACCGTAGTTCGAAATGTTCTGGGAGAAGTAATGCAGAAGGAAGATATAGAGGAGACGGTCTCGGACGTTTTTGTTTCTTTGTGGCAAAACAGCGACAAAATTGATTTGGAAAGGCCGCTGAAACCATATTTGGTAGCCATTGCAAGAAACAAAGCCATTGATAAACTTAGAACATACAAAGATCATATATCGTTGGAGCAAATGGAAGAGAACCAGCAGGAAATGCCAATCTATACATATGACATAGTAAGCAAAGCAGAAAAGAAAGAAAAAATGGAAATTGTGAAAGGTGTTCTAAAAGAATCAAAGCCTGTGGACCGGGATATATTTATTCTTTACTATTACTATTATGAAAAGACAAGAGTGATAGCGGAAAAATGTCAAGTTTCAGAATCGAAGGTGAAAACTACGCTTAGTCGATTGAGAGATAAAATGAAAATAGAATTGGAAAGGAATGGATATGATGGATAAATACAACTTTTTTGAAATTATGGATGAGTATAAATCAGAAGATGCATTGATTGATCAAATCTGTGACGACCAATTGGAACAAAACGATATTGATTATATCAAAATGCGTACTTTGCAAAAAATAGGAGAAAAGAAAATGAAAAAGAGAGTAAACAAAGGATTATTAGGTGTAGCTGCCGCAGTTCTGCTGATTGTAGTGGGGACAGGTGGATACTGTAAGACAAATGATATTACATTTACACAGTTATTTAGCGGAAACAAGGGACAGGAAGTGTTGCCGACGGAAACAACAGAACCTACGGAGAAACCAATCAGCACAGAAATTCCGACAGAAACAACGGAAAGTACAGAGAAAGCAGACCAGGTGAAACAGGAGGCTGAAACGGAAAATACAGAAACAGCTATCACACAGGAAAGCGTAAAAGAAATGACCGTATATTTTGGGGACAAGGAGTGTCCTATGGATGGTAATCTAAACGAAAATCTGGATATATATGAAGAAAATGGAATTATTGCAAAAATAGGAGAAAAATACTATTTAGGAAGAAACGAAATTGAGCCCTCAGATGTAGAAGGTGTTTTTGAGAACCAGTATAATGAAGAAAAGGGCTGCTATGAGAAAGTAATGGTGAAAAAGCCTATTTACGAAAATTTTCCAATCGTTGGAATAAGTGTGGGTCCAATCAATGAAAAAACAAAGAAAGTAGTAGTGATTTATGAATTTTCGGCAGAACAGGCATCTGCAATGAGTTGTTTCCCAAGCTGGAAGATGGAGACAGAAGAAGATTCCTCAGGTAGTACAGTTTTTGTTGAGTATCCTAAGGAAAGCTTTGTGATAAAATCAGAAGATTACGATTCTGAAATAGGATGCGGAACAATCATTTCAGATGGAACAATAGTGGATGTTTCAAAATACGAAAAAATGCAGGAAGAACAAGAAGAACAGGAGGAATATGGAGTATACTATGGTTGGCAAAAGGAGTATATGGTATATCCGGATGTGCAGTTACTTTCTGATGTAGCATTGGAACAGATAACAAAATATATAGATGGAGAAATCCAATCCTTATCTACGGTTAAAATATGGGGAAAAGGGGTAGGAAATATTACAGTAAATAGTTACAGTAAATCAGACAAATCCTTGAAGCTGTATCAAAAAATACTTCAGGAACAAAGTGAATAATGAAAATGAAAAGTCCATTTGGCATATCTATCCAAATGGACTTTTCTGCTTTGTTTTGTAGCTATGTATTCCGATGTTGAAAAGCCTATACAAGTGTATTTTAAGGGGAAAAGTATATAGATGCCCCTAATCTATAACTCAAACTTTCGCAATATACTTGGACAATTAGACAGAAAAAATGAGGATTATAGAATTTGACACGCAAACCAGTATAATAAATAGAAACAAAATGTGGATAGGTGGTGGAAAAGTGGTTGAAATACTGTGGATAACCGCGAAAAATGTGTGGATAACACGAAAAAAGAAAAAAATTAAAAAAAGATTAAAAAAAGTGTTGACATTCCAAAATCGGAATGATATACTAAACAAGTCGCTTGGGG
>CAVIJT010000005.1:0-193633 GCA_963643465.1 Lachnospiraceae bacterium | reverse complement strand
TCAGTAGCAGCTACTACAAGGATAGCTCCATCCATCTGAGCAGCACCAGTGATCATGTTCTTAACGTAATCGGCATGTCCTGGACAGTCAACGTGAGCGTAATGTCTGTTGTCTGTTTCGTACTCAACGTGAGCTGTAGAGATAGTGATACCTCTTTCTCTTTCCTCTGGAGCTTTATCGATGTTTTCGAAATCTACAGCAGCGTTACCTTCTACTCTTGCAGCAAGAGTCTTTGTAATTGCAGCTGTTAAAGTTGTCTTACCGTGGTCAACGTGACCGATAGTACCAATGTTACAATGTGGTTTAGTTCTCTCAAACTTAGCTTTTGCCATTTTTTATATCCTCCTTTTATTTATGCTTAACGCATACTTCCCATATAGGGAATTATTTTTAAGTTTCGCTACGTCCAATTTCATATAATCAGACGCCATATGCTATATATTATATTTCATATCGCCGCTTTTTTCAAGCATTTTTTTTACAAACTACATCCATATTCCATCCAAACATATTGCCTATGAATGAATGGAATATAAGATGTAATGTTCTAAATAAATCTTTTACAAACGAACGATAAATTATTGAAAAAAGTAATCTTTTCTAATTACTGAGCTGCCTTCTGAGAAAGCACTTTATCCTGTACAGACTTTGGACATGGCTCATACTTCTCAAAGAACATTGAGTAGTTTCCACGACCCTGAGTCTTAGAACGAAGGTCTGTAGAATATCCAAACATCTCAGCCAAAGGTACAAATCCACGAACGATCTTTCCACCGCCCAAATCATCCATACCTTCGATACGTCCACGACGAGAGTTGATATCACCGATAACATCTCCCATGTATTCTTCTGGCATAGTTACTTCAACCTTCATGATAGGCTCAAGCAATACTGCACCAGCCTTCTGCATAGCTTCCTTAAATGCCATAGAACCAGCAATGTGGAATGCCATTTCTGAAGAATCGACTTCATGGTAAGAACCATCGTATACAGTTGCATGAACACCAAGCACTGGGAATCCAGCAAGAATACCAGCCTGTGCAGCTTCTTCGATACCTTCACCTACAGCTGGGATGTATTCCTTAGGAATAGCACCACCGACTACAGTAGAATCAAACTTGAATAACTCTTCACCATTGGCATCCATTGGCTCAAACTTAACTTTACAGTGTCCGTACTGACCACGACCACCAGACTGTTTAGCATACTTACTATCTACTTCTACAGACTTAGTAAATGTTTCTTTGTAAGCAACCTGTGGCGCACCTACGTTTGCTTCTACCTTGAACTCACGAAGAAGTCTGTCTACGATGATTTCCAAGTGAAGCTCACCCATACCAGCGATAATAGTCTGACCTGTTTCCTCATCTGTATGCTGACGGAATGTAGGATCTTCTTCAGCAAGTTTAGCCAAAGCCTCACCCATCTTACCTTGGTCATTCTTTGTCTTAGGCTCGATAGCAAGCTCAATAACTGGTTCTGGGAATTCCATAGACTCTAAGATAACTGGAGCCTTTTCATCACAGATTGTATCACCTGTTGTTGTTAATTTGAAACCAACTGCAGCAGCGATATCTCCTGCGTATACTTTATCTAATTCTTCTCTCTTATTTGCGTGCATCTGAAGGATACGACCTACACGTTCTTTCTTTCCTTTTGTTGAGTTAAGAACATAAGAACCTGAGTTCATAGTTCCTGAATACACACGGAAGAATGCTAACTTACCAACAAATGGGTCAGCCATAATCTTAAATGCTAAAGCTGAGAATGGCTCTTCATCAGATGAATGTCTCTCAACTTCGTTACCATCCTCATCTACACCCTTAATAGCAGCAATATCTGTAGGAGCTGGTAAAAACTCGATAACAGCATCAAGTAACTTCTGTACACCTTTGTTTCTATATGCTGAACCACAACATACAGGAACTGCTGTACACTCACATGTTGCTTTTCTTAATGCAGCCTTTAATTCTTCAACACTAGGCTCTTCACCTTCTAAATACTGCATCATTAAGTCATCATCTAACTCACAAATCTTTTCAACTAATTCTGTATGATATAACTCAGCATCATCCTTCATATCTTCTGGAATCTCTGTAATAGAAATATCATCACCCTTATCATCATTATAGATGTAAGCCTGCATCTCGAATAAGTCAATAAGTCCTTGGAAATCATCTTCCTTACCGATTGGTAACTGAAGACAAATTGCATTCTTTCCAAGTCTTTCTCTAATCTGATCTACTGCACCGTAGAAATCTGCACCAAGAATATCCATCTTGTTGATGAATGCCATACGTGGTACGTTGTATGTGTCAGCCTGACGCCATACGTTCTCTGACTGTGGCTCAACGCCACCCTTTGCACAGAATACACCAATCGCACTATCAAGTACACGAAGGGAACGCTCTACCTCTACAGTAAAGTCAACGTGTCCCGGTGTATCGATAATGTTAATACGATGTTCTTTTGCTCCTGGCATAGGTTTTGCTTCTTTTTGTAATGTCCAGTGGCATGTTGTAGCAGCAGAAGTAATTGTGATACCTCTTTCCTGTTCCTGCTCCATCCAGTCCATGGTAGCATTACCATCATGTGTATCACCAATCTTATGGTTTACACCTGTATAATATAAAATACGTTCTGTTGTTGTTGTTTTACCAGCATCAATATGAGCCATGATACCGATATTTCTTGTTTCTGATAACGCGTACTCTCTTCCAGCCAACAGTATTTCCTCCCTTTTATTTTATTTATGCTCTTGCATATTTTCTTTGTCTATAAAAATCAAATGTTCCTACCTGTCATACAGGCAATAGTGCTTATTTAAAACACCTTTATAGAAAAAAAACCGCCTACTCACTGGCAGGCGGTTGTCACACAAATGTAAATCCCACCTTTTAGCAAATATTCACATATGTGCTTATGGCGATACTACCAACGATAGTGTGCAAACGCTTTGTTTGCTTCTGCCATCTTATGCATATCTTCTTTCTTCTTTACTGCAGCACCTGTGTTGTTTACTGCATCTAAGATCTCATTGGCTAATCTCTCTTCCTGAGTCTTCTCTCCTCTTTTACGAGAGTAAACAGTCAACCAACGAAGAGCTAAAGCCTGTCTTCTATCTGGTCTAACTTCGATAGGTACCTGGTATGTTGCTCCACCGATACGTCTTGCTTTTACTTCAAGAACTGGCATAATGTTGTTCATAGCTTCTTCGAAAACTTCCATAGCATCTCTGCCTGTCTGCTCAGCTACACGATTAAATGCACCGTATACGATTTTCTGTGCAACACCCTTTTTACCATCTAACATGATGTTGTTGATTAGCTTAGTAACAACCTTGTTGTTGTAAATTGGATCTGCTAATACGTCTCTTTTTTGAATATGTCCTTTACGTGGCACGTTGCTTCCCTCCTTATAAGAATACAATTTTGAAGGTTACCCTTCATAAGATTCTTGGGTACTCACAATAATTCTGTGTTCGCGCTCGACTTAATAAATCTATCTCCTGCAACCTCAGGAACTGGAACTGTGTTCCTTATAGCAAAAATTAATCCGGCACTTTTTTGAATTAGTGTATTGAATTAGTTTCGTTTCGTTCTAAAATTATTTAGCGTCTTTAGGTCTCTTAGCTCCATACTTAGAACGAGCCTGTTTTCTGTTAGCAACACCTGCTGTATCAAGTGTACCTCTAACTACGTGGTATCTTGTACCTGGTAAGTCCTTTACTCTTCCTCCACGAATAAGAACAACACTATGCTCCTGCAAGTTGTGTCCTTCTCCTGGAATATAACTTGTTACCTCAATACCGTTTGAAAGACGAACTCTGGCGATCTTTCTAAGAGCTGAGTTAGGCTTCTTAGGTGTAGCTGTTCTAACTGCTGTACACACACCTCTCTTCTGTGGTGAAGAAGTGTTTGTCACCTTCTTGTTCAAAGAATTGTATCCTCTCTGTAAAGCTGGAGAATTTGATTTCTTCTCTAATGTCTTTCTTCCTTTTCTTACTAATTGGTTAAAAGTTGGCATTAATTTTCACCTCCTGTGGTTATTATCCTGTTACAATTGGTCTTGTCCAATGAGGTTGCATCAAACAAAACCTACGCTTTAAAACGCGTACTCCTCGATTGTAGTTTATTTTGATAGAAAAGTCAATCTTTTTCTATATTTTTTTCATCTTTTCCAAATTGCCATTCTGGACCATATCAAGAAGTTTGTCACTAACCGGATGTCTACCTGCTTCACAATAAAACATTTCTAATATATTCTTTCGTTTTTCCATATGATAGTTTGTATTTATAATGCACTGCTCTACTTCTTCTAACAAGGCACTATCTGTAGTTGCAATTACTCCCGGTGTTACATGCTCATACGCAAAATACATTTGTCGGTCTTCTCGCAAATATTCTTTATAATCATAAGCATAGAATAAAATAGGTCGTTCCAAAAGCATATAATCAATATAAATACTAGAGTAATCTGTAATTAAAATATCCGCTTCCATCAACAAAAGCTGCGTATCAAAGGCTTCTCCTGTTACATCCAAAATTCTTGCATATTGTGACAATTCTTCCTGTTCCTCTTTATGATAAAAGTGTTTCTTCACTACCAAATAGTAATCCTGTTCCTCACAGAACGCATTCCATTTATCAAGCTGGAACAATTTTGACAATGCCATGTTCTCTTTTCCTTCTTTTCGATGAGTCGGCGCATACAATATTATTTTTTTCCCTTGAAACCATTGCTTTTCTCTTGCTGTAAAAAACACATCATTTCTAGGCTGTCCAAGACACAATATCTGCTCTTTTGGTCGTCGAAAAGCACTTTCATACAATTTCCCAATGGTTTCACTGGTTGCCACCACATATTCACGCCCCAGAGGAACATTTATAATTCTATCTCTGATTTTCCTCGGAACACTATCCCAATTTCTTGCATATGTATCATCATAACCAATCTTTTTCAAAGGTACACCATGCCACACATTAATAAAAATTGCTCTTCCTAAAAATGCGTGATTCACATCACTGATTCCATTTGTAACAAACACATATTTTGCACGCAACTGAATAGCAATACCTTTTAGACTGGCATAATAATAAGCCTCATATCCAAGATTTTTGACTTCTTCTACTACGTCTTTATTTTTACTAATCCATACCGCCCGAATACTCTTTCTATTTTGCACACTCTCGAACAATGCCTTTGTGTTATCTGCATATTTTTCGCCAAGCCAAGCACCAAATATATATATTTTTTTGCTTCTGGGCATAAGCATAGACAGATACATAATCATATATTTGATAAGCAATCGAATGCCTTTATATAACTTCATAATTTGTACCAAACCTCATCTTTCAACTATTATCCCCACAAAATCTGCATTATCTTTCGCACAGTTCCTTGTTTCCATGCGTGATATTTCGCAAAAAATTTCCATTTTTGTATTTTCCCTTTTTTACTCAATCCGGCATACTCTTCCAACAGTTTCCAGCAGGACTTTTCTTTTCCTATTTTCTCGTAACAGGAAATAAACGCAGAAATTTGATTGTAAGAAGTTTGCATACTTTGCTTGTATTCTGCTTTTCCATCCCGCAATCGTTTCCACAAATAACTTACACTTTTACTATTTTTTGCTCCTACACTATTATTCCCATGCTGTCGATAAAATATAGTAGTATCTGGCAAAAATTCGATTTTACCAAACACTTTTGCTACCAAAGCCAACCAGTAATCGTGCATAATACTTGCTTCTACATAAGACATCTCCAAATTTTGTACATAGGATAGCAATGGTTTATTTATCATTACTGTACATCCCGTCACATGATTTTGCAAAAGCAACTGAGCGGTACTTGGATTTTTTTTCAAATTCGCTGAATCAAAAAAAGACTTCGAAATCGTATTTCCATTTGCATCTACTACTTCCAAATCTGTGTGGACTAAAACAGGAGTGCCAGGTGCATCTGCTTCTGCAACACGCATTCTGGCAACTGTTTTCTCTATCTTGTCTTTTTTCCAAATATCATCCTGATCACAAAACATAATATAATCATCCTGCGTTTCATTTAATAACGCAAAAAAATTATATTTTGCCCCATGCTTTTCACTATGCGACTCCAATAATACTACTTTTTGTGTCACACGTTCAGCAAATTCTTGAATAATCGCTTTCGTTCCATCACTGGAGCCATCGTCCCGCACAATTAAAGTCCAATCTTTTACGGTCTGGCTTTCTATTGCATTTAGCTGTTCCTGTAAATACATCTCTCCATTATATACAGCCATTAAAATAGAAACCATATTGTACCTCCAGCTTATTTTTTATTTACACCCAAATCATTTTTAATCTTTGTTGTAGATATTCCCTCAGTTCTTGGAAGATATACTACTTCGCAATAGTCTTTTAGGAAATCAAATTCACCTTCCCAGTCATCTCCCATTACAAAAATATCTACATTATTATCCTGTACATCTGAAATTTTCTGTTCCCAATTATATTCCGGTATTACTTCATCCACATAGCGGATGGCTTCCAAAATTGCCTTTCGATCCTCATAAGAATGGTATGCAGTCTTATGTTTTAACGCATTGAACTCATCTGTAGATAATACCACAATGAGATAATCTCCCAATTCTCTTGCTCTTCTAAGTAAATTCACATGCCCCACATGTAACAAATCATAAGTTCCATATGTAATAACCTTCTTCATTGTTCTATATCCTTTCTTAATAAAAAATTGTATACGCACCAAACACGTATACAATGATACTGCGAACATTCTCTCTAACCTTTGCCCCTCGTATCATACAATATCTCCATTATAGTCTTATCAAACTTTTGTTGTCAAGTAATTGCAATCATGAGAAACACGCTTTACCAGTTTCTCAAATTATCATGCACTCTTCAAATCTTCATGCAAGCACTGCTTTCCCCAATACTCATGGAACAAAGCGTGCAAGCACGCTCCGCGACGTTACACGTTCCCAATGTGCTTGCACGCTTTGCCGCGCCGAATTTGGTACGCAGTACATCTTCCATACAAATTCGTGCGCATTCTGCCCAGAGGGCTTTTATCTTATAGGACGCATTTTCCTATAAGATAAAAAAGGACCACCGCTAAAGCGATGGTCCTCCATGACATTCTATTCTTCTGTAATAATGATTTCCTCATCATCTACTTCATCTGCAACAAAAGCTACATCATCTGTATCTTCTGAAAGAATAATCTCCTGTTCTCCAGCCTCTTCCTCTGCTGCAAGCATACTCTCTTCTGCCTCTTTCTTCAAACGAATTTCTTCATCTGTGTCAAGTTTAACAGAACGATAACGCTTCATACCAGTTCCTGCTGGAATTAACTTACCAAGAAGAACGTTCTCCTTAATACCAATCAATGGATCAATCTTACCTTTAATAGCTGCCTCTGTAAGAACTTTGGTTGTTTCCTGGAAGGAAGCTGCTGATAAGAATGAATTTGTAGCAAGAGAAGCCTTCGTAATACCAAGTAATACTTGCTTTCCTTCAGGAATTTTCTTTCCTTCCTGAGTTAATCTTTCCACTTCATCATCAAATTCCAGAATATCTACCATTGTTCCTGGTAAGAACTCAGAATCTCCATTATCCTCAATTCGAATCTTCTTAAGCATCTGACGAACGATAACCTCAACGTGCTTATCGTTGATTTCTACACCCTGCAAACGGTATACTCGCTGTACTTCCTGAAGCATGTAATCCTGAACGGCACGTACACCTTTAATCTTAAGAATATCGTGTGGATTTACACTACCTTCTGTAAGTTCATCTCCAGCTTCTAATACATCACCGTCAAATACTTTGATACGAGAACCATAAGGAATTAAATATGCCTTACTTTCTCCAGTCTCTGGATTAGTAACGATAACTTCACGTTTCTTCTTTGTATCATTAATGCTTACTGTACCTGCAAACTCAGAGATAATAGCAAGACCCTTAGGTTTTCTTGCCTCAAATAACTCCTCCACACGAGGAAGACCCTGTGTGATATCGTCTCCGGCTACACCACCAGTATGGAACGTACGCATGGTAAGCTGTGTACCTGGTTCACCGATAGACTGAGCTGCGATGATACCAACTGCTTCACCAACCTGTACTGCTTCTCCAGTAGCCATGTTTGCACCATAACATTTTGCACATACTCCAATGTGAGAACGACAAGTAAGCACATTTCTAATCTTAACTTTAGCAGCATTTCCTGCATCCTGAATTGCCTTTGTAGCAACAATTCTTGCTGCTCTCTTAGGAGTAATCATATGATTTGCTTTCACAATCATATCTCCATTGTCATCATAGATAGTCTCACAAGAAAATCTTCCTGTAATACGCTCTTCCAATGACTCAATTACTTCCTTACCATCCATGAATGCACTAATCCACATTCCTGGTGTTTCTTTTCCTGCACAACAATCTGTCTCACGAATAATCAAATCCTGTGATACGTCAACCAAACGACGTGTCAAATATCCCGAATCGGCTGTACGAAGGGCTGTATCAGAAAGACCTTTACGCGCACCATGTGCGGAAATGAAATACTCCAATACGTCAAGTCCTTCACGGAAGTTAGACTTAATTGGTAACTCGATAGTTCTACCTGATGTATCTGCCATCAAACCACGCATACCTGCAAGCTGTTTAATCTGCTTATCAGAACCACGGGCTCCAGAATCCGCCATCATGTAGATATTGTTGTATTTATCAAGACCACTAAGAAGCGCATGTGTCAACTCATCATCGGCTTCTTTCCAAGTCTCGATAACAGCTTTGTAACGCTCTTCCTCTGTAGTAAGACCACGACGGAAATCCTTTGTAATCTTTTCAACGGTTTTCTCTGCCTGATCCAATAATTCTTTCTTTGACGCTGGCACTGTCATATCAGAAATAGATACGGTCATAGCAGCCTTAGTAGAATACTTATATCCTAATGCTTTAATATTATCTAGTGTCTCCGCAGTCTTTGTAGCACCATGAGTATTGATACATTTTTCCAAAATCTGCTTCAACTGTTTCTTACCAACATGGAAATCAACTTCCAACTTAAATCTGTTCTCAGCCTTTGTTCTATCTACAAATCCTAAATCCTGTGGAACAATTTCGTTGAAAATTAAACGTCCCATAGTTGTCTCTATAATTTCATAATCTTCTGTTCCGTCTGCATTCTTTTCTGCCATACGAACTTTAATCTTTTGATGTAAAGTAATATCACCATTCTCATAAGCAAGCAACGCTTCATTCTTCTCATAGAAGTAACGTCCCATAAGATCTAAAGGTGTACAGATTACATATCTGTCATCGCTGACACGGAATTTAATCATAGTATCTGTTGTAATCTTTCCTTCGCTATTTGCAGTTGGAAGATCTGCAATGACTTCTTCCTGTGTCTCATAAATCTTATCAATGCTTGCATCTAATTCCTTATTATTGGAATGGTCAACCATCTTACCCATAGTCAGATAGTAAATACCAAGGACCATATCCTGAGAAGGTACGGCTACCGGACCACCATCAGAAGGCTTCAACAAGTTGTTTGGAGATAACAATAAGAATCTACACTCAGCTTGTGCCTCTACGGACAATGGAAGATGGACAGCCATCTGGTCTCCATCGAAGTCGGCGTTAAACGCAGTACATACCAATGGATGCAACTTAATCGCTTTACCCTCTACCAATGTAGGCTCAAATGCCTGAATACCAAGTCTATGAAGTGTAGGAGCACGGTTCAACATAACAGGATGCTCCTTAATTACTTCTTCAAGAATATCCCAAACTTCTGGCTGTAATCTTTCCACCATTTTCTTAGCGGATTTAATATTGTGAGCAGTTCCCTGTTTTACTAAATCACGCATTACAAAAGGTTTGAATAGCTCAATCGCCATCTCTTTTGGTAAACCGCACTGATAAATCTTAAGTTCTGGTCCAACTACGATAACAGAACGTCCAGAATAGTCTACACGCTTACCAAGCAAGTTCTGACGGAAACGTCCCTGCTTACCTTTTAACATGTCAGACAATGACTTCAATGCACGGTTACCAGGACCAGTTACTGGTCTTCCTCTTCTACCGTTATCAATCAAAGCATCTACCGCTTCCTGAAGCATTCTCTTCTCGTTACGAACGATAATATCAGGCGCTCCTAAATCTAATAATCTCTTTAAACGGTTGTTACGGTTGATAATACGACGATATAAATCATTCATATCAGATGTAGCAAAACGTCCACCATCTAACTGTACCATTGGACGAATATCTGGTGGAATAACTGGTACTACTGTTAAAATCATCCATTCTGGTTTATTTCCAGAAGTACGGAATGCTTCTACAACCTCTAATCTCTTAATAATTCTAGCACGTTTCTGACCTGTTGCTCCGTCTAACTCTTTCTTTAAATCTACAGATTCCTTTTCAAGATCAATAGCCTGCAACAATTCATAAACTGCCTCTGCACCCATTCCTACACGAAATGCTGCTCTTCCAAACTTCTCTACAGCTTCCTGATATTCTCTCTCAGTCAATACCTGCTTGTACTGTAAATCTGTCTGTCCTGCATCTAACACAATGTAAGAAGCAAAATACAATACTTTTTCCAATGTTCTTGGAGATAAATCTAAAATTAATCCCATTCTACTTGGAATTCCTTTAAAATACCAAATATGGGAAACTGGTGCTGCAAGTTCAATATGTCCCATTCTCTCACGACGAACACTTGCTTTTGTAACCTCTACACCACAACGGTCACAAACAACACCTTTGTATCGAATCTTTTTATATTTACCACAATGACATTCCCAGTCTTTACTTGGTCCAAAAATTTTCTCACAGAACAAACCATCTTTTTCTGGTTTTAATGTTCTATAATTAATTGTCTCTGGTTTCTTTACTTCTCCACGGGACCATTCTCTAATTCTCTCTGGTGAAGCAAGACCAATCTTAATCGCATCATAGGTCAAACTTGGTTCTGCATTTGTATTGCTGTTTTCTGGCATACTTGGCGCTCCCTTCGTCTGTCAGCTATACAGGAACATTCCTGCATAGCTGTAACATTTATAAATTATTACCCTTTTGTTTCTTAGCTTACTTTTATCGCCAACTGAACACATGTATCTGTCAGTCGCCTAAAAGTCTATTAGTCGTCTAAACCATCTATGGCATCTTCTGAGCTATCTTCAAAGAAATCAATAATATCATCATTTAATTCTTCCACAGAACCAGCTTCTCTGTATCCTGCATTCTTAAAGTCGTTTGTCTCATCAACGTCACTGCTCTTCTCGCCTTCAATAATTGGTGTCAACTCTTCATCGCCATATTCTATATTCTCTGACATCTGTACTTCGTTGCCATTTTCATCTAAAACAGTAACGTCCAATGCCAAGGATTGTAACTCTTTTAATAATACCTTGAAAGACTCTGGAATACCTGGTTTCTCAACATTCTCATCCTTAATGATTGCTTCATAAGTCTTTACACGACCTACAACATCATCGGATTTTACTGTTAAGATTTCCTGCAAGGTATATGCAGCACCGTAAGCCTCCAGTGCCCAAACCTCCATCTCTCCAAAACGCTGTCCACCAAACTGTGCTTTACCACCCAGTGGCTGCTGTGTTACTAGAGAGTAAGGACCTGTGGAACGAGCATGGATCTTATCATCTACCAAATGGTGAAGTTTCAAGTAATGCATGAAACCAACTGTTACTGCACCATCAAAATATTCTCCAGTTCTACCATCACGAAGTCGTACCTTACCATCACGATTGATTGGTACTCCTTCCCATTCTTTTCTATATGCCTCATTTGTTACTAAGTATTCCATAACCTCTGGATCTAAGACATCTTTGTATTTTGCCTTAAAGTCTTCAAGAGGTGTATTTACATAATCATTGGCAAGTTCCAATGTATCCATGATATCATTCTCTTTTGCACCATCGAAAACAGGTGTTGCAACATTAAATCCAAGCACCTTAGACGCAAGGGACAAGTGAATCTCAAGCACCTGACCAATGTTCATACGAGAAGGCACACCAAGTGGATTTAATACAATATCCAAAGGACGTCCATTTGGAAGGAACGGCATATCTTCTACTGGAAGGACACGAGAAACCACACCCTTGTTACCATGACGACCAGCCATCTTATCTCCAACCTGAATCTTTCTCTTCTGTGCAATATAAATGCGTACACACTGATTTACACCTGGTGAAAGTTCATCGCCATTTTCTCTTGTAAATACTTTCGCATCAATTACAATACCAAACTCACCATGAGGTACACGAAGGGAAGTATCTCTTACTTCTCTTGCTTTCTCACCAAAAATTGCACGAAGCAATCTTTCTTCAGCAGTAAGCTCTGTCTCTCCCTTAGGAGTTACTTTTCCAACTAAAATGTCTCCGGCTCTTACCTCAGCACCAATTCGAATGATACCTCTCTCATCCAAATCCTTCAATGCGTCGTCACCCACACCCGGAACATCACGAGTAATCTCTTCTGCACCAAGTTTAGTATCACGAGCCTCTGCTTCGTATTCTGTAATATGAACAGATGTATATACATCATCACGTACCAAACGCTCACTTAACAATACCGCATCCTCATAGTTATATCCTTCCCATGTCATGAAACCAATCAATGGGTTCTTACCAAGTGCGATCTCACCATTAGCTGTACATGGACCATCTGCAATTACTTCTCCAGCCTTAACAGCATCACCATTTGCTACGATTGGTCTCTGGTTCATACAGTTACCTTGGTTACTTCTTGCAAATTTTTCTAATTTATATGTGACATCCTGTCCATTGTCATTGGTAATAATAATCTCATTAGAAGCGGCTTTCTTTACTACACCGTCTTCTTTTGCAACCACACAGTCTCCTGAGTCAACGGCAGCTTTTCTCTCCATACCAGTACCAACAACTGGTGACTCTGTCACAAGCAATGGCACTGCCTGACGCTGCATGTTTGATCCCATCAACGCACGGTTCGCATCATCGTTCTCCAAGAAAGGAATCATCGCTGTCGCAACAGAGAATACCATCTTAGGAGACACGTCCATCAAATCAATCTTTTTCTTTTCAAACTGTGAAGTTTCTTCACGGAAACGACCAGATACATTGTTGTTTACGAAATATCCATTTTCATCTAATGTCTCATTCGCCTGTGCAACAATATACTTATCTTCTTCATCCGCAGTCAAATATACAACTTCATCTGTTACTCTTGGATTTGCAGGATCGGTCTTGTCCACTCTACGATATGGAGCTTCAATAAATCCATATTCATTAATGCGGGCATAAGATGCCAAAGAGTTAATCAAACCGATGTTAGGACCTTCAGGAGTCTCGATTGGACACATTCTTCCATAGTGAGAATAGTGAACATCTCGAACCTCGAATCCGGCACGATCTCTTGATAAACCACCTGGTCCAAGTGCAGATAAACGTCTCTTATGTGTTAATTCACTAAGAGGGTTGTTCTGATCCATAAACTGTGACAACTGTGAACTTCCAAAGAATTCTTTTACTGCCGCAGTTACTGGTTTTATATTAATCAATGACTGTGGTGAAATTCCCTCAATATCCTGAGTAGTCATTCTTTCACGTACCACACGTTCCATTCTGGATAAACCAATTCTGTACTGATTCTGTAATAACTCACCAACCGCACGAATACGACGATTTCCCAAATGGTCGATATCATCATCATTTCCGATTCCATACTCTAAGTGCATATTATAATTGATAGACGCAAAGATATCTTCTTTTGTAATATGCTTTGGAATCAAATCATCCATATCACGTTTCATTGCTTCACGAATGGCATCCATATCGCCTGCACATTCGTCTAAAATTCCTTTTAATACAGGATAATAGACATTTTCGTGAATACCAATCTCTTTCACGTCAAAGTCTACATAGCAGTTTGCATCTACTGCAAAGTTAGACAATACCTTTTCATTCTTCTCTTCGGTCTGCACCATTACATATGGAACTGCAGCATTCTGAAGTTTGTCTGCAAGTTCTTCTGTAAGCATAGTACCTGCTTCTACAAGAACTTCTCCAGTCTCGCTGTCCACTGCATCCTCAGCAAGAACAAATCCTGTAATTCTATTTCTAAATGCTAACTTCTTATTAAATTTATATCTTCCCACTTTTGCCAAATCATATCTTCTTGGATCAAAGAACATACTATTTAACAAACTCTCTGCACTGTCTACTGACAATGGCTCGCCCGGACGAAGTTTCTTATAAAGTTCCAGTAAACCATCGCTGTAGTTATCGGATGTATCTTTCGCAATACTAGCTAAAATCTTTGGTTCCTCACCAAACATCTGGATAATCTCTTCATTAGTACCAAGACCAAGCGCACGAATCAATACAGTAATTGGCACCTTTCTGTTTCTGTCTACACGAACGTAAAATACATCATTAGAATCGGTTTCGTACTCCAACCATGCACCACGATTTGGAATAACGGTTGAGGAATACAATTCCTTACCAATCTTATCGTGTCCGATTGCATAATAGATTCCAGGGGAACGAACTAACTGGCTAACGATAACACGCTCTGCGCCATTGATCACGAATGTACCAGTATCTGTCATTAATGGTAAATCACCCATGAAAATGTCATGTTCATTAATTTCATCATTTTCCTTGTTATGGAGTCTCACACGTACTTTCAGAGGAGCTGCATAAGTTGCGTCGCGCTCCTTACACTCTTCCACTGTGTACTTTACATCATCTCTACACAAAACAAAGCTGACAAAATCTAAAGAAAGATTTCCGCTGTAATCTGCGATTGGAGAGATATCTCTGAAAACTTCATTTAGTCCCTCTTCTAGGAACCATTTGTAAGAATCGGTCTGTACCTCAATTAAATTAGGCATCTCAAGAACTTCTTTTTGTCTCGAGAAACTCATTCTTACTTTCTTACCAACTTTAATTGGACGAATTCTGTTTTTTTCCATTGACGTTTTCACCCCTTGAAATTTTTTATGGTTTCCATGTATCTGTTCTTTGACAGTGGGAATTCACTGACTAAAACACTTTACTGTTTCTTCCTTATATGATATAATCAAACGATTGATTAAAACGCATAAGACACCACAATAGTGCATTTTTCATGCTAACATGAATTTGTCAAGATGTCAAGATGTTTTTTCTTCTGTTTTACAGGTGTGGTTACACTTTCCATTCCTCTCCCAAAGTGACAGAATACAGAATAGTTTCTTTTACTTTTTTTCCTGTCATCTGTTCTAAGGCTTTCTTATAATAAACAAGCTGTTCCTTATACTTTTTCACAAGTTTATTTCCATCATCCACCCGATCTGTTTTATAGTCTACCAAAACAAGCTGTCCCTCTTCTTCAAAGTACGCATCAATAATTCCCTGCACTAAAATCATCTCATCACTGTCCCATTTGGCATTTACTGTCCTTGCCGGCAATCCGATAACAAATGGACGCTCTTTATAAAGAAGTTTCTTTTGCTCCGCCACTTTCATACGCTGCCCTACCGAAGAAACAACAAATCCATAAATATCCTTCCTATTTACAATCGCCACCTCTTTGTCTGTTAAAAATCTCCTCTCTTGCATTCGTTCCATTTCTTTCCACACATCTTGCTCGGTCTCTATATTAGAAAGAATCAGTTTTTCAAATACTTTATGATAAATAGTACCTCTGCCTGCCCCCTGTATTATAGCCTCTTCCTGTAAAAATGCAGCAAGAGGAACTTCCTCTGAAGCATTTTCTGCATACAATGGCTGGCCCAACTCTTCTACTTCCTGTAACTCCGCTGCCGCCTGTTTCAATTCTGACACCGACAATTTACTTTTGATTTCCTTTTCATGCTCATAGGCATAAGAAAATTCTTTTCTCTCTTTTAATTGTTCCAAAAAAACGTGGTCGTAAACCTTTTCCCTGTTCCACGAAAGCAATTCTTCTTTTTTTACCACAGACTTTACCTGTTCCATCACTTCATCAGAAACCAACTGCTGTAAATTGTAAACTCGGAAAGAGAAATTATCACTCTCGCTATCTAAAACAACCGGAGCAACCCAGTCAAGATAACTGCTGGCACTGCTTTTTTGAAAATAACTCATGTCTTTTTTTGTCAAATGCCATCCATCTAAATCTTCCTGTTTACTAAAACTTCCAGCCATAATTAATTTTTCTTTTGCTCTGGTTAGTGCCACATAAAGAACACGAAGTTCCTCTCCTAAATTTTCTAATGTACTTTGTTTTGCAATCACTCGTTTTATAAGTGACGGAGTTTTTGTTCTATGCTCCACATCCACAACATCGGGGCCTACACCTGCATCCAGATGCAACACGATTTTCCCTCTTGCATCCTGTTGGTTAAAGGATTTTGCCATCCCCCCCACAATCACAACCGGAAATTCCAATCCCTTACTTTTGTGTATACTCATAATATGGACTGCATTTTCCGCAGTTTCGGAATCAATGGCCTCGCCAAAATCCACTTCATATTTATGAATTTTCTCAATATAACGATTAAAATGGAACAATGTATTCATATTGGTAGCTTCCATATCAATTGCTTTTTGCACAAGCATATCTAAATTATCCCGCCGCTGGGCTCCATTTGGCATAACAGATACATAATCATAAAAATTAGTTTCCTCATAAATCTGTTCCAACAACTGGTGAATGGAAGTGTATGCCACCCGCTTTCGAAAAGAAGAAATCGTCTTTAAAAAATCGTCCGCTTTTTTACTTAGCTCTTGTTCTGTTTTAGACACTGTCTCTGTCTCTGTTTCTAACACTTGACAAAGTTCATGCAATCCACTATAACATTCCACGGTATCGATCAAATCCATATCTGGATATCGGTTTCGCATCATTGCCATTTCTTCTCCAGTAAAAGCTCCAAGCATAGAACGCATCACTGCTGCCAGCGGAATATCCTGCCTTGGATTGTCCAACACTTTTAAAAATTGCAATATAGTCCGTATTTCATAGGTAGAAAAATATCCACATCTTGTGTCTGTATACACAGGAATCCCTGCATCCTTCAAGACTTCCAAATAGGTGTCAGACCACCCGGACATAGTTCGAAGCAAAATAGCAATATCCCCATATCCGCAAGGACGAAGTGCATTGGTTTTCTTATCAATCACTTGTAATCCATTATCTGGGTCCACTAATTCTTTAATGCGCATTTGCACCATTCGTGCTTCCCATTCAATCTTTGAGATTTCTTCCTCTTCTTTGGTGTTTTCCTCCTGGTCTGTGTCCCCATCCAGTTCTACAAGTAGCAATTCTGTTTCTTTTGCCGTTCTTTCACCTTCCAGAAAACTTTCATTTCCAAGATAAAGTGCTGCACTGTCATCATATTCTACTTTTCCTAGTGACCGTTTCATAATGATTTTAAAAATTTCATTGACACTGTCTAATACAATACCACGACTACGGAAATTCTTGTGCAAATCAATTCTTTGATACAAACTATCTAAAAGAGAGTAATTATCATATTTTTCCATAAACAATTCCGGTCTTGCCATACGAAACTTGTAAATACTCTGTTTTACATCACCTACCATAAATAAATTAGGGGCATCCGGCTCTCTTTTGCAAATACTTCCAAGAATTGTCTCTTGCACCTCATTGCTATCCTGATACTCATCTACTAATATCTCCGCAAATTCTTCCCGATAAGAATCTGCCACAGAAGTGGGTTTTCTTGTATTTTCATCTAACAAAATTGCCAATGCGTAATGCTCTAAATCATTGAAGTCCACCACTCTTTTTTCTTCTTTTGCCTTTTGGTATTCCAGTTTAAACTCTTTGGTAAGTTCCATAAGTGTTTCCATAGGCAAAGCTAGTGCCTGCATATCTAAAAGCATCTGTTCCGCACTTTGAAAGAAAAATTGTTTTTTTACATCATCCAATGATTTTTTAATTTGTTCCCGCATGGACTTTACCAGATTTCTTTTCTCTACATCCACAACATCACTTTTCTTTGAGGATAATCTTGCCCATTTATGTCCGGAAAGTGCTTCAGAAAATTCTCTATATGTTTTACAGGCAGCAATCTGTTCTATATACTCCATATCATCTAACAAAGCATCCTGATACATATCCGGTCCATCTGGCTTTGCACAGATTTCTAAAGCATTCCTATTTTCTTCTTTTACATCTCCTACAATCTGAAGCAGATATTCCAATAAAAATCCCATCCACTCTGATTGCTCCATCTGTTCCAAGCTTTCTAATTGAAATGCCTCCTTGTTTTTGTCTAACCATGTTTCAGGCCATGGATAACTCATGGAAAACTGATATAATTCCAGTACCATATTTCGAAGTCCTTCATCCGTCTTATTGTCCGAATAACTTTCAATGAGTTTTACAAATGCCTGCTCCTTTTCTGTTAATATTTCCTGATGTTTTGCCGCACTTTCTTTCTTTTCTGCATATCGTTCATAATGTTTTTCAAACAGCGCGTCCATCACATCATTTTTCATAAGAGTCAGCTCAGTCTCATCTCCAATTCGAAAACTAGGGTCAATTCCAATCTCATTAAAATGATTTCTTATTACACTTTGACAAAAACTATGAAAGGTACAAATGTGCGCATTTCTCACCAATGTTACCTGCCGCCGCAAAAACATGTTTTCTGGTTCCTGTTCGATCTTTTTTTCAAGTGCAGCAGAAATTCTTTCGCTCATCTCCGCTGCTGCCGCATTAGTAAAAGTAACTACCAGCAATTTATCAATATCTACCGGATTGTCCTTATCCGAAATCATCGTAATGATTCGTTCTACTAAAACCGCCGTTTTTCCAGAACCTGCAGCAGCAGACACTAAAATATTTCGATTGCGGAGAGAAATTACTTTCTGCTGTTCTTCGGTCCATGTTACGCCGTTACTACTCATCACTCTCTCCACCTTTCTCTTTTTCTTTCCGCTCCATCTCTTTCCAAACTTGGTCATTTCCCAATTTTTTCAAGTTCCTAAATTGATTACCTGGAAGTTTCGTATCAAAATTGCATACTGCCTGATAGGCACAATATTTACAGGCATTTTTATCCCCTTGGCGGTATGGATAAATAGCAATGTTTCCATCTAAAATCTCCTGTCCCTCTTTGGCAATCTTCTCTCGCACATAATTTCCCATAAGCTGAAATTCCTGATCACTGGCAACACTAGAACGTTTTCCTAAACTTCCGTCTTTTACAGTCTCTACTGGAATCACCCAGGATTTCGTAGAAGGAGAAAGGGCGTCTGCCGTTCCAAAAGCTCTATCCAAAAGAGAAATTACATGCTCTTCTTTATTCACTAACCCATTCATACGAAGCTCTTTTAATAACAATTGGTCAATTGCCTCTTCACTGTCTGCCCGTTCTACCATAGGATCGTCTATATTATAATAGAAAATTCCTGCTGGTTTTACCTTCTTGTCTTTGTGTTTCTGTTGTTCCAACTCTAAAGCAGCATTCATATACACTACCAACTGCATTTGTAACCCATAATACATATTAGAAATGTCAAACGTCATTTTTCCTGATTTGTAATCTATGACTTTTATATAAACGGTTTCTTCCTCCTCTACCTGATCCAGTCGGTCGATCTGTCCATTTAAGCGGAGCATTCGTTCCTCACCTAAATCCATGCGAGTAACTTCTAAACCATCTAAACTGGTAAAATAAATTTCATAGCCTGTAGGTTCAAATGCCCCTTCCTGCAATTGTTTTGTCAATGCCCATACCGTTCGGTTAATCATTCTCTCCATTCGCTCAATCAAATAAGCATTTTTCTCACTGCTTTTCAAAATCTCATTTCCATAATCTTCTGTTACTTTTTGCAAACATTGTGCTACTGCCTCTTCAATGTCCTCCTTAGATGCCTGCCGCCAGCTCACCCCTTTTTCCTTTAGCTGCTGCGGAAACATACTAAGCACCCCATGAAATACATTTCCGTAATCCACTCCGCCAAACTGATACTCTGCTCGCTCTTTCAAACGCAATCCATACTGAAGAAAATGGGCATAGGCACAAGCAGCATATTTTTCTATTCTTGTAACACTGTTTTTTAATTCTGTGCCGTATAATGCGGTTGCCACTTGTTTAGAGAGAGGGTTCTCCACATTGGTAAATCCCACTCCATCTATCAAACGGGACACTAATGTACTCCATTCCTCCTGATTTGTATAAAATGTATACAATTCCTTCCACCAGTCTGCCAACTCTGCTTTGTCCATGTTTCGAAGTCCATCCATTAAGTATCGTTTTCCAAAGGTATTACACAGCAATTGTTCTGCCTGCTCTTTGGAAATATCCTCTGACACTTTCATTTCCTGTTCTTCTTCTATGCTTAATGTTGGGAAAATTTTTTGTATGGTCCGTATCAAACTAGATGGCAGCACAGGCTTTCCTTCCCCATTTACTTTATGGTAAGTAAGATATAATTTTTGCTGTGGCTTAGTCAAATTCAGATACAAATAAAATTGCTGGGTAAATACAGTTTGTCTTGCAGTAGGAGCTAAGGTAATGTCATGCTCTGCAAGCATTTCTCTCTCCATATCAGACAAAATCCCACCACTTCCAGCACTTTTTGGCACAATCCCTTCATTTACACCCAGGAAAAATAATGCTTTGATATCCTTCAATCTGGTTCGCTCAATATCTCCCACCACAATTTGGTCGACTCCCGGTGGAATCAATCCTACTTTTACTTCTGTAAATCCAGTTTCTAGCAAATCTCCATATTCCGAAAGAGTTACTTCTTCCTCTCCAAGTAACTGCACCAACTTATCAAAAATACCAAGAACCAGCTCGTATACCTGAGAATACTCTTTTGCCAACATTGACATGCCCTGCTGCTCAAACTGCTGTTCATAGGCTTTCAACTTTTGAAAAATCTGTTGCTGCAATAAAAAGGAATGCAATGCAGTGGTATAAGCAGAAACGGTCTGGCTTTTTTTTCGAAAAACGGTTGCCAGCTCCTGTAAATCGTCTAGCACCTCTTGCCGATAGTCATTAATTTCTTGCAACCGCTGCTGCTTTTCTTCCTCTTCCAGCTTTTCCTTTGTATAAAGTCTATCCCA
Organism: Lachnospiraceae bacterium; assembly: GCA_963643465.1. Taxonomy (GTDB): domain Bacteria; phylum Bacillota; class Clostridia; order Lachnospirales; family Lachnospiraceae; genus CAG-411. The sequence goes on along the minus strand of CAVIJT010000005.1, from coordinate 172,545 downwards.
TGATTTCTTCCATCTGCCATATCGTTTTATCCCCAATGCCAGCACATAATTTTCCAGTTTATCCACTTGTTCTTCGTCCATATCCACTAATCCACAACGAAGATACCGAAATACACTCTCATAATCAAAATCACGCACAAAAAGCTGCACTAATGTTCGCAAAAGTTCCACAAGCGAATTACCAAGAATATCTTTCTTATAATCAATAAAACAAGGAATCTGCTCCTTTGCAAAGGCTTTCTCCAGTAAACGACTGTAGTTTTCCATATCTCCAGTAACCACAGCAATTTCTCGATAACGATATTTTTTTTCTTTTACCAGATGAAAAATCTGCCGAATGGTATAATCTACTTCCCCCTGCATATTTCTTCCGGCAAATAAAGCAATATCTTTTTCTCCCTTACTTTCCACTTCCTCTTCCGCCGTTTTCTTTGTAAAACGGTAGAGATTTTTCTCCAAACATGCCAAATAACTACTATTTTTAAATCGGTAAGGAATGGCATCTGAAATAACAAAATCCTTTGCCACTTCTACTCCTTCTTCTTTGGCAATCTGTGTCAGTTTTTCTATCATTTCTCTGGATAAATGAAACAACGCAAATTCTTCTTTTTGATATTCTGGCTTTTCCTGCGGATCAATGGTTACTGTCACCAAAACATCCTGACAAATTTTTAACAGACGATGCAACAACTTATATTGTACTGGGGTAAATCCAGTAAACCCATCCAAAGCTAATGTCACATTTTGAAACAAGTCCGTATTTTCCAATTGTTCTGTCATCACATCTAAAATTTCTTCTGAAGTAATATATTTTTCTGCTAACTGTTCTTCAAAACCTTGAAAAATCACCTGCATATCTTCCAATTTTCGCTTTAGCATAGGCTTCTTTTCTGCCAATGACAACATTTGCTCCATCGTATCATTTTTAATGTCATATTGATAAAATTCCGACAATAAAGACTTGATTTCACTAATATAGCCCGGTTTCTTTGCATAATTTTTAAATACTTGAAGCTGTTCTTTTTTTTCTGTAATTACTCTACGCACCAGCATACTTTTACCAGTGTCCTCTAAAACAGTACGCTTCATTCCTCCCTGTTCTTCAAACACTCGATACGCCAGTCTCATAAAACTAAGTACATCTATATTATAAATTCCATGATTGGGATGCATGGCAACTAAATCCCGCTGTGTCTGCATGGTAAACTGCTCCGGAACAATAACAAAATATTGTTTTTCCGGATGTTTTATAGACTGCTCTATGACTTTTTCATAAAGCTGATGGGACTTTCCCGCACCACTTCTCCCCAGAATCATCTGTAATGCCATTTTCCCTCTCCTCTCAACTTCCAAACAATTATATGCTTTCTTAAATTATAAAGAAAGCCACACTCTTGTGTACTATTGTATCACAAATTGTGTGGCTCTCAAAAAGAAATTTAATACCCCTTAAATCCCCTTATTTCTTAACAGTTACCTTACATTTTAAAGTTTTACCATTTACTTTTGCAGTAACAGTAGTTTTTCCTTTTTTCACTGCAGTTACTACTCCTGTATTGCTTACAGTTGCAACTTTTTTCTTCTTACTGCTCCATTTTACAGAAGAAGTAGCACCATATACTTTTATTTTTTTAGACTTTCCTACTTTTAACTTTATTTGGGTTGCACTGAGCTTTACATTGGATGTAACGGTAACTTGACATTCTAATGTTACACTGTATATTTCTCCTTCGCTTTCACCATCCCAGTCTTCCTCTTCTTCTGATTCTACATCATCCTCACAATCTTCATCCAATGGATAGCTTTCCTCATCCTCATCCTCTTCCTCTTCTTCTTCATTGCAAGACTCTATATAATAATCATACTCATCACTTTCAGAAGCATCATCTTCGTTATAAACAGTATAAGAAACTTCTGCGTAAATGGTTGCAGTTCCTGCCTTCACACCTGTTACCACACCATCACTATCTACCTTTACAACAGATGCTCTGCTGCTGCTCCAAGTTACCTCGTCATAGTCTCCAGTAATTTCCAATACCTGTTGTGCCCCAATTTTAAGGGTAAGTTCATCATCCGATAACTCTATCTCACTTTCATCCCAATCTTCATCACTTACGTCGTCCCCCTCATAATCCTCTTCTACACCTTGCTCTGTGTAGTCCACATCCGTATCAGAACCACTTCCCATTGTATCTTCTATCACAAACTCGTCATCTGTCTCTGCGGCTAATACATACTCATTAGCAAATGACATATTACACATAACAGTAAATGAAGCCAATAACGCTATCACTTTGCTTTGCTTTCTCGTTCTTTTCATAAGACACTCCTCCTCTAATTTTTCATAAATTGCCTGTCGGTATTATCCTGTTTTTTACCTAATACCTATCCCCCATGTCCTTATTGTAAATCCTTTCCAATTCCCAAAAAACCCCGAACATATGTATTGGCATTTCCACCAATATAACCAGTAATAGAACGCCCCACTCCCACTTTTTTTGTATAATCCGCACAAAAAGGTTACAAATATACGTCATTTTCGTTCTCTGTTTTTTATTTTGTAACCACCTTTATGTAACTCCTGTATGATGTACCTGAACCCCTTGATTTTACTGCATCTAGGACCTTAGCCCCAAAAGAAACACCTTTGTGATTTCCACACTACTGGCATAAAACAAAAAAAGTTCTGCATAAACAAAACGAATCTGTTTATACAAAACTTCTTTTATACTTTTCTTATAAAATTTTGACCTACTGTTTATTCCTTTGCGCATATATTTTTGCAAATAATTCTTCCTCAGTCTCTGCTTGCACTTCCTTTTTGTCCTCTATTTTGGATAAATCAATATTCTTGTTAATCTTTAAGGTTCGTGTATTTGCCAAATACTCTACTCTGTCATCATGAAGTTCATGCTCATACACAGTCTTGTCTGTTACTGCCTTACTCAATTCATTGATTAATCCAAACTTTTCTTCTCTCTTCAATCCTATCGCCCCTTATCTTTTATATTAATTACTATATGGCAACTTTCCTCCAAAGTCAAGAACAAAGCATCCCCCGTAATATAAAACAAAAAGAGATGTTGTAAAAGCTCAATATACTCTTACAACAATCTCTTTCTATGTGTTCCTTATCGTAGCAACCAATTATTCTGAAATTGCTCCAACTGGACAGGCTCCAGCACAAGCACCACAAGAGATGCAAGTAGCCTCATCGATTTCAAACTTTCCATCGCCTTCGCTGATTGCTCCAACTGGACATCCACCAGCACAGCTTCCACATGAAATACATGAATCTGAAATTACGTATGCCATAGCTAATTCCTCCTTATATGTTCTATCAGCATTATAATACAATTTTTCTCATTAGACAAGTATTTTTCCGCATACATGACACATCCCCCATATTACTTGACGAGTCTTTTTTCCTGTCATATAATGAGAATGCTACTGTTTTGTGTCTGACAAATGATGTCGGATACAAACTTTTTATGTATAAATAATTCAATTTCATTTATACTATTCAAAAAAGAATGGAGGATTTGTCATGGCAACAATCAGCAAAGAAATGTTAATTAGCGAAGTTTTAGATACCGATCAAAGAGTAGTTCCTGTATTATTAAATGCAGGTATGCACTGTCTTGGATGCCCTTCTCATCAGTTTGAAAGTTTAGAAGAGGCATGCGCCGTACATGGTATTGATGTAGATGCTCTTATTACAGAATTAAATAATACAATTAACGCATAATCATTTACTTTAAAAAGAGGACGCAGCACAATGTCACAATGTTGCGTCCTCTTTTTTATAACCATTTTTTACGTTTTCTTACCTTTTGTTTGCTACGAAGCATCTCATCTACTTTCCGAAAATGTGCTTCCTGACGTTCTTCCTGCATACGAAATTGATAATCTAACTCTTTTACTATATTCGTACTGACCTCTTTGGAAACTTGTTTGCATAAATCCTTGTTACTTTCCTCAACTGCATATTTAATCATTTCTGTCATTAGCCGTTGAAACTGTCCTTTTTTATCCGGCTGACTCTGTTTCTTAGTGTCTAAATTCACCTGAGTATGTAACACAATGCCTGTCCGTTCCTCCTGCATCACCCGTTCATTTAATTCCTCACAGAGCCGATGCTTCATCTCATCTGGAAGTTTTTCCACTTTTTCAATGTTTGGAAGCACCAGTTTAATTGCTTTTAACTGGAACCCCTGCTCTTTTAAGTGTTTAATCTCCTGTATTTTACCCAGTTCTTCTTCTCCGTAATATCGATGCCCCATAGCGTTACGCGGAATGGTAAGAGATAGCTCGTCCTCCCAATAACGCAACACATGTGGCTCTACCTCCACTTTTTTAGAGGCATCTGAAATACTGTACCTAACTTGGTTCATACGGATTCCTCCCTTTTGATGTTATACCAGTATTAGTATAATTCCATCAATCACTTGTCTGCAAGCGAAACCGTACGACAAAAGATTTCAAACTTTTTATAATTGCTCCATAAGATTTACCATCTCAATTGCAGAAAGGGCGCAATCATAACCTTTATTTCCGGCCTTTGTTCCTGCACGCTCAATTGCCTGCTCGATATTTTCTGTAGTTACAATACCAAACAATACAGGTACTCCTGTGCTTAAACCAACCTGTGCAATTCCCTTTGATACTTCGTTGCACACGTAATCATAATGAGAAGTAGCTCCACGAATAACTGTACCAACACAGATTACTGCATCGTATTTTCCTGATGCTGCCATTTTCTGTGCGATTGCTGGAATCTCAAATGCTCCTGGTACCCATGCTGCAGTAATGTTTTCTTCTAACACTCCATGTCTTACCAATCCATCTACTGCTCCACTTAACAATTTGCTTACAATAAACTCATTGAAACGAGATGCGATAATTCCAACTTTCATTCCTTCTTTTGCTACTAATTTTCCTTCTACTACTTGAATTCCCATAATTCTAATCTCCTTTTTATTAATTTATTTTAGACAGGACAAAACCTTTTCCATCCTTATTTGTACAAAACCACCTCTACAATTCCAAGACAGTCTGTACAACTATCCAACATGTACTTTCATTTTGCACTTGTCAATATTTTTTAATCTAACTCTATCTCATTAAACACATGTCCCATACGCTCTTTCTTCACACGCAAATATCCCAAATCATATTTTTGTGGTGCAATTTCAATTGGTACACGTTTGTTTACTTTCAAACCAAAACCGTCTAATCCATACACTTTGCTTGGATTGTTTGTCAACAAATTCAAAGATTTCACACCAAGGTCACGTAAAATTTGGGCTCCTACCCAATATTCCCGAAGATCCGGCGCAAATCCTAATTTTAAGTTTGCATCTACCGTATCATATCCCTGCTCTTGAAGTTCATAGGCCTTTAATTTGTTAATCAAGCCAATACCTCGTCCTTCCTGACGCATGTACAATACAATACCTCTGCCTTCTTTTTCAATTTGTTTCATTGCCTGTGCAAGCTGCTCTCCACAATCACAACGATTAGAACCAAACACATCACCAGTAAGACACTCTGAATGTACACGGCAAAGAACATCTTCTCCACTTCCAATGTCACCTTTTACCAATGCCACATGATGTTCACCAGTAATATCGTTTACATATCCATAAATATCAAATTCCCCATATTTTGTTGGCATTTTTGCCTTTGCTTCCCGCACTACATGTTTTTCATGTATACGACAATAATCCTGAAGATCTTTGATTGTAATGAATTTCATATCATATTTTTTCGCCAATTTCCAAATCTCAGGTGTCTGCATCATGGAACCGTCTTCTTCCATAATTTCACAGCAAAGTCCACATTGCTTTAAACCTGCTAAACGACACAAATCTACTGTCGCCTCTGTGTGACCGTTTCGGGTAAGCACTCCACCTTCCCGCGCAATCAAAGGAAACATATGTCCCGGATGTCTAAAGTCTTCCGGTTTTGCATTTTCATCCACACATTTCATAGCTGTAAGGGAACGCTCCACTGCAGAAATTCCCGTTGTAGTATCCACATGATCAATAGATACGGTAAATGCCGTTTCGTGATTATCTGTATTGTGCTTTACCATTGGATGAAATCTAAGCTTGGTTGCCAAGTCCTGACACATTGGCATACATATTAAACCTTTTGCATATTTTGCCATAAAATTTACATTTTCTGTTGTTGCAAATTCTGCAGCACAAATCATATCACCTTCATTTTCACGGTCAGGATCATCTGTTACCAATATTATCTGTCCTTGTCTTAGAGCCTCTAAAGCCTCTTCTACTGTATTGTATTCATACTCTGCCATTTTTCTACTTCCTTTCTATAAGAATCCATACTTACCTAAAAATTCTTCTGTCACCTTACTCTCTGTCTTCTCTTCTTTATTCGATAAAAATTTTTTTACATATTTTCCAACCACATCATTTTCCAAATTCACAACATCGCCTTGTTTCTTTAAAGACAACGTGGTGTTTGCTCCTGTATGTGGTATGATAGATACGGAAAAATCCTGTTCTGTAACCGCTGCAACGGTCAGACTTATTCCATCTATGGCAATGGAACCTTTTTCCACAATTCCTTCTAGTATATTCTGGGATGCGGCTATGGTATACCACATTGCAGTTCCTTCCGGTGAAATTTTGGCAATTTCCCCAGTACCATCAATATGGCCTGACACCATATGTCCGCCAAATCTTCCATCTGCTGCCATGGCACGCTCCAAATTTACCTTTGAACCTTTCTTTAAAACTCCAAGACTACTGCGCCGCAAAGTCTCTGCCATCACATCTGCACAAAATCTATCTTTCCATAAATCTGTAACCGTAAGACAAACACCATTCACCGCAATACTATCTCCAAGTTTGGTATTTTCCAGCACTTTATCTGCCTCTATCATAATCTTTGCAGATACTCCTTGTTGGTCTAGCTTTATGACGGTTCCCAACTCTTCAATAATGCCTGTAAACATAGTTTCACCTCTCTTCCAAACCATTATCTATTCAAACAATACTTTTACTTACGAAAGGATATCATAAGAAAGCAACACATCCTCACCAAGTTTTTTGCATTCTTTCAATTGAAATTTATATGCCTGCTTCGGTATATCTACACCAAAACCAGCTACAGGCGTTTTGGCTTCTGTTCCACCAAATATTTTTGGTGCTATATATACATATGCTTTATGGACAAGCTGCTCTTTTAAGGCACTCTCGTTTAAAGTACCTCCACCTTCCAACAAAATACTGTCAATACTTTGCTCTCCCAGTTCATCCATCAATGCAGTCAAATCAATATGCCCATCTTTTTCTGGAAGCACTAACACTTTGACTCCAGCATCCATCAATACTTTCTGCTTAGAAAGGGTCTCTTCCCCATTTTCTAAAGTAGCAACCACCGTAGGAATCTCTTTTGCGGTCTGCACAATCTGACTGTCCATAGGAATTCGTAAATGACTGTCGCAAATAATTCGAACAGGGTCTACGCCACCTTCCATCCGACAATTTAGCATAGGATTATCTTTAAGCACAGTTTCAATCCCTACCATAATTCCTTTATATTGATGGCGCAATTGCTGCACATGCTCTCTTGCCACTTCCCCAGTAATCCATTTGGAAGCACCCGTTCTGGTGGCTATTTTTCCATCCATAGTCATGGCATACTTAAGAGCTACATAAGGACGTTTTGTTGTAATATAATGAAAAAATACAGGGTTTATGGCATCACATTCCTCTCGCATAAAGTCTTCTACTACTTCAATACCTGCTTCCCGAAGCAACGCTGCACCTTTACCTGCCACTAAAGGATTGGGGTCCCTGGAACCAATGACTACTTTTCCAAGTTTATGCTGCATAATAGCCTCCGTACAAGGTGGGGTTTTTCCATAATGACAACAAGGTTCTAATGTAACATAAATGGTTGCACCTTCTGCAGACTCCGTCAAAGAAGCAAGGGCATTCCGTTCTGCATGCAGCTCACCACACTTCTCGTGATATCCTTCTCCTATGATTCTTCCATTTTTTACAATGACCGCACCAACCATAGGATTGGGACTGGTATATCCCATTCCCTTTTTCGCAAGCTCTATGGCACGTTCCATATATTTTCTATCCATTACTTTCACATCCTTAGAATCTAAAAGCCTTAGAATCTCTTCTAAGGCTTTTGTGTAATCGAATAAGCTAACTCTGACTTTTATATATTCCACACTACAAACTCTATGTTCCTGCGCCCGCCAAACACAATTGTGCTTAACTGACTGTGCTTCAAAACACCAGAATCGCTATAACCATTCCTATCTCACTCTTCTCTCATCCAGACTATACTGTCGGCTCTGGAATTGCACCAGATCGTGCCTTAGGGCTTGCGGGCTGTACCGCCGGTAGGGAATTCTTTTCGTCACCCTGCCTTGAAGAATCCAATCTATATTTTCGGTTTGATTATAGCGCATTCCCATACATTTGTAAAGAATATTCTATATTTTCTATGACTTATATCTTAACTGTTCCACCACTTCATTTAATAACTCAGCAGACTCTTTTGTCTGACCTACCATTCTAGTGTTCTCTCCAGTCTCAGCAGCCATATCAGATGTCTTTTCTGCAATCTGTACAATTCCCTGCGCAGATTCTTCTACGGTTCTTGAAATACCATGGATTGCATCGGATATGTCTTCCATCTCTGTCATCAAAGCTACTGCATCTCCTCTGATCTTTATCATATCTTCCTCAAAGGAAACCGCATCTTTATAATACTGCTTTCCAACTTCGGTAAACTCTTTGTAATCCACCACAACAGTCTCATCAAGGAACTCAATAATTTCTTTGATACACTCTGTCATGCTTCTTACCGCATCATTTACCTCTGCAATAATAGTGTCAATACTTCCAACCGTATTTACTGTTTGATTTGCCAGATTTCCAATTTCTCCAGCTACTACAGCAAAGCCTTTTCCTACTTCACCTGCTCTGGCAGCCTCAATGGATGCGTTCAATGCTAAAAGATTCGTCTGCTCAGAAATATCCATAATAGAGCCTGTCAGTTCGTTGATCTTATCCACCGCTTTAGAACGCTCCATCGCTTTCTTTGCTTTTTCATCCACAACCTGATACAAATTCATGGTACGCTCTACTGCATGTTTTGTCTTTTCCTGCAAGGCATCTGCACGGTCTTTAATCTGCTTTGAAGATTCCTCTCCATTAATAGATGCCTCTTCAATATCTTTGGTCTGAACAACTGCTTTTCCAATGTTAGTTGCAACACTCTGAGAAGCTGCGGATGCCTCTTCCATAGCCGCTGCAATCTCCTGTGTAACAGCCGAATTGTCTTCACAAGCTTCATTAATCTTGCTAGAATTTTCATTTAATATGGTCATGTCGGAACATACTGTGTCATATGTAGTTTCTATCTTCTCTGTCATACCACGTATTTCTTTTCGCATAAAATGTAATGCACTGGCAATTTCTCCAATTTCATTATTCTGCTTTGCAATATCTCTTGATTTTGCATTTGGTGAAAAATCAAATATTGCCGTCTTCTTTACAATCTCTGTTACTATCTTTAATGGTCTTGTAATAGTTCCACTAACTATAATACCAATAACAACAACAATAAGTAACACAACCACATCTGCTGCAATAATCATGTTTCGCAAATCAGTAGCTGTCTGTAACACTTCATTTCTTGGTGCAGTAAGGACAAGTTTCATACCGTTATTTAGTGTAGAGGCATATGCAAATTTTTTCTCCCCGTCATAGGTATATTCTAATAAACCGTCTTTATCCTCACTATTCATATATTTTAAAAGTTTCTCAATTCCAGAATCTTTCATATCTTCCAAAGAAGTATTCATCTCCAAATTTGGATGAAGCAATATACTATTACTACTATTTGTCAGGAAAGAATATCCACTATCATAAATGGTATCTGCTTCTACTAAATTCTGTAATACCGAAAAATCAATATCCATTCCTACAATACCATAAGAAACATCGTCAATATAAATTGGAATCACGTAGGAAATCATATATACGCCAATGTTGGAATTTTCATAAGGGTCCATCCACAATGGTGCCTTATTCTGTACCGGAATATAATACCAACCAACATGTTCCAAATCGTCTTCCTCGTAAATACTAAAATCCGTTGGTGTTAAATGTTCAAAGGCACTGTCACTATCATTTCTAGTATAAAACAATCCAGAGGTAGGCTCTGTAAATTCAGGATTGTATCGGATATAACAAGTCAAAGCTCCTTCGGTATGATTTCCAAAGTCCTCCAAAATTCCTTCTAATTTGGCTGTATAAGCATCCACATACTCTTTGCTTGTTCGAAACGCCTCTGGATCATCTAACTCTCTTACCACAATGTCGTACAAAGTATTCACAGATTGCTCTACGCGAGTAAGCTGCGCATTGATCTTTTCGGCATTCTGTTGACCGGTCATGCGAATATATTGCTCTGCATCAGCCTCTGCAACCTTTGAAGAATCCACAACCGAAATTGCCCCACTAAAAAACGCTGTAATCATTGCAACGAATATCACCATTGCAATCAATTTTGTCCGAATACTTCCTCTTCTTTTCTCTTCTTTTTCTGGTTTCGTCGATTTTTGTCCCATCACCATAAAAATTCCTCCCCCTTGTACTTTATTTTCCCCGCCCCCTCAAGGCTTACTTAAATTTTACTTCTAATCCCAGTTTTTGTCAACCTTTTACACTAATTACCATTTTCGTGAACTCCGCATAATTGTTGCATTTCCCTGCTTTTTTCCCTTCAAAAAACGCTCACCATAAAAAGCTTCCAAACCATCAGGTCCCACCTTGCACTTTTTTTTAAATATTGCTATAATGTAGAATGCACTGTAAAAAATTAGGTAGTGTTGTTTTAGAACTACACCGCCAAGCGAGGAGAGTTCCATGTTAAGATTTTGTTTTGTAATATTGGTTTCGATCCCGTACATTGTGTATTATTTGAGAAAGGGTGCCTATATTGAACGTCATCCTATGGATTATACAGAAGATGACAGATATCGCATTGCGATTAATTGTATCAAAGTCCTGCAACGTCATGGTTTTATTCATACCAAAGCATTTGGTGTGGAACATTTACCTAAGGACGGAGGATATGTAATGTATGCCAATCATCAGGGAAAATATGACGCATTAGGTATTATGACTTCTCATCCTAATCCATGTACTGTCGTAATCGACGAAAAACGTTCCCAGCTACCAATTTGCAATCAGTTCATTCGATTGATTCAGGGAACACGACTAGATAAAAGCACCACAAAGACACAGGTGCAGGGAATATTAAAAGTAGTTTCTGAAGTTAATCTTGGACGCAGATATATTATCTTCCCAGAAGGCGGTTATTATCGCAACCGCAATAGAGTTCACGATTTTTTGCCTGGTTCCTTTAAATGTGCGATGAAATCAAAAAGTCCTATTGTTCCAGTAGCCTTAATTGATTCCTATAAACCATTTGAATTAAATTCTCTAAAACCAGTCACCACACAAGTGCATTTTCTCCCTCCTATTTACTATGATGAATATAAAGGGATGAGTTCAAGAGAGTTAGCAACATTAACCAGAAAAAAAATTGTGGATGTGATTGAAAAAGTGTGCAAGGAAAACTAATCCTTGCACTTTTTTTACGCCAGTATCGAGAAAAATGAAGTATTGTCCAAGCGAAAGGAGAAAACATGAATCACTTAAAAAAAACCCCTCCCTTTACCTTTGAAATAAAGGGAATCAAAAAAACTTATGGTTATAAACGAAAGGTAATTTTAGAAGACATTTCACTGACAGCCCATGGCGGAGAATGTATTGGTATTCTTGGAACAAACGGCTGCGGAAAGTCCACCCTTCTTTCCATCTTAGCAGGTATTCGCAGCGCAAACAGCGGCACTTTTACTACCCATTATGAAGAAACAATTAAAAGTAGTTCCAAACCAGCCATTGGCTATGTGCCACAAGAAAATCCTCTTATGGAAGAACTAACTGCACTTGATAACCTACGTCTTTGGTACAGTAACAGTCCTTTGGATTTACAAGAAGAATTAGAACATGGTACTTTGCAGCTGCTTGGCATCCCAAATTTTCTTCATACTCGCGTAAGTCAGATGTCAGGGGGCATGAAAAAACGACTAAATATTGGATGCGCCATTGCATCGGACCCACAAATTCTATTGCTGGATGAACCAGGTGCCGCACTTGATCTTCCTTGTAAAGAACAAATCAATCAATATCTCCAGTCATATAAAAAACAAGGAAATCTAATTTTTATTGCCACTCATGAAGAACCTGAAATTGCCCTTTGCGACCGACTGTTTCTTTTAAAAGATGGTGTACTTGTGCCATATGAATATGACGGTAACCTATCCACTCTTATTGCCTCACTTGCAGAAAGGAATCCATCATGAAACTATTTCGCACTTATTTTTCTTTGGAATGTAAAAAGAACCGCAGTTCCATTCCTTCCATGCTTGTTGGCTGGATTGTTCTATTTGTGCTTGGAGGGTTTATTCTTTTTAGCTGGCAACAGCATAGCGATGCCGAAAAAAAGCCAACTACAGTAGGAATCGTGGCCTCTGAAAACGAGCCTTATATGGATCTATTTTTGGCAGTCTTGAAAAATACAGAAAGTTTGCAAGATAGCTATGAATTTATTATGCTCACCAAAGAAGAGGCATCCAATAAATTTGAAAAAGAAGAAATTTCTGTTGTATTTCAAATTCCTGAAAATTATGTAAATAAAATGATTGTCGGTGATGTGGAACCTATTGTAATCCAGTTTGGAAATGGGGATGCGGGTCTTCCTTCTCTGCTTATGCGTCAGCTCAGCCAGTCTGTTTCTTCTTTGTTACTGAATACGCAAGCAGGAATCTATGCCATGAACGACTATTATTTCACCCATAACCTTCCGAACCAAAAGGACGATGAACGGGCTTTAAACATTGAATATATCAAGAAAATTTTAAATCGACATTCGGCTTTCAAAATAGAAGAAATTCAATCGGAAAACGGACTTTCCTATACCCAATATTACGCTACCGTTATTTTCCTTTTGTTGTTTCTATTTTTAGGGCTGGTTTCTCCAAAAGTATTTCGTCCAGAAAATCAAACCTTTGAGCAGAAACTTTCTCTGACTGGTTTAAGCACTACCAAACAATTTCTATGCAGACAGCTTGCATCCTGGCTTTTATTTGCCTTTTTCTTTTTAGGAATTACTCTGCTGTTTTCCATAGTAGTAAGCGTTGGTTCTATTTCCATACCGGATTTTACACAAAAAGGATTTTTCTCATGGATGGGAACGTTTCTTCCGATGTTATTTACCATTCCAATGATTTGTGCATTTCTCGGATTGGTATATGAATGGATTCCAGACCTAACAGCAAGCATTTTATTTTTATTCCTGTGCATTTTATTGCTTGGATATTTATCCGGATATTTTTATCCTATTGCATTCCTTCCAAAAGGATTGCAAATGTTATCTGCCTTTTTACCAACAAGAGTATTGTTCCAATACGCTTCTGGCTGTGTCAGTCAAAATATTTCACTGTATCGCTTGGGAATTGTAATCCTGTATACAGTAATATTACTATTTCTTTCTATATTACTTAGAAAAAGAAGATCGGAGGTACACACCTTATGAAAACTTACTTCTCATGGCTTTGTATGATTACAAAACGTTTGTTTCGAAAACCATTGTTTTTGTTTACTTTATTTTTGATTCCATTGACGGTGCTTGTCCTTCAATCTTCTATGGCAAAGCAGGAGGGTGCTATTCATGTACTTCTATACACTGATGCAGATAAAAACTCTTACTCAGATAACATCATATCTGATTTGCTTAGTCAGTCAGGCTCCATTATTTCTTTTGATCGTTGCAACTCTCCCGAAGAAATACGACAGGAAATCATGGCGGGACGAGCGGATTGCGGCTACTGTTTTCCAAAAGATTTAGAGCTTGCCCTTACTGCCTATGAGCAAAAAGGAACTCCTTTTATTGATGCTATACACCAAGGGGGTAATTTTTCTCCTGCACTTATACAAGAAATGGTATTTAGTAGCTTTTATGAACGTCTGTGTTTTTATATTCTTGACACCCATGTAACAGACAAAACCGGCGTTGCCGCAACAAATGTTTTAGAACAATATTATGATAACAACCAAATTGAACAAAGTTTTTTCCGTTTTACTTATGCAGATGGTTCCGAAAATTCTCTTTTAACAAACAACACAGCAAACTATATGCTACTGCCAATGCGCGGAATCGCTGCTGTATTTATTTTGCTATCTGCAATGGTAGGTACACTATTTTGGTACGAAGATGACAAAAAGCAACTGTTTTGTTGGCTTTCCCCACACTCCAAACAAGTGGTTTCTTTCCTATATATGTTGATTCCTACTTTTATTGCCAGTGTGGTAGGTTTATGTTCCATTTATTTAGCAGGAAGTCAAAGTTCCTTTTCAAATGAATGCCTATGTATGTTCCTTTTTCTTCTTGCCACCAGTGGTTTTTGCTTTTTCTTAAATACTGTGCTTCCAAATCTTTCTTCCTTTTTGGCAGCCATTCCTCTTTGTATTGCCGGAAGTATTTTGTTAAGCCCTGTTTTTATCAATCTGCCAGCCTATAACAGCGGATGCAAAACTTTGTCTTACTTTACTCCTGTCAACTACTACTTAAACAGCATCCATTCCATTGCCGGAAAGAAACGAATGCTTTTCTTCGCACTTGTGTTACTTGCAATCAGTGTAGTATACAGAGGAATTGGAATGTTAAAGAAGAAGTATAAATGTTAAATAGTGTCGGCTTAATTAGCCGACACTATTTAACATTTAAAACATAATAAACTATACTCCTAACGCGAGTTTCTTAAATTATGGAGGTGTTACATCTGATTATAATATTTATTATCCTACAAATTTACACTTCTCTCAAACTTCCAAGCCTTTTGATGTTTGCACTGTTAAGTTTTACTATCCTACAAATTTACACTACTCTCAAACCCATTATCGGAACACCTGACGATGGGGCTTGTTTTACTATCCTACAAATTTACACTACTCTCAAACTCAATGCTTATACACCAACTTCCAAAAAAAGTTTTACTATCCTACAAATTTACACTACTCTCAAACTTTGGGTAATCCATGGACTGGCTCGGTTAGTTTTACTATCCTACAAATTTACACTACTCTCAAACTGTCTGTCATGTCCTGCTGCCGCGTTATCGGTTTTACTATCCTACAAATTTACACTACTCTCAAACTAAGTCATTATATCTATCTACGATATGACGGTTTTACTATCCTACAAATTTACACTACTCTCAAACATGCAGCTACGGCGGAATTCCTTCCGCTTGGTTTTACTATCCTACAAATTTACACTACTCTCAAACCCGTGTGTTCTCCGGTTGCAATCTGCTTAAGTTTTACTATCCTACAAATTTACACTACTCTCAAACTCCCTCTTTGCTGTAGGTATTTGCTACTGCGTTTTACTATCCTACAAATTTACACTACTCTCAAACGATGCTGCTAGAGTTATTAGAAATCAACTTGTTTTACTATCCTACAAATTTACACTACTCTCAAACCCTAATTGTGTTAATTTCTTAAAATCCTCCGTTTTACTATCCTACAAATTTACACTACTCTCAAACACATTGAGGCAATAAAGATATATTTGATTGGTTTTACTATCCTACAAATTTACACTACTCTCAAACACCGACGTAGCATATATGCGTAATGACGTGGTTTTACTATCCTACAAATTTACACTACTCTCAAACTATCATCTATATCAAAGTCGCCAATTTCAAGTTTTACTATCCTACAAATTTACACTACTCTCAAACGTAATGTAAGCAAATGACTTACGTGCTACTGTTTTACTATCCTACAAATTTACACTACTCTCAAACAAGGACTGACAGCTGAAAAGAAAGTATTGAGTTTTACTATCCTACAAATTTACACTACTCTCAAACTGCATCCCTTGCAGTTGCGGAAAGTCCTGCGTTTTACTATCCTACAAATTTACACTACTCTCAAACGATGCTGCTAGGGTTATAAAAAATCAACTTGTTTTACTATCCTACAAATTTACACTACTCTCAAACGTATCATCAATTCTTTTATTAGGAATGATTGTTTTACTATCCTACAAATTTACACTACTCTCAAACCTCAAATTTTAAGAAAACCAGTTTGCTGCTGGCGCATAAATTTGTAGGAAATTGCTATAAAACTAACCTAAATTTCACACAAATCCTTATCAATGAGCAATCTATGCTCATCTTTCAGCAAAGGATATGCATAATTATCTACAAGTAACACTTTAAAGTCATGATCTAATGCAGTTCGTATAAATTGTTCCAACTCATCCTGTTTCAGAAAACTCCTTAAATTAAGAAATACAAACAATTTATCCCGATCAAATTCTCTGACTAATTTCATATATGTATATATTTT
This sequence comes from Lachnospiraceae bacterium, assembly GCA_963643465.1. GTDB lineage: Bacteria > Bacillota > Clostridia > Lachnospirales > Lachnospiraceae > CAG-411. Next base: position 156,046 of record CAVIJT010000005.1, on the reverse strand, counting down.
TTCTGCCAAAGAAGTTGATTCTGTTTCAATGTGTAGACCAACCGATTTTAGTATAGCGGTAACGGTTGGAATTTCACATGCGATATCTGCATCAAATTCCATACATAAATCATCCACATAATTCTCAACACTTGATAAAAAAGCCAATGTTCGCTCATAAAAAAGCTCTCCTTTTGCCTTTTTGTCTAATGCCGTAATCATCTTTGTAAGCAAACTTTTCTTATTCAAATCAAAAAATACAAAATCCGTAATCAATTCCACATGCTGACTAATTTCAATAGGAACATCATTCTCAGACAATACTGCTTGTCCATCTAATTTTTCTATTTGCATTCTCAAATCCCATAAAAACGTAAATAAATGTTTTGGATGTTCGATAACTAAACTGCAAAAAGAATCATCTTTCCATTCTATTATATCATGCCATTCCGGATATGCCAATTTCATAATATTATAATCCTTTCATCTGAATCTATAACCTCACTATGAAATGAACCAACAATATATTTCATTTTTGAAAATTGTTTTTCTGTCACTGTCAACACCTGTACTAAACCTTTGGGAGGTTTTATTCTTTCAATTGCTGCTATGGCAGTTTTCTCAATGCTTGGATTTAAAACCATCCGACAATATACTGATTCCTGCATCATATAAAATCCATTTTGTATCAGTCCTTTTCGGAATTTTCTATAATGTTTCCGCTCTTCTGCCGTCACCGTTGGCAAGTCAAAAAATACTATTACTCTCATAAATCGATAACTCATACTTCATAAAACATCAGCATGGAGGCATCATTTTCACACAACGCATCAAATACACTTCGCACGTAAATACGTATTCCGTTTGTTAATACCTGTCTTGTGCCTCCTATCTTAATTTCCGATTGAAGCACCTCCAGCATTTTATGTTTTTCCTCTTTCTCAAATTTTTTAAATCGTTGTTGATACGCAAAACGATCAACCAAAATCCTTAATGGCTCCATAATATCGCAACTTAAATTAAATGGATTGTATATATTGTCATGAAACAAACCAAGTTCCGTATTATAGCCCAAAGCTACAACTTCTCGATTAATCGCAGATAAAATCAACGCATAACCATAATTTAATGCAGCATTTGTGGCATTGTCATCATTTCTTGTAAAATCCATTCCAAACAAAGCGTTAAAATATACTTTAGCTGCATGACCTTCCCGATTTGTTTCATCACGATATTCCAACTGTTCCGTATAAGAAAACAACAATTCGCTCTCTCTTACATATCCAAGTTCTTGCAAAAATTGAGCTTGCTTGCTAATTTTTTTCTCCACAATTTTTGTCCACACTTCACCTTTGATTCTTTCCTCCCAAGCAATCTGTGTCTTTATTTTTCTGGAACAATCATAACTACCATAATATGGTATCATCTCCGCTTGTGGATTCCTCTTATTATCACAAAATATTACTTTTATTTTTTTCTCCATTAATGCCGATAACAAGCAACCCGTAATAGATACTGCCGGATTCTCAATAATCAAAGTATCAATATCATCCAACAGTATCTTTTTTGTTTCATCACTTCGCACCTCTAAGTAATTCATCCTAAGGTCTAATTTGCATCGACTACTAATCATTACTGTCCGAAAACTCATAGCAACTCCAATAGATTTCCAGATACCACTTTTTCATAGAAACCAGAAGGTGCAACGTCTATAATTCTCACATCCGTATAAATTTTCTTCCAATTAGAAATTTTAGAACTATATTCATATGCTCCTGCATTTGGACTACCTCCAATTTTCAATAAATTACAAAAAGATGTTCTTCCCGTTTTAAATAGCTTTAAAATTTCCAATAAAACTTGCGCCTGATCCTCTACTGTAAGTTCATAAAACTTTTCTTTCCCATTTTTCATACATTCATATTGTGAATAAAATGCTTTACAATATGGATTTTCACTCAGCTTACGCGTAAAGAACTCATAATATTGCATATTTTCTTCTTTTGTTATTTTATCATATTTAGCTACAATACAATATTGGGTATCTTTCGCTTTTTTCTTTGCAAAATTCTCTAAATATTTCATATACTGTTCTTTTTTTGTATCCAATATTAGTGGCATCATTGAAACGCATCCAATTGTTCGACCTCTTGACCCTTTTTTTGTAAGGCATGCTAGATATCCATCAAAAGAAAAGACTGTATTTATTTTTAACGGACGCAACCCAAGTGGAAATAATATATTGGTAACGTTCTGCTCTTTTTTGTTTATGATACCTGCTATGGCACTTCTCACATAATCTCTTGCATAATTTTCTGACTCCAATACCAATTTTTCCACCATTAACTCTATTGGGACAATCATTACCTCATCTTTTGCTTTTTTCACGACTTCTGTATATTTTACAACCAAGAAGAAACTCGCTGTCGCCTTATTATAACCACCGTATTTTTCTGTGTCTAACCCTTTCTTTCGAGGTATCAATCCAGCATCTTTTTTTATAGGATTTTGATCAAACAACCCACCTTTACGCTTAAAAGCATATCTTGTATAATGCACATTATTTTTACTCAATACCTTCTTCACTTGAGCAATAGACTGCTCCCCATTCCATACAATTTTTTCTCCATCCTTTACTGGATATTTAAAAATTGTTTTTGTTTTTATTGAATACTCCTGATCTATTTGGAAAAACTTGCTTGTAAATTTTGCATGGTACACATTTCCCACTACAATATTTAAATATGCATCTTTCGCATGGTGCAAGTCATTTACACTTCTACACTTCACCAAACCAAATTCCTGCCGATATTCTGAAACCAAACCAGCCTTCACATAAACAATTTCCGTTTCCGGAAACATCTTCTTTAACAAAACAGTAATTGCCTTTGTAGATTGTCTCGTTTCCACCAACTGCCGCTGAATAAAATTCGTTTTTTCCTCTGCTGTAAATTTTGTTACACGCACTAACCGCTTATACTTTTCTTCTGAAATCATTTTTCTTGATAAAAGCATTTTCCAAACTGAAGTCATTTTTTCTTGAATAGTTTTCTTTATAGGATAATCGTCACTTTTATCTCCATTAATTTCTGAAAGTACCAATACCTTGTTACTTAAACTATCGTCCTTCACTTTACTTTGTGGATAAATATGATCCACATTATAAATATCTGTCTTCAATTTTTCAATATCCAATGGCGTATCGGAATACATGCACTTTCCAAGCTGCATAAAGTACAAAAACAAAGTTTCACTCTGTAATTCATAGTCACTTTTCCCTTCTAATTGCAAGGAAAGTTCTCTAACTTCTTCTTTTGGAAATTTCTTATATAATTCCTGTATCTGTGAACGACGAGAGTTTGTTCGCACACCTTTTTCACCTTTCTCTCTTGCCATTTCAACAAATATTTTATCAGGATCGGATTTCATTACTTTCCGTACATCTTTTACCAAATCCAATGTTCGATAAATTTGACGTTTCACAGTATTCGATACATACATTTTCTTTAACAAACGTTCCGTATTCATTGGATATTTCTGATAATATTCCTTTCCTATCTTCTCAATTACTTCTATAAATGTATAACCACGAGACAGTATCTGCATCAAATTGTCATTGGTATTCCACAAAGCATCCATAATAGTCAGCAATTCTCCCGTATTTTTATTTACAGCCTGTATGCCGGACAAAAATTGTTTTGATAATCTTCCAAAATCATTGTACTTCAATTTTACAATGTACTCCTGATCTTCTTTAGACAATTTTGAAAAATGCTCTGTCAACCAACGTTTCACTCTTTTTTTATCATCTGAATAGGTCAGTCTTTCTATAATCTGTTCTACTTCTCCCTCTGTCAATGCCTGATTTTCCAACAATCGTTTAAATTCATGATATGACTTTAAGGATGCCTTTATTGTAATATCTATTCCTGTTACCTGATCCTCTTTTGTCATATAATTGTTACTCTTTAAATAATCTTCAATTTTTTTCCTTGTTACTTTTTTATATCTCTTGAACAATTCAAAAATTTCCTGTTTACATTCCACCGAAATAGGTTGTCCATTAATCTTTATATTATTAATTTCATTTAGAACCATATATTTGCAATAGAGCAAAGAATATTTAGGTATGACTTTTTCTTCTGGCAAATATGTACAAGTATTTGTCATTCGATCGATAAATGCTTGCTCACTCGCATCTAAATCTACTTTATCCTCAAAATTCCATGGATAAATTTTCCCTTTTGCCTTCCGAGCTATCCATGCATGTTCAGAACTATTCTCACGCAATGGTCCTACGTAATATGGCACACGAAATTCAAAAATAGATAGCAATTTATCCACTCCGCTAATCCCATCCGCATCTGTTTCTTTCAAAAACGGAAGATATTCCACGCAATTGTCCAAAATCAATTTTAATTCCTGATAATATAACTGATATGGAATTACTCGATTATCACTTTCTACCTGCTTAGGCATAAATGAATACAGTTCTAAACGCAACATCATATCCTCGTAAAATTCCACATCTTCCTTGTCACATTGTACATTCTTAACAATTTTCTTAATATAATCACAAAAAACTTCTTTACTTGCTTTCTTTTTACATTGATCCACTTCTTTCACAGAAGATAATTGATAGGAATATGCTACATAGTTATCCGTTCCAGCCTCTTTGAAAATCTTTCTATATTGATCTGGCAGATATTTTTTTACAAACAATTTTAAATTCTTCAAATCTTGTTTATGCTGCTCATAAACTCCTATTTTTGCTTCTGAAAGACACTTCTTACCTGCTAATACATCTTTTAGCATTGCCCAATCAAACAAATTTTTCATGCTGATAATGATGTCTGCCTCTTCATCTAACGACGCTAAAACTCCCTCAAAGTCCTCCTGAGGCATATGTAACGAAATCGAAATTTTTTCCGCATATTCTTTTTTCAAAAACAATGCGCCAAGATCAACCTTACCGCCAGATAGCAATTTTATAATCGCAACTTTACTAATTTCATCTTCCTCTTTATCTTTTGGTTTCTTTCCATCATATAGCAATTCATAAAAAAGTTTTTCTTTTTCTGTAATTTTCTTTTTTTCTAATAAAACTTTCTGAAATTCACCTTTATCGGTTTCCCATGGTTTGTCCTCACCAACTTCTTCCATGAAACGGTCATATACCAAGTCAAAATCCAATACCTGTTCCATATTATTCTTAGATACTTCACTTAAAAAATGCCCTCTATGCGCCATTAACCAAGAAATTGCCAAATATACCAATCTAACATCATGTTTTTCTTTGCTATTCATAAGTTCAAAAAGCAGATGATGTATGGTAGGATAATCTTTATAATACTGGATATCCGTATACTCCTCATCTACAAATATCGTATACGTATCGTTTTCGCTAGTATCTTCCCGATATAACGCACTTTCCTGCAACCGAATAAAAAAACGTTCATCCACTTTTGAAATCTCTTTTGCAAAAATTTCCTGTGTCAATTTTACTCTTTGTTGACGCCGATTCAATCTTCTTCTTGCTGTCCGATGTCTTCTTCTCTCTTCATTCAATTCTCCACCATCAAACACATGGGATGTCCACATTGGCTCTCCCTTATACTTACACAAATTATAATTTGTATCCGTCACAGCCATTCCTACCGAATTTGTTCCCACATCTAACCCTAAATAATATCCTTCTCCCATATACAAAATCCCCCACATATAATTTAAGTTATCAGATAAAACTTTACTATTTTGTTATATTTTACTATATTTCATTTCTTTTTTCAAACTTCCATTGACATTTTTACCATATTTTTATATACTATAAGTGTAAATTTACTATCCTACAAATTTACACTGCGAGTTCAAATAACATTTTTATGAAAACGCCAAATTATTGGTTGCACAGTGTGTGCTTTTTAGTCTGCAAATTGCAGACTTTTTTTCTAGATAGTATATTATAAACGGAATCTGAGGACGGAACAGGCGACCGTCGCCCAATTGTTAGGAGATGTAGGATTGTCACCCTACCTATTCCATTTGAATGTAAAAAGCGGATAACCTAAGTTATCCGCTTTTTATATTCTTTATTTATGTGTGTCACTTATGCTTTCACACGAATAATATCTACTTCATCGTCCGCAGTTACATCAATTTCTGGATCACAATTTGTAACATCCAATTGTTCTATTGCAGTATCTTCACATTCTAAATCCTTCAATACCACATTTTTACTTACATCTAACTGGGATAAATTCTTGTTACCAGAACATATCAAAACTTCTAATTTCACATTTTCCGTTACATCCAAAGAAGATATCCGATTCTCATCACAATATAATTCTGTAAGGTTTGGATTGGTTGTCAAACTCAAATGTCCACTAATTCTGTTAGAAGCACAACGCAATTTCGTTAAATTTGTACATTCAGAAACAATAAGCGTACTAATATTGTTTTCTGAACAATCTAATTCCAAAAGATTTTCAAAACCAGATACATTCAATATATTTTCTAAATCACAGTTGGAACAGTTTACTTTTTCTAACTTTGTACAACTTGAAATATCCAAATTCTTTATATATGCGTTGTTACATTCTAATGTTTTCAATGCTACACAATCTTTTAAATTCAAAGTTTCCATATGAGAACCCTCTGACTGATTCATACATTTCAACTCTTCCAATTGCTCACATCCAGAAAGCAAAAGTTCTCTCAAACTATTCTGCCCTACATTTACTTGTTTCAATTTAGTAAGTCCGCTAAAATCCAATGCAGAAAGTTGATTGGTACTTGCTACGATTGTCTCTAGATTTTTACAGTTCTTTAGTTCCAACTCTTTCAATTGATTGTTGCTAATCTCCAATTGAGTAAGGGCCTCACAGCCTTCCACAGAAAGTGCAGCCAACCCATTGCTCTTACAATTTACTGTGGAAAGTTCTGTCAATCCAGATAAATCAACACTTCCTGTTAAGTTAGTTTCTGACCAATTAATAGCAAGCAAACGACCTTCTTCGGACCATTTATACTGTTCAGAATCTAAATCACACTGTACCGAAGCACCAGACGCGGTTTGTGCCAAAATATTTTCACCCAAAATGCGCACATCTTCTACCTTTTTTCCCTCTGTATGTTGCAAACCTACTGGAGTCTCTGTTGGCTCTGCCGACTCTGTTACCATTGGTGTGGCTGTTGGTTCTTCTGTGATTTGCGGTGTTTCCGTTACCTCTGGCACTTCTGTGGCAGTTGGTTCCTGCTCTGGCTGTTTAGTTACTGTTACTTCCGCTGTCATATCTGGTGTTTCCGTTGCTTCCATAGGCTCACTCGTTACGACTACTGCTGGTGTACTAACTGGTACCACCGTTGCCTCTGCTGAAATAGCTGGTGTAGTAGCTGGTACTACTGTTGGCTCTGCTGAAATAGCTGGTGTAGTCGCTACCTGAGGAATTGCTGTTTCCTGTACAGCCGTATTTGTAGCAACAGGCTTTTTCTCAGTCGCTTTCTTTACTTTTACTTTGCAGATATATTTTTTCTTTCCTACTATTGCTTTAATCTTACAGCTTCCTACTTTTTTTGCTGTAATCCTTGCAGTTCTTGTTCCTGTTTTCTTTACTTTTGCAATTTTCTTATTACTGCTAGTCCATGTTACCTTTTTCTTACTGCCTTTCCACTTAATGGTTGTAGACTTTCCAACTGTAAGTGTTATACTGGTTTTGCTGAGTTTTTTTGTGGTTGCTGCCTGACTTTCACATGTTGGCATACTGGTTGCTACTAATGCGGTAGCTGCCACACATGCGATTGCTTTTCCAATCGTTGTTCTTACCTTCATTCGTTTCGTCTCCTATTTCTATTCCTGTTTTATGGTTCTCCATTACAATGTAGACCTTTCGTAACTGTTCAAACCCATGAATAGTTGCTGCCCGCTACTATTGCAACACGAATAGTAACATTCTATTGAAAAAAGCAAGCAAAGTCAACCTTTTTCTCCCCAATTCCCAGCCTCATTAAGAAAAATGAATGCCTGTTTCCAACGCAATTTCCATCATTTGTGTAAAACCAGTCTGACGCTCCTTAGCAGACAATTCTTTTCCCGAATACAAGTGATCGGAAATTGTTAAAATACACAATGCCTTCTTTCCTAATCTTGCAGCGTTACAATAGAGTGCTGCCGCCTCCATCTCCACAGCAAGTACATTCATCTTTTTCCAAAGGTCATTGGCATCTTTATCGTCCGTATAAAAAGTATCCGAAGATAACACATTTCCCACTCGCACCTTGCAATTCCGTTCCTCTGCTACCTCAACAGCCTTTCGCAACAATTCATAATTCGCAATAGGTGCTATGGTACCCGGAAGTTTATACTGGGATGCGTAATTGGAATTGGTAGACGCACCCATAGCAATCACAATATCCATCAAATCCACATCATCTGCCAATCCACCTGCAGAACCAATACGAATAATCTGATCTACACCATACTGGTCAAACAATTCATAAGAATAAATCCCAATAGATGGCATTCCCATTCCATGTCCCATAACAGAAATTTTCTTTCCTTTATACTCTCCAGTATATCCATACATATTTCGAACAGTATTAAAACAAGTGGCATTTTCTAAATAATTCTCCGCAATAAATTTTGCACGAAGAGGATCTCCCGGCATCAAAACTGTTTTTGCAATCTCACCTTTTTCTGCTGCATTATGTGGTGTTCCCATATTCATTCCTCCTTATAAAATCTCTTCTTATCTATTCCTTTTTTCTCTTTACTGTAGCAAACTCCAAATACTGCCACCTTCAATATTACCGCTTACTCCAAGGGCATCCAAGATAGTCGCTGCAATATGCCCAAATCCATTTCTTGTACCAAGATTTCCAGCCTTAATCTGCTTTCCAGTAATCACCCATGGAATGTATTCTCTGGAATGATCCGTAGAAGCTGTACTTGGATCACATCCATGATCGGCTGTTATCATCAATACATCTTCTTCCTGTAACAAGGCAAGCAGCTCAGGCAAACGAGAATCAAAATAAGACAATGCTTTTCCATATCCGTCCACATCATTTCGATGTCCATATTTCATATCAAAATCTACTAAATTCGTAAAACACAGTCCATGGAAATCCCGTTTCATGTATGCAATGGTTTTATCAATTCCTTCTGCATTATCCTTTGTACGAACCATCTCTGTAATGCCTTTCCCCGCAAAAATATCGTTGATTTTTCCAACTGCCAACACATCCATTCCCTGTTCCTTGATACAGTCAAGCATCGTATCTTTAGGTGGTTCCAACGAATAATCATGCCTGCGGGACGTTCTGGTAAATGGCCATTCTCCCTCAAATGGTCTGGCAATTACTCTTCCCACGCCGTATTTTCCCTGACACAGTTCTCTTGCAATCTGACAGTATCGGTAAAGCTCCTCCACCGGCACCACACTTTCATGAGCCGCAATCTGGAATACAGAATCGGCTGACGTATATACAATCAATGCGCCTGTCTCCATATGCTCTTTTCCAAAATCTTTAATCACTTCCGTTCCAGAATACGGACGATTACAAAGAACCTTTCTTCCTGTTTTTTCTGAAAATGCCTGTATCAGTTCCTCTGGAAAGCCATCTGAAAAAGTAGGCATCGCCTCTTTTGAAACAACACCTGCAATCTCCCAATGTCCAGTCGTCGTATCTTTTCCTTTGGACAACTCCGAAAGACGACACACCGCTCCCTCCATAGGCACCTTCTCCTTTGCCCATTCATGTTGTCCATCTACTTTCATACCATCTAATTGAAAAAAACCAAGTTTTTGCATGTTTGGCATATAAAACTCTTTGCAATGAGATGCTGCATACACGGTATGACTTCCCTCGTCTCCATATTTTGCTGCATCCGGCATCTCCCCAATTCCTACACTATCCAACACAATTAAAAATACTCGCTTCATATCCTTCACTCCTTTCAACCAATACAATTCTCTTTCATTGAAACTCTTTTAATACTCGCTCCAGTTGTCTAAAATTAATAGGTTTTCCCAGATATTCATCGAATCCCTGTTCTATTAACTCATCCCGAACTCCACTGATTGCATTTGCCGTAAGTGCCACAATCTTACATTTGCCTCCAATGGCATAATGTGCATCTAACTTTCGTATGTGTTCCATTGCTTGTTTTCCATCCATATTTGGCATCATCTGGTCCATAAATACAATGTCATATTTCACCTGTCTGCAACAAGCAATAGCCTCTTCTCCACTATCTGCCATATCAACATCCAGTCCATAATGTTCCATACTTTTCTTAGCAACCTTTAAATTTACCAAATTATCATCTACTACAAGCACTTTCGTATCTTTTATTTTCATATCCCCAAGATTGTAAATAGAGGCAACTTCTTCATCCTGTGTAAACTCTGTTTCCATAGGTTTCCAATCTAATACGGTCTGACGAACTATAATGGTAAATTCTGTTCCTTCCCCATATACACTCTTTACCAATATCTGGCCTCCCATCAATTCCACATATCCTTTTACAATGGCAAGTCCAAGACCAGTACCTTCTGTTCCTTCATGTACCTTACGATCCACCTGTGAAAAACTTTCAAATATGCTTGGCAAGTCCTCCTTTTTTATACCAGTTCCTGTATCTTTAATCTTATAGGTAAATTCCGCACTGTCTGCATCTTTATCTGCAATTGAAACATGAAAAGACAAGCCACCTTTTTTCGTGTATTTTACCGCATTATTTAAAAGATTGATAAAAATTCCACGAAGACGTACCCTGTCCCCATACAATTTATTCGGAATTTCAGAGGAAAAGTCCATAGAAAATTCCAAACCTTTTTTCTTTGCCTGTGTACCAATTATTAAATGCACATCACGAAACAAATTGGATGTATAGTACGGTTGACAATCTAATTCCATTTTACCCGATTCTATCTTGGATAAGTCTAAAAGATCATTGATAATAGCAAGCAAATTCAAAGAAGAATTCTTAATATCACTGACACATTCTTTTACTTTATCTGAAATTTCCATATTGAGGACAATCTCTGACAATCCTACAACAGCATTCATTGGTGTACGAATTTCATGGGACATATTGGCAAGAAAAACACTCTTAGAACGATTGGCAGCCTCTGCCTCCAGCTTTGCCTCTTCCAAATTTTGCAAATTCTGCATTCTCTCTGTCAAATCTGTCAATATAATAATATACCCAATCTCATCTCCATAAGTATCATGTACACGGTTTACTGCTAAATTGCAATATACTCCATTGCAGGCAAAGGCATCAATACTTTTTTGCTTTCCCTCAAACTCAAAAATCTGCTCTTCTTTTAACTGGAACAATTCAGTTACGGAAATTCCCTCTTCTTCCATCTCTTGCTGATTCACATTTAAAAATTTTGCCGCTGCTTCATTGACTATCTTGAGCTTTTTCTTAACATCATACCCCAACACTGGCATAGAAAGAGAATAGTACACAAATCTGGAAATATTCTCTATATTCATACGCACACTGTTGTACACCATAACAGCCTGTATCAACACAATCATTCCAATATGCTGCATAATTGTCATAGCTGAAATTGCACCAATACCATATTTTACAAAAACTACATCCAGTCCACTTCCTCCGAAAATAAGAAATTCCACCAACAAAATCTTATATCCAAATATTCGAATCCTCTTCTGTTTTGCCTTTCGAATCATATGTATGCAACCGAAAAAAATATTTCCCATTACAATAACCATATATATTTGATAGCAACTATAGGCAATGCCTTTTGGATTAGAAGCCGCCATCCCTATTCGATCTATATAATACTCTATCGTACCCGTCCGAACAGCTAAAATATATACTATAATTCCCAAAAAAGAAATTCCATCCAACAAAACACGATACTTCCATTTTAGCCCGCCAATCTTACACACAAGCATTTGTGCGCAAATCAAATATGCAATGGATGCCGCACTTCCTATAGAATGGAAAAACCCTGCCTGCTCCGTCACGTCCTGCATAATGAAATGACTATAAGCAATGCTCCAAACTGCACTTGCCAGACAAAATATCCCCAATACAAAATTTTCTATATATTGCTTTTTTTGCAAAAACAAAAATCGAATTCCATAATAGCCGCCCATAACGCCAAATGAAAATAATACAGATGATATGACCTGCCGAAACACGTACATCCCCCCTTATTGCTAACACCAAAATTTCAAATGTTTTGGTAATACATGTTTAGATACTTTTCATTGGCAAAATACCATATATTTAGTATATTTTTTCTCTTTGGGCAAGTCAATTACATAAGTTTTACGATTCCATTAAGTAACTAACAAGACTCATTTTTTACATTTCCACATTCATTTTTTACATTTTAGCTTCCCGACTTTTAGATTGTGATATACTAAAATTATATAGATAAAAATGAAGTTTTTAAAAATTAGGGGAATTTATATGATAAAAAAACAACTTCGAAAAATAAGTATTCTTCTTATGCTGACTTTACTAATTACCAATATACAAAGTCAAAAAGAAACGGTATATGCAAACGATATTTATATTGAAACCGAGGACATTGACGTCTATGAAGAAGATGAAACTTGGAATGATACAGAAGAAGAGGATTTAGGGGAAGACTATGATGAAACAGAAAATACAGAGGAAGAGACCCTTCCTTGTTCCCCAACACCTTGTGCCACAACTACTTGCTGTGCAGTAACCACGGAAGAAAGTATTACCACACAACAAACCGCTATACCAGACAACATTACTGCTTCTGCTTCACCAAGCATCACAGAAGAAAATCATCCATCCCTTTCTTCCATTTCCTCACTGAACATAACTTCCAGTAACCCCGTTAGTGGATGGACCAACGTTTCCTGGGATTGCAGCGAAGGCAGTGCGGATGGCTTCCAATGGAAATTAGTTTCTGCTTCTAACAGAACGGTTGCCGGAGGTCTTACTGCAAGGCACTCTCATTCTTTTACTTTAAGTGCTAAAACGATTTATACTTTAAAAATCAGAACTTACGCATATACAGACGAAACACATATGGTTTACTCGGATTGGAAAAGCATGAAACTGCTTCGCCAGCCTACCATCACTTCCTTTAAACGCCAGCCAAATAATCATTCTCTAAAATTAAGCTGGAACAAGCAACAAGGAGTAAGCAGTTATGACATTTATATATCCAAACACCCAAACAGTGGATTTAAAAAAGTAAAATCTGTTGGAAAACAAATCCATACAGTTACTCTAAAAAAATACAATGGAAAGAAAATCCGCGGCACTTATTATGCCTATATTGTATCAAAAGCTGGAAATGCCACCTCGCAAAAAGGGGTCATATGGAAAATAGAAAAATAACAGAGATACCAAAAGGCATCTCTGTTATTTTTCTATTCTCTGTTCTATTTTCTCTGCATATGCAAGATCCCCATACTGCTTTCTTCCAGTTATTTGCTTTTCATAAGCCTGAAAGGCAGCTCGAATCTCTTTCGTATCTTTTCCTCCTCGTTCCATGCAATAGTCCACATAATACATACCAAAATTGTATGCTTGTATCACTACCGTAATGTCTTTACATTTTTTCTTTTTGGCATGTTGTACTACTTTTATAAAATGGTCTGCCCCTGCTTTCACAGAAGTCATTCCCGACTCTCCACAATATCCCTTTACCTGCATCCAATTACTGTCTGCAAGCAATCCAAATCGGCTTTCCTGTGCGCATATAGCAACAATAACATCTGTGTACTGCTCATACCCTTTCTTTTTCAAATAAGGTCGGATGTACTTTCTCACTGTTTTCGCCTGACTTTTGCTATCTCCGAAAGCATCTCCTTGATAAATTACTGCTTTTTTACTGTCATATCGTTCTCCATCAACGCAACATGTTTTTTTCGTTACTTGTGCCACATTCTCCTCTACTGTTGTAGTAGAACTTTTCCAAGAAAACATTTTCTGTAATTCATGAGAATTCACTCTAAAAGCCATAATCACTAACGTAAAGACAGACAAAAACAAAATATATTTGTATAGTGTCCATCCATTTTGGGACGTAGTCTTTTCCATAAAGTTGTCATTCCTTTTGTCGATTTTTCTGTAAATGTATGTCCTGTGTAACTATTCAGAACCATGAATAGTTACTGTTCTGTTTTAATGTTTAACAAGCACTATCTATAAATTGCGTAATTACCTTTGCTGTCTGGTCAAAATGCAAACGACAGCTATCCAAACAGATATCATAATGCTCTGCTGCTCCCCAGTTTTCTTTTGTATAATATTTGTGATATGCAGCTCTCTCTTCATCTGTGTCCTGTACTAGCTTCTTTGCCACCTTCTCAGACACCCCCAGTTGCTTCTCCATCACTGCCACTCTCTGGTACAAATCTCCATGAAGATATACACTGACGCAATCCGAGCGATCACGATACACAAAATTACCACAACGACCTACTAACACACAGTCCTGATCACCAATCAACTGTGCCAACACCTCTTTTGGAGTATCGGTAATCTTTGCCACATTATCTCCCATCGTAATGGCATATAACAAACTGTTCACAGTTCGCTCTGCAAGAAAATTGGAATATTTGTCATAAATCCCTTTTTCCTGTGCCAATTCGTTTAACGATGCCTTATCATAAATCGGTATATCATAGTAGTCTGCAATCATCTTGCCTACACTAACACCGCCACTTCCACATTGTCTTGCAATCGTAATAATCATAAAATTCCCCCTTCCATTTATACACTTTAAGTATACCTTTTTTTCGTGAGAAACGCAACGAAATTTCCTTTTTTGTGGTTTGTTGTTCACACCCTAGCCTAAAATTACTGACAATCGATTCTTTTTCCGTTATATTCAATATATGCGATTGAATCTACATCCTTTACTTCCTTGAAAGTCTCACGATACTCCACTTTTTCAGTTACTTTTCCATTCTCATCTTCCTCTGACTCGCAACGTAAATCCATCTGTTCTATATCTTCTATCAAAGTTTCACTTTCCCCATTTTCATAAAATACTTCAACAAAAACGGCATCTAACTTATGTTGACAATAAATACTCAATCCAAGAGGTGACATCTTCATATCTATATTATCTTCCAATACAAACTTCTTTATTTTCTTCGTTTCTTTTATAGTATAAGTATATGTCTTGTATCCTGTAAGATTGGTGGTATCTTCATAATTTTTATCCACCAAATCAATGGTTCTATCATATCCTTCTAATGTAGTAAAATACACATATTCATACAATACCTTTCCCTCATATGAATACTTCACATTTTGCATTCCACCAAAATCAATGTCTATAAAAAAACGATTATCAACCGCATTCATAGAAACAGCCTGTCCATACTTATTCAACTCTATTTCTGGTTTTCCACCTTGTTTCTTATAAGATACCACCAAATAACCAATTCCTGTTTCTTCTTCATACAATGTTTCTTCCAATGTAATTGTATAATCTCCTATTGTAAAATTCTGTCCATTTATATCATACAATTCCAACGCATCTTCCACTTTTTCCTCTTGTGAAAAGAAAAACTCCCATACCGTTTTACCTGAATAGGCATATACTATCGTAGACGATACTATTACGGCAACTGCCAACAAAGCTGCTATATTTCCAATATATTTATGAACATTTTTTCTTTTTACTGTTTTTTCTTTCTTATTCACGCTATCTATATCTCCTTTTTTTACTCCTAAAATATATTTTTTTGTATTATCATTCATATAAAAACTGTTCATACATTTTTTCAAATCATTCTCAAATTTACTCATCTTTTTCACTCTCCAAATATAATTTTAATTTTTTTCTACCTCTCTGTAGCTGTGTCTGTATAGTGCTTACCTTTTTATCCAATATACTTGCGATTTCTCGAATAGAGTATCCTTCATAATAATACAAAATAATGACCACTCGATACGAATCAGAAAGTTTCATCAAAGTATGATATAGCCCCAACTGTTCTTTTGGCATAATTACCTGCTCTACCTCTTCAATCGACTTTCGCTGGAACCACTTACTTTTCTTTAAATTCTTAACTTCATTAAGTGCAATTTTATAAATCCAGTTTTTTACATGTATCTCCGTTTCAAACACGGTTTCCGTTGTATACAATTTCAAAAAGGTATTTTGTGTAATATCCTCGCTATCCTGCACATTTTTACACATAAATAAAACAGAACGATACAACTTTTCTCCATAAGTTTGAAATATATATTCATATTTTTCTTTTACATTGTACATTCCTTTTCCTCCCTCTTATATTATTACAACTAACTCATGCTAAAAATCTCACTGTTTTGACAAATATTTTTAACATACATGCTTCAATTTTTTTACATAATACAAATATTTCAAAACTCCCAAAAATGAAATCAACTTTTCTAATGTTCATTAGACTATTAAACTCATTAGGGCTACCGCACATCAAAATGTACGGTAGCCCTAATCTTATCCAAAACACTATTTACTCAAATATTAAAGATGTACAAATCTAACATATGCATTATTTGATATTGGAATATATTCATTAGAACTATCTCCACTAATACTAACTGAAATTCCATCAACTCCCAAATCTACTGAAGGAGTAACTGTTCGATTCTTATGCAAATGATTATATGCTGAGGTAAACTTACAAGCTGCAACACTCTTATCCTCTACTTTGCAATCAAACGTAATTGTTATCTTCTCATTATTATAATGCTCAATTTTTGTTTCATTATATGTAGATGTATATATCATTTGAGTTCTATCTCCAAACAAATTTACCTCAAAAGCAATTCCAGCTCCACCAGTAGCAATCCAATGTTTACTTGGTTTAGTGCTACATTTTTCTGTATATTTGTTTCCGAAATAATCATAAGATACATGTGTCGCTGTATGTTTACATGACCAGCTATCAGAAACAAGATCTGCATTTTTCATAGTTACACCGCAAACATCTGTGCTTCTATAATACGCCTCATCAAGCCATGTTGCTGTATAGGTTACATTAATTTTTCCACCTTTTTTTGTTTGTGAACAAATCAAAGTTTGTTTCATTGCCCCAGAAGCTGACTTAGCACTATCAGTAACTTCTTTGGCTTTTACTGTAATTGTTTCCATTCCAATCATGGATAAACACATATCCCATGTATTTTTTTCTTCTTCGTATTCTATATCTCCTTCATCAATTTTCTTTTCAATAGTTGATTCAATCTGTTCATCTGACATCATTTCTACTTCTTTCGTTGCATCATCAACATAAAAATACCCAATCTGAACAGAAATATTTTCTGCATTCTCAAGTTTCTTTATACTCTTTGCATCTAATTCCTCTAATTCACTATCAAATACACCTGCTTTATTTAGCTCTTCTTCTAAACCCTCAGATAATTTTGTTTCATTATTCTCTTCATCATATTCCAATTTTTTACACAAAATACTATCTTCATCATAATTCCTATTTAAATCTGGACTTCCACCATTGTCTACCCGAATTTCAATATCATTAGTAGTATCTGCTTTTGATATCATTGCTTCACCTTTTCTTATGGCATTCCCATGGTTTATTACCAATACCAACGCCAAAAATACACCTAAAAATTTCTTTACTCTGTTCATTATAATGTCTCCTCCTGTTTGTAATAATTAAGCTTATCCAGATTATACATATACGCCATTCTTTGTCAAGTGTTTTTTTATTGAACCCAATTTTTTAATATCCATTGACTAAATTTATACTTAGCAACTTTCTATTTGAAAAAATCACCTTTAACAACTTCTAAAACTGATTTGCTTCGATTTTCATTTAAAACTCTATTTTTTGAGGCTTTAAAATTTAAGTTCTACGTTTTTACTATAAATTCTACACAATTGGAGAATAAAATTGTTTCCATACCCAACCTATCGCCCGCAACATTTTTATATCTTCTAACAGCTGTAATATCACAAACAGCCAGACCTTTCATATCAGTCTAGCTGTTTGCGTTTCCAACTATTTCTTATTTACGATGCAAAATTCTCATTTTAAAGTCATTGATTTTATTCATATATCTACTTGTATAAATCACTGCAATAAGCAAAATGCCAAAAGTAATTCCCGCACAAAAAGATGCTATTATCTCTGTTATCCCATTATCAACAAGATTCATACTATCTAAAATACCAAAAGTAGTAAAAGTTGCCACACCTATCCAAGAAAAAATATGTAGCAATTTCATAATTCTTGATTTTTCTTCATTACTGTAATCCGCTACCTTCAATACCGTTTCTTCTAGCTCTTTGTCCATTTTCTCACTTTTCCTTTCTCCGTCTAAAATTTCTCGAAGTTCTACTTTGTAATAATCAGAAATTAGAATAAGAACATCTAAATCTGGTAGATTTGTCCCCGTTTCCCATCTAGAAACTGTTCTACCAGACACACCTATTATTTCAGCAAATTGTTCCTGTGTAATTCCTTTTTCCTTTCTTAACTCTTTTAAAAAACTTCCTATTACTTTCTGATCCAATGATGGTTCCTCCTTTCGAAACTATCATAACTTTTCTATTTTAAAACGAACACGACACAAAGCGAGAAACACTGTATTTTCTGCGCTAGACACCACATGTCTAACCCCTTCGCTCTCTTAACACTGACGATAGGTACTAAGGAAATCTCCGATTTTCTCCACTGCCTCACCAAGCACTTCAATTCTTGGCAAATATACTACACGGAAATGATCTGGTTCTGCCCAGTTAAATCCACCTCCATGTGTAAGAAGAATTTTCTTTTCATGAAGCAAATCCAAAGCAAATTTTTCGTCATTGGTTATATTGAACTTTTTCGTATCCAATTTTGGAAACATATAAAATGTAGCCTTTGGTTTTACTACACTAATTCCCGGTATGTCTTTCAGTGCGTTATACACAAATTCACGCTGCTCATAAATTCGCCCTCCTGGAACCACATAACCTTCCACACTTTGATGTCCCCACAATGCAGTCTGTACAATGGATTGTGCTGGTACATTAGAACAAAGTCTCATATTAGAAAGCATATCAAGCCCTTGAATATAATCCTTTGCAATTGCCTTATTACCACTTAAAATCATCCAACCGATTCGATAACCAGCAATCATATGGGATTTTGACAATCCGCTAAAAGTCACACAGAACAAATCCGGTGCCATGGAAGCAATGGAGATATGCTCTTCTCCATCCATAACCAAACGATCATAAATTTCATCTGAGAAAATCATCAACTGATGCTCTCTTGCAATATTCACAATTTCCTGCAATACTTCTTTTGGATACAACGCTCCTGTTGGATTATTTGGATTGATAATCACAATGGCTTTTGTTCTATCCGTTACTTTCTTTCGAATATCATTCATATCCGGATACCATTCTGCCTGTTCATCACAAAGATAATGTACCGCTTTTCCACCTGCCAAAGTAGCACATGCCGTCCATAATGGATAATCTGGTGCCGGAATCAAAATCTCATCTCCATCATCCAACAATGCTGACATACATAAGTTAATCAACTCACTGACACCATTTCCTGTATAAATATCTCCAATTTCCACATTGGGAATATGTTTAATCTGTGCATACTGCATAATGGCTTTTCTTGCGGAAAATAAGCCTTTGGATGCAGAATATCCCTCACATTCTGTAAGTTGCTGGCGCATATCATAAATCACTTCATCTGGAGTACGGAAACCAAAAGGTGCCGGATTTCCAATGTTCAATTTTAAAATCTGTGTTCCTGCTTCTTCCATTCTTGCAGCTTCATCTACCACAGGTCCTCTCACATCATATAGTACATGGTCTAATTTTGTAGATTTTTTAAATTCACGCATCGCTTTTCCTCCTAAACTTTCCAAACTGCTCTCTCCCTGTTTTGAGACAGGTTCCGTTGCTTTATATTCTCCCGCATCCTGCTCCTTCTGTCCTCCAAGCCATGTTTCTTCTACGCCCAATGTTTCTGCCAGAAAAAGCAGCATCTCCGCTCGCGGAACTGTCTTTCCGTTCACATACTGACTTACATGACTCTTTCCTAGTTTTATGCCACGTTCTTCTGCTGCATGAATCAAATCCACTTGCCGAATCCCCTTTTCTTTCATCGCCTGTTTTAACCGTTCCGCAAATGTATTTGCCATCTCCTCACCTCCAAAAGTTCAATTTTCTTTCATTAAAGTTCAATTTTAAACATCTATTTTTTCTTTCAGTATAGCACAAAAGAAAAAAAGTTCAATACCGAACATCTTTTTCAGTATTGAACTTCGAAATATAAACTACTAAATTGCACCAATAGTCTTTTGCATCTGCGCCACAAAATCCCATTCAAGAATATAAAATACAATAGTAAACAACAGAATCACTACAATAATTCCGCCCTTCATTACCTGAATGTCCTGCTTACTAAGAGACATATGTAAGATAATGGACAAAAATACATAGTAAAATAGACAAATCCCCCAAATACTAGCTTCTGCCATTGGAAGTACATACATATACAGGAAACCACAAGTTACAAATCCCATTAAAATAGGAGCCACAGAAGCAAACACTTTCTGTATACTCATCATAATAAAGTTACCTCTCGGAGCATAAGAAACATATCCCAAACGCCCATCTTTATGGTTGATACGAAACAATTTTACTTCGGTTACTTTCGCTCCTGTCAAAAATGCCAGCAACGCATGAGAAAGTTCATGATGTACCACTCCAATAAAAGTTACATAATTAATTAAATTTGCTCCCAAAGGATTATGTGTTGCCGCAAATTTGCGAATATAGGAAAAGAAAAATCCAAGTGCCACCGCTGCTGCCATTACTAACAATACACTTACCAAACTGTGAACCAATAATGTTCCGTCTATTGGTATCGTTGTCATTGCCATTACATTATTTTTCATAAATAAACTCCTCCATTTATATGTTTCTTCTTTGTAAGTATATCCTAATCTTTCTTGAATTGCTAGAAAAAAGAGCAGGGTGTCAAAAAATATCATCTTTGACATCCTGCTCCAAGTAAGACTGACGAGAAGTTATATGGATTCATAAATATATATAAGTTTAAAAGCCTTATATATACTTGCACAAGATACAATATCTGTGTGCCAAGTTTGAGCTGTCTATTTTTCTAATAACTCTTCCAATTCCAAAACCATCTGATTAATACAATCCACCTGTTCAGACAGCACCATAATCTCCCGATTATTTCCTTGTATCATTTGATCAATATTAGAAAATTCTTGATTTTCCTGATCAATTCTATCTGCTATATCCTGACTTACTAAAATGGTTTTCTCTATCACTTGATTTTGCCCACTCTGAATTTGATCCACCTGAGCAATGGTTTCTACAGATTTCTTCAATAGTGAAAGCATATTTTTTACACCATTTACCGTCTCAAACATACGAACATTTTGATTACGCATCTTCTGAGCGCTTTCGTTCATATACCTAGCTGCTGTTGCAGTTTCTTGTTGTACTCTGGCAATAACTGCGTTTACTTCATTTAAGGATTCTTTCGTGTTTTCTGCCAAATTACCTACCTCTTGCGCCACTACTGCAAAGCCTCTTCCTGCCTCGCCTGCCCTAGCCGCCTCAATGGATGCGTTCAATGCTAACAAATTGGTGGATGC
Organism: Lachnospiraceae bacterium; assembly: GCA_963643465.1. Taxonomy (GTDB): domain Bacteria; phylum Bacillota; class Clostridia; order Lachnospirales; family Lachnospiraceae; genus CAG-411. The sequence continues at coordinate 134,427 of CAVIJT010000005.1, read as the reverse complement.
CGCAATGTCGTTGATAATCTCCAGTGTTCTACCAATCTGTCCCATTTCCTGGTCTAACTGTGCAGTTACTGCAAGAGTATCCTTTGTAGACTTCTCCACGTCTTCACTAATAACAATCAGCTCACCTAGTGCCTTTTCATTGCTTTCTGAAATATCCAGCAAATTTGTAGAAAGTTCATTTACTTCTGCCATTTTCCCTACCATTTCTTTGTTACTGGAAGCCAAATCCGAAAGATTTTGTCTGCTCTCTACACTTTTCTCTAACATATCCCCACTACTCTGCAATAAATTTTGTGTAATTGCAGATAGTTTTTCTGTAGATTCACTCTCACTTTGAGAGGAAGAAAGCAATTTATCACTAGCATCGCCCAAACGTTCTGCCATAGTTGTTACCTTATCTAGTATTCCCTGCACTCGATGATTGTTCTCTTCCAATTCATCTTTCTTTGCATTTACTAAAAAGTTTGTCATAAAGAAAAGAAACATTCCCATTCCCACAGTTGATAGTAACAATGCAGTAATGCAGTTAATAATATCCGTGATGAACATACTATTTCTTGCAGGCATATTGTTGCCACAAATAAACCAAGATATAAGCAAAGACAAAATACTTAAACAACAAAAGCCAACTGCCAGCTTAATATCCAAAAAGAATCCCATTAAAATAACAAAGAAAAACAAAAAGCCCCAAAAAGTTTTTGATGGCACCATATAGAGAATATAATTCCACTGTATCAATAACACCAAAAACGCAAACATTTTTCCAATCCGTAATCTGCCCTCTTTCAGATACCCGCCTTCAAATGATGTATTTACTAACCAAAAACCACCAACCAAAAAAGCTACGTCCATAATATCAAATACAATCAGTGCGCTCCACGATACAGCAGGAAACAATCCCATAATTTTAAGCATAGTATAAAGGATTGCCGCACACATACAAGCACAGACAAGCGTAATAATTCCCCACTTAAATACTACTGACTGATATACTTCAAACGCAGTTTTCTTTTTCTCCATAATAAGTCCCCCTTTATCAATCATACAAGCACTCGCTTTTTCTATAGAGTAAAAAAGAGTTCCGCAAGCGGAACTCCGGCCTATCTTTATTATACATTTCCAAATTCTAACAGTTCAATTCTTATGTTCCAAACGTCGATTTTTTGTTCCGAACGTTTGCTTTCTGATTTTTAAGATTAATTTTCATAGTTAAATACATATTTCTACCTTAAATTCACGTTCTCCTTGTGTAAATTTTACACTTCCTCCATATTTTTCTGCTACCAATCGCATATTCCCAATTCCATATCCATGTAGTTTTCCTGATTTAGTAGAGCGGTTTACCTCCCTAATAATTCCATTTGTAGTGTTACTAATGGTAATATATAGTCTTTCTCTATAATTTTTAATTCTAAGACTCAAACACCTCTCGCCTTCTACCTGTTTCAACGCCTCTTTTGCATTTTCCACTGCATTGGCAAAAATAATGCAAAAATCCATGTCCGTTATGTTCATCTTTTGCGGAAACGTTCCTACCAATTCTACATGTATCTCCCCCTGTTCTCTCAATTCCTCCACTGCTGCATCCAAAAAGCTGTCTGCCATATAATTTCCAGTACGAAGCCCGCTAAACTCCTGCACCTTAACAATCAAATCCGCTGTATATTTTTGTAATTTTTCATACTCACTAGCAGCTACAAGTGCATCTATGGCATAAAAATGTTTCTTCATATCATGACGAAGTCGGCGCATTCCTTCCTCTTGTTCCAACATACGATGATAATATTTCTTTTGCCAATGAGTTTGTCTGTCATCCTGTTTATACACCCACTGCAAATGGGTCATAAAAAAGACAAATGCCATAATTCCAATCACTGACAAACATAAAATAACGATACAACAAATCCAGTCTGCGGTCATAGAACTACTAACCGGATATATGGAACTCCCTACTATTTTCCATGCCACAAAAAGGGACACAATACAAGATGCCCCAAAGATGACCAACAAACGAATATCAAGAAAAAAACAAATTAGGATACAAAAGAATGCTAACATCGCCCAAAAAACACGGGATGGAATCAAATACAAAATGAAATTCCACTGTATCAATAAAACAATAAAAGAAAACAGCTTTCCTGCCTTAAGCTGTTTCTCCATAATTCTTCCATTTTTAATAGATTTTCGCACCAGAAAAAAAGATAATATAGAAAAGAACATATCCATACAATCAAAGGCAATCAATCCTACCCATGAAACCGAAGGATAATATCCTAAAATTTTCATAAGAGTATATACCAAATCGGCCAAAATACAGGCAAAAATCAAAGTACACATTCCATACTTATATATAGATGCCAAATAAGCCTCATATGTAACATGCTCTTTCTCCATTCTGTTTCCCCCTTTTTTTCATTTGTTTCGAATTTTCACATTGTCTTTAACAATATCCTGCATGTATCTTACAATATTCCTCATATTCCTTTTTTACCTTAGCCCTTAAACGAACCGATATGGGAATATTTGCTTGCACCATCTTCACTTCTTTGCCTTCTATTTTGCGAATCCATATTGGATTTACCAAATAACTTTTATGAGTACGAATAAATCCTACACGCGTCAGTTGTTTTTCGAATTTTTCTAAAGAAGTTCTAAGCAATCGTTCACTACCATCTTCCATTACAATTCTACTATACACATGCTCTGCTTTTATGTATACTACATTTCTGCTATCCACATTACCTTCAATGAGACAAAAGTTTTGCAAAACCTCCAAAGCCTCTGGGAGTATTTGCTGCATTTGTTGTTTTAACCTGCATTTTTGAATAAATCCATATACATGTATCCCAAATGCAGACCTCATCAATTCATCGTGTATGGTCACATACAAAATCATGGTATCCTTGCCCTCTTTTTGAAATTGCTCTTTTACTTGAATTCCATCTACTCTTGGCATTTCAATATCTAAAAACAAAAGATCAATTTTGTCCCGACATTCTAACACGTCCTGTCCATCAAAAAATGTCCTAATCTCATAGTTCTTTTCCATTGGTTCTATAATTTCTGTACATACTCTCTCAATCCAAATACAGTCTTCTTTTCTATCTTCACATATTCCAATGAGCACTAGCTATTCTTCCCTTCTTTTATGGGTGCATTTTCTTCGTAACAGTTTTCAAACGACCTTATTTTAACATCCAATTTTATCCATGTAAAGTGATGTAACCGCCTCCTGTTCCAAACGTCGTTTTTATGTTCTGAACGTAATTTTACTGTGTTCTCTTAAAATAATTGCTGTCTTTTTCATACATAATAGCATTTTTTTCTACGCAACAGAAGCCGCTGTACTTACGTACAACGACTCCCAACATTTTTGTTTTTATCGAAAACTCTTCACCCAATTTACCAAAGAATCATGGTACACATTATCCATAACATCTTTTCGCATCTGGTCTGTGACTGGTCCATTCTTTTCCATAATGGCAAGTATCGCCTCTTGCAATCCAGCAATTCGTCCTCTCTCAAACTCTTCACTATTTTTTTGTGGCTGCTCCTTTTTCTCTGGAGCTATACTCTTCTTTTCCTCCACCACAGTTTTTTGTACTGCTACTTTCTTTTCCTCTGCCTTTACCACTTCTTTTTCTTCTGGCTTAGGAGTTTCCTTCTTCACAGGTTTTGGCTGCTCTTTTGCAACTTGTTCTACATCTATCGTACCACTAACGGTATTGTCTGCCTCATATGCTTTTTCAGGAACCCAAATGTCTCCGCCATTTGCCTTTACCTTCACAGTAATACAACGATTGTTTGGCTGAACCTTTTCCCCCGATAACGCTCCAATATACATTTCCTCACTCTCTACTGGAAGTGTCATGGTAAAATCATTGTCATCGTTATTCACTGCAACTACCACCGAAGTTCCTTTATAACTTCTGGAAAACGCATATTGACGGTTCATAAGCTGCAATTCCCGATAATCTCCATAAGACAGGGCAGGAATCTTATGACGTATCTTACCTAGTCCGGCAAGAAGTTTTGTACATGGATTCTTTTCTACTGCATCTTTGAAATCTTCCAAATGTAATTCCGGACGTAGTGAGTCATCTGACCATTGTTCCTTCTTACCCTCAATACCGAACTCTGAACCATAATACAAAGAAGGTACGCCAGGCAATGTATACATTAAAATATGCACTGGTGCAAAATGTGCTTTGTTGGAAAGTTTCGTATAAATTCGCTCCACGTCATGATTATCTACAAAATTGTAGAGTTTTAATCCATCGGGACGATTGCCACCCAGTTCATACAAACGTTTTACCGTATGTGCAATCTCAAAATAATTGTGATCATTGTGACCGGAATACAATGCTTTATGAAGTTGATAGTTTGTTACAGAATGAAGTGTTCCTTCATTTACCCAGCGATTATAATCCCCATGAATGACCTCACCCATAAGCCAAAATTCTGGTTTCACCTCATTTGCCACTGCACGAAGTGTCTTCATGAAATCAAAATCCAGCACATCCGCTGCATCCAATCGAATACCATCCACATCAAATTCGCTTACCCAAAAACGAATGACATCACTGATATACTCTTTTACTTCTGGATTTTTTTGATTCAATTTCACTAAAAGGTTATATCCGCCCCAATTTTCATAAGAAAATCCATCGTTATACTCATTATTGCCTCCAAAATTCACATTACAGTACCAATCCCGATATTTAGACTGCTCTCTGTTCTGTTGCAAATCTTTAAATGCAAAGAAATCTCTTCCAGTGTGATTGAACACTCCATCAAATATTACACGAATTTCCTGCTTGTGACATTCCTCCACAAATTTTTTCAAATCCTCATTGGTTCCAAGACGACTGTCTAACTTTTTGTAATCCGTTGTCTCATATCCATGTCCAACAGATTCAAACAACGGACCAATGTAAATTGCATTGACACCAATTTCTTTCAAATGATTAATCCAAGGAAGTAATGTGAGCAAACGATGCTGTGGTTCTTCATACGCATTCTGTTTTGGTGCCCCTGTCATTCCTAATGGATAAATGTGATAAAATACCGCTTCGTCATACCATGCCATAAAATTTACCTCTCCTTTTCTCCTATTCATGTGCGTTTTTCAGTAATATTATATCATCTTTTCTTTTGATAACTATTACGGTTGTTTTACAATTTTTGGAACATTTTATTTTTCTTTTCTATAATTGTAGTAAAATCCCCGAAAATGGTACCAGATTACAAACTAACTTTTCCTTTTCCAGCGTTGCAATCTGCTGTTCCTTTGGGGTAGTTCCTCCAAACACTTCCCAATCTGTATATAATAAAACCTTTCCTTTCGAACCATCGGGTATGTTTACTTGATACTCGTTTTGTGGCTTGTCACTAAAATTAAATATCGCAGCCAACCTTTCTTTTTTCCCTTTTCGGAGAATTGCATATAAACACCGACTCTCCTGATGACAGTCAATCCAGCTAAATCCTTCTGGTTCAAAATCCATTTCATAAAGTGCTGGATGTGTCTGATACAACTGATGCAATTCCTTCATATATAATGCAAACGCATCATGAATGGGATAATCAAACAGTAACCAATCCTGCTCTCTTTTCTCATCCCACTCCCTAAGCTGTCCAAATTCATTTCCCATAAAGTTCAATTTCTTTCCCGGATGCACCATCATATACAAATAGAAAGCTCTTCCCTGAGGGAATTTTTCTTCATATTGCCCGTTCATTTTTTGTAAAATAGTGGCTTTTCCATGTACTACCTCATCATGAGACAACGGTAGTAAATATTTCTCTTGATAATGATACATCATGGAAAATGTAAGCTTATGATAGTTTTCCGTCCGATACTCTGGAGCTGTCTGAAAATAGGATAATGTATCGTGCATCCATCCCATGTTCCATTTGTAATCAAATCCAAGTCCACCCTCATCCACCGATTTTGTCACATTAGGAAAATTTGTGGAATCCTCTGCAATTAACATACATCCACGATTTCGTTCTTTTAATCCACGATTCATCACTTTAATAAAATCAAGCGCATTTCCATTGACACCTCGCCGTTCTTCTCCATTCCAATAAATAATGCGACTAATGGCATCCATACGAAGTCCATCAAAATGATACTCTTTCAACCAATAATTGGCACAGGATTGCAAAAAACTTCGTACTTCTCCTCTGGAGTGCATAAAATTATAACTGCCCCACTCACTGACTCCCACATCATAGTTGGGATATTCATATAATGCACTTCCATCATATTGTCCCAATCCATAAGAATCTATTGCAAAATGTACTGGTACAAAATCCAAAATCACACCTATGTTGTGCTGATGCAATAAATCAATCATTTTTCGTAATTGTTCTCCAGTTCCATACCGACTGGTAGGTGCATAAAAACCTGTGGTTTGATATCCCCAGCTTTCATCACAGGGGTACTCACTAATTGGCATGAACTCTACATAGTTATAACCATTCTTTTTCAAATATGGAAGCAACTGTTCTCCCAATACATCATAGGTATACCACTGCTCTCCATCCTTCTTCCAAGAACCTGCATGAATCTCATAAATGTTCAGAGGACCATCCTCACAATTATTTCTTTTTCGCATCCAGGAATCATCCTGAAATACATACTGTTTCTGCTCTCTTACAACAGACTGATGAGCTGGCCGCAATTCCATTTCAAATCCATAAGGATCACAGTGATCGGTATAACCGCCATCCTTTCGATAAATACGATACTCGTAAGAGACTCCATCCAAATTTTTATCTACAGTTGTCTCATAAAAATTGCCATCGTATATTTTTACCATGGGAATTTCCTGTTTCTCATAGCGAAGACATACACCTGCTGCATTCGGCGCAAAGGTTCGAAACACAGTCCGTTCACCCTCCACATGAGCCCCTAACCATTCATAGGCATCAAAACTCTGTCCGGTATAAAATCCATAGGCATCCATTCACTTTCCCCCTTTTTTCTTCTTCACTTTCTATATAAAAATGTACATTTTACTTTAAAAGCAACCTGACATCTTCTCCCTCAATATACTTCTTATACCTCGAAAAAACAATTTACAAAATTAAATCACAGTCAATTATTTGACTATTGTCAAAAATCGTCCAAAAAGTTATACTACTAATAACTATTCCAACGCAATTATTCTCCAAATAGAAAGGAGCTTTTTTATGGATTTAAGAAAGAAAAAAACGCTGCGCGCAATCAGTAACGCCTTTTTACAGCTACGTGCTAGAAAACCTTTAGAAAAAATAACGGTAACAGAACTTTGCAAAATTGCAGAAATCAGTAAAGCCACTTTTTACCTCCATTACCAGGATATTTTTGATTTATCTGAGAAATTGCAGCAAGAAACTGTCACCAATGTGTTTCAAAGCATCGCACATCCAGAATGGGTTCTTACCAATGCTGCTGATTTTACCAAAGAGTTATTTTACGCTTTCATTTCCCAACGAACACTGACAGAAATTTTATTTTCCGGACCTCAGGAACCCCTATTTCCACAAAGTATTGAACGAGAAATCCGTACATATATTGAAACTTTGAATCCGGAATTTAAAAACAATATGAAGGCAAATATTTTATTAACTTATCAAGTCCAAGGCGGTTACAATGCCTATTGCCAAAACAAGGACCGTTTTTCTGGAGAAGAAATTTTTCCTATTTTGTCCCAAGCCTCTACTGCAGTTTCTTCTCTTATATAAATTACAATTTTTCCCTGCCTATTTTCCCCATTTTCTCTTGATACTCTTGTGCAAAAGTGATAAAATTATAGGTATCTGAAACCTGCTAATTGTAGGTCATGAACAGATGTCTCTACCCTTGAGGCTCTATTCGTGATTGAAGTAGTTACTATATTTTTTACAAAAGGGGTGTAGAGAATGAGGAAACAAATAGTAAGCAGCTTTCTTGTTGTCAGCATGATCGGGGGACTTTGTGCTGGCTGCGGACAGGAAGCGGAGACAAAAAAAGATTTCAAACTACAAAATTTGGAAGAAACCAAAAAGGATGATGGAGTTGTGTCCCTAAAATTATGGGGTGCTAAAGAAGATCAGGAATTGCTCCAACAAACGGTAGACAGTTTCACTGAAAAATACAAAGGTGAAGCGCAGTTTGATATTACCATCGAGGCAGTGGGCGAAGCCGATTGTAGAAAAACTGCATTGGATAACGTTTCAGAATGTGCAGATGTATTTACGTTCGCAGACGACCAGTTACAGGCACTAGCAGCTTCCGGCGTGCTAAGACCAGTGGAGAATGCGGATAGTATTATCAGTTCTTCTCTGGAAGGTGCTGTTTCAGCAGCCTCTATCAACGATACCTTGTATGCTTATCCACTGACCGCAGATAATGGATATTTCATGTTCTATAATAAGAAATATTTTGGTGACGGTGATCTAGGAAATTTGAATGATATGATTGACAAAGCAGGCAAACAAGGAAAATACGTTACCATGGACTGGACTTCTGGCTGGTATTTATATTCTTTCTTTGCAAACACAGGTCTCACCGTCGGTTTAAATGATGATGGTATCACCAACTACTGTACTTGGAACGATGACAAAGGAGAAATCAAAGGTGTAGACGTTGCAGAAAGTATGCTTTCCATTGCAAATTCCAAAGGATTTCTTGCAACAGATGACGAAGGATTGGTAGCTGGAGCAAAAGATGGCAGTGTCATTGCCGGGATTAGTGGTGTTTGGTTAGCTGACCGTTTACAAGAGGCATGGGGCGATGATTATGCCGCTACCAAACTTCCAACCTATTCCGTAGCCGGACAGGATGTACAAATGGGTTCTTACACCGGTTACAAAATGGTGGGTGTCAACTCTTACTCTGAAGAAAAGGAGTGGGCTACTAAGTTAGCAGAATGGATGGTTACGGAAGAAAATCAGCTTCTTCGTTTTGAAAAACGTGGACAAGGTCCTGCAAATGCAGCGGCTTCCGAAACAGAGGCTGTAAAAGAAAATGTTGCCATTAAAGCACTTCTTGAACAATCTCAGTTTGGTAGCTTGCAGCGCATCGGCGGATACTACTGGGACCCGGTTGCTGAATTTGGTACACAGATGGCCACCGGAGAGAAAGGAAGTAATTTATCTTTACAGGAAATCATGGATAATCTTGTAAGCAAGATTACTGCAACTGAATAGAGGGGGGAAACAAGATGAAGAAGGCTACAGTCAAGAAAACAACCAAACACAAAATAGGAATACGGGAAATTGTAATGATTCCGGTTTTGATATTAGGTATTTTTTCCATTGTTTCAAATATCATTGGTCTTTCTAATATTCGCAGCGTCAATAATGAAGCAGACCAAATTGCAAACAACTATCTGGAGAGTATTTCCTCCATGAGTAAGATACAGGAAGATGTGCAAAACATCCATCAAAAGGCACTCTCCCATATTATTGCCACCAAATTTGAAACTATGGTAAGTATTGTTGAAGAAATTGATGAAGATGAAGCTACTTTGGAAGCAGAGTTAAAAGATTACCAACAATATGTAACTGCAGATACTGCAAAACAGTACAATGCTATTATCGAAAATTACTTATTATACAAAGACACACTGAAAAACCTGATTGCATACAGTGCGAACAGCGAGACAACCCTTGCTTATCAGTGTGCGAACAATGAATTTGCTGAGTATGGAGATGCCATTCGCTCTAATATCGACTCGTTAAATGAAGAGGCACACACCCTTGCTACAGAAGCAAAATCAAATCTTTCTGCTACTTACCGTAGCGCATTTGTTACCAATATTATGATTATTTTAATCAGTATGGTTTTAATTATCCTAGTTGTATTCGTCGTAATTATTGGTGTGGTTAGACCTATTCATAAGACCCAAAAAGAACTTAGTATCATTCTTTCCGACATCAATAACCGTAAAGGTGATCTTACCAAACGACTTACCGTTGCAAAAGTCGCAGAGTTAGAGCTTCTTACTAACGGTGTAAATGACTTTATTGAAAAATTGCAGAGTATTTTCCATACCATTGTAGATAACTCTGAAAAGATTGATGTAGTTGTAAAAGATGTAAAACAAAGTGTAGTTACTTCCGGAGACAGTGTCAGCGACTTATCCGCACTTACAGAAGAACTTTCCGCTACTATGATGGATGTATCTAATAATGTAGAACGCATCAACGAAAATACAGATACGGTCAACAACGAAGTCCGTGCTATTGCAGAACGTTCTGACGAACTAAAAGAATACTCTGTAGGTATGAAGCAGCAGGCAGACCAAGTAGAACGCTCTGCTCGTGCAAACCTTAGCAACACCGAACAGAAAGTAAATGAAATCCTCAGTGTACTGGAACAGGCAATCGAGGAAAGCAAGAGCGTAGAACAGGTAAATTCCTTAACCGATGGTATTTTGGATATTGCCAGTCAAACCAATCTTCTTGCACTGAACGCTTCTATTGAGGCTGCAAGAGCAGGTGAAGCAGGAAAAGGATTTGCTGTTGTTGCAGAAGAAATTCGTCAATTGGCAGAATCAAGTACCGAGAATGCAAACCGCATTCAACATATTAACTCCAGTGTAATTCATGCAGTACATAATCTTGCAGATAATGCAAATAACTTAGTTGTATACATGAACGAATCCATTCTCCCTGAGTTTGAAGAATTCGTAAAAACTGGTGTAAAATACGAAGAGAATGCTTCTTATATTGAAAATGTCATGAACGAATTTGCTGGAAAAACAGCAAACTTACGAGAATCCATTTCAGATATTGCAAGCTCCTTAAATACCATTTCTCACGCGTTAAACGACGGTGTGGAAGGTGTTAATGGAGTAGCAAATAGTACACAGGTATTAGTAGTAGATATGGAAAATATTTTAAATCGAATGAACGAAAATCAACAGATTTCCGAAGATTTAAACAAAGAAACTTCAGTATTTACCAAACTATAAATCATAAAAAAATGTGCTACACTTAATGTGTAGCACATTTTTTATAGTTTGGTAATTATTCAGAACCCCTCCCCATATATTCGCACTCGTCGTCCTTACGGACTCCAGTTCCGTGCTATGCACTAAGACTGCTCATATATGAGGAGCAACTCTATTCGAATGCCTCTATAATGGAACAATCATCTACTTATATGCTAGCATAACGTATCTAATTGTTCCATTATAGAGTGTTCTGAATAGTTACCTTTTTTTTGTAAATAAAGCACGAATGGCATTTAATACTGCAAGTATCATCACACCTACATCGGCAAAAATAGCAGTCCACATATTTGCAATTCCAATGGCTCCTAATAATAAACAGACTAATTTAATTCCAATGGCAATATATATATTCTCATATACAATGCGCAAACACTTTCTGGAAATCTTAATTGCTTTTGCAATCTTTGCAGGGTCATCATCCATAAGGACCACATCCGCCGCCTCTATAGCTGCATCGGAACCCATAGCTCCCATGGCAATTCCGATATCTGCTCTGGATAATACTGGTGCATCATTGATTCCATCTCCTACAAATGCTAACTTCGCTTTTTCTGGCTTAGAAGCAAGAATCTCTTCCACTTTTTCTACCTTATCTCCCGGTAGCAACTCACTGTAAACCTGATCAATTCCAAGTTCTTTTGCCACATGGTCTGCCACTGCTTTTGCATCCCCTGTCAGCATAATCGTTTGCACGATACCATTTTTCTTAAGTTCTGCCAAAGCCTCTTTTGCATGTTCCTTTATAGCATCTGCAATTATAATATGTCCGGCATATTCTCCATCTACTGCCATATGAATAATGGTTCCCACTCGATGACATTCTTTGTAAGGAATCCCTAATTTTTCCATAAGTTTTGCGTTACCTGCTGCCACTGAAATGCCATCTACTTTTGCCGTAACACCATTTCCACTGATTTCCTGAATATCTGTAACACGACTGCGGTCGATTTCTTTTCCATAAGCCCGCTGCAAACTTTTACTGATTGGATGAGAACTGGCACTTTCTGCCAATGCTGCATACTCTAACAACTTTTCTTTTTCCATCTGGTTATGGTGTATGGCATCTACCTCAAAAACCCCTTGTGTTAGTGTTCCTGTTTTATCAAATACCATATATTTTGTCTGAGATAATAGCTCCAAATAATTAGACCCCTTCACCAATACCCCTTCACGGCTCGCTCCTCCAATTCCAGCAAAAAAACTAAGAGGAATGCTGATTACCAATGCACATGGACAACTGATAATCAAAAAGGTCAAAGCACGATAAATCCAATTTCCCCATTGTGCATCTGCTCCCATAAACAGCATTCTCACAATAGGAGGAAGGAATGCTAATGCAATGGCACTATACACAACCAAAGGCGTATATACCCTTGCAAACCGGCTGATAAAATCCTCAGATTTTGATTTTCTGGAACTGGCATTCTCCACCAAATCTAAAATCTTAGAAACGGTAGACTCCTCGAATTCTTTTGTAGTCTCAATCTTCAGCACACCTGTCATATTAATACAGCCACTAATTACCTCATCTCCTACAGAGGCTTCTCTTGGAATACTTTCTCCAGTAAGTGCCGCCGTATTAAGGGTAGCCTGCCCTTCCACTATAACACCGTCCAATGGTATCTTCTCTCCAGGCTGTACCACAATTATAGTTCCAATTTCCACCTCATCCGGGTCCACCTGCTCCAATTGTCCATCTACTAAAATGTTGGCGTAATCTGGACGAATATCCATCAAATCACTAATATTTCTCCGACTTTTTCCAACGGCATAACTTTGAAACCATTCACCAATCTGGTAAAATAACATAACCGCAACTGCCTCTACAAAATCCCCAGTCTGGTAAAGTGCCAATACAATAGCTCCCACAGTTGCAATGGTCATAAGGAGACACTCGTCAAATGGCTGACGGTTTCGAATTCCTTTCCAGGCTTTTCGCAAAATATCGTAGCCGATGATGAAATACGGTATCATATAACAGACAAACAGCAGCAATCGATTCCATGGTTCTGCAAGGGCAAATTGCTCAAATGGAATACATTCCAACAGTATCATTAGTGCTGCCGCTGCCAAAATTCTCACCAGCATTTTTTTCTGCTTTTTATTCATAGGCATCTACCTTTCTTGCACGCTTTGCAAAGATTTATAACACTCTCTTACAAGAAGATTTCGCAATCATCCTCTACCTTCTTGCAATTAGCAAGCACTTGCTGCATGACCGCATCCACATCTGCTCCATCTTCAAATTCCACTTTCATCTTCAATGTCATAAAATTAACAACCGCGTCTTTTACACCCTCTGTTTTTTTAGCCGCATCTTCCATCTTATTTGCGCAATTGGCACAATCCACTTCAATTTTATATGTCTTTTTCATACGAAAGACCCCTTTCTCTTATTATTTCCACATATGAACGATTGTTCATTTGTTACTTTTAGTATAATCCATTTTCCCTTTTCTGTCAAGTGTAAATTAACTGTCTCCCCCACATTCAGAAACAAAGTGGAGCAACCCCCTATAAAGTTTAAAGTGTCAAAAGCTCATAACCTAAATTGTACTTGTCAAATTGCACAACAATAAAATAACAGTTTGCAGATGGTGTTCGTGCTAAGCAAACACAAGCAGACGATAGGAGAATTTCGCCCGATTTTGTGAGTAAGCGCAGATGTTGCAGCACTGTTTGCGCGTAAGCAATGAGCCATGCAGAATACATGTACACACTATGTGTACAAGCTCGCTTTTGAAGCATAGTGTGTATATTGTATTCTATAGGGCGAAGCCCGCGACTGAGATGAAGCGTAAGCGTAATCGAAGTGCAAGGCTCATATCTGCCAATAGGCGATGGAGCAAAATGGGCGAAATCGACGTATCTGCGGTGGTTGACTGGTACGGACACCATCTGCAAATCGCAATTTCAAATTGTGCAATTTGACGAGCGTGCAAAAAATTATAGGCTTTTGACACTCTTAACCATATAAATAAAAAAGAGAGGCTGTTATCCCCATAACCGCCTCTTAAACTGCCTTTATTCTGTTATATCTGCAAATTCATACCGAATGACTTTTGCCAAATCTTCTGGTTTTAACTGCACCTGATATCCAACTTTTCCACCACTAATAAATATGGTATCCACTTCTTTTGCACTCTCATCTATGGTTGTACGGAAAAATTTTTTCATACCAATAGGAGAACATCCTCCATGAATATATCCTGTCAACGGAAGCAATTCTTTTGCCTTAATCATAGCAATACTCTTTTCTCCTACCACCTTTGCTGCTTTCTTTAAATGCAATTCCTTATTTACCGGAACTACAAATACATAATACTTTTTAGATGCTCCTATGGTTACCAAAGTCTTAAATACTTGCTTCGGATCTTCTCCCAAAACCTCTGCAACTTCTAATCCTGCAACTTTTCCAGTTTCTACATAACAATGTGCTTCATAGAAAACTTTTTTCTGTTCCAATACTCGCATTACATTTGTTTTCTCCATATCCATTCCTTTCTGCCATACAAATTCGTCTCAACTACTTATGCTGCTGCCTAAAAATCCTTCTATAGAATATCGGCTTTTTCTTTTATTCCCTCACCCGTCATACTCATAATCATCGCCAGAATATTCGGCACCGCTCAATATTATTATATAATGATCTGCATTTTCCTCCAAGGAGAAACTATAACCTGTTATTTTGTTATTTTCGCTGGAAATTTTTATGGTCTCTCTTAAATTAAAAAAATCTACAATATTATTGTTGGAATCATAATATACAACCGCTCCATATACATGAACAGATTTTCCGTTTAACTTTGAAATATCCTCACCTATATATTCATAGGTCAGTTCTGTTATTCCCGTAACCTGTCCTTCCTTATTTTTTTGTTCTTCTGATGTTACTTTTATATTACTCAGACAATCTACCTCATGGAAAGAGGCTTCCCCAATTTGCAATTTCTGTATCACATAACTTTCCACATCACAAGTATTGGCGCACTGGGCAAATGCGTAATAAGTTTGTCCTGCACTTAAATGAGAAATGGTTTCTGGATAAAGGCATGATATATCATTTACGATATTTCCCTTTGAATCTAAAAAATCCATGGTCACGCTTACCGATTTTGCATCTTTCGTTGTATTTTCCATTTTTATAATCAACAAATTCTGCCTTGCCGTATATGTAATACTCACACCAGACCCGGTGGTTGTTTTTGTGTCTCCCACTTTGATTTCTTCAATCCCTGTCACAGGAATGCTTGTTACTTCTGGCTCGTTCGTTTGTTCTACTGTCTCTTTTGGTTCGCTAGTTTCCGTTGGAAACACATGAATGCTGGATTCCGTAGTTATTGTTGGTACAATAGTAGCGTTTACTACCTTTACTTTACAGATTAACTTCTTTCCCTTTATCTTTGCATATACCTTTGCATTTCCCGCCTTCTTGGCAGTTACTTTCCCTTTTTTAGTAACTTTTACAATTTTTTTATTACTTACGCTCCATTTTACTGTTTTCTTTGTCCCTTTTACTTTCAACCACTTGCTCTGTCCTACTTTCATATTTAAGCTGGTTTTGTTCAGCCTTATACTTGCTGCTTCTAAAATAATTTTATCGACAGCTATCATTGCCCCCATTGTGGTTGTTACCATTGCAACAGCCATCCATATTGCTATCCATACTCTCCCATATTTTTTCATTCCCTTGCTCCTTTCCAATCCTATAGGACTTTGCAAGACATCATTTACATTACAAATAGTACATTGCCTTATTAAATTCTATCTTCTCTCATATAGTATAATACAGATTCTTGTACTATTTGTGCATTTTTTTATTTTTTCCTCGTTACTTACACCAAAAAATAGAACCACGACATACATGCCATGATTCTATCTTCTTTTATAACCCTTTTCTAAAATTTTCTGCCATACTAACCTCTACTATTATTCGTATTCTAGTATTCGTCGTCATCTAAATCCGCATAGGTCGCTCCACATAATATAACCTCATAACGTACGGCTTCATCTATATATGAAGATACCCTTTCTGTTGCTGTAGTATTTCCCTCAGAACATTCCATGCCTTCGTATATGCTTGTAATATATACAATATTATCATTGTCATCATAATATACAATGGCTCCTTGCACATAAACCTTTTCTCCATTCAAAACGGAAACATCACCAGTGTACTCTAATGTTACCTCTCCAATATTCATATCAGTTCCCTTGTCTGGAGTTACTTTAATATCCTTTAAACAATCCACATAATAGGAAGATGCCTGTTCTATTTTAATGTTAGATACGGTATACTTTTCTAAAACCTCCTCATCAAAATTGTATACACAATCATAATATACTTGCCCTGCACCTAAATAAGAAACATAAAACCAACCAGAATCTATATTTTCTCCTTTAGAATCGAACATATTAATATCCATATTTATACGCTTTGCTTCTTTGGAAGTATTCTCTACTTTCACAATTATCATGTCATTTCGAGCTATATATGTAGTCTTAACACCATCTACTGTAGCTGACTTTGTATCACCAACTTCAATTTCTGTCACATCGCCCTGTGTAGGAGCATCTGTGGTGTCTGGTTTTACTGTTGGTGTTGCCTTTGGTCCATCTGTCTCCTCTGGATCATTGGTTTCCTCTGGTGCTGTTGTTGCGTCCGGATCTTCTGGCTCTTTTGTTTCCTTTGGTTTCTTTGTTGCATCTGGATCTGATGACTCCGCTGGCGCAGTTGTTCCTTCTGGTTCTTTCGTCTCCTTTGGTTTCTTTGTTACGTCTGGCTCTGATGACTCTTCTGGCGCATATGTTGCCTCTGGTGAATCTGTTTTTCCAGGTTTCTTTGTGCTTTCTGGTTTTTCTGTTCCCTCTGGCTTACTGGTAGCTTCTGGAGTCACACTTGATCCAGTGGTAACATTTGGTGTACCTGTTACTTTTGGTGTACTGGTAGCTTTTGAAGATGTACTAGAACCACTGCTAGAGCCTGTGCTAGAACCTGTAGTATTTCCTGTCATTGTGCTAGCCGGTGCAACTGTTGCAGTTGCTGTCGGACTAATACTTGGTGTTGCTAGTCCATTTTCTGAAGCAGTTACCTTTACTTTACAAGTCAACTTCTTTCCTTTTATCTTAGCATATACTTTTGCATTTCCTGCTTTCTTTGCAGTTACTTTTCCTTTCTTTGTAACTTTCACAATTTTGCCATTGCTTACGCTCCATTTTACGGTTTTCTTTGTTCCTTTTACTTTTAACTGCTTACTCTGTCCCACTTTCATAGTCAAACTGGTTTTGCTCAATCTAATACTTGCTGCTTCTGCGGTAATGCCATTTGTTGGTATCATAGAACCAATTGTTGCGGTTGCCATTGCAACTGCCATTGTCATTGCCATCAATACTCTTCCTTGTTTTTTCATAACTTTTTCCTTTCTTTTCCTTTTTTTAATTGTCCATGCAATTATACTCTAGGTAACTATTACTTTCAACTCTTTTTCAACATAACATATTACTAACTTCTTCTTCCATCCACAGATAGATTAACAAAAAAATTTGTATTTTTTTTGTATTTGCAACAAAAAAATAGCAACCTTAGACTGCGCATACCTAAGATTGCTATTGCAATTTTCTATTTTTTATTCTATCCATATCCTTTTGGTGGTCCATACCTCTCTTTCGCTAGATTTCTTCAGTGCTCCGTTTATATCTTACTCACTCTGGCGGTCCGTACCTCTCTTTCGCTAGATTTCTTCAGTGCTCCGTTTTTTATCTTACTCACTGTGGTGGTCCGTACCTCTCTTTCGCCTTATTTCGACGTCCTCTTCCGTTCTCATTTTTTGAATGCCCTTGCATTCTCTATTTTAACTCTTGCGAGTAATTTTTATTATGAGGTTTCTTATACTTTCCTGTGCAATGGAATCTCCTCCCATCTACTTTAAAATACTTATCTCAAAAAGAAATTTATTCTTCATACGGTTCTGGTGGTCTATACCTCTCTTTCATCATTCTGCGAATATTAGCTTAACATCCCATTGGAATCTCCTCCTTTGCTTGCTTTTCTTTTTTCCTCATCTGTTATGTTTACATTATAGTTTCATCTCTTCAAATTGTCAATACAATTTATTTACTTTTTATTCATTTTCTGTTTTTTACAAAACGAAACACATTTTTTACTGCATTTTTACCAGTAAACTTATGTTCTTTCTCTCTTTTCATCCCAAAAAAGAAAAAGAGTCCCACAAACGGAACTCTAAATCATCACTGCTATTGGATAGCAGCACTATCTTTTTCGCTAGGTGTTTTTCTTTTCATAATCCACTTTGCACACGGTCTTTCCAGAAGATATGTAGCCACAATAGCCACGATAAATACACAAACCCAACATAAAATAAAATACTTTCGTATCCATACTTGATCTCCAGTTACATTTGGGGCCTCATCACCTTCCCAATATGGAATACGATTATTTTTCAATAACAATGCAAGGTACTGATGCCATATATAAATCTGAAAAGAAATTCCAGACAAAAATTTCGTCACCTTATTTCCAAAAACTTTTTGCATCTTAGGAACAGCAAACACACATGCCACTATAAACACGGCATATACTACAGATACTTCAAACCGATTGGTAATCTGCCATGTATTTTTATCCTCAATATACGCTAATTCATTCATCAATTTATAATAAACGAACAGACAGATAATCAAAAGCAACGTGAAAAAATAGCCAATCTGTGACTTTTCTTTTTTCCTCTCGGTAACTTCTTTTCCATCCAAAAATTGATTGAATATCTGTGTCAATTTTACAACGGCAAATGCAGCTAACATACCATTAGCATATACACCCAAAAAAGTTGGAAGCTGATTTATCCACATACTGTGTTTTTCAACCGGAACCCGATCCAAAATCCCCCAATTGATAAACACCCAAGAAATTGCCACCATAGCAACATATGTCTGACACATCCAGCGTTTAAATAATTTTGCCACCAAAGGGAAAATCAAATAGAACTGCACCTCTACAGCTAAGGTCCATAACACTCCATTTAACTTTGTTCTTATATAAGACTGTTCAAAAAAATTATGTCCAAAAAAAAGATGTGGAATCAAATCTCCCCACATTTCTTCATTGCTTGCATATTCTCCATTGGCTACTGCCACAATAACTGCTATTACAATCGCGATTAAGTAAGATGGTACAATTCTTGCCACTCTCTTTTTATAAAATTTCTTTACACTTGGTTCTTCCACTCCATATACCATACTTCTGGCATAAGGTAAAAACAAACAAAAACCACTGAGAAGCAACATCATATCTACCATCTCAAACCCTGTTCTTACCAACCAATCAAAATTAATAGGATTACAATGAAATACAGCTAGAAACTCAACCTCTTTTATTGGTTGCAACCAAGATTGTTGCCAAAAATGATACCAAACAATGATTAAAATAGCAATTGCTCGAATTCCATCTAGCACTTTAATATATTCATCTGAATACTTCCATTCTCTTTTGTCCATTACCTTTCTTTCCTCCTTTCTACTTATTATACTTGATTTTTCCTTCTATAACAATCTATAACCAATTTTTCTTCTGTTATATTCACCACTTTTTTACTTACTACTATTATCTTGCTTTGCCTTCACGCAAATAGAGCCGAAGCATATGCTTCGGCTCTTATATTGCAATCAAAAATTATATCCCTGTGCCTATTACACAGATTTTCTTTTTACGGTATGTGTTTTCTCCTTTCGAAGATACCTTCTCTGACTGGATTACGTCTGGAGTTGCAATTGCTTCTATGTTTTTCTCATCATTGTCAACTGGCTGGCTTTCTGTAGCTGGCGCTTCAGTAACCTGAGGAGACACTGATGTTGCTATTACGGTAGCATCATCAGCACTATTTAATTCATTTGTTGCCTCTACATCCGATTCCTCTTTTGCTTCCTCGGTTGCTACTGGAGCTTCTATAGACACCGTTTTTTTGGTTGCCTGTGTCCAAATTCCGTCTACATGCCATCCATTACTCTCAGTTTTAATTATATACCACTGAATATACTCAGATCGTAACACGTAAAAAATAGCTGTCGGTGTTACCTGTACCATAGATGCCACTGGCTCCTCGGTTGGCTCCAACTGTATGTCCAATTGGGGTTTTCTCTAACACCCCAATTGGACATACAGTTGGAGTAGCAGTTGCCTTTCCGTTGCAAGGTTTCTGATCATAACCGAATTTCTGATCATACTTATATTGTTGATTATCACTCGGTCTATGGTCATCACCTGGCTGTGAACCCATTCCTGGCTGTATTGGCTGTTGGTAATCTGAATGACCTCTATTTTCTCCTACATGCACACTTCCTGTAATATTTCCACTTGCCAATGACAATGCTAAAATGATAGATAAACTGAAATTTAGCATTTTCTTCATCACTTTTTCTCCTTGGCTTCTTTAGGTTTGAATTAATATTTCATAACACTCACTTTTTCTCCGAGGTGAGTTCCCTATTTTCAGCCTCGTTTTTTGAGGAAAACGGGGTGAACCTACTTGGTGATATAGAACCAAGCTCCTATTTTCAGCCTCGCTTTTAACGGATAGCGGGGTTAACCTATCTACGATTCTAGGCATAGACTCCTGTTTTCAGCCTCGTTTTTACAGCCATGTCCTTTGGAACAACCAATACTCTCTCGTTCTATTGACACTTTGCTGCTTTTCTTAACGGAACGTGGTTAACCGTCGTGCTTTCGCACAACATTGTCATTTACATTGAAATTTACATATATCGACGTAACCTCACTGCACATTTTCAATTGTCAATGTACACCATCTCTCTTTCAAAGATGGGAGAATTTGTATCTTCTCATTTACTATACCATAGCAACGTTACATTTCCCTAAAATAAGTTTTACATTTTATTTAAATGTAACGAACAAAGTATGGCATTTTTTCTTTCTAGATGTACTCCTATAAAATAAAAAACACCACACAAAACAACTTTCTGCTTTATGTGATGTTTTCTTATTACCACGTATATTTTACATTTGAATACTGGGACGCTTTTTTCTTCATAATCAGCTTATTGTACTTAACCCCCTGCTCATACAAACACATATCGCAGGTAGTATCAATCACCAGCCATTTTTTATATTTTTTAGAATACACTTTATTCCACGCATGATACTGTGTACCATTGTAATACTGGGACGTAGGATACCCCGTCACCATCTTTGTCTCAATGCCTACACTTCGCATCATAGACGCAGTTAAAGCTGCAATATCATAACAAATTCCTTTTTTTGTGCTATAAGTTTCTTCAATATCCGGTGTATAATACGCTAAATTACCACTGGAATTCTTAGAATATTTATCATAGTCATAGTGAAATTTTGTCACAATATATTTATAAATAGATTTAATTTTGGATGTTTGACTTTTGTATCGCTTTGTCAATTCATTTGCTTTCTTGATTGCGTTATTGGTTGTACTCCAAGAAATCATCTCATTAGAAGTCAAATATGCTGATTTAGAATCAGATAACTGCAAACTAATCTCTTCCGAAGACAATGGACTATACCGACTATCTGCAATATTCTTAAGAACAGATATCTTATAAGTTCCATTTCCCGCTGTCAGTGGAATCTCCGCATCGATAGAACTTTCCGTAAGAAAATAGTTATACTGAATACTAGAACCATCTTTTTTTACGGTGACTGCAATCTTTTTATTACTGGAATTGTTATAGGTCACAGTTACGGTTCCATTCTGATTGTCTTCAATTCCCACACCATTCTCAGCGTGTGCTACCGAATGTGGCAAGCATGCGAAACATAATCCCAAAAACAAAACCCCTATTACATTTCTAATGCTTTTCATGTCCAATCACCCCTATTTCATAAATAAGCAGTCTCCTGTTCTGGTTACATTTAAACATTTGACTGCACTTTTATTTTACGTTTTGTAATTCCATAATACCCTTATTTTTCCAATCTGTCAATAGGCTACTGTTGATACTTTTCTACCCTTAATTCGTTCTCCGTTTTATTTCAATCATCAACTCGTTATACAACCAACGATTTCCTCGCACTGGCACGATATAAAAAGGGATTGCTACACATCCAGCGCAACAATCCCTAATTTTTCGGTTATATACTCCCAAAATGCCGGTTCCTGAATTTTGACTCCTAGCATGTGCTAGGTGGGCTACCGCACTTGCGCTTCTGTCTTCCACTGCAAACGATGGCCTGACATGTTCACAAAAATATGAGATGCCCGTATAAATAAATGTAGGTTCAAAATATCAGGAGTATCGAACACCCCAGGAAGTTATATCCCTAACTTATTGTATTCATTATATGGTAATTTATTCTCGAAAGCAATATGCAACATACACAAATTTTTCTAGAATCTTTGGATAATTAATTCTATGTTCACAACTTGACAAGTTAAAACTTTCACAACTGGAACTAAAAAATTTCTTTATAATTCCCAGTCTCCCGTGTATTCTTTAAAATAAAACAGAAACTCCGTTCCTACCCCTTCCTCACTATTTACTTCCACAATACCTTCGTGCTTTTCTACTATATACTTGGTAATTACCAAACCAAGTCCAGAACCTTTCGCGTTTTGACGAAGTTTTGATTTGTAAAATTTGTCAAAAATGTTAGGAAGTTCCTCTTTTGCAATTCCAATGCCCTCATCACGAATAGACACTTCAATATGCTCTGTTTTTTTAATGGAAATCCAGATATTCCCACCCGCATTAGAAAATTTTATAGCATTATCTATAATATTTAGAAAGAGCTGCCGCAGACGATCATAATCTCCTAACATAAAAATCAAATCTTCCTGCGTAGAAAACTGAAAAGCTAAATGCTGCTCTTCCATCACCCCTTTGTAACTTCTTAAAATGTCCTGAAAAATCTGTACCAAATTAACAGGTTCTTTCTCAATGACAAAATGGGGATTTTGTACTTTAGACAAGGTAAGCAAATCTCCTACCAATCGTTCCATTCGCTGACACTCTGTTACCATTCGCTGATAATACTGCTGCTTTTTCTCATCAGAAGAAAGCACTCCATCTGCAAGACTTTCTGAGTATCCCCTCATAACTGTAATAGGCGTTCTAAGTTCGTGAGAAACATTTGCGAAAAAGTCTAAACGAAGTTGTTCCGCTTCTTTTCGTTCGATTTCATTTTGCTCCAAACGTTCCGCCAAAGTATCCATGCTGTGTGCCAAAATAGCAATCTCATTTTTTCCTTTTACTTCTGTACGTTTCTGATAATTCCCTGCTGTCAATTCTTTGGCAGCTTTGCGCATACGAGTAACCGGCTTCGTAATAATTGTGGCAAGAAAGGTGGATAATACAAGTGCAATTACAATTCCTGCCAAAATACTATACACAATATATTGCCGACTGCTAGAAATCAATTCATCTCTCTGCTCCACAAAAGAATTCAATAGTACAATTCCTACAATCCTGTCCTTTGCATCATAAATAGGTGCGGATGCACACATCATAGTCTTTCCATAAATGGCATCATATCCAATGGCAAATGCGACTTTTCCTTTTTTTGCCCTTCTAAGCACTCTTTCTACTTCATCCGACAAGTCAATATCTACAATATCAGCATTGGTAAATTCTCTTTTAAGCTCTATTTTATCATCGGGGTTATCAATAAGCCAAATATCTGTATTTTCACTATTACTGATAGAATCTAGGTAGTCTTGATAGGAAAAACACCCCTCGGCATCATCATAGCAAACATACTGAGTCATTTCTTCTGAAATATGTCTGGCTTGCTTTTTCAATTGCTTTTTGTATGTTTTTATGATGTCTTCTTCATACAAATTTGTAAAAATTAGCCCAATACACAAAGCAAAGCAAATAAGAATCGCTCCAAAACTTCCGCAAAGCTGAATAAATAAATGATTGTGAAGTCTAAACTTTTCTTTCTTATTCATCTACTTCAAATTTATAACCCACGCCCCAAATCGTCTTAATTCTCCATTGTGGGTGTTCCTCCTTATCTATTTTTGCCCGAAGTCGCTTGATATGGGAATCTACAGTTCTGCTATCACCAAAATAATCGAAGCCCCAAAGGCTGTCTAAAAGATTGTCTCTTGTGAATACTTTATTGGGATTTTGCCCAAGAATCCACATTGTTTCAATCTCTTTCTTTGTCAATGGAATCTTCACATCGTTAATACTAGCTGCATATTCGTCCATGTTGATAACCAAATTGCTAACAATAAGCATTTTATCATTATTACTTTGCATATTTGTCGGATTCTCCGGAACACGTCTGAGAACAGCACGAACTCTCGCCATTACTTCATTTGGACTAAATGGTTTTACAATATAATCGTCTGCCCCAATATCCAATCCCATAACACGTTCAAAATCCTCTCCTCTGGCAGTGACAAGGATAATTGGTACATTACTTTTCTTGCGAATACTACGACATACTTCATACCCATCAATCTTGGGCATCATAATATCAAGAAGCACTAACGCTGGCTGCTCCGCATCAAACATTTCAAGTGCCTGTTCACCATCCACTGCTATAATCGACTCATATCCTTCCCGTTCAATATAATTGGATAGAATATCTGTAATATCCTCATTATCATCTGCTATTAAAATCTTCTTCATTACAAAACCTCCTCATAACAATTACCACCACTGTTACAATTATAAGCAGGAAATCGTTGAAAAATCAAGGAAAAATGCGGTTTTTGCAAAACTTATTTATGGACGAGATTTACCATAAAATTGACAAAAATTAAAGATATGATAATTGAAACTTTGACTTACATAGTCATTCATTTTTTTAAGGCAGGTGAAATTTATGCAACAAAAACGAACAAGACTTTTTCCTATTCTTCTTTGTGTTTTCACATTGCTTTGCTCTGGTATCACTACTTTTTCGCCAATGTCACCTTACACAACCACAGCAAAGGCACATACTAGGGATATGCGACTTTCCAGAAAGAATAAGAAAATTGCCAAGGGACAAACATGGAAAATTAAAGTTCATCATTCAGCCAAAGACGATCAAGTCGTATTTCAGATTGGCGACAACAGCATTGCTTCTATCGTATCAGAAAACACTAAATCTTGTAAAATTAAAGGAATTTCTACCGGAAAGACAAAATTATATGCAACGGTTTATCGAAATAGTGAAAAAATCGCAACTTTAAAATGCAACATTACCGTTACGGTACCTGCAGTCAGTGTACGTTTTCGAACAAGCAGTATTACTCTTGAAGTTTCAGAAACCTATAATCTGCTTTCCATCCTACATGTAAAGCCAAAATATACAGCAGAAATACCAGTATTTACTGTTGCTGACAGTTCTATTTTAAGTATCAAAAAAAATGGTGTTGTCACTGCTTTAGCTGAGGGTACTACCTCTGTAACGGCATCGATTGGCTCTGGCAAAAATGACACTATCACCATTACTGTAACGGAAACGGATTCCTAACACTACATTTACAATAGCATTCAGAAAGAACCAAAACGAATACCTATGCTGTATTATTGTTTTGGTTCTTTTTCTTGATTTTTGTTTACAACTTTGTTATAGTGATTGCTGTGGCAATGTCATTGCCAACTCTTTTTAATTTTAATAAGAAAGGTAGTTTTTATGAAACAACAGAGAATGCAGGTGCTTTATAAGCTCCACTACGATTCTCTCCTTTCATTCGCAAACAATCATTTATCAAATCCCGAATTATCAAAGGATTTTGTGCAGGAAACGTTTTTAATTTTTATGGAACGTAGCCGTCTTACTGATTATCAGAGTTCCTACTCTTTACAATCCATTTTGACTTCCTTGATTTATGAACATCATCAGACGCAAGAGGAGTTTATCCTTTATGAGGACAATATTTTTGAACAAATTGCAGATTGTTCCAGTAAGAAATTACTACAAAGCAGTTATCAGCACACCCATACCAAACACGAAAAATATCATGCTCTTCTGGACGCAATCAAACAATTAACGCCACAAGATCAAAGGATTATTCAGCTTTCTATATTTGAAGAAGAAAACGCAGCAACCATTGGAAAACAATTACACTTAAAAAGTGCTACTGTTCGAAAACGTTTACAACGCATGAAAAAGCGTTTAGCTGCTATTTATGAAAAATCCACGTAACTTTAAGACTTTCTTGGAAAGGAGCTATTATGGAAAATTTTATTTACAGCATTAATGCCACCATACCTGTTTTTTTGGTTATGGTAATTGGCTACATACTAAAACAACTAGACATACTGGATGACCATTTTGCTGCCAAAGCAAACAAATTTAATTTTAAAGTTACCCTTCCTTGTCTTTTGTTTTCCGACATTGCATCCACTGATATGAAAAGTGACTTTGATCTTCGTTTTGTACTATTTTGTGCCATTGTCACTTCCATCTGTTTTTGGGGTATCTGGGGACTTGCCCGATTATTTATAAAGGAAGAGGAAATCCGAGGAGCTTTTGTGCAAGCGGCTTTTCGAGGCAGTGCGGCTGTGTTTGGTATTGCATTTATTGTAAATATTTACGGTTCTTCCGGCATGGCTCCAATGATGATTATTGGTGCAGTTCCACTTTATAATATCTATTCGGTTATTGTTCTTACATTTGAGGGTAGCCAAAAAACAGACAAAAAGGGAACACTGAAACAAACATTTATTAACATATGTAAGAATCCTATTATTCTTGCTATTTTGGTAGCTTGTATCTGGTCTCTCACTGGATTGTACGAAAAAACACCAACCATTTGCTTAAAGACCATTGATAGTTTTGCAAAAATGGCATCTCCTTTGGCTCTTGTTTGCATTGGTGTCACTTTCGAAGGACGAAAAGCAATTACAAAATTAAAACCAACTATTATTGCCTCCATTTTCAAGGTGTTGATACAACCAGCTATTTTTCTTCCAATTGCCGTTTCCATGGGATTTACAGGAGAGAAATTGATCGCGTTGATTATTATGCTTGGTTCTCCTACCACTCCATCCTGCTATATTATGGCTAAAAATATGAACAATGACGGAGTGCTGACTTCCAGCATTGTGGTATTAACTACCCTTATGTCTGCTGTCACTTTAACCCTTTGGATTTTTATTCTAAAGTCCATGGGATTGTTGTAATTTGCAACATTGAAAGTGAAAATCATTTGTGCTACAATCTAACTGCTATTTTGAGAAAAGAAAGCAAATATCTATACAAAACAGGAAAGTTGAGGAAACGCCATGTATCATATTGCCATTTGTGATGATCATCAAGAATTCATTGACTACACTAAAAAATTAGTGTTAGAAAGTTCATACGGAAAAGATGCCATGTTTTCTGAATATCTTTCTGGAGAAGCTTTAATTCAAAATATGGAATCTGCGGCACCCTATGATTTATTACTTCTGGACATGCAACTTAAAGCAATGGATGGAAATGCCACAGCAAGAAAATTTCGTGAAAAATTTCCAAATACGCTTCTTGTCTTTATTTCCGGAGTTCATCTGCCCACTGTAAAAGATTTTGAAGTATCCCCTTTTCGTTATTTACTAAAAAATTATACAGATGAACATATGAAAAAGGAATTAGACTGCATTTTACTAAAAATGCAGGAATTAAAACAAATGCCATGTGTACTGGCAAAACAAAATAACGCACAATATAAAATAAATTTAGAAAATATTTTGTATATTGAACTGGCAAGACGAGGAAGCGTACTTTACTGCGAAGAAAATCATAAAGCAACGGAATATACAAGCCCATTAAAATTAAAGGAACTTTATGAAACTCTAAAAGACTATGATTTTGCCTACGCACACAACAGCTATCTGGTAAATATGAAACATGTAATTATGAATAACGCTTGCGAATTACAATTAGACAACGGGAAATGCCTCAGTATCTCTCGCTCGAAATCCAAAGAATTTCGCCAATTATATGCAGAATATATAAGTAAGAAATATTAATTTTTCCGGAGAAGAAGC
The DNA here is from genome assembly GCA_963643465.1 of Lachnospiraceae bacterium. Classification (GTDB taxonomy): domain Bacteria; phylum Bacillota; class Clostridia; order Lachnospirales; family Lachnospiraceae; genus CAG-411. The sequence continues at coordinate 106,456 of CAVIJT010000005.1, read as the reverse complement.
ATATGAATACTCAAAACAATTCTTTAACTATAACAGAACAAGAAGTAAATCGGGTACTCTTTTGGGCCTCCATTTTTGTCACGTTTGCCGCCTATATTGTAGTAATGTACTTTATGTCTGGCGTAGCAAAAGACAACATTATCCTTTTAGGAATTTTTTACTTTTTTCTCATTCGTCTCATGGAACCCATTTTAGGAGCATATGCAAAATATTTTTATGTCTGCTGTGTACCAATCGGCTGTGCATTTATGACAATCATAGATGGAGAAGGTCGATTTATGGCAGTAAGTCAATGTTATTTTGTATGGATTTTACTCTCTGCCTCCTATGGTCAGATACATATAGTAATCTGGTGTGCCATTACAACCTTGCTTTCTAATTTTTTAGGAATTATCCTTTTTCCATCTGCGTTTTTTCATACAATGGTTATGATTGGATGGGTTTATTGTTTTATTATATATATAATAGCTGTATGTATTGCTAGTTTTTTAGCAAAAAAAGCAACTGATTGGCGTACACTGGAACAAAAAATGAAAATATATGAACAAGAAACTATCTATTTTCAAGAATTGCAAAAAAAGGATGATGCAAACAGCCGCTTTGTTCATGATATTGGACACTATCTAAAAACAATTGCTGAATTAATCACAGAACAGCAATACGAAAAAATCTCAGATATTTTACGAGAGTTAAACATAGTAATCGAAGAGAACACCTTCATAATTTATACCAGTCATCGCCTCCTCAATGCTATTTTGATGGCAAAAAGCCGTGAGGCCGAAGAAAAAGGAATTCATTTGGACATCTTAGTAGAACCCAATGTAACCATGGGAAATTTATCGGATGGAGATTTAGTAATTATACTTGGCAATCTATTAGATAACGCAATTTACGCTGTAGAAAACCAAACAAACGAGACTTTTCCAAAACAAGTTACTGTACGAATCTATATGGAAAATATGCAAAATACCTGTGTCATTAAAATTGTAAATACCTTTACAGAAAAATTATTAAAAAATGAAAGCGGATTTCTATCTACCAAGAGAAACCATAAAGCAAATGGTATTGGCATGACAAGTGTAACAAAAACAGCCAAGAAAAACGGTGGTTATTTTCATTATACGATACGCAAAAATGAGTTTTGTGCCCTTGTATTATTACCAGTCAATCACTCCACATATTCTAATTAATCATGAGAAACCAAACAGGCAATGGTAATTGCTTATTTGGTTTCTTTTTTAACTTCTGCAAAAAACGACCATTTTTTTACAAATTCCGCCAACCCCATTGTTATTTATCCACATATATTATACTATATCACTGTGAATTTTAGTTATTTTTCACAAAAGCAAAAATTGCTATTCCAGTCCCTTTGTCTATCCCAATACCCATCAAAACCAAAAACCGGAATAGCAATAACGCTAAATCTAAGGAGGGAAACACAATGCAATTAGAAATTTTAAAAAAAGAAGAAAAAAGAATGAATTTAATCATGTTCCTTTTTTTGATGATCATTCCAGCAGTTGCCTGTTTATATGTTCTTCTATTTAACGGTGGTTCTTGGATTGATCTGATTGTACTAACTATGCCAGTCGCAAGTATTCTGATTCGACTTTTTGAACATTCTTTAGGCTCTTATGCCAAATACTTGTACCTTATTGTACTCCCCATATTGGGAGCATTGACAATTGTAGTAGGAAATGATGGTGTATTTGGAGCCTTTCCAGAAGCATATATTTTAACATTATTGCTGGCTGTTCCATATTATGATGTAAACACCATTAAAGCGAATGCCATTGCAACCGTTGTTGCAAATAGTATCGGATTAATCTTATTTCCTGATGCCTACTTAAAAATGCGAACTCTTTCTATTTGGATTTTCTGCCTAATGGTATATACACTTTCCTTGTTGGTTGCAATTATGATCGTTACACGTGCCAGACAATTATTTGCAACTGTAGAAACCAATGAAAAAGAAACGGAAGCAATGCTGAAAGACGTTCAAAACGCTTTTACACATTTAGAGGAATCCTCTAATAAAATCTATGAGGCATTACAGGAATTTGAAGGAAATACAGAAGAAATCGCTGCATCCACTCAAGAGATTTCTGCCAGCGCAGACAAACAAATCAGCGAAGTGGATGATAGTCTTCTTATTTTTAATACTTTAAATGACAAAATTGCCAATTCAGAAGCTAGGGTAAATCAAACGGTTGATACTATGCTGACATTAAAAAACAAAAACGATGAGGGTATTGCTGCTATTGGAATTCTATCTGAAAAATTTGATGAAAATATTGCAACAACCAAAATTGCATCGGAAGGTGTGGCTGAATTATCACAGAAATCCAGTTCTATCGGTGGTATTATCGAAAGCATTCGTCAAATAGCTCAACAGACGAACCTTCTTGCATTAAATGCTGCAATCGAAGCTGCTCGTGCCGGTGAAGCAGGAAAAGGATTTGCGGTAGTGGCTGATGAAATTAATTCCCTGTCTGCCGAATCCTCTGATGCAACTGGAAAAATCGACACCATTTTAAAAGATATTATTGAGACTGTAGAAAGTACAAATAAAGTAATTGAGCGAAATAGTGATGTTGTAAATAATTCTAATGAACGCTTGGAAGATACTGTTAAGATTTTTAAAATCATGCTAGAATCCTCTGAAGAAGTTATTTCCGCTACCCAATTATTAAAAAGCGAATTGGCTGATATTATAAACATCAAGGAACAACTACAAGAATCCATGAAGCGTGTAGAAGAAATTTCCAAAAAATCAGTAGGTACCACTACTGAAATCAGTGCAGCAACAGAACAACAGGTTGCTGGCGTAGACAGTATTGTAAGATCCATGCAGGATATGCAGCATGGAGTAAAAACACTCTCTCATATTCTACATAAAACCAATACTGACACAAAGGAATAATCCCCTTTTCCTCCTTCAAAACCTTTATTGTTATTTTTATTTGGCTGTGATATAATCATCTTGTTTGAAAGTAAAAAAATGGTATGATTGCTATTATTCTTTGAAATAGCAGTTATAAAGGATGAGGAAAGGATGAATAAAAAGATGCGTAAGCAGAAGTGGAAGGATCTCCTTCAAAGGTATAAGCACGCATGGATACTATCGTATTTTATTATTTACAGCATTTGGTTTGTATTTTTGGAACAACGTACACAAGTGGATTATTATCCCATACATATGCACCTAGACGATGTTATTCCATTTTGTGAATATTTTATTATTCCCTATTTATTATGGTTTGCTTTTATCGCCGCCACTATGATCTACTTCTTTTTTACAGATGTGGAAGGCTTTTATAAATGTTGTGCGTTGCTATTTTCAGGTATGACGATTTGTTTGATTATTTATACGTTTTTTCCAAACGAACAAAATTTACGTCCAGTTGCCTTTGAACATTCCAACATATTTACCGATTGGGTTCAAATGATTTATAACATAGATACTTGTACAAATGTTTGTCCAAGCATTCATGTACTAAATTCCATTGGTATCTTTTGTGCAATCTGGGAAAGTCCAAACCTTCGCAAACGCAAATGGGTTATTGTTTCTTCGGGACTTTTGGCTTTGTCCATCTGTATGTCTACTGTGTTTTTAAAGCAACATTCTATGGTAGATGTGCTTTGTGGCGCAGGACTTGCCATTGCACTTTATGCCTTGGTATACCGAATTAACTATCCAAAATTGTTTGCCAGTTGGTCTGAACTCCAAAACAGAAATTCAACTACAATACGAAAAAATAAAAATAAATCACAAAAGGAGATTGGTTAATAGCCAATCTCCTTTTGTAATAACGCTTGTCTAATTTAATTGAAACCATATATTTTCTGTGAAATAGTATATCCCAGTATGATTATTTTTCTTCCAGCCCAGGACTTCATTTTCATGGTAAGACCAAGAAAATATTTGTTCATTTGTCCATATACCCAGCGGTTTTTATTCTTTAAATACTGCCATAATTCTTCTTTCACAGCAAGACTTTCGGCTGTATTTATTTTTATCAAAAATACAGAGCTTACAGTCATCATCATCACCAAATATTTAATCATATAACGGCGAAGTTTTTTATTTGCAATCTTTGATAAATCATGAGAATCTATCATGATTTTGGTTATCTTTACCTGTTGGTCAATTCTTCCCATCATTACATTTTCATTGACAGACTGATCCTCACGTCCAATGTAATACCGATAAAAATTCACATCTAAATAGTACATTTTCTTTACGGAAGGTAGTGGCTGATATACAAAAATGTTATCCACATAAAATGTGTGCTTTGGCAGTTCCAAATTACACTCTCTAAGCATCTTCGTTCGATAAATTACTGAATGCATCAAAATATTCTGACTTGCCCGGAAATGTCCGATATCTGACCATCCAAATATTTTGTTGGTTGGTAAGCAACTGTGATAATCAATTACTTTTTGTTTGCCAATGTGTACTTTTTCATAGACATAATTGGATATGAGCATATCTACTTTTTCTTGATTCTCGATAAATTCTTTTAGTTTGTCAATAATCTGATGCAGGGAATCTTCGTCTACCCAATCATCACTATCCACTACTTTATAATAAATTCCTGTTGCATTGCGAAGCCCTGTATTTACAGCTTCTCCATGACCACCATTCTCCTGATTGATGACACGAACAATGGTTGGATACTTTGCAGCATATTCCTCTCCGATTTTCTGCGTATCATCCTTTGAACCATCATTTACTATAATAATCTCAATATCCTCTCCTGCAGGAAGGAGCGACTCGATTGCCTTACTCATATATTCTGCAGAATTATAACACGGAATTCCAACTGTTAATACTTTCATTTCTTCCTCCTATTTCATCTGCTCCACCATGGACAATGCCCTTGCTACAATGGCATCCATGTTGTAGTATTTATATTCTGCTAATCTTCCTACCAGATAAAAGTTTGGTACTTCTTTCAAAAGCTCTACATACTGTTCATATAGCTTTTGATTTTCCGGATTTAAAATAGCATAGTATGGTATTTGTCCATTCTCACCAGTATATGTTTTTGGATACTCTTTCATAATTGTTGTTCCCGGTGCTTCCTGTCCAGTCAAATATTTAAATTCTGTGATTCTTGTATAATCCTCTGATACGGTATAGTTTACCACACTATTGCTCTGATAATATTCTTTGTCATAATGCTCGAAAGCAAATTCCAAAGAACGATATGGCAAACGACCAAAACGACAATCAAACAATTCATCTAAAGGTCCGGTGTATACAACCTTTCCTAAGAATATCTCACCTTCGTAAGACACGTTTCCACTCTTTGGTATAGAAAGCACGTCTTCTGCCTTTGTATTCAAGCGCAAAGTAATGTTTGGATGGTTTAACATGTTTTCAAACAACTGGGTATAGCTGACTTTTGGCATCCCCTGATATTTATCTCCAAAATAACTATCATCATAAGACAACACTACTGGCACTCTGGCAGTCACGGAACCATCCACTTCTTCCGGTTTCTGCCCCCACTGTTTCATGGTATATCTTAAAAAGATATTTTCATAAACATATTCTGCAATTTCCTGAATGTCTTTGGACGCATTTTTCTTTAACTCCAAAATAGGAACTCTTGCCTCTTCGCCATAAGTAGAAATCAGCTCTTCTTTTAGCTTTTCTGCCTTCTCCTCATCATACACCTGCTCTAACGTATGCAGATTGAATGGAACTGGAATATAGTTTCCATGCACATTTGCCACTACTTTATGTTTAAAATGATACCATTCTGTAAATCGAGATAAATATGTATACACTTCCTCATTGCTAGTATGGAAAATATGTGGACCATACTCATGAATCAAAATTCCATGTTCATCCTCCACATCGTAACAATTTCCACCTATATGACCTCTCTGCTCTACAACCAGTACACGCTCTCCCTTTTCTGCCAACTCTCTGGCTACTACTGCACCTGCAAAGCCGGCACCGATTACTATTGTATCAAACATATTTCCCTCCTATATTATTCAGACATTGTAACATTATCTATTGTATTCATTCTTATATTCTACACCGAAATTTCCTGTTTTACAATCACCATTGAAATGTTCACTTCTTTAGTACCAGGTAACTCCATCTTTTGTCACTCTGGCAATCACCAATTTTTCCTCTTTTGCTGGTGTAGAACCAATGGTATAAGCCTTTCTTAAAATATCCTCCGCTTTTGGAATGGTATCATAAGTTTCTGTATACAAAGTAGCAATAGTATCGCCTACCTGTACCTTATCTCCAGTCTTTTTCTTTAAAGCAATACCAGCAGCAAAATCTATGGTACTTTCTTTTGTTTCTCTTCCTGCACCAAGCACCATAGAAGCAATTCCTATCTGCTGGGCATCTGTATGGGTTACATAACCGCTATGCTGGGCAACCACATCATAATAATAAGCAGCCTTTTTGAATATATCTGGTTTTTTAATGACACTACTGTCTCCATGTTGAGCCTCTACCATATCCACTAATTTTTGCAAAGCACTTCCATCTTTAATAACAGACTGCGCCATACGCTCACATTCCTCCAAGGATACTTGTTCCTGTTCTCCATTTTTTGCCAAATACAGCATATTGGATGCCAATGCCAAACAAACGGTCAACAAGTCTTCCTTGCTCTTTCCGGAAAGTAACTGCACAATCTCAGAAACTTCCATAGAGTTTCCAATATTTTCCCCAAGTGGTGTATCCATATTGGTGATAAGTGCAATGGTTGGCTTTCCAGCCTGTTCCCCGATTGCTACCATTTTTTGCGCTAATGTTACGGCATCTTCTTTGTTTTTCATAAATGCACCACTACCACAAGTCACATCCAACAAAATTTTATCACTGCCTGCCGCCAGCTTTTTGCTCATAACAGAGGCTGCAATAAGAGGAATGCTATCTACGGTTGCCGTCACATCCCGAAGAGCATATAATTTTTTATCCGCAGGAGCTAAATTTGCAGACTGCCCTACTACACTAAGCCCGATTTCATTGACAATACGGAAAAACTCTTTTGTTTCTATTTCTGTCTGGAAACCTGGTATGGATTCTAGTTTATCAATGGTTCCCCCTGTATGCCCCAGTCCACGTCCAGACATTTTTGCCACTTTTTCCCCACAAGCTGCCACAATAGGTGCAATGGCAAGCGTAGTTTTATCTCCCACTCCTCCGGTACTGTGCTTGTCCACTTTTACTCCACTTATGGATGATAAATCTACTATATCACCAGAATGAGCCATAGCTAATGTCAAATGTCCCAATTCTTCATCGGTCATGCCTTTAAAATACACTGCCATAGCCCATGCAGACATTTGATAATCCGGAATTTCCCCTGCCACATATCCTTTTATCATCTCTTTTATTTCTTCTTCCGACATTTCCTGTCCCTGTTTCTTTTTCTCAATTATATCGAACATTCTCATACTTAAATTCTCTCCCTTCTAAGGTTTGTGAATTGTAGGCAATTAACACTCTACCCCTAGTTTATAAATTATCCGGTCCGAAACCTTCTGGAAACAATTGCTCTAACGTAAATTCTTTGTATTCATTCTTGCTTTTTGCCACTATAATCTGAAATTCTTTTGGATTACAAAATTCCATCATAACCTGTCTACAAACACCACAAGGTGTGGCAAATCCAGCCACGCTTTCTCCCTCCTCATATCCTCCTACAATAGCAATTCTTGAAAATTCTCGTTCTCCCTCGCTGACCGCCTTAAAAAAAGCAGTTCGTTCCGCACAATTACAAGGGGTGTAGGCTGCATTTTCAATGTTGCATCCAATATACACCTTTCCTCCTTTTGTCTCAAGCGCGGCTCCGACTTTAAACTTTGAGTAAGGCACATAAGCCTGTTTTCGCCCTTCAAAAGCTAATTTTATCAATTCTTCTTTTTTCATCACACATTCCCCCATTTTTGTGGAGCATTTTTACGAAGCGAGTAGGCTACCCCCTACTAATCCGCTTGCAAACATTCCGCACTATGTACTCCATGTTCTTACGACCAGCAAATACAATTTCATGCAAGCATGATTGTACTTGCTGGGCTTTTGCGACAAAAAGGAGCCAAAGAAATTCATCCTTTGCTCCTTTCTTTTTTTATTGCCATCCTTAATGTTCCGTTGGATTTCCTTTCTATCGGTTACTTCTTTCCAAATTGGCAAATTTTGTGTATTGTCCTAACCATGCCAGCTTTACTGTTCCTGTAGGACCACTACGCTGTTTACCAATAATAATCTCCGAAATTCCAGCTTCCTCTGAATCCTTATTGTAATAATCATCTCGATAAATAAACATAACCACATCCGCATCCTGCTCAATGGCTCCGGATTCTCGAAGGTCGGAAAGCATTGGTCGCTTATCCGGTCTTTGCTCTACCGCACGACTGAGCTGAGATAATGCAATTACTGGTACCTCCAACTCACGGGCAAGAGATTTTAGAGAACGAGAAATCTCGGAAATCTCCTGCTGTCTGGATTCTTGATTCTTGCTTCCTGACATCAACTGCAAGTAGTCAATAATAATCAAACCAATGTCATGTTCCAACTTATATTTTCTACATTTTGAGCGAAGCTCTGAAATATTAATACCTGGTGTATCATCTAAAATTAGTCGAGACTCTCCAACATTTTTGGCACTCTCCACTATTTTGCCCCAATCATCATCCTGTAATTCACCAGTACGCATTGCCTGCGCATCTATTTTTCCATTCATAGATAAAATACGCTTACAAAGCTCTTCCTTTGACATCTCCAGACTAAAAATAGCCGTTGGTATTTTCTCTTTTACCGCTACATGCTCTGCAATATTTAATACAAAGGCTGTCTTACCCATAGCCGGACGTGCCGCAACCAAGATAAGCTGGGAAGGATGAAATCCCGCTGTCTTGTAATCTAAATCATAAAATCCACTGGATATACCCGTAACTCTTCCCGCTGTCTTTGATGCCTGTTCAATACTTTCTACAGCCTGAATCACCACATCTTTGATGCTTACATAGTCACCACCGGAGCGATTTTGTAACAAGTGAAATACCTGCTTCTCCGTTTCTGCCATAATATCTTCCACTGGCTCATTTCCAAGATAACAAGCATTGGTAATTCCCTCTGTAACCTTAATCAAACGGCGGAGCATAGACTTATCTTTCACAATATTTGCATGGTATTTTACATTGGCAGAGTTTGGCACTGCACTTAATAATTCTCGCATAAACTCAACGCTGCTAAGTTCTGGTGGCACATCCTTTTCCCGCAATTTATCCTGCAACGTAACCAAATCCACTGGTTTTCCATCGTTGTGCAGTTCCACCATAACCTCAAATAATGTTCCATACTGTTTTTGGTAAAAATCTTCTCCTACTAAGATCTCTGATGCACTGGTAATGGCATCCTTGTCCCTGATCATGGAACTTATCACTGCCCTCTCTGCCTCCGCACTAAAGGGTTGTGTCTTTTTAATCAACGCCTCATCCATCAGACTACCTCACTTCTCTTACTGTTCGCTAACGTGTACCTTTAATTCTGCTGTTACTTTTTGGTGTAAACGAATGGTAATATGATAAGTTCCTAAGTTTTTAATGGCATCTGGAAGGTGCATCTTTTTCTTATCCAAATCATATCCAAACTGCTTCTTTGCTGCCTCTGCAATTTCCTTTGCAGATACAGAGCCAAAACTTCTTCCATCTTTTCCAGTCTTTAAAGTTACTTCAATGGTCTTTTCCTCTAATTCCTTTGCAAATCTCTGTGCCTCTTCATAAATTTCCTGAGCAATTTTTTCATCGTTTGCATTCTTTAATTTTAAATCATTCAATGCCTTTGGTGTTGCCTCCACACCTAATTTCTTCTTTAACAGACAGTTTCTTGCATATCCATCATTTACATCTACTACTTGACCTTTCTTTCCCAATGCTTTTACATCTTCTAATAAAATTACTTTCATGTTTCTCTATCCTTTCTCTATCCTTCGCTATTCTGTTGTTAAGATTCTTCCACCATTTGTTTTAACACATGACGAATCATCTGTTTTCCCTGTTCTATGTTCACATCGGTCAATTGCGCACCTGCAACGCTCAAATGACCTCCGCCTCCTAATTGTTCCATCACAAGCTGTACATTTAACTCATCAATGGAACGAGCACTAATGTAAATTTTTTGATTATATTCTGTCAACACAAAAGATGCCTTTACATCGCTAATATTAAGCAATTCATTGGCAACTTGCGCTCCTAGAATAGTCGGACTTTCTACGCCTTCTGCCTTACATTCTGTAATGGCATAATGATCCATATAAATTTCCATACCGCGCACAGCCTCTGCACGAAGTTGGTACTCCAATCTGCTGATTCGGAATATCTTTCGCACCTTGGTAATATCTGCACCACAACGACGTAAAAATGCCGCTGCTTCAAAAGTTCTCACACCTGTTTTTGTAAGGAAATTATTTGAATCAATGACGATTCCTGAATACATGGCATCCGCTTCTACCTGACGAAGTTTCAAATTATCATCCACATACTGCAAGATTTCTGTAACCATCTCACAAGCAGAAGAGGCGTAAGGTTCTATATAGGAAAGCACTGCATTTTCAATACCTTCCCCCACTTGTCTGTGGTGGTCTAAAACTACAACTGTCTTTGTTCGTTCTAATAATTCCGGACACTCCGTATAACTTGCACGGTTTACATCTACTACAACCAAAAGCATATTGGAATCTTCAATTTCCAATGCCTGCTGGCTGTTTAAGAACATATCTTCTTCATAATCTGCATCTTTTAGAAAACGATTAATCACCGGACGCACCGATGTGGTAATCTCGTTAATTACAATGTGTGCCTTCTTTCCAAGTGTTTTTGCAATTCGATATATACCAATTGCTGAACCAAAGGAATCCACATCACCGATGGAGTGTCCCATAATTAAAACTTGTTCTCTTGTTTCCATCAACTCTCGAAGAGCATGGGCTTTTACCCTTGCCTTCACGCGCGTTTTCTTCTCAATCTGCACACTTTTACCGCCGTAATAAGAAATCTTATCTCCATTCTTAATTACTGCCTGATCGCCTCCACGTCCTAAAGCAAGGTCCATAGCAATTCTTGCATACTCATAACTTTTCAAGTAGCTCTCATCATTGATTCCAAGACCAATACTTATAGTGGCTGCCATATCTCCACCTACATTGATGCTTCGCACTTCTTCTAAAAGAGAAAATTTATTCTTTTCCATCTGTGGGAGATATTTGTTTTTAAACATAAATACATATTTATCTTTTTCCAGCTTCTTTACGATAGCATCTACACTCTGCATATATTTATTAATACGGCGATCAATCAAAGCCGTCAACATAGATGCTCGCATATCATCTCTATCGTTAAGCACTTCATCATAATTGTCAATATACAAAAGACCAACAATCAATTTTCTATCATCAATCTCCTGCATATACTCCCGAATCTCAGTCTCATCCCGCAGATACATTGTGATTAACACATTATCATTGTCAATCACTTCCTCTTCCTGTATTCTCTTCCCGGATTTGTCAAAACTATCTACCTCGATTCTTCTAAGTACAACCTGATAATCCCGTTTGTTCCAATTGATATGCAATTCTCTGTCAAGCATGTCATCTGGTATTACATCCTCAGTAATCTCAGGAATAATAGCAGAAATCTCTTTATTTCCCAGCTTCATATTACCTACAAGCTCTAAAAACGCATCATTTCCCCACATAAAACATCCTTCTCTATCAAGGATTGCATAGGGAAGCATCAGCTCCCGTATGAGGTTTCTCTGCACCTGCGAATAATTACTGGCATAATTCACTAAATCTGTCATAATAGACAATTTTCGTGAAAAGAACAGGCAAAATGCAATTATAATATATAATATTACAAAAATGGTCATTACTACGCCTGCATCCCGATTCACACAATAAATGATACCATTTGCCGCAAGCAAAATCAAAGATAAATATAATGGCCAACGCAAATATACTGCAAGCCTTTTATTTACATCCGTCTTATTCATACACATTCATACCTTTCAAGCATCTTCCTTATAAGACACCCGCAGATATAAAGTAAAAATAGAACTTTACATCTGCTTATATTCACGACGATTATAGCATTTCTATCGTCCTAGTACAAGTACACCAATTGGCTCTACACAAATGGTTCCACCTGTTATGGTTCTTAAAGGATTTGTCCCTGCACACTGTCCATCCACGTATACGTTCCACTCTCCGGCAGGAATATCGATTTCTTCCTCTTCTCTGTTTGCATTATATACAATACAAAGTTCTTGTAACGGTTCTCCTTCTTTGCCACCTGTTATGGTATATGCCACCACATTTTTTGGAACATCCAAAAATTCCAAACGCTCTTCCATCTCACCTGGAGTTACCATACGCAGCGCACTATGTTCCTTTCGAAATGCGATTAGCCCCTTATAATATTCTACAATATTGGCATAGGTCTTTTTCTGTCCCCATTTTATACTATTGATACTGTCTGGCGATTTGTAACTATTGCTTGTAAACAATCCGTTTACCTGTGTTCCCGGCTTTGTTCGAAGCATCTCCTCTCCTGCCTGAATAAATGGGATTCCCTGAGCAGTAAATACAATTGCCGCAGTCAAACGGTTCATTGCCATTCGAACCTCTTCTGTATCATTAGGATTGGTAACAGCAAGTTTATCCCACAAAGTTAAATCATCGTGAGCAGAAACATAATTGATACTCTGCTCTGCTGTCAATGCCCAGCTCTTTTCTTTTCCTTTCTGTGCCTGACTATGATGTGTAGATGCCACTACTGCAAATTTCAAATCCTCTTCCAAGTCTTCTCCACCATTTACGAAGCCCTGTGCATCAAAAGTAAATACATTTCCTTTTACAGTATCTCGAATGCTGTCACTAAACATAGCATATTCTGGCATTTTTTTAGCATTTATTTTCATTGCTAATTTATTTTGATCATATAAAGGTGGCTCTGCTGCCCATCCTTCTCCATATAAGAAAATATTAGGATTTATCTTTTTTAACGCTTCTGCAATCTCGTTCATGGTTTCTATGTCATGAATTCCCATTAAATCAAATCGGAAACCATCTACATGATACTCCTTTGCCCAAAAGCATAAAGATTCCACCATAAATTTCCGCATCATCTTATGCTCAGAAGCAGTCTCGTTTCCACAACCGGAACCATTGGCAAACTCTTCGCCTTTCATACGATAGTAATATCCCGGTACTGTTTTCTCAAACACCGAATCAAAACTGTGATAGGTATGGTTATACACCACATCCATAACTACACCAATTCCATGTTTGTGAAATGTATGAATTACATTCTTAAATTCTTTTACTCGAACTTCTCCATGGTAAGGATCTTTGGAATAGGAACCTTCCAGTACACTATAATTTACCGGATCGTATCCCCAGTTGAAATGATTCTTTTCCAAATGTTCCTCATCCACACTTCCAAAATCATGTAACGGAAGCAAATGTACATGTGTCACACCCAATTCTTTGATATGATCAAGTCCTGTTGCTAATCCATCCGGACTCTTTGTCCCTTCCTCCGTCAAACCATCATATTTATATTGATTTTCAATACCAGAACTGTTATCCGACGATAAATCTCTTACATGAAGCTCATAAATAATGGCATCGGTTCGTTTTTCCAATTTAGGTCCCAAATCCTTTTCCCAGCCTTCTGGATTTGTACTGGAAAAATCTAAAATCATAGCACGCTTTCCATTGACACCAGCCGCTTTTGCATATACATCGATCACTTCATTGGTCTTATCCTCTACCTTCACGGTATAGGTATAATAAAAACCTGCAAGATCTCTCTCGACTTTGGTATACCAAGTCCCCTTTACATCCATCATCATAGGAATCGTCTCAATCAAGCAATCCCCATTCCCCTTTTCATACAAATTCAAATCTACACGTTCTGCAATAGGACTCCAAACACGAAAGGTAGTTGCATCTTTGGTGTATACACAACCTAAGTCTGTTCCATCGTAGAAATACAACTCTTCCATTTTCTTAATATCTAACATTCTTTTCTTTTTCCTTTCTTTTATATATAATCGCCCGTTCATTTTTTAACATTTACAATAAATCTTACTCTACAATTACCTACTTAATAATGGTTTCTGCGTCGGCAATCATGAGAGCATCTAAGGTTTCCTTCCAAATTTGATAACGATTTTCATATTGTTCACATTTTACACGAATTTTAGCCTCTTCTTCTGTAAGGTTTGGCTCCTTCTGCATTAATGCTTCCACATCTGCTGTAAAATCTTTACTTGCAATGTATTCATTCATTGGCTCAGTCATATTCGTACTCCAATTGGATGCAAATGCAGTGAGAAAACTCTTTAAATACGGCAAGGTTCCATTTTCCTTTTTCTCTTCCTCTGACAAGCTTCCATTCTGATCGTATTCTGCTCCTAATATACTATATGCACGCTCAGACAATCCTAAAATTGTATCGTACAAACTACTTAAATAGCAGTTATAAATAATCGTCTGTAACGTAGTCGCATTGGTATAATCCCAATTCTTTTTATAGGAAGTTTCAAGCATTTTATAATACTCGTCTCTTGTAGTCTCATACTGTAGCGGCTCTCCTGTTGCGCTTGGTGTTGGAGTCTTAGTCGGAGCAATCGTTGGTGTCTGAGTTGGACTTACCGTCGCTGTTGGTTTTACAGTATCTGTCGGTTTTATAGTTTCTATCGGTGTTGCTGTCGGTTGCTGAGTCGGACTTACGGTTGGTGTTGGCAAAGTCCAATTATAATTTTTCTTAGACGTTGGATACTTCTTTTTAAATGCTTTTGTACAATAATCTGCATCCAATGTATGGTCAATTGCCATCTGTGTGGAACCAACCAAAAAATAATCATACACATATGGCTTACTGGTTCGATCCGTATCATCCCAAGTTACGTCCACATAATACCATTTACTTCCCAGTTTTACTAAATTCCACGCATGAGAGATTCGATTCCCTCCTGTCGTTCCATACCCTCCTACGAATCGACAAGGAATTCCTGCATCCGTACACATTTTATAATACAGTAGTGCATACCCCTGACATACTGTTGCATGGGCAGAACTTACCAATCCATCATATGCGGTAAATTTACTTAACGAAGTGTCATAACTAACATTGTTTGCAATATAATCATGTATGAGTCGTAACTTCTCTAGCCTTGATTTTCCAGTCAATTTCAAACTGTTTAATGCCTTTTTCACTTTTTTATTTACTTTCTTTAACTGCGCCCCACTCTCTCGATAAGTCATGTAAAAATTAAATACTGACTTATTGTTTGAATAGGTCGGAATCCGAAAGGAATAAGTATCAATATTTCCATATAAATAATCAAAGTCATCACTGGTATTTTTATTATCTATATTCCACGCCTGTGAAAACATTGCCTTTATATCGTTTTTATATATTTTAGTATAACTGCCATTAAATACAATGGTAAAATTTGTAACACGCTTGTTCATATAGTCATGTAGTTTTTTCATGAACGCTTTCTTTGTATTTACGGTACTGCTATTTTCCAGTGTACTAATTCCCTCTGTACTGATATGAGAATCTTTTACTTTTACTCCAATTTTTACTGGTAAAGCCGTTGGTTCATAATCTGTCCCCTGCTCTACTTTATAACTTTCATCTGCTTTACTTTTTGCTGCCGCATGGATGTCACAAACTCCATATCCCACTCCCAATCCAAACACGGTCTGCACATTTACAACAACTGCCAATGCTCCGGCAATCCATCTCTTTCTCATGTATAATCCTCCCATTTCGGTATATCTCCATATAGTTATACAAGGTGCATCTTATATCTGCACTCCCTCTATTTTCTCCGTATCTATATCTATCATATTATAGCACAAAACGCCTTATTAGTGAACTATGAATCAATTAGGGATGCCGCATACAATACACAGCATCCCTGATATTTTTATTTACGCAAGTAGTGAGAAAAATCCATTGCTTACATGAAGATTTGACGAGCATCACGATAATCTGTGAAACTCGCAAAACGTATTTCTTATGATTCAATTGCAGCTAACAAAGATTCAATTTTTGAAACATTCATTGTATAAATACCTTTTGTTCCCTCTATGTTCACATAGTATTCACCAGTTTCTTCATCTGTACCCCCTACATATAGGGTATAATTTCTATCAATAATCTCTGCCTCAGCCACCGCTTCTGTGTCTTCTTCTGTATCTGTTTCAGAAGATTCCATCTCCGTATAATTGACCGTAAGTGTCAAATATGGATCATCCAAACCATATTTTTTCTGTTCTTTCTTTGTCATATTATAAGAAACACACTCTGAATTACTCAAATTGATTACTGCGGAAACAAAATCCTCTGAGGTATCGGTATCCATTTTAGTCAATTTCTTTTCATTGGTTCCATATTTCCATACACAAGTTGGAACTTCCTCTTCATTCTTCTTATGAGCAGCATCTTTAGCATCCTCAAAATACCAAGTCTCTCCATCCACTGTCATGGTCATATTTGCTATATCCTGATTTCCCAATGCTGGAAACTCTTCTACTGTTGCAATTCCCAACAAATCATAATCAAAGCTATTATACAAGGTGGAATCAATCAGATATACGTTTTCTTCATCATTCAATCGGAAATAATATTTATCTACTACATCATTTAAAATTCCTAATGTGTATGTATATTCCGTTCCGTCTGTCAATGTAAATGTAATTACCTTGCTTGGATCGGTAAACCCAAAGGTTTCCTCATCCACATCTTTTGATTCAATCTCTCTGGTAGAGGAAATTTCCGCCAATGCACTTGTCATATTTCCCACAGTATAGGAATCTACTGGACAATTTTCATCGGTAGGAGTATACCATTCTTCATTTTCATCCTGCAAAAGAACAATCTCAGTTCCATCCACCGTATAGGTAATTTGGTTAATAGTTTCCTCTTCTACTGTATTTACAGTAAAACTGGTATCTTCTTCTTCTGTTGTTTCCTCTTCATCCTTGATAAAGATTGACATTGCTGCATATCCCACCACTAATACGACAAGAACCATAAAGGTAACAATAAGTTTCATTGCTTTTTGTTTCTTCTTCATAATAACAAGCTCCTATCTTCTTCTTCGATAAACAGTAACACCAATTCCAATACCAATAATAACTACAGGGATTAACATATACACACCCATCCAAAGGTTTACCTGACTATCTGTAATTACCAACGACTCGTCTGACATACTCTTTGCTGCCACAGAAATACTATCTTCGTAGTTACACATCCATCCTATGGCATAAGCAAACAAATAGGCATCATTTTTGGTTACACTATTGTAAATACTAGAATCTACAATTGCAGAAGAACCAAACACAACTAATTTTGTCTCTGCATCCTCCGATTCTGCGTCCTCTTCTTCGGTTTCTTCTGTAGAAGTTTCCTCTTCCGATTCTGCATTTTCCTTACTGTCAGAAATAGCTACTGCCACATCAAAAGGACCTTCTACATCGCCATCTTTCTTTTCATAATTATCATCCGCTTCCATATCTCCAGCTTTTAAATAAGCAGAATCGGATGTAGTAAGGAGACTGTCGATTTGTAACGTATCTCTATTATCTTCTAATTCTTTAATGCTATGTGCATTTGTCATCAATACTCTGGCACCTGCAGACACCATATCTAACGTAATATCGGTAGAGATTGTCTCTGGAATAATGCTAGTTGGATTTCCTTGGTTGATATAATTACTGTCACCTTCGTATACAACACCATCTTCCACAGTCACACCATATGCTTCTAACACAGAGATAAAGTTTGGCATATCATTTACATCACTGTCACCTACAATAATCATTGCCTGACCGCCATTTTCCAAATAATCCAATATTGCCTTTGTAGTAACACTGTTAAAATCATCTGTAGGCGCATTGATAAGCAAGCAGTCGCAATCCTCTGGAATCTCACTATTTGCCAACATATCTAAATCGTTAATGGTAATATGAGTATCTGTAATCAATGTCTCAATATCACTATCTAAACTAGCCTCACCTTCCCCTACTAAATTGTAAATGGTAGGAAGCGAATCGGTAGTTACATAGTCAATGGCATTTACCAAAATATTTTCTCCATCAAAGGCATATTCTGCATCTGCATATCCACTATAATAGTCTGAATAGTTAGAAATGGTATAAATATCATTGATATCTACTAATTCAAAACGTTTGCCACTTTCCACAATTACTGCTGTTGTACTTGTAGCATCATACTTATTACCAAAAGTAGGATACAAATCCGGATCTTTTACAGATAAGGTAATATGCTTAGATCTATCTGCACAATTTTCCAATAACTTAGTAAGCTCCGGATAATTTTCTTTTGCAGTATCACTAATTAAATAATAAAGATTTACATCCTCCTCTAAGGAAGCACACAACTTTTCTGTTTGTTCACTAATGGTATACAATTTGTTCCCACTGATATCCAATTCCAAATACTTCTTTGGTATCTTGGACACAACTAAATTTAATATAATCACAATAGCCACAACAATGACAATCATGGTTGCACTATAGCTTCCATTTCGAAATCTTTTCCCACTGAAGGAAAAAGCACTGCCTGATTTTTCTTGATTCTTCTTAGACACAATATTTCCTCCCTTCTAGCTCCATCTTCTCTTCTGAATTGCCTGCATAGCCAAAAACAGAAATAAGAAAATAAATGATACATAATACACAATCGAACCCCAGTTAAAAGTTCCATTGACAAACTCATAAAATCTTGAGAAGAAGGAAACACTAGCTAATATATTTGCAAACAGTGATTCGAACAAACTATTGTTAAAGAAGAATGTTGCCACCAACACACCTTCTGCCACAACAAAAATAGTAAAGAAAATAATAATATTCTTCACAAATAAGTAAATTAGCACGCAAGCCAACAAAATCAACAAGCTAATTCCCACTAAGGATGCAATAGAAGTCGTTGGAATAATACTTGCTACGGAAGACATAAGCCAAATCATAAAACTACATCCCATTGTAGCAAAACATGCAATAATCTGACTGTCTGTCAAAGCAGAAATCATTGATCCAATAGCCAACATAACACATCCCATCAACCAAAATGCCAAAATTGCATAATAGTTTTCTGCGAATGGATAACTTCCAGAAGTAAACTG
Organism: Lachnospiraceae bacterium; assembly: GCA_963643465.1. GTDB lineage: Bacteria > Bacillota > Clostridia > Lachnospirales > Lachnospiraceae > CAG-411. The sequence goes on along the minus strand of CAVIJT010000005.1, from coordinate 87,237 downwards.
TGACAATACCAATGGCATGGTACAAGCAACCAAAACCGGGCAAGTAAATACCGTTACTACTGCAAAATATTTTCCAAGAATAATTCCCCATACACTAACTGGAGTAGAAAATAACAACTGGTCTGTCTTTTGTCGCTGCTCTTCTGCAAACAATCGCATAGTAAGAAGTGGTAGTAAAAATACTAACACAACTGAAACACTATACAAGGTAGCACCTACAGAACTGCTTGCTGCTTTTAAATTATTTCCCCAAAAGAAAAGACCTAGCACAAGCAAAAATGTTCCTATCATTGCATATCCCATACCGGAAGTGAAATGCGCTTTCATTTCTCTTCTATAAATTGCTCCCATGATTATTCCTCACTTTCTTCCTCTTTTTCTTCCTTTTTTTCTGTTTCATTCAAAACCTCATCCTGTTTTTCCTCAGTCTTTTGAACGGCTTTAGACGATACAGATTTTTTCTTTCCAGAAAGTCGTTTTTCTCCCTTTCCTCCTTCTGTAATTTCCAAGAACACATCTTCCAGATTCTTTGTATACGCATTCAGTCCAAGTAACACAATATCATGTTTCACAAACGCCTTAAATAACTCTTCACGAATATCATGCTCTTTCTTGGCATATACCACAACTGAAGTTGTACCCTCTTCTTCTGCTTCTTTATATTCTACTCTATGTACATTCTTCAAAGTATTTAAAACAGACTCTACTTGCTTTTTATCTGCCTTAGCTGTCACTCTGATTTCCTGTGAACCCTGTACTAATTCTGTAAGTTCTTCTGGTGTACCCTCTGCCACAAGATGTCCTTTATTGATAATTAAAATACGATCACAAACTGCACTAATCTCCTGCAAAATATGAGAACTTAAAATAACCGTATGATTTTTACTTAACTGACGAATCAAATCACGAACTTCTTTTTGCTGCTTTGGATCAAGACCAGATGTTGGCTCATCTAAAATGATAATTTCAGGAAAACCTACAATTGCCTGTGCAAGACCAACTCTTTGCTTATAACCCTTTGACAAATGCTGTATCAAACGATTCTGCATTTCCTCTATGTGAGTCATTCGCATAATCTTATCAATCATTCCCTTGCGCTCTTTTTTGGGAACCTTCTTTAAATCAGCAACAAACATCAAATATTCCTTCACTGTCATATTCAAATACAACGGTGGATTCTCTGGAAGATATCCAAAGCATTTTTTTGCTTCTTCTGGCTCTTCAAAAATATCATGTCCGTTGATAACTACTTCTCCCTCTGTTGCAGATAAGTACCCAATCATGATATTCATAGTTGTTGACTTACCTGCACCATTTGGTCCAAGGAAACCATACACCTGTCCATCTTCGACTGTAAAACTCAAATTCTTTACTGCCACATGATTTCCATACTTCTTTTCTAGATTCTTTACTTCAATCAATGTTTACCCTCCTATATTCTCGCACCCAGTTGGGCTTATTTTGCACCTGTGCAATCTTCCTCCCTATTCTACTGTATAAATGTGATTACTTTGTGAAATAGAGGTGCTTTTAGAAACAAAAATACGCCACACAGGAAAGCCTCTTCTCCTGTGTGGCGCATTTGCAATTTATGTGGAAACTATTTATTTCAGATACGCTGTATCTTTTCCAACTTTACCATCTGCACCGTAATTCTTTGCTGTATCATTCTGTAATACATACACACGGGCATTACCTCTTCCAGAACAGTTTGCAGTTAAAGTTCCTCCTTCAGAAACACTCTGAGAATCACCGGTAACTAAGTCTACATAAGTTCCTCCTGGAATTCCACTAAAGGTTCCAGTTCCTGAAATTGCTACACATACAAAGCTATCTTCTCCATTTGCAGTATATCTTCTCTTGAATGCAATATTTCCAGAACATCCTTCTGTTGAATACTGTCCTCTTCTAAGAGCTGGAACTGCTCTACGGATCTTATTCAAACGTGTAATCTGCTGTGACAATGCACCGTTCAAAGTCTCTGCAACAGTTCCGCTTGCAGTATATTCACCAAAATCAGTTGCGGTAACGTCACCCTCTAAGTAATCTCCAAAGTATGCACGTCCTGTAGTAGCAAGTGGAGCATTACCACCTACATCAATAGGTTTTCCTGCCTGGAATTCTACCTCACTACCATAGTATATACAAGGAATACCACGGAACGTAAACATAAGCGCTAAGTTTTCAGCCCATGCCTCAGTTCCACCATTATAACGCATTGTCTGACACTCATCTGGAGCATAGTCATGAGAATCTACATATACTACATTCCATGTAGAGTCGTTAAAATACTGATCCTCGCCTAAAGCTGTATTAAATGCAGAATTTGCACTAATAAAGCTCCAATGCATCTGGAAGTCAATTGCACTCATTCCGGATGCCTGTGAAGTATCTGGCGTATGATAGGTATTACCTTTCAAGAAAGCATTGTCACTTGTTGGCTGACTTCCTTCATCACAGTGTGATGTATAGTGACTCTCAACCAATCCTTCGTTTGTGGACAAATCATCGGTCCAACAGTTTACCCATGTACCAGTTTCCCCCCATGTATAGAAGCAAGTAGAAATTGGTGGGTTACCACGATACCAAACATTATGTCCCTTTGTACAAATTTCTCCAAACATATAGAAAGAAGAACCACCTGTTTTCTGGAATGCAGGAATAAAAACAGAGTTTAATGTAAGTCTTGAAATATGTTTTACGGTATCCACACGGAAAGCATCTACACCCATGTTAATATAATTATTATAACAGTCAATCAAATAGTTATATACTTTTGGATTCTCTGTCTCTAAATCGAAACAGTCATCTGCAATTGTCTTATTCTGTGCAGAATATTCATCCCAGTCTGCTCCTCCACAGAAACCATTATGATGATAAATGCTATCTGGATCGTCTTTCTTACCATTTGTAGTAGTCATATCACTTCGTCCACCTGCATATACCGGATTATCAATCTTTAACAGATTCTCTTCACCCCAGTTACAAGTGTGGTTGAATACTACGTCCTGAATAATCTTCATTCCCTTACTATGTGCTGCATTAATCAAATCCTGATAAGTGACATCAGAAGACTCATAACGTGGATCTACTTTTGAGAAATTGTAAGCATGATATCCATGGTAATCAAGTCCACTGTTGTTCTCTACAACTGGTGTAATCCAAATTGCTGAAAATCCAAGCGCTTTAATATAGTCTAATTTTTCAATTAAACCTTTGAAATCACCTCTCCAAGAAGGATCGCTCTCTGCGGTTCCTGAATTCTCTGCTGAATTGTGGAAGTTATTACTTGAATCTCCATCATAGAAACGAGTCGTAATTACAAAGTAAATAGACTCATCACGGAAATCATCGCTTGCGTTTGGATCTACCACTGGTGTAGATGCAGGTTTTGGAGTTGCATTTGGATCATCAGACTCCTCTGGTTTTTGCGTCTCAGTAGGTGCTACTGTTTCATTTGGATTATCAGAAGGCTTGTCTGTCACCCATTTTCCATTGCTATACCAGTATTCTCCGGCTGTCTTAATTGTATAATCGTCAGTCTGATTTCCATCTCCTGTGAAAAGGAAGTTTACTTTTGTAGTCGCATCAAAGGTATAACTATAGTATCCATCCTCTTCTTCTAATTTTTCACCAGGCCATTCCATCTCAATATCATCTGGAAGTGCGTTCCAGGCATAGATATACGCATTCTCCCAATCACTTGGGTAATGTACTGTAATCTTGCTGTTTGCTGCTACATCTGTCACATCTTCTATGACTTCCTCTTCTCCATCAGCAACCTGTTCTTGCTTCTTCTCAGGTTCCTCATAAATACTAGGGGTTTTTGTATACCAGCCTGTTTCCTGATCATACCAATATTCACCCTCGGAACGAGCAAACTCAGAAGTAGTATAATCTAACTCAGGAACACTAATGGTTACCTGTGCCACTTCTGCATCTTTGATTGTATATGTATACCAGCCATTTCCCTCGTCGTTCATAGGAACACCAGGAGTAGTTGTTGCAATGTTTGTACCATCAATGGAGTACGCCACATGAGGCTGTGGTCCCTCCCATTTAAAATGAAGCGTCACTTCATGTTGGTCCTCAGTAGCAGACAACTTCTGCGCCACCATTGATTGTAACGATGATGAGCTGCCATTTGAGGAATTGCCAATCACTCCAAGCTGCTGCATTCCATAAAATGCACCACCAGCTACCATTGCAGCACTAGCAACTACAACACCGGCAATTTTACAAATCTTTTTTTTGTTCATAACAATCTCCTTTCCACAAAGAATCAAGTTCTAAAGTACATCCAATCCATAGCATGGCTTTTCTCTTTTACTTTTGATGATTCCTTTAAAATTTTACGCATTTCTTTAAAATAATTATACACTTGTTACAAATCATTTACAATGTTGTCTTTTTCACAATTTTTTCTTACATTTTTGAACAGAATCACCAAACTCTTCCACGGTTTCCTGTAATTGTACCGCAAGATTCTGACTACATTCATACATTTTGCCCATTTCCTTTTGATACTTTTGTGCGGCTTCCCCTTTCCACTCCAGAAATAATATCTCCTCTAGTTTTTTCTGTTCCATTGTGCATTGTTGACTCCATTCTTCCGCCACCTCCTCCAGCTTTTTTCGAAGTTCCATCTCCCATAAAAACCAAATGTCCTGCTGCCGCCTTGCAGTCTCACTCTCCCAGCAAAGAAAACTTTCCTCTTCCAACTTTTCCCATTGTCTCAACTGTTCTTCCATTCCAAACTCCTAATGTATTCTATATTTTTTTGCTCCATTTTTTCATAGGTTTCCATAGCATATTGCATAAAATCCAGTTCTGCCATTCCTTCCTCTATCCATTCTTCCATTTGCAAACCTTTTGTTTCTAATTGTTTCGATATTTCCAACAACAGTTCTCTTCTTCGTTCCACATTTTCAAGAATCTGCCTTGGCTCTACATAAAGTTTCATACTATTCTCCTATTAAATTCCATTGATTTAAAAAGCAGTGAATTTCAGACACATTGATACAGGAAATGTTTGTATGCTCCACTGTCTTTGTTCCATCTTCCTGTAACCGCAACAATCTTTGTTCGGTCTGTTCATAATTTTTAATTATTTTTTCCAAGACCTGCTGCATTTCTTTTTGCCTTTGTATTTCCTGTTCCATTGCCTTTTTACACTGTCTTAGTTCTTTATAGCCTGAGAGCTTTTTCCAAGGTTCACACTGCACCAGCACTCCTTCTAAGTCCTGTAACAACTCTTCTTTTTGTCTGGTATAGAAACACATCTGTTCCAATCCATTCCACAGCATTTCTGTATTTACCTGCATAGTTATCCCTTTCTTTTGTTTCACACATCTAACTTATTATACAAGTAGCAAAACATCTCCATATCGCACCTGTTCCTTTGCCAATGTGCTTTGCTCTAAAAGCCGCCTTCTCTCTGCTGGGAAGAATAAATTTCTTGTATTTACGACTTTTTCATCTTCCAGTCCTATCTGGTATACGATTTCTTCTAACAATTGTCCAATAGGCGTATGTGCATCCAATTCAAAATCATAGGATTTGGATTGCGCCACAACTTTTATTTCTACTTTCATATTTCCGATTTCCATATAGTGCCTTATTTACCAGCCACATCATTACATCCAACTTCGTAATTCTTTTAACAAGTGATTCTGATGATAAGTAAGAAAAGATGTTATTTCCTTATCCTTTCGCACTAAATACTCCTTTCCCTGACTTTCATACAATACTAATTCTCTATCACATTCTCCGTTTTCTACCCTGCGCATCTGCACCCGAAACTTTTCCTCTCCACTTTGCATCGTTTCTATCTCTTTCCAATCCATCTCTATCTCATAGGAACAATAACAAGGGAAAAATTGCTGTTCTAACATCCATTCTTCCCAATCCATTGCAGAAAGTAATGTAATTTCATACGTTTCTTTTCTACAATCACTGTTTTCTATCCACAGCAATTGCTCACCAAGATACAAACTTCCTCTTTTAAAAGCATCCTCCCGAATATAGCGGAATGCAAAAAAATATTCTGATTTTCTGACCAGCTCTAGGAGATATTCATATGTTTCACAAAGTTGCAATCGTTCTTCTTTCACACAAAGCATTCCCTTTTGCACCATACCATGTAAAAGTACAAGCATTTCCCGATTAGAAATGGAACGTTCCTCAAAGGTCAGTCCATACATTTGTTTCATATTTTTACAAGCCATAAGAATTTTCCACTCTTGATAAGCAATTTTATATACAATGCTTGGTTTCATAATAGCCCTTTAACTCCTTTATTATCGGTTTATAACTTCTGGAAACTGGCACAAAAACTTCATGTTCCAGCACAATTTCTCCCTTAGATAGAAAAATATTTTTGATTTTTCTTTTATTCACAATATAACTTCTATGACTTCGAATGAAATAATCTGGTAAATATTTCTCTAATCGTTCCAACGTATCTGAAATACAGTATTTTTCATGTTGCAAATTTACATATATCTTCTTGTTATTGCTCTCAAAATATAAGATTCTTCCATAAGGAATGATTACTTTATCATGGTCAATTTCCAGACTTAAAAATTCATCCTCCGAACTTACCTTTTCTCCATACCAATCCCATGTTTTTTTCACCACTTCTTTTGCCTGCTCCTCTTCAAAAGGCCGCAAAAGCAAGGATGCCGCCTGTACACTGGGTTTTAAATATTCCATAGGCGATAAGTTTTCATCCGCAATAATCATAAGCACCGTCTGTTTATTTTCTTTACGCATTTGTTCCGTCACTTCTATGGCATTTTTTCTTGTAACATCCATATATACCATATCGAAATCCTGTCCCAGTTCAATCAATTTTTGAAATTGTGTTACCGAAAGATTGTCTCGTATGGACCACATATTTTCACTGACCCTTGCAATATTTTCTTTGGATGTTTCTCTTAAAAGAGCATTTTCCCACTCTTCTTCATTACTTATCACAAATTCACTCATACGTTTGCTCCTATATATTCTTGAAAATACGCCTACAATAAGGCAATCTGCGTTTTTATCATGTAAGTTCTGCTTCCCCATTACTTATATTTGGAAAATGGACTAACTGCATTTTTTTATAAAAAAATGCTAATCCGATTTCCTGCTGGGACATGTAATTTTCCCATGTTCTTGGCAAAATACCGGTATCAAAAAAGGATTGTTCTCGTATTCCACTTCCTATATAAATGCCTTGCTGACCTTCTGCCATATATCGAAAAGCCGGATATTTTCGCAATAGCCGAAACTCTTCTGCCTTGCAAACTGCCACCCAAGTAATTTCTTTCTTTTTCTGCAGCATTTCAAACATCCAGTCTCCATTGTTTTTTACCCAACTTAAAAAATCTTCCACAAACACCCATCCATTGGTTTCTATAGATAATTTTTCTTCTTCCCATTCCATTTCCCGAATCACCGGAATTCTGTGCTTTTCTGCAAACTTCACGCTTTTTGACTGACTCTTTCCAATCAATAAACAAGGCACCTTTTTTCTCTTTAATTCCAAAAGAAATGTATATAAAGGCGTTTCCAAATCTTCTTCTTTTTTTCCTACCAATAAAAAATGCTCTAACCCCTGTAAAGGTAACGGAAACACACTTCCATCTAATTCTCGGCAGCCAATCGAAAAATAATCCTGCATCTGACATGCTTTTTCCATTTTTCGAAACATGCTATAATCAAGAATTTCCGGTAACAGTACAAACGGCATTTCCTTTTCTTCTTTTGGAATATTCAAAAGCCAATGGTGATATGTTTCTTCTTCTACATAAACGCCTTGAAATTCCACTATCATATCCTCTACCTTTGTGATGCCACGTCCCTGACAAGAGCTGGTACTTTCCGGTAATTCCTTTTGTGGATAACAATTTCTTCTTTCTTCACAATTTTTAGAAAATACCAGTTGATGAACCATATTCTTTTTCCATGCACTTGGAATTCCGCGAAGTCCATATGACTGCGCCAAAACTACAAAGGTAATACCATATTTTTTTCCTTCCCGGACTAACATAGAAAGTTCTTCCATATGCCCATCCCCTGTCTGTTTTCGCATTGTTTCCATAGAGTCAATACATACCCATAACATGGGGGTTTGGGGATTCCAATTTTCCCGTCTTTTCTCATACTCGCCTACCAGAAAATACAACATTTTTTCAAACTCTGTCTCATTCCTAACAATTGCCCCTGTCCATGGAACCTTTTCTTCTTTTCCAAATTCTCCATCAAAATCACAAAGAAATATCCACTGTTTTCTTTCCAAAAAATTATGGGTTAATTCCCATAGAATCGTTTTTAAACAGGTAGTTTTTCCACGCCCCACTTCTCCAAGAACTGCCATATTTCCAAATTGTCTTTCTTCTATTATTAAAGGCATTTGTTTTTGGTTTTTAGGAATATCACACCATCCAAGATAAATACCATTGTTTTTCCATTTTTGACTCTCTGTACGAGAAATTCTATTAGAAAGTAACGGCATCCAAAGATGCTGTTTCTCTATCCCGCTGTCTTTTGCACACTCTGTCAACAGACCAACCAATTCCTCCCGCTGAGTGTACATATTTGTTTCCTCTTTTGCTTTTTCTACTTTTGTTCCATCTTCCAAAAGGCAAGTAACACAACTTTCTTTTTCTACCAAAGCACCTGCATGTGCTACTCGTATCTTTTTTCCTACATTTTCTGTTCCTACCTGTAAAAAGGCTTCCCCTGGAACCGTTATGGTTGCAGCATCCTTTCGACGTAGCATTTCGAAACTGTCCTTCTCTGACTGAACCATAAGGCAAAGATGAAATCTACTGTTTGTCCAAATATGAGGAGTTATGGTTCCTTCCGGTTTCTGGGTAGCCAAAATCAAATGTATACCAAGACTCCGACCAACTCGTGAAACCTTTAACAATCCTTCTAAAAAATACGGAGCAGCCGTTGTAAGCTCCGCAAATTCATCCACTACTACACATAAATGTGGCACTGCTTTTTCATTCCCACTCTCCATCTGCTCGTTGTAGCAATCTATGTGCGAAAGCTGTTTCTCCGCTAGCAACTGCTGCCTTCTCTCGATTTCACTCTGTATCGCAGACAGTCCCCGTCTTAACAATTGCGGCTGTAAGTTCGTAAGCGTTCCCACTACATGAGGAAGCTCCCTAAGCGGTGTTGCCATATCGCCACCTTTATAATCAATCAACACAAATTGCAACTGTTTCGGTGAATATTCCATAGCCAAGGAAAGCACAAACGTTTGTAAAAGAATACTTTTTCCTGCGCCTGTGGTTCCTGCAATCAGTCCATGAGGACCTTGTTGTTTCTCTTGAATATTAAGAATTACTGGAGTCTCTTTTTCGTCCACTCCTAAATAGGCACATATTCCCTCACTGGTTCGATTGCAATTCCAACGCTTAAGTATAGCTCTTTTTTCCCGCTTCTCTCTTGTATATATTTGAAACAATCCAATTTCTCCAGAAAATATCTGCTGTCTCTTTCCAATTCGCAAACGATTTATTTTTTGTAACCAACTCTTCCACTTTTTCTCATTCAAATACTGTGGTGCAAACTCCTGCTCCTTTCTTCCTTCTCTAAAAAAAGTGACTCCCTCTTTCCCAATTATAAGACGTTGTCCACACAAGCCTGAATTATTTTTTTGTTTATCCACTAAAAACCAAAAAGAATACCCTTTTTGCCCATATGTATACTGCCATTCTATCTCATCAAGCCATGTCCGCTCTTCTACAAGAACTAATGTATGGCACATCTCCTCCTTTTCTAATTTAGAAAACAAAGAAGGAACCTGCTCTTTATTTGTGGCATAATACCGATATTCTTGGTCTTTTGCCCAAACATGAGGCAGCCAGCGAATGTCTCTTGCCACTGTATTTTCCGGTTTTGCCAAACATACAATCCGAAGTTTTGTATATGGAATGGCAATAGCAATCTGTATGAGCATTCCCTGTAGCATCTTCCATGCAGTTTCCCCTACAATTTCCAACTGCTTACACTGAAAAAAATCCACTCCTACCGGCACCTGCTCATGCCATTCATGAAATTTTACCCATTTTTTTAGTTCTTCTTTTTCTCTTTTACAGGTTACTTGTTCCATAGAATACACAAGTTCTGATTTCCTTTTTCCTATTCCCAAAGTAAGCCACAAAGTATCTGCATTTGCCTGCTGCCAAACTTCTTCTCTCCAATTATCTGAGTCTAACCATTCCAAAATACTTCCATTTTCTTTTCTCCAACGTTTCTCCTCTTCTTCATAGGCTGTCATGATTTTTGCCTTTTGCTCTGCTTTCCAACGTGCAAACTCCTGCTCCTCGTATGCCTTTTTTGTTTTCCTTCCTTTGCCATCATACAGCATTTTAATTGGTCCAATTGCAAAAAAGAGAGTCGGTTGTCCCCTCCTCTCCCTTTGCGTTTCCCCATTCCCCTCTAAAGAAATGGTTGTTATTTTTGTTTCTTTTTTATATCCCCCATCTGACAATTCTTTATCTATCAAAGAAAGAACTTCCACTCCATCCCCCAAGGAATGAACTTCCTTCTGAGATACATCCGGTTCCCACCAATAATGTTTTTCCATCCGTACATACAACGGTTCTCTCTTTTCTATTCCAAGAATCCTTCCAAAAAACACGATCTTTAACCCAAATACTTCTATACAGTCCCCATATGTAAGTTTCTTTTGTTTATAAATTCGCTTTCCCTCTAAAAAAATACCGTTTTTACTTTTATCATAAATTTTCCAATCTCCACCTGTCCACTTTACCACCGCATGTAAGCTAGACATTAACCCCATGCAATCATAAGAAATGGTATTTTCTTTGTTCTTTCCTATGGTAATTTCTTCTGTTTCTCCTGCTATATAATATTGAAATCTTGTCTCCTCTTGTTTCTTTCCAAAGGTTAAAAATACAATCCGCTTTCCCTTCTTGTCTATATACTCCCACATTTTCTGCTCACCAACACAAAAACTTTCCCCAGTGTTGCCCCATATTAATTTCAAAAATCCTTTTACATTGGCTCTAAAACTCCAACGTCCCTCTTTCTGATACAAAGAAATCTTTTCTTCTTGTGTATTTTCATTTGCTATATAAAAAGAAAAAGAGGAGGCTGTTTTGGGAAACATCATTTCCCTGCACCCCTCTTTTGTAACTATCATCAATACTTGTCTCATACTGATACTTTTTCCTCCAACATCCTACTATACAAAGACACATTTTTTGCTTTTTCCTAACCTTAATACGGTTTCTACTCGCCTTGTGTCAAAAACAGTTGGCATTATAGCATGGTATTTTTCTTTTTGCAAACCTTTTTGTAATTTTTTACAGTATTCTCTCCCAGTTATTGTATTTTATAAAAACTCTATTTTATTTTAAAAAATACACGCGCCCTCACAAAAAAAGTGTATACTATATGATAGGATAACAGGATAAAGGAGGTTTCATTTTGAAATATATCAAACAATTTTTAATTATTTTACTCATTGCTTTTGCAGGGGAACTTTTAAATACCATTCTTCCCCTTCCTATTCCAGCAAGTATTTACGGTATTTTCATTTTGTTTTTATGTCTGGAATTTCATATTATCCCTTTACATGCTATTAAAGAAACCAGTATTTTTCTGGTAGAGATTATGCCAATTTTGTTCATTCCTGCGGCAGTTGGAGTATTAGATAGTTGGAATATTATAAAAGCCCAATGGATTCCTTATGTGATTATTATGGTAACAACTACCGTACTTGTTATGGTAGTCTCAGGACGCATAACACAAGCGGTCATTCGCTTGGGAAAGGAGAAAAAACATGAATAGCTTTTTTGAACATTCGGTTTTTTTCGGAGTTTGTATCAGTCTGTTTTCCTATTGGTTGGGAACTTTATTAAAGAAAAAATGGAATTTTGCCTTATGCAATCCTCTATTAATTTCCATTGTATTAACCATTGCCTTTTTGGTAGTATTCCAGATTGATTATGACGTTTATTATGAAAGCAGTAAATACATTAGTTACCTGCTCACGCCTGCCACCATTTGCCTTGCGGTTCCCCTATATGAACAGTTTACTTTATTAAAACAAAATTATCGGGCAGTTCTTATAGGAATCTGCTCCGGTGTTTTCACAAGTTTAATCAGCGTACTGTTACTAGCTCTTTTCTTTGGTTTTGACCACAAAAATTACGTCAGTTTTCTTCCAAAATCTATTACCACCGCTATTGGTATGGGCGTATCAGAAGAATTAGGCGGTTATGTGCCAATTACTGTTGCTGTCATTGTTATTACCGGACTTTTAGGAAATATTATGGCTGAATCCGTATGTAAACTCTTTCGCATTACTGATCCGATCGCAAAAGGTATCGCGATTGGAAGTTCCTCTCACGCAATGGGAACTGCCCGCGCAATGGAAATGGGAGAAATTGAAGGAGCGATGAGTAGTTTATCCATTGTAGTTTCCGGAATTCTCACCGTTGTGGCAGCCAGCCTATTTGCAAACTTTATCCCATAGTAAACACGCTTGCTGCACCACCATATCCTTCATATAAACTTTAGGTATCATTTTATAATCCATTCCGGAATTTTTCCGTCTTTTATTGCAGTCATCATGCGCTTTCGTACTCCGGGTGCATGATGATTGATTTCTTTTAGTAAATCTCTCACATAATTGCGCTGTGTGGCATGAGAAAAAGGACATGGATTTTTGCATACTGGAAGCTGATATTTATGTTGAAATCCCACAATGTCCGAAAGTGGCGCATAAATCAGGGGGCGAATCAAAGAAAAATCATTTCCATCCAAATAAGTAACTGGATAAAACGTAGAAAAGCGTCCCTCATAAATAAGAGACAACAACATCGTTTCAATTACATCATCCATGTTATGAGCATATGCAATTTTATTACAACCAAGTTCTTTTGCCTTGTCATTCAATGCTCCTTTTCGAAGTCTGGCACATAAAGAACATTGTCCTTCTCCAAGCATTTCATTAATCTTTGTATGTACCACGTAATACTCCACTTTTAGCTCATTGCACAGATTTTTAATTTTACTTACATCAAAGGAATCGTACCCTAAATCTACGGTAATTGCCACAAGAGAAATCTTTTTGGGATAAAATTTTTGCAGCCCTGCTAAGCCATAAAGCAAAGTAAGAGAATCTTTTCCGCCAGAAATACCAATTGCTATCTTGTCTCCCTCCTGTAACATATGGTAATCATCTACTGCCTGTCTTAAATAACTGTATAATTTCTGTAGTTTCACATGATTTCCTCCTCTGCTTCTAAAATCCACTAGACAATCCTAGAACAAATGACACCTCTATCGTAACGATTCAGAACCCTCCCCAATAAGCACCTTGCTTTTTTTCTTCAAACTCTTTACACTATAACAGGTCACCATTTATCAGAAATACTAAACGAGGAATTTACTATGAAACAAATAAAATTACAAAAATCCGATTATTTTTTAGGACTCAAACATGGATTTCCCATTGGACTTGGCTACTTTGCCGTCTCCTTTTCTCTTGGAATTGCTGCGCACCATGCAGGTCTAACCGTATTTCAAGGTTTCCTTGCCAGCCTACTTGAAATTGCATCTGCTGGGGAATATGCTGGTTTCACTGCAATCGCCGCAGGTGCTACCTATTTGGAATTGGCACTTGCCACCCTTGTAGCCAATGCCAGATATTTTCTTATGTCCTGTGCTTTAAGCCAACGCACCGCTGAAAATATGCCTCTTAAACATCGTCTTGGTATGGGATTTTTTCTCACCGATGAAATCTTTGGCATTACCATCGCCCGTACGGAAACTGCCAACCCTTATTATATCTACGGTGCAGCCACTTCCTCGGTTCCTTTTTGGGCATTTGGCACTGCACTTGGCATTCTTATGGGAAATTTACTTCCCACTAACATTGTCAGTGCATTGAGTGTGGCATTATATGGTATGTTTCTGGCAGTCTTTATTCCACCTGCCAGAAAAGATAAGGTAATTGCCGCATTAGTAGTGATTAGTTTTTTTGCCAGTTACGTGGCAGCCAAACTTCCTATACTAGCCACCATTCCAGAAAGTACGCGAATCATTTTATTGACCCTTGCTATTTCCGGTGGTGCTGCAATTTTATTCCCTGTAAGAAAGGATGAAAACCATGTATAATCTTCTTTCCAACAATTATATTTATATTCTTGTTATGGCAGTTACTACCTACCTTATTCGTGTTCTGCCACTAACTTTGATTCGAAAACCAATAAAAAATCAGTTTCTTCAGTCCTTTTTATACTATGTACCTTATGTAACTTTGACGGTTATGACTTTTCCGGCAATTTTAGATGCTACTCAATCTCCAATTAGTGGGGCTGCTGCTTTACTTGTAGGAATCCTCGCTGCTTGGTTTGGTGTTCAAATGTTTCAAGTTGCTATATTGTGCTGTTCTGTAGTTTTTATATTAGAACTTTTTTTATAAAAAACAGGGAAGTTATCCACATTTTAAACGGGTAACCTCCCTGTTATCATATACTTGTTTTTACTGAAACTTTGCTATCACTTCTTCATTTGCTTTCATGGCGTTTTCTTCCATCTCTTTTCTCTCCGCCAATAATTTTTCTCTTACTGCCACATGTTTTGTTCCAATAATCTGAAGTGCCAAATACGCCGCATTCTTGCTTCCATTGATAGCTACTGTTGCTACTGGAATTCCAGAAGGCATCTGTACAATAGACATCAACGCATCCATACCATCTAATACAGAGCCAGACAAAGGTACTCCAATAACAGGAAGTACCGTTTGTGATGCCACTACTCCTGGAAGTGCTGCTGCCATTCCTGCTGCTGTAATAATAACCTCTGTTCCGTTTCCATTACATTCTTCAATAAAATCTGACAATCCCAAATGGGCTCTATGTGCAGAAAGGCAACGAACATTCACTTCTACACCATACTCTTTTAAAATTCCTACTGCTGGTTCTACTTTTGCAAGGTCACTTGTGGACCCCATAATAATTGCTACTTTCATTTTATTCCTCCTAAATCTTTTGATTGCTGCTTATACTCAATCGTAACATAATCACTCACTATTATACAAGCCTTTTTCACATTTCCATCTTAATCCAGCACTTTCTCTGGTCTGAATTTCAAATAATCTCCAGACACCAAACGATAGAAAATACCATCTACTTCTCCTTGAAAACTATCTCCAAATCGCTCTTTTCCATGACAGTGGGAATATATGACCTGCTCGGCACCATACTCTTTTGCCATTTTTGTAAAGGGGCTTTCCTGTTCCCCAATGCTAGTTGGCGGATAATGCAAAAACATAATAAATTTTTTGTATCCAGCCTCCTTTGCTTTTTCAAAAGAAACCCGCAACCTGTCTAATTCCCGATTTCGTATTTTTTCAAAATGCTCATAAGAATCAAGTCCTTCATAACAATAGCCCTTTGTCCCTACCAGCGCATACTCTCCATAATGAAAAAAGTTATTCTGTAAAAAGAAGAGCTTATCTGCAAATATGGTATTCAATTGCTCTGTCTTTTTAGCATTCCAGAACATATCATGATTTCCCCGAAGTAAAATTTTTCTTCCGGGCAAATTAGAAATAAACTCCAAATCAATGGCACATTCTTTTAGATTTCTTCCCCATGAATGATCTCCGGTAATCACCAATGTGTCCTCTGGCTGTATTTGTTTTTGGCAATGTTTTAAAATCTTTTTTTCATGCTTTCTCCACACCCAGCCAAACCGATCCATAGGTTTATCCACAGAAAATGCCAAATGAAAATCTCCCATTGCATATAATGCCATCTACTCTGTCTCCTCTTCTACTTCCTCTTCCAGTGGTTTGCTTTCCTTTACAACTTCCTTTCGTACCAACCGTTTGTCCACATCATCCCGAACTAAAATGTACACAGTAGCCACAAGTGGAATAAAGAAAATCATTCCGAAAATTCCCATAAATTCTCCTCCAAGGAACACCGCAATTAACGTCCAGAGAGGAGGAAGTCCCACTGCTCCACCTACTACTCTTGGATAAATAAACTGATTTTCAATAAACTGGGTCACTAAAAATACAACCATAGACAACAATGCTTTCCATGGGTCTACCATATAAATTACAAAAACACCCACTGCGCATGCAAGGAAACCTCCCACATAAGGAATAAATGCAAGCAAACCTGTAAGTACCGCAACCAATCCGCTATATGGTAATCGGAAAATGGTATAAGAGAACCACATAAGCATTGCCAAAATAACTGCCTCCACACATTGTCTTCCAAGAAAGTTTGCATACATATCTGTCATCAGTTTTCCTATGCTTATCAACTTTTCGCTGATTTTTTCTGGCAAATATGCCTGTACGATTTTCTTACTCTGGCGAAGCAATCGATCCTTGTCTAACAAGAAATAAACCATAAAGACAAGTGCTAATACCACATTTACCACAGCTCCTGCTACAGTAGATATCGTTCCCGTCAAAGTAGACACGATACTTCCAATATGTCCCGTTGCTTCTGACAACACTTTTTCATCCATCAGTTTTGAATATAAACTCTCTAACCACTCTGTATCAAAACCATACTTTTCCAGCTTCACAATCCATTCCGGATATAAAATCTTTATCTGTTCAACAATGGCAGTTGCCGAAGCAACAATCTGCGGTATTACTACTACACAAAGAATAGCTAACACACCAATGATTGCTAATATGGTCAGCAAAAGGCTAATTCCTCTGTAACTTGCAAGCCTTCTTTTTTTACCAGTTCCTTTTTGTAATGCTGTCTCTATCTTTTTCATTGGTACATTCAGCATAAATGCCAATACTCCTCCAATGATAATTGGCTGTAACATCGAGATAAGTCCGCCGATACTTCCACAGACCTTACTATAATTTGTAAGAAATACAAACAATACTACGCCAAACCCAGTGCCACATAAAATGTTTTTCAACTGTCTGTTCATTCATTCTACTCCTTTCTAACTTCCAAGTTTGGTTATTATTGTATCACAACTCTCCGCTTTGTTTCCACCTTTTCTTTATAGGACGAACTTTTACACCCAAAAACAGGTCCCACAATATTGGGGACCTGAATGGTTGAAACCTATCTATTTTATTGTTACGTTTGCATTTCCCTTACCCTTCCACAACTTCGTATAGGCTTTCTTTTTTTCGGAAGGTACTTTTATGGTTACTTTCTTTCCCGTTCCCTTTAGCGCATTGTTTCCTACGGAAGTTATTTTCTTTCCCTTAACTATAATGGTCTTTAACTTTTTACAATTAGCAAATGCGTTCTTTCCTATCTTTGTCACATATTTTCCAATGACAACTTTAGTTAGATTGGTATTTCCGCTAAATGCGTCTGCATTTACCCCAGTCACCCGAAAGGTTTTTCCAGCAATTTTTACGGTACTTGGAATGGTAAATTTCTTTGTTGTGTTTGAAGTTCCCACAAAGGTTACGGTTTTATTTTTCACACTGGTAATTTGATACACACCGCCTTTGATTCCATAAAAGCAACTGGACTCAATTACAGTATCTTTGCTATTTTTCTTTTCTTCAAAAATAGCATATATCTTTTTTTGTTCATTAATATGACAATAGCCATTTCCTCTACCAATCTCTTCCATTGTATTTTTATCAACCCACGCAATTCCCGCATTATCACTTAATTGGAACGCATAGTAATTCCCATAAGAGATAGAATCCACATAAACATCATACAGAGTTTCATATTTCTTTACAATTTTTCCAGTATTCTCATCATACAAGAACCCCAAAAACTGATCTCCTTCATACCGATTATACACACTGACCAGACCATTTTTCGCATAGATGCCTTTTGTATCATCGTATTCTTCTAAATAGATTACCCTTATATTTTTCGCTACCTGATGAAACTCCAAATCAAATATAATATCACCAAAAAACAAATATTCTCCAAACTGTGTACATTTTGTTTCATCTCTAGTAACATACCGATTTTGATATACCTTGGTTAATAGCGGATCAATTTTAATATTTCCCTGTAAGTCCATATATCCATAAAAATAGGAACTTTCATCCCTTGGCGTTTTGTATCGTATATAGGGTTGCCCATTAATTTTTTCTATAGAAGCAAAACGTTCTATTTTATCTTCTCCGAACAAATTATTTAAATCCTGACTTTCTATTGTCAAATTTTTCATATTGACAGTATAGAGAATATTATTTTTACATATGTAACACTTGGAATTTAAGGTAAGATGACAAGCTGTAAATTTACTCTCATGCAATTTAGGAACAGTGTCGGATACTCCTAAAAATACAGCTTTTTCACTTTCCGTATTTACTGCAAAGCTATAATAAGTATGAGAAGTCGGGTTATATTTTGTCTCTTTGATACAAAACAAAATAAGATTATCATACATTTTATATCCTTCAAAAACACAATCATTACAAGTAATACCAAGTTCTTCAAAACTCCAAGAAACACAGTGCTTTTCGTTGAAAAAGTAAATCTTTTTTGCCTGATAAGCAACCCACGCCATATTATTTTTAGATTGGGCATAACTTATAGAGGAAAACGTATTCATCTGTTCAACAGAAACGTCCAATTTATCAACGGGATTACTTTTGTCGGTAATATAATATATTTGGGTTTCTTTTTCGTTACTGGCAACTCCATATAAGGAATGCTCCCCACCCCAATCGTAATTTATCTTTTCTCCGGTAGTCATAATATAAATAAACTTCTCCGCACCTATGGTAACTAAATAATCTTTTGTATAATCTAATGTGTATGTTACCGTATCATTAACGTATTCCTGTGTGCGATTGGTTGTATATTCTTTTTCTTCTACTACCCCCTTAAGATGATACGTTTCAAAATACATTCTACAATAATTGTCTTTCTCACAAAAAAGAGTGTTCGGATCTGTTGTATATAGTGTTCGCATCTCACCTGTATACCGATCCATACATTGCATCGTTCCATCCTTTGCTAAAATCGCAACATCCAACATTAATACATTCTTTTCCATACGGGCATTCTTAGACAAATTTGTCTGCCCTTCCACATATAAAGTCTGATCTTCCTTATAGACAAATACATAATTGGTTTTTCCCAAAGACACAGTTCCCTCTTTTTCTGTAACATAACTTATATCTGACTGTACAATCACATAGTAATACATCTGATTTTGACGTTCTTTTACATAATTATACCCGGTAAACGATGCTGTCTTATCCACAACATAACCAAGACTTTCATAATAAGCAGCTACTTTCGCCTCTGCTTCTTGACACTTGCCGGTAAGCCACTGTTCACATGCAGATTTATACCAGTCCACATCCCAACTTTCATTCTTAGGAACAGGTGTCAAAACATCTGAAGCCACTGTTCCCAGCTTTTTTCCTTCTAAATCATAATAGAAATAACGTCCTCCATTTTTAAGATCATAAGAGAAAATACATACTTTTCCCTCATATTTTAACAAAAATGGGTTTTCTATGTGATTTATTTGGTACTTTCCATCTACCCAGGTTTCTTTTTTTCCATTTTCTGTGGAAAGTGTATAAATTCCATGACCATCCACACTTTCTATAAAATCAATGTTTTTATACTGACAAGGAATCAGTTCTCTGCCCCGCAAATCACACATTCCATACCCATTGGCATTTCTAACAACTAGCGCCACATCCCCTTTATAATATGTATTTGCATAAATACCTTCACCAAATATGCCTTCCTCCGTTTCTACGATCTTATATTCTGTTTGAGCCACCAATTGTTGGTTTTCATCCATAATGGCTATCTTTCCATTTCGGTATCCTACATAATATATGGCATTTCCGTGGTTTTCATCCACTATATGAAACTCCACACGATCTAGTGGAAAATCGGAATATACCTGAAACTTCCAATCTTCTGTAGCCGCCATTACCTTTTCCTGTTCCATAACTAAAACAACAAGTACCACACTCATGATGCCTACAAGTATTCCTTTTCCATATTTCATACTACCCCTCCTTACTAAAACAGACTCAAAATATTCAAAGCCATACAGTTAAAAAAAGAAGCGTACTTCACTCCATGGACCATATATTTTATTTCCTTTTACCTTCCGATACACGCGAACGCGTACATAACAACCACAACTTTTCATAGAAAATGTCATACTGTTACGGGATGAAAACTTCTTTTTTTTAATTTTTTGAAAATCCATAGTTTCACTAAATTGATATTCATATTTGCTCCCCGTTTTATTCTTTTTTACTTTTATTGTAACTTTATTACTTGTTCGTCTTAAATACGTAATTTTAAGTTTGGCAAAAGCGTTTTTATTTCCCGGCAATACTGTTATTGCATCCGTAGTTTTTGTATAAAGCGTTTTTGTCCCATTTATGGTATATGCCCTCATGGAATAACTATAATAATGTCCTTTCTCCACAGTCGTATCTTTCCATGAACAAACAGTAGAATCCGGGATCACCGCAACTTTTTGTTTTCCTTTTCCATCTACAGACCGAAAAACTTCATATCCTGCACAACCTGTTTCTTGTTCCCATGTTATTGTTGCAATAGAAGAAGTAGCCGTAACTGACTTTAACTTTGGATTTTTTCGAATAGGCATAACTTTAAATTCTTTATAACCATAAAAATTACTACCCATTCCATGAATCGTTTTTGCAAAATACTGTAATCTATTGTCTAGCATTCCCCCTCTTTCACCACTAAGGTAATAGTCTTTTTCCTCTTCTAATACTTCACCGCGAAAAGTCAGTACATAAGAAGTGTCAATTTCACTTTCTTTAATTTCTCCAATTTTTGTAATCACCATTCTACATTCTTCTATGGATTTTGGAAACACATCTATCTCTTCCGGATAAGTTACTATCTTTTTAGACAAAGTTCCTGTCTCATCAATGGAATAAAAACAAAGTTCTTTATTATCCGTTGTGTACCATACCACCTTGTTATCTTTCATAATTGGTTGGCAATCTGAAATTTCTCCCTGTTCCGAATGAATTTGTCCTACTTGGTTTCCAGTTCCATCAATAAATTCATAGTAAAGTTTTCCAGTAGGCTCATCATATTCTGTTTCTGACCAGATAAGTAAAAATAAATTGTTGTTCCACTTTACTAAACGTGGTGTGGTAGCACAATGATGAAAATGTTTTCCATCGTCCTCAAAGTTAGTAATCCAACGTATGGTAGTTGTGTTACTTACATCGCTCTCCGAATCGCTTTCCAACTCTTTTCGGTCTGTGACAGACAAATACAAATTTTGAGTCGTGCATGTATCAAAATCATCCTCTTCCTTTATGGAAGTCCCGGCTACCAGAATGCTGGTATCGGAATATTCAAAACCGCCTAAGGTGGCTCTAGTCGTATTCTGTCCATAGTATCCCTGATAAGAAAAAGTAAGTAATGGCTGGAATCCCCCACTAAGGCAATAGTCCCCCGGAACATTTTTATAACGTCCAATCATAGCTCCACGTGGTCCTCCATCTCCCTGATCCAATGTAATAATATGGTTACTGTCATCCGGCAAGATAAACGTATTAAAACAGTGGCTCACATACCCTGAACTAGGACTGGCAATATCATAAGCAGAATCCGTAAGTTCCATATTCTCTATTCGGATCTGCAATGTTATATTTGCCTGATGATTCATTCCGTCGCTGGTTCCGTACATTTCATGCATCGTACGCACAAACAGATAACCGTTGCATTCCGTCATACGAACAAGCCCGAAATTAAAAGGCTTTGTAGTATTTGCTCCATATACGGAACATTGTGATACACGCTCCCAGTTTTTGTTATATTTTACAACACGAATCACTTCGTTTGAATCAAGCTCTTTTAGATTCTCTTTTCCCCAGACTACGTAGTAAAACTCACTTCCTGCATAAAATCCACCAAAAATGGGTAACTCCGCCTGTATAGTCTGATTGGATACATAGGAAAAATTATTATCATAATATTCCACTAATATATCTGCCGTATTGTATTTCTGCACCCTCATATACCCTTGCTCTACCGGTGCTAAATACGAATTTATGATTTCCGTGTGGAATGGATAAGTATAATTATGTGCGTTGATATTTTCATTGATATAAGTTCGAGCAGTGGTTTCCTGCCCGCTTTCCGTTTCCTGCGCATGTACCGTTACACAAGTATCCCATGCTTCTGTGTTTACTCCCCCAGGCGAAAAAGCCACCATAGACATCACCAAAGTAACTGCCACACTTCTTCTTATTTTTTGAAAAACCATAAAAAATCCCCCTCCCTGATTTTGTATATGGTTATTTTATCATCTTTTACATTTTTTTACAATTCCATACAAGCATACTTGTGCTTGCCAAGCTTTTGCACAAAAAACTGCAAATCCTTTTTGTGACTATTGTATTTTTCTAGCATAGTTTTTATTATAATAATAGGTAATAACGAAATAATAAACGAAATGAGATAGAAAGGCGGAACACACTATGATACAGACGTTACATATTGTAAAAGAATACGACGAAACCAAAATTTACTCTGCTATTTGCAAAAGCATGGAGGCACTGGATATTGCCTCTGACTTGCGCCCGGATTTAAAAGTAGTGATTAAGCCAAATTTAATTATGGCAAAAGGCCCAGAAGCCCCAGTTACCACCCATCCTTTGGTAATACGAGCAGTGGCAAGATGGCTACGAGAACATGGTATAACGAAAATCACACTGGCAGAAAGTTCTGGTGGGCCATACAACGCCGAGTATATGAAACGCATTTATAAGGCCTGCAAAGTAAATGAACTACAGGATGTACTTGATTTAAACATGGATTTTTCTGCCCAGACTGTACATTGTCCTAGTGGCTTTGCAAACCACAGTTTTCATCTTATTACGCCCATTGTAGAAGCAGATTATATTATCAACATTTGTAAAATGAAAACTCACGCTATGACCGGCTATTCCGGCGGTATCAAAAATTTGTTTGGAACCATTCCGGGACTTGAAAAGCCACAGATGCACTATCGCTGGCCGCAAATAGAAGATTTTTCCCGTATGCTTGTAGAACTGGCGCAAACCGTAAATCCACAACTTACTATTATTGACGCCATTGATGCCATGGAAGGAAACGGACCAACCGGAGGCACCTCCCACCCTTTACATATGCTGCTGGCTGCCAAAGATTTTTACACACAGGATTATTTTGCCACACAGCTTATGGGCATTGAGCCTACTGATATTGTAATGATTCGCCAAGCTATGGAAAAGGGGTTGGTACACCCAAAGGATATTACTTTAGTGGGAGATTCCATCCCTTCGGGACTTACTCCATTCAAAAGCCCGGATGCGCTGAGTATAGATTTTAGTAGCAAAGCTCCTAAATTTTTACAAAAGCCTTTCCGCTTTGTCGCATCCCGCCTGCTAAAATCCTATCCACAATTAGAACGAGACATTTGCGTTGGATGTGGAAAATGCGCAGAAAGTTGTCCGGCACATGTGATTACCATAAGAAATGGAAAAGCCCATTTTAAGAAAAAGGGCTGCATCTCCTGTTTCTGTTGTCAGGAAATGTGCCCTGTAAAAGCAATCTCTGTAAAAAAAGCACTATGATGTGCAACTACATCACTTTTTATAGTTATAGCCATGCTTTTTACGCATGACCAAAATGTAATACCCGCATTTGCAAAGACATATCTTCTTCAAATGTTCCACGAAATGTGGTGGTAATTGTTTTGCTATTTGTTTTTTTAATGCCTCTGGCTGTCATACAACTGTGACATCCCTCAATGATTACCGCCACATTTTTGGAACCTGTAACCATCTCCATAATTTCTGCAATGTCACTACCGATTCGCTCTTGAAGTTGCAACCGTTTTCCTACCATATCTGCAATCCTTGCAATTTTACTAAGTCCGATTACTTTTCCCTCTGGAATATAGGCTACTGTCACCTTCATATCGTACATTAGTGCAATATGGTGTTCACAATAACTAAAAATGTCAATATCCCGAACTACCACCAAATCTTTGCTGGAGGTGTTCATATCCTCCTCAAAGGTTTTATCAAACATAGTCGCAATTTCTTCATTGGTATACTGCATACCTTCAAATACTTCTTCATACATATGTGCCACTCGCATAGGAGTGTCTTTTAATCCCTCTCGCTGGGGATCATCACCAAGAGCAACTAATATTCCACGAATATGTTCTTCAATTGCCGCAGTATCTATTTTCTTTTTCATAACTTATCCACTTCTTTCTATACACCTTTTTGGTCTGGATCCCAGATAAATTTGTGTAATTGTAACTGTACACGTACATCATTTAATTTATGAGCAATGAGAAAATTCACAATCTCCTCTGGCTCTATTTTTCCAAACACCGGACTAAAATAAATTGCCGTTCTCTCTAACAGATTCTCTTCTGCAATGATTTGCGCACTTCTCTCTAAATCCGCCTTACTTCCCACCACAAATTTCACAGTGTCCTCAGCAGTCAGCAAAGAAAAATTGTTTCGATTCATGGCATCTTCCATGCCGCTGCCAGCCAATTTATAATCCATCGTAAAACTTGGACGCAACGGTAAATTTGCAAATGGTGTCAAATCAATACTTCCATTTGTCTCAATTTCCACACGAAGGTTGGAATCTCCAAGCAATTTTGTAAGTAACATTTCCATGCCCGGTCGCAACAAAGGTTCTCCGCCAGTAAGTGTCACATTTCGAACTCCGGTTTCTTTCACATACTGATAAATCTCCTCTTCATTCATCCAGCGAAACTCTGCATCCGGCAAATTTGCCCATTTGGTATCACAATAACTGCAATTCAAATTACATCCCAAAAAACGAATAAACACTGCCAGTTCCCCGGCTCTTTTCCCTTCCCCATTAATACTTACAAAGGTTTCCACCACTTGAAATTTTTCCATGTTCATCCTTCTTTCTTCTATTCACAATATGTTGCACAATTGTTTGGTGTCTCATAAACGGTCACTTGTGCCACTTCATATCCCTGCTTTTCCATTTCTTCATAAAAATATTTTGCAAAATTCTCTGCAGTTGGACGAAAAGCAACTGGAATCATCAAAAAGTCTTCCTCTAAAAGTGCCTCCAAGGTTTTTTGCTTCAAACTGCCTTCTTCGTAAATAAAACTATGGTCAAAGGCATCTACCATCTCTTTTACTGCCTTTTTTACATCTCCAAAATCCACCAACATGCCCCTTGTCTGTCCTTGTGACTGAAGCTGCTCTCCTTCCACTTCCACAAGCACTCTCCAACGATGTCCATGTAGATTGGCACATTTTCCTTCGTATCCAGCCAAAAAATGCGCAGCATCAAAGCTATGTTCCGTTGTCAATCGATACATTTGTTTCTTCCTTTCTATAACGCAAAACGGTACCACTCCAGAATTTATCCTGAAATGGCACCGCAATTTTTAATACTATTTACATTCACCGAATGTACCCAGTAATATCTCTCTTTGCTAAGCCCTAGTTTTGTTTATAGACAGGATGGTGCCAATGAACTGTCTCTGTTAATTATAACCAAATACTGGAACATGTCAAGTATTCCTTTCCATACATTGTGACTTCTATTTCTTTTCAATAAATCTTTGAAATACCTTTACCCCAATGCCTTCTTTAACCGCTCTAAACCATCTAAAAGCGTAGTTCTTGGACAAGCCACATTCATTCGCAAAAAGCTGGCACCATCTCCTCCGTATTCCACACCGTCTGACAAATACAAACCAGTCTTTTCCCGAATCTGCTGAGCCAATTCTTCGGAATTATCCGTAAAAGCTCTACAGTCAAGCCATAACAAATAGGTTACATCCATAGAAACTAAAGATATTTCCGGAAGTTCCTTTTCCAAAAACGCTTTCACTATCCGTTTATTTTCCTGTACATATTCTCGAAGTTCATCCAGCCATTTAGCCCCTTTGGTAAATGCCGCAATGGCAGCCTGTATAGCAAAGGCATTTGGTTCTGCCACCTCATCTGTATTCAGGGCGCGCCACATTTTATGACGAAGTACCGGATTTGGAACAACTACTGCTGCGGTCTGCAATCCTGCAATATTAAATGTTTTTGTAGGCGCAATAAGACTAATGCTGATTTCCCTACAAGTATCTGACACTGAGGCAAAAGGTACATAAGATAATCCAGGTGCTGTTAAATCACAGTGAATCTCATCGGACACAACTGTCACATGATGCTTTTTACAAAGTTCTCCTATCCTTGCCAAACTTTCTCTATCCCAGATTTTTCCCACTGGATTGTGTGGATTGCATAAAATCATTAAACTCGTCTGGGGATCTGCTAAATCCTTCTCTAATTTTTCAAAATCAATTGTATACTGTTTTACATCTTCCTTATATACTAAGGAACTTTCCAATACATTTCTTCCATTATTTAAAATGGAGTTGAAAAAAATATTATAAACGGGAGTTTGTATCAAAACTTTTTCTGCGGGAGTGGTTAGTTTTCGAACTGCCGTAGATATGGCAGGAACCACTCCCGTACAAAAAATCAGCCACTCCGGATCCATAACAAAATCATGCCGTTCTTTCCACCACTGTACATACGCATCGTTCCACTCATTTGGAACAATCCCATATCCAAACACCCCATGTTCCACTCGGTTTGCTAACGCTTTGCGAATCTCCGGTGCTGTTTGGAAATCCATATCTGCCACCCACATAGGAAGTTCGTTCGTTTTTACATCCCATTTATAAGAATAACTGTTTCTTCGATTGACTACCGTATCAAAATCATAATTCATATTCGTTCCTCTTTTCTATTTCTACTTCCTCTACCTATATTGACACAAGCCATTTTTTTCGGACAAATCGTATCAAATATATTATGCCACGGAAGCACAATTCAAAACACATGGCAAACCACACACCCTGTAATCCGTAAGATTTTGCTAATATATACGCAAGGGGAATACGCACTGCCCAAAGACTTACCAAATTAAGAATACTTGGTATCAACGTATCGCTGGCTCCCCGAAGCACTCCTGCCGCCACAATAGACGCACCATACAATGGTTCTGCAAATGCCTCGATCCGAAGTACCTTTGCTCCCAATTCCTGCACCTGCAAATCTGGAGATAATATACCGATCATCTGTGGCGCAAACACATACATAAGCACTCCTGCTATCCCCATGATTGCCATACCAAGACCAATGGTAATCTTTCCAAAAGAGTAGGCAAGTTTTTCTCTTTTTGCACCTACACTCTGTCCCACAAGAGTAGTGGCTGCTGCACCAATTCCATATCCCGGCATATAACAAAAACTCTCTGCTGTTACAGAGAAGGAGTTTGCCACAATTGCCACATTTCCAAGAGGGGCTACAATAACAGTAGAAACCACCTGTGCGGCAGATACAATGAATCGCTCAAAAGCAATCGGAAGGGAAATCTTCCATGCCTTTTTTAAATCTTCTGCATACATGCGATAGTGATTTCCCCGTTCTATTTTCAGCAACGGTGTGCGAAAAGCCAAAATGTACATTAAAATCCCTACAATTACAACTTCCGACAAAGCAGTTCCAAGAGAGGCTCCTGCCACTCCCAGATTTGCTCCCGGAACAAAAACCGACATCCCTGCAATCTGGTACGTTTTTGATGGAAAAATCAATACCAGATTAAATAGCACATCCAAAAAGCACATGGCGCATTGCAGCAACCCCGGAATTTTCATATTTCCACTGCATTGTAGCATGGAACAGGCAAGACTATTTAATGCCACTACTGGCAATGATAGTGCATACACAAGAAAATATTGGGTGGCATAGTCACAAACTTTTGGTTCTCCACCAAGCCATGCTGGAAGCACAAAACTTAATATTGCCCCAAGCACTGCAAGTCCAATAGCAATGGATAACACTACAAAATAGGACTGCCATAAAATCTCCGTTGCTTTTTCTTTTCTCTTTGCTCCAATGTACTGAGCAACCTGTATGGAAAAACCGGAAACTGCCGCGGTACAAAGGCTGCCAAACATCCATGTGGAGGTTGCCATCAATCCAATCGCTGAGGATTCTTCTGTTCCTAAATGCCCCACCATGGCAGCATCAATATACTGCATAATAATAGAACTAATCTGTGCTAAAATAGTGGGAATGCTAAGGGTAATTACAAGCATAAATTTCTGACGAATAGAAAATTTGCGCCCATTTCTAATATATGAAATCAAAGTTTCCTGTTCCTGCATAATCCGCTATCCTTTCCCAACCTTATCGTTTCATCACTTCCCGTACATCCATGCCATTGCTGACAGCTAACCACAAAAGGCAGTATTGAGCAATGACAGAATCCCCTGCAAGTGGAATAATGCCCATTTTTCGATATGCTCCTACCGTCTCGTATTCCGCTTCCTTTTCATTTAAACCACTGAGAAAAATCGGCACTTGCTTTTCTCTTGCTTCGTTGCAAAATGCCTGTAATTGTTCAGAGATTGGAATCGTCCCCGAATGAAATCCTTCATAAAGTACCGCTTTTGTTCCGTCTGGTATTGGTGGATATCCCATTCCCGGATAAGGTCGAATACGCAAAATTTCCTCTGCCTGCGATTTTAAGGTTACTGTTTTAGAAGAAAATATTCCTCCCAAACTTCGTTCTTCATATTCCGCATTTTTCTCAAAAATTCCATTTACCAAACGTCCATACCACTGATTTTTCACACTGTATTCCCAATCTGACATTTGCAAAGAATACTGCATCTTGCTTCCTCTGTGGAAAGTCACTTCCTCTCCCGGATTGGCATAACTTACAAATACACCGTTTCCACATTTCTCCTGTATAAATTTTACCGCACCTACAAAATTATCCATTCCATTTGCTCTTTCATCATCCAACACAAAATTACTGGACACAAGTAAAATAGGTACTTCTGCTGTCTCAAACACATACCCAAGCAAAGCTGCTGTATATTGAAGTGTATCCGTTCCATGCGTAACAATGATTCCGTCACACTGGTTTTTGTCTATAACTGCCTGCACTTCTTGTATTAACCGTTCTACCTGTTTGGCCATCAAATTTTCACTGAGAATACAATAGGGTTCTCTCGTGTCAAACAGGATATCCTGTCCATGAACCCTTTTATAATGTTCCAGCAATTGATACGGTGCTTCCTGATTTGTAGAAATTACACCTTCCCCATTGTTCTTACTCCCAATGGTCCCTCCTGTAAATATGGTTACAATCCGCATACTATCTACCCTTCCAATTCTTTTACCTGTGCTACCAGACTATTTAACTCATAATCTGCAAGCACTTCCATCAAAGCCTCTTTATTTATGGCAAATCGAAACTCTTCCAATTCCTTTTCAATAGGAATATCTGCTTTCATCTGGGCAAGTTTTTCACTAAGCAACACATTTTCTTTCTCTGCTTTCATTTTCTTAATAGGATTTGGTGTAATGCCAAGTTCTTTCCAATAAGCCCCCAATGCCTTTTCTTTTTTGGCATCCTCCTGACACTCTTCAATTACTTCATAAATTGTCTCCAAAGAGCCGTATTCCCGAATCATTGGTGCTGCCGCTGCTTTTACACCTTTACAACCTGGAATTCCATCTCCCGGATCTCCCTGAATTGCCAGAAGTTTTACAATATCCTTTGGATATACGCCTTCCTCTGCCTTCACAATTTCCGGAGTATACTCAAATACATTGGATGGAATCCCGTCATACCCTATATTTCCGGCAAATGTACCATAGGTCTTTGCCAACTGTTCTCTCTTTTTCTTATCCACAATTCTCCACATTCTTGTATAAGGACTTACCAACTGGAAATAATCGTGGTCTTTGGTTATCACATAGGTGGAAAGATTTGGTCCCTCAAACTTTTTTACCAAAGACGCAGCAAAATCATCTGCCTCATACTCAGAATCCATCAATACTTGAAATCCTATTTTTTGCAAGATTTCCTCCATGGCAATAAACTGTTGTTTCAATGGTTCCGGCGTAGCTTTTCGATTGGCTTTATAAAAATCTGCGCCTAACTGGGTTCTTCGAAAAGTATCTCTGCTCGTATCAAAAACAAATGCAATGTAATCGGGCTTTACTTTCTTATACATAGCAATCATCGTCCGAAACATAGTAAATATAGCGTTGGTATATCTTCCATCTGAAGTATGCAAAATATCTCCATAATGAGAGATTCGCTTTTCCTCATCTTTCTCAAATAAAATACTCTTTGGTAAATTTCCATAATAAGATGTGCTAAGCATAGACGAACCATCTATAATCATAAATTTTGGCATAGTATTCTTTCCTCCACGTAACAAATATCTATCTCTGTAAAATCATATTCTCTTATCATCATACTATACTTTACCCCAAAATGTCATTCTTATTTTACGAAACATTTGCTATATACCCCTTCTACCTTGACACTTCACTTTTGTTGAGATATAATAACTTTCGTTCGTGTATGTAAAAATCTTGCATACTATTTTTCGTTTTTTATGTACTATCGAACCCAATATCGTAACTGTTCAGAAGAGGACATTTTCATTTCTGAACCTAAAAATTTTATACAAAGGAGAGGATGTTATGCCAGCATCAACAGCAGCATTGCTTGCAATTATTGCAACTATTGTACTAACCATTGTAGCGTACATTTGCATTATTCCTGAAAAAAAGAGAGACACTCTTCCAGGAATCGGTAAGTTTTTTCATGACTTATTTAATTTCAAATGGTTATTAATCCAGAAACTTGTAAAAGCACTCTATGTAATTTCTACTATCTATGTAGTCTGTTTAGGAATTTTCTACTTATTTAGTGTAAACAGCTATTCCATTTCTAGTCAATGGGGTTCTATTGAATTAGGTAGCGGAGGCTCTCTTGCAGGTTCTGGTATTGTACTTATTATTTTCGGACCAATTCTTGTAAGAATTGTATATGAATTTTTGATGATGACAATTTTGTTGGTTACAAATGTAATTGAAATTAACGCAAAGATGAAGGGTGATGTTGAAAAAGCTGCTACCTTCAATTTAAATGACTACAAGACACCAAAGCAGAATTTCAACCCTTATACTGGTCAGCCACAGAACTTTAATGGTCAGCAGAATTTCAATAATCAACAGACTTTCAATAATCAACAGACTTTCAATAATCAACAAAATTTCAACAACGGTCAGCCACAGCAAAATATGTATCAGCAGCCAAATCAGCAGCAAGATACACCAAATCAGAATCAATAAAATTACATACTAAAATCGTGTAGGCAATGCTTACACGATTTTTTTTGGGCTTCAAATCCCCCCTTTTTTTCCCATTTTAACCTTTTGGTAAAAAACAACATGGGGATTGTAAAAATCTACCTTTTAAACCCATTGCTTTTTCTCTAAAAAGCAAATATAATGTAAACTGTCTTTAGAAAACAAATTATCAATCCAAAACAAACATTAGGGAGGAAAAAGAAATGAAGAAACGTTTATTATCACTATTCACAGCACTTGCAATGGTTGTATGTATGACAGCCTGCGGTTCCAGCTTTGATGCATCTGGATATGTAGAAGGATATTTAGATGCCAACTTTAAGGGCGAATTTGACGCTTATGCAAAGATTTGCGAAAAAGATGCTTCTGAAGTTGAAGAAGTATACAATCAGACATTAGATGAATCCGTAAATGCTTACCTTTCTGGAATTACAATTTCAGATGATTCTATGACACAGCTTAAAGAGGCTTTCGTTGCTCTATACAAACAGGCAAAATACTCTGTTGGTGAAGCAAAGAAAGATGGTGACAAGTATACTGTTTCTGTAAAGGTAGAGCCTTTATATCTTGGAATGACTGAGGAAGCTACAACAGAGCTTACTGAGAAAGCAGCTGCTAAATATGCAGAAGAGTATCCAGATGACACTTCATATGATACAGATAAACTTTATGAGATTTTAGCACAGCTTTTGATCGAATTCATAAACGATAAGGCTGAAAATCCAACTTACGGAGAAGCTTCTACTGTTGATGTAGTTGTTTATCCAAACTCTGATAAACAGTATACTATTTCTACTGAAGATCAGACTGCATTAGCAACTGGAATCTTTACTAACGAGGAAGTTGCTGGCGCAGAAAAATAATGCCCATTCGCTCTCACCCACTGTGGGTGAGAGATTTATGAACATTTCGTTTCCAATTAGAGAGGACTCCATGGGAAAAACGTATTTTTATACGAAGCTCCTATGCAGTCCTCTTTTTAATTCTGCAACCAGTCTAATACCTGACTTACATTTTTCTTTCCAAAGGTAACCTTCTCTCCATTTTTTATCATACAAGGCACACTCATAACCTGATAACGTTCCCGAAGTTCTGGAAAATGATGAATATCATACACCTCTGCCGTGACATTTTCCTTTCTGGATGCAATTTTTTGTGCCGCTGCAACCAATTCCGGACACATGGTACAAGATAGAGATACTAAAATCTGCAAATGAATCTCTCCAGACAACTGCTCGATTCTTTCTTCCTCCTCTTTCTCTAACTTTTGACCACTTCCTGCCCCATTGTAAAGTCCTAACACAAAAGACGTAAATTCATGTCCACCAGGCACTCCATGAAAGGCTAGCCCCGTATAGGTTCCATCCTTTTTGCATATTTTTACAACCGGTCGTGCTTCCTCTTCTTTGGAATTCCCTTCCTCCACTGTAAGTTTGTCTGTCATTGCCGAAAGGCTAGTCATATATTCTTTTAACTCCAAGGAAATCGGTCTGTCATCCAAAAATAGCTGCAAACACAAAGGCTGTTCCATTTTTTCAAATACAGTCTGTAACTGTGCCAGCATCTCTTCCGTAAACATACTGTTTTTTTCTTGTCTTAAAATATCTGGTGAAGGCTGCCCCTTCTCCGAACGCCCAATTCTTGTGACTCTTTGTTGTGTTTTCCAGCCTGTTTTTTTCTGTATTTCCTGTACATAACGCTCCAGTTCTGTTGCTGCCGTTGCTCCATCTCCCACTGCCGTTACAACTTGTCTTAGATGTTTGACACATACATCTCCCGCTGCATATACACCATCTACAGATGTCTTTTGGCTTTGATCCGTAACTACATACCCCTGTTCATCTAACTCTACTAATCCGCGCACTAGCTCTGTTGCAGGTTCATATCCAGCAAATACAAACACTCCAAATGTTTGCTTTTCAGGCGCATGGTAAGTGGTACTTTCCCCTGTTTTTGTATTGTGATAGGTGATTGTAGAAAGATGTTCCTCACCTGTTACTTCATCTACCACCGTATTTGTTAATACGGTGATGTTTGGATTTTCTCTTGCAGCATCGGCTGTCGTTTTGGCACAGGTGAAATCTTCTTCACGCACCAAAATAGTTACATGCTTTGCATACTTTGTAAGAAATACCGATTCCTCCGCCGCTGCAAAACCGCCTCCGATTACAAACACGTCCATCCCACTAAAAAACTCTCCATCACAAGTAGCACAATAGGCAACTCCCCGTCCGCGAAACTTATCTTCTCCCGGAAAACCAATCCTTCTTGGATGGGCGCCTGTAGCAAGGAGAATTCCCATACAGGTTCTCTCCCCTTTTGATGTTCTTACTACTTTCTTATCTCCATCCAAAATCAGTTCCTGCACTTCTTCCAACAAAAATTCCGCTCCAAAATATTCCGCCTGCTTTTTCATGGTTTCTGTCAACGTGGCTCCTGCCGTTTTCTCCACCCCCGGATAGTTTACCACTTCTGCAGTAATGGTAATCTGTCCACCAAATGTCTCTTTTTCAATCACTAGCACACGATACTTTGCTCTGGCAAGATATATGGCTGCCGTCAATCCTGCCGGTCCACCACCCACTACAATGACATCATACCAATCCTCTGTTTTTTCATGTTCCACGCTCATAGCATTCCCACCAAATCTAAACTTGGTTTTAAGGTTTCTTCTCCTGGCTTCCATTTTGCAGGACACACCTCATCTCCATGCTCTGCAACAAACTGTAATGCCTGCACTTTTCGGAACAACTCTTCTGCATTTCTTCCTACATTACCAGCACTTACTTCATATGCCACAATTTTTCCCTCTGGATTTAAGACAAACGTTCCTCTTTCTGCCATTCCATCCTCCTCAATAAGCACATCAAAATCTGTAGCAAGCGCATGCGTTGGGTCTGCAAGCATTGGATAAGAAATTTTCTTAATTCTCTCTGACACATCATGCCATGCCTTGTGTACAAAATGCGTATCACAGGAAACTGCATAAATTTCACAACCGATTTTTTTAAATTCTTCATACTTGTTCGCCAAATCTTCTAACTCTGTTGGACACACAAAGGTAAAATCTGCTGGATAAAAAAAGAACACACTCCATTTTCCCAATATGTTCTTCTTCGTAACCGTCTTAAATTCTCCTGCCTGATAGCTCTGTACGGAAAATTCCGCCACTTCTTTGTTCATAATTGACATCGCTTTTTCCCTCCTAGTTTTATTGCAAAAGTATTTGAACACACACTGTAAGCCAAGTGCCTGCACACTACTTTGTTTATCTTATCCAAGAAAGGAAAAAATATGCGCGCCGAATTGGGTACGTAGTACATCTTCCTAAAAGTATAAAAAATTTTATCCGCCTAACGTTACATCCTGTTTCTGATACCATTTTAACGCGTTTTCAAATTGCACGTCGGCATAATCTGGCCACAACTCTTTCACAATATAAAAATCCGAATATACCGACTGGATTGGTAAAAAACCAGACAAGCGACACATGCCCCCCCACCGAATCACCATATCCATTCTTGGAATATCTCTGGAAACCCAGTTATTTTTTAAGTCCCACTCCCAGCCATAATTTACCAACAAATTTACTTTCATTTTCTCTTTTCCAGACGCTTGTGGTTGTCTTGCCTCTGTATACGTCAACAATTCTTTCGGAAAACAAGACGATTTTGTATTTCCCAACACTCGTACAGACACACCTTCTTCTTTAATTCTATTCACTGCATCCACACAAGCCTTAGAAAATGCTTTGACCTGTTCTTTGGGACGCTTACAGTTATCTACGGTAAATCCATAATAAGTAAGTTCTTCCACCCCGTACTTTTTAGCAAGCTGCACTACTTTTACCCCAGGGTCTAACCCAAAAGCATAGCCCTCTTCCTTTTTTAATCCCTTCTCTTTTGCCCAACGCCTATTGCCATCCGGAATAATTCCGATATGCTTTGGAATACGAAACATAAAAACGCCTCCCCTATCTTTTTTGATTGATGGGATTGATTCCCTCTTTTCTTGCATTGTGGGTTTGATTTTGATTTTCTACTTTTCCTTTTTCAGTGACACTATTATACTTTGCCTGTACCTTTTTTTGTTCTAATTTTTCCTCCAAAAATTTGGATTCTGTTTTATTTTTACTCTCTCTCATTCCATATCACCTCATATGGAGTATGAGTAAATTTTCGTGGTTTTATACCTGTCTTACATATTTTATCAATCTACTAAACAGGTGGTATACTAATTTTTCGGTTTATGCAACTATTTTTCTATTCTATTTTATTTTGTAAATATATCTAGTAAATTTCTTAATTGTTTTTCTCCTTGCTCCACTAAATAATACTGCTCTCCCATATTTTTCATATCATTAAGAACTTTAGGAATTCCAAAAGGCGCATCAAATGCAAAAAACAGCCTGTTTTCTTGATTCTTTTAATTTTTCACCTAATGTCATTATGATGACCTCCCTTGATTATTTTGATGCACTCAATATAATTCCAAGTAAAAAAAACTGCAATAAACCTTCTGTGACAACACTATTACGATGCGTGACAACGTTGTAAAACAGGGGTTTTCTTATATTTCTTCTCACTAAGTTTATCCAACATTATATAGTGTTTCTCTTGGTCTTCTATATACTTTATGATGGTATTTATCTTCCTATTGTTCCACCTTGACTTGGTGGTGTTTTATATAATTCTTCCTTTGATGTTGTAGTTTTAGGAAATAATTTTGCTATATGATCAAACATTTCTTTATCAGGTTTAATCCCTTCAAACTCACTTCTATGAAACTTCAACAAAAGCTTGTTAAGAATCCAAACAACAAAGAAGCCTACGATGAGATTGCCGAGCAGATTTTTGAACTCAGAGAAAAGCGCCAGCAGACTTCTATGGACACCGTACAACGTGACGAGCAGCTAAGCCGCATCACCGACTTGCAGAACTTCATTAAATCACAAACCTCCGGCCTTAAGAAATTTGACGTGGCCCTTGTAAAATACTGGCTCAAGCAAATCACAATCTAGGACAACCATTGCACTGTTGAATTAAAATCTGGTCTTAAAGTCGATGTAGAAAGATAAGCATAGATGCACAAAACCCTCCCAGCCATGATGGTTGAGGGGGCTATTCTTGTTATTCTTCTTTATTCTCAGGAAGATAATAAATCTTTCCATCTTTTGAAATAAGCTGAACATCTTCACTATAAAGCTCAGATGTATCGGCTTTATGTAATGACTCATGCCCTGATGATTGTGCCGCAATCATACTAGCAGTTTTCTTCTCTATAGAACGGAAATTTAAATCGGCATTAAATAGTCCCGGAATGAAATGAAGCACCCCATCAAAACCAGCTCTTTTTCTACGGATTTCCTCTTTTTCAATGCCTAAACGCTGCGTCGTTCCATCATGCCAAGCAGTAAGACGTTCCTGTGTGTCACTTACCTGTTTTGTATATGTTGGTAACAGCGCAACGCACTGCTCTCTTGATACTGCACCAAGGTGCAATGTATAACGCAAGTCCGAAATCTTATATAAGACATCCAACAATGACTTCTGGTACATAAACCAATTCTGAGCATTCCCTAATGTCTTTTCATATTCTTTATAATCCAGACTGTTCTTCTTTGCAAATCCTGCCAAGGTAAGATTTGCTTGTCCAAGAAGCTTAGTACATTCTTCCTCTAAACTATCAAGCTGTGCAATCTTTGAAAGACGCAGTTCATCATTTTCCAAAATTTCTGCTTGGAAATCTGCAATCTTTTTTA
Source organism: Lachnospiraceae bacterium (assembly GCA_963643465.1). GTDB lineage: Bacteria > Bacillota > Clostridia > Lachnospirales > Lachnospiraceae > CAG-411. Next base: position 50,275 of record CAVIJT010000005.1, on the reverse strand, counting down.
CATGGGAAACAAGCGAGAACACTCTACTTCTGTATTCATTATCCTGAAAATCCTGTATCTGAGATATTCCATCACTGATTACACCAAGCTCAGCGTTTATCTGAGTCATGTAATACTGACCAACAACCATTGATGCTACAACCATTGATACTGCCGCAGTGTTTGCTACTACAGCAGTTCCTTTTTGAGCTTCAACAGCTACAAGATTAGCATGACCTTTAATGCCATCAGCACCATGATAAATACCTCGCACAGCACCTTCCATTGCCTTAGAAACAGTAAGCTTTTCTCCAGCAGGTATTATAGCTCGGTATAATACTTCTCCCTTTGCTGTCTGAACTGCCTGAGCAGCATTGTTTACTACATTGCCAGCTTGTGCCAATCCCGAAACCAAGTTATTTACATGTGCGAGAACCTTGCTATCAGTGATTTCTACCAACTGGCTTTCATCTTTAATTGCCTCTGCTGGGAGCATCTCCATCTGAATAACTAACTCATCGTCCTGATGAGTTTCAGTAAGTGCAGATTTTCCTTTAACGGATGGTACATTGATTGCACCAGTGGCATTGGATGGAATATCGTCTCTCTTCTTAGATTTTGTGTACAGGATTATACCAACTGCAATTACTACAGCAATGATAATCCCTATTCCTATATATTCCATATATCTTTGAACCTCCTATTGTTTCTATAATAGGCTTTGTAATTTTCGCGAATGCTTACAAAATATAATCTTCTATTGCACCAGTTGGATGCGCTGTGTTTTTGTCAAATAATACGATATTTCTACCTAAACTTGACACTGTACTTCCATAGATTATTCCTGAGTAACCAAGCGAAATATAATACTGTGCCATTGTCTGGAAAGGAGCATACATAATATTCTTATCATCCGTATCACACAAAGGTTCAAATATCTGTTCTGACAGCAGTTTAGTATGTGTATATACCCCCCATTCAGTAAAGAATCTCTTAAATTCATCTTTATTTATATTGTACCTTGGAATGAATCCAAGAACTTTTGCCGCCTTTATTCCTTTTTTCACTTGTTTTTGTCCGTATTTCTCTAATCGTGAATTCAACTCGTCGTATGAAATATCATCAGCGATAGATAAATCAACAAGCTTTAAATCCAAACAACTATCATCAAAAGCAAAATGACAGAAACCAAATCTATTTCCTTTTTCAGCTCTACATTCAGCCTGTGAACATTGATGGATATCAACATCATTTCCAATAGCTAAATAGAGCCATTCAACGCCCGGCGAACTAAATCTATTGTCTTTTTTGATGAACTCTTTCTTTGGAATAAATCGTTCATAATCCAGAACTTCATTTTCACCAAGAATTGTCCCTCGGCCAACTAGCAATCCGTCGAGTTCCTTTATTGTAATAGTTTTATGGCTAATCCCTGAATGCTGATTAAACAAATCATCATATACTTTTAGAAAAGTGCATTCTTTGGCTTTTTCAACTTCATTGTAAGTAAACAATCCCGCTGCTAAAGCATTACGAAAATCTGCCCAAGTTTTTTTAATAGCCTTTTCGCTTTTTTCAATTTCACTAAAATCAAATATCTGTCCCACTTTATCAGCCTCCTTCCATAACATCTAATCCATTGCCTGCTATATTGCCAACAGTCAAGTTGCCGGATTAGACAATAATATCACTCACTCAAATTGAATTTGCACCCTAGATAACATCTATCCTAGTGCCACAACCTTTGACATCTAATTCACAGCCTAAACCCTGTGACCATTTTCGCAGTAGATATGTTTTCATATAAAAAAACAAGCTTCTCCGGAAGGTTGCCCATACCCGAAAAATCCCTAGAACACGCCACTTTCTGTCCCTTATTTATCTTTTCTTGACATCAATACTACCGTCTCTCAATGCGGTGAAAGTTACTTCTTATACTAAATAGCGAAGCTGTCACCTTTTACGAAAAGGTTTATACCCCACTTAGGGGGATATGGTTTACCCCCTTAGAAATACCCACTAATGATTCCAAGCACAATCAATGCAAAATCCATTGCCGCCATCATTTCTTAAACTTATACCACACCCACAGTCTGGACATGTATCAAAAATATCATCATATCCATCATCTTCTGACCCTTGTGGTGTCCAATCCGCATCAAACGGATTAACATCCTTGGCACTAATCCTTCTCGGTAATAGCGGATACCAACAATCCAACTCGTTCCCTTTTTCAATCACATTCCCCCACCATAATACTATCGGGCATGTGTTAGATATATTTAAGTCAGTGGCACAAAATGAACCAAAACCTAATGAAGGTGTGAGATTGTAACCTAATGGATATAGCCCTTTATGCTCTTGTATATTTTCCGTAATTGCAATACCTTTTTTCAGAAATTCTTCCTCTACTATATCCCTGTTTGCTAAATTTGAGAATATGCCCGCTACATATTTGTATCCAGCATTCCGAAAACAATAATATACTTTTTTCCCATTGAGTTCTTCTAACTTTTCTACATACGCACTAATTTCTGGTAACTTAGACAACTTTGATGAAGGCCATAAGCAATCCTGAATTGGTTCATATGAAACTACATTATCATGTCTTACAATTGCTTTATTATTACATAGCTCACGCCATCTATGAATATTAATTGTAATATTCTTAGTTTTACATAATTTTTCTAATTCACTCTTTGAAAAATCCAAACCACTCCGACATGCAATCATGTAAATAACATCTATACGAGAACCTTCTGGAATCATTTCCAAACAACGTTTGATGTCTTTCCTTAATCTACTCCCAGTGTATAAACCATCATCTAAATATACACAATATTTTTCATTTCCCAGCTTTCCAGTTCTTATGCCACACCCATATTTTTGGTTTACTCTATCGTTTAACATCTCAACTAATTGAGACTGACTTTTCCCGCTTTCTTGAATATCCCAAAAATATATTTCTTTCATCGGATCTTCATCTGTTGCATTTTCATTTTCCGATTTCAAATAACCCATTATCTCGTCTAAAAATAAACCAATCTTATCCTTTCCAAAATACCACTCTTTCAGTATATGCAAAGTTTCTTCCAGAATTATATCCTGAGTATCTAGACTAAACTGAGAAATCCACTTATGAACATGTCCTTGATTTATTTCAATCTCAATGGAATCCTGTCTAAAACCTTTAATTATTTCTGCTATCTCTTTTTCCATTTTATCTTTTTGCATTTTATCAACATACCTCTTTTTAATATGTTCTCCGCTAATACGTTCCAGACCATCAAATCAGCGTTTCTTCCTCTCACATTCCTTGTATCTACTCTATGTCTGTACAAAATAAACAAGAATATCAAACTTCGTCTGTAGTCTCTTGATAGAATATAAATAATCTTCTCTGCAAAAATACCATTATCTTCCTTTACGAACATTAGGCGATATCAACATTTCCTGTATACCTTCTCTATTATTATTGTAAAATATAAGAAATGATATCTCTCTAATCTTTAATTTGCTATCAGTGTCAGAACTATGCCAATACTCTTGTAAGTTTTATGGTAACACTCATCAAACTGTGTCATACATGTTTATAAAAGCAGTTAAAATATATATTAGATATAGATAATCCATTTCTTCCGCATTTTCATTTTCAGCATTCACATGGCACATTATATTTAACATATGATGAAAATAGGAATGGTGCTCGTATTCTGCTTTTACACTATAAATATCATATAGCGAAATTTTTTCATCATTAGATGTTTTTTCTCCTATATCTACCGACATTTCACTAACACTTTTCCGTTCTTTAAACCTTACCCTACCAGTACGTTTAAGTCCTTTAAATAAATTTGTTCCACTCCACTTTTCATTTATATTCCCCCCAAAATATTCTTGAATTAATTCTGAGTGATTCATTGTGTATATATACTCAATTACTTGCTCACACATATTTCTAATAATACAATCTGTATATCTCTCACTAAAACCATTATTCTTCAATTTGTAAATTGTTTCTACATCCTCCATTAAGCACTCTGATACCACGAGCGACATCATCTCCTTGGAAGCAAATTCTATGTGAGAATCATTAAAATTCATTCTAATTTCCTTATTCTTTTTTTCTGCTCTCTTCACATAAGCATTATACAAGTCATAAAAAGTCTCTTCCATTAACTTCTCTTCCATATCTCACCTCGTTAAAATATCGCTTAATAGGTAATCACATCCATTTTTCTTCCAAAATCGCAGAAACCTTTGATTTATTGGGCTTTTCTCGACAGAAGGCAGACTGTTTCACAATGAAAACTTTGCGGAAACATATCACATCCCCGCACACGCTGCAACTGATAGCCGTTGCCACAAAGCACCTTCAAATCTCTTGCCAATGTGGCAGGGTCACAACTTACATATACCACTTTCTTTGGATTCATCTTAATAATGGTACCTAAAAGTGCCTCATCACAGCCTTTTCTAGGTGGATCGACAACAATTACATCTGCTGCCATAGTTCCGTTTGATTCTGCATATTTGGCTGGAAGCACTTCTTCGGCTGCTCCCACGAAAAACTCCGCATTAGATATCTGATTGAGAGCTGCATTTTTTCTGGCATCCTCAATTGCCTGTGGTACAATCTCCACACCATAAACCTGCTTTGCTTTCTGAGCCAAAAACAAAGAAATGGTTCCGATACCACAATACAAGTCCCATACAATCTCATCCCCTTTTAAATCTGCATATTCCAACGCAGTCTGATACAACTTTGTAGTCTGCACTGGATTTACCTGATAGAAAGAAAGGGGTGAAATCTGGTACTTAATGTCCCCAATATAATCCTCAATGTATGCTTGTCCCCACAAGGTTTCACAACGATCCCCCAAAATTCGGTTGGTTTTTTCTTTATTTATATTGATACTGATACTGGTCATTCCTGACACTTTAGAAAGTCGCTCCACTAATAGTTCCTGTTTTGGCAATTTATCTCCATTGATAATCAAGCAAACCATAATCTGCTTTGTGGCAAATCCTACGCGGGTCAAAATATGGCGCACTAACCCAGTATGGCTATTCTCATCATAAGTAGAAACACCACACTCTTCCATATATGCCTTCACCAATGCCAAAAGTTCATCGTTTTCCTTTGCCTGAATCATACAATGGCTGGTATCTACAATGTTATGGGTATGTCCTGCATAAAACCCAGTAACCAACGCTCCGTTTTTATCTCTCCCTACTGGAAATTGTGCCTTATTTCGATAATAAAAAGGGTGTTCCATTCCCATAATAGGCTCCATAGGTATCTCTTGAAACCCACCAATCCGCTGCAGACACGTTGCAATTTTATTCTGTTTATAAGAAAGCTGTGCCTCGTAAGACAAATGTTGTAACTGGCATCCTCCACATTTTATTGCCATTGGACAGGCTGGCTCTATCCGGTCTTTGGATGGTTCCAAAATCTCTACCAAACGGGCATAACCGTAAGTTTTCTTTGTCTTCATAATAGATACCCGCGCCTTATCACCTATAAGTGCATTTTTAATAAATAAGGTGTATCCATCCAGTTTTGCCACGCCTGCGCCTTCCGCTGTCAAATCCTCGATTTCTACAATAAATTCCTGATTTTTTGTAATCGCTTTTCCTTTATACTGTACTACCGTTTTCTTCATGCTAATTGTACCTTTCTGGTTACTATCTACTTAAAACCCAAAGTATAACAACGGACACGCCATAAAATGACATGTCCGTTATCCCTATCTTGATGTTCTTCTTATATTGGTATCTAACGTTCTCTGGAACCCTAACCACTCCAGATTGCTCTCGTCACCGCCTGCCATCACTTCAAACAGTGTCTCAAACTTAGCATCCACATTGTCTGCATAATTTAAGGCAAATGCCTCCAACAACGCCGGTTTCTTTGGCGAACCATACTCCAATTCTCCATGATGAGCAAGTATACAATGAAGCAATTCCCGTTTCATACATTGTGGAAAATCTGGAATGGAATCACACGCATTTTCCACTAAATGAGCACCTATGTAAATGTGTCCTAAAAGCTGCCCTGCATCTGTATAATCATTTTCCGGAAAACCTGACAATTCTGTAAGTTTTCCCATATCATGAAACATAGCTGCTGTAAGTAACAAATCCCGATTAATCGCAGGATATGTAGTTGCAAAAAAATCACACAATTTGGTAACACCTAACGTATGCTCCAAAAGCCCACCAATAAACCCATGATGCACACTCTTTGCTGCGGAATGCTGACGGAACTTCTTTTTAAATTCTCCATCCTGCACAAAAAACTGCTCCAAAAGCTGACGAAGGTGTGGTTCCTTTACTGTTCCGATAAAAGCAGTCAATTCTCCATACATCTCATTTACGTCTTTCTTTGTGCATGGCATATAATTAGACTCTTCATATTCACCCTCTTCACACTTTCGTATACGGTCTATATTTAATTGCAAACTTCCTTGGAAACTGGTAACACGACCGGAAACATTAATATAATCCAGAGAAGAAAACTCATCAATTCCCCCTGACATTACATTCCAAACTTTTCCATCAAGATTTCCAGTCTTATCCTGCAATACCAGTGAGTAATATGGCTTTCCAGCCTTAGTCTGCAATTCCTGCTTCTTTCTACAAAAATAAATCTCATTGATCGTCATATCTTCTCTTAAATCTTCAATATATCTCATATACTTTCCTTTCTAACTTCTTCCAGCCAGTGTCAGCTTCACTTTCTTTTCCTTCTTTGATCCATATGGATCTTTTAATATGGTTAATGTAATCTTATCTCCTACTTTATATTCTTGAAGATATTTATAAAAATTTACAACAGAAGTCACTTTGGCTTCTTCCACAGAACATATAATATCCCCAACTCGAATTCCTGCCTCATAAGCTGGCGAACCATCCTTTACTTCTGCCACATAAATGCCAGAACTAAGATTTCTCTGAGACATAATATCTGACGGTATCTCTAATGCCGTAATTCCAGCATAAGTCTGTTCCTCCTTATTTAGCAACTTTTCAAGAAGCAAACGCAATTTACTAATACCGTAAAATGTGCAATTTTCTGTGGTATCACCATTCTGACTAATCAATCCTAACATTTCTCCAGCAGAATTGCAAATAATTCCGTATCCATTGCTATGATATCCCATACTGGTAGTATACACATCCATCTCATAGTCTTCTATACTTTTCTTACTTCCAGCCGTTGTCAAATATCCATATTCCGCTGAATAAAGCTCTCCATTTGGATTTCCAAAGGCAAATACCATATCCCCTATGGACAAATCTGAAGACTCTCCCATACGGATAACCTTTATTACTTTTCTGGTGCTATCTAGTATCTTATTCAAAGGAACTCGCACAATTGCCAATCCAAGCTCTGTATCACAACTATGCAATTCTCCATCCACCTCTGTCCCATCTTCAAAAGCAATGCGTATTCTATCCCCTGTAAGACTCTGCAAACTGGTAAGTATCATTACCTGTTTACTTGTTTTGGCCACAATAATTCCAGCGCAGTCGCTCTGGACACTATATATTTCATTTGCCTCTTGTTCCGCATCATACGACGAAACCCCCACAATGGACTGTTTGCTTTTTTTTGATAAAGCAGAAAATTCATCATAGAATTCCTGTACGGTATCAAAGTCTAAAACTATATTTTTTTTCTTTGAATCTGGCTTTTCCTTATTCACATCGGCAGTAGCTTCTACTTCAACATTTGGCCCATGGGATGTCTCTAAAGCAATTTTCTCATCTGGAGATTCTGAAAATTTACTTGAAACAATATGTTCTGTTACTGCAAAGCACACCCCTGCCAGTATACCAAAGCAAACACCACTAACTGCTGCCTTTTTCACGCTTGCCACCAGTTTTCTCTTCGACTTTTTACTTGTCATAATTTCTTCTTCCAAAAAAGAAAACTCTTCCTCTTCCGCCATAAAATTCCTCCACATTTTCTATCCATCTGTGTTTTCATGTTACACTATAATCACATTTGTGTAAACTATCGTTAGCATTATAGCAAATAGATATGAATGAAATATGAATGTCCCATTAATTTCATGTTACTGTTCTTTTTCCTGCTCCTATTCTCTTCTTATTCCATACATGTAGACAAGTTCTTACTAAGGTAAATATACAAAATACTCCAGCTAATAATATTTTGTAAACTTGAGGCACACGAAAAGACAGTCCCGTATAAGAAACTTTTATATGATATTTTAAAATAGGCGTAAGCAATCGTCTCTGCTCTTCCAGCAAATTCTCCACAACCCTACATTCTTTTCCCAGAATCATAGTCTTTCGACTGCTACTTTGATACTCCGGCCATGTAAATCCCTCTATACTTGGATCTCCATTTTTGGCAAAATTCACCCACATTGTCTGTACCATCTTACTAAGTTCCGCATTAAAATAAGCCTTTCTCTTTCCTTTTCGTAGCTTATTCCTATGTTCCATCCCCTCCGTAACTGGAGGTTTTCCCCCTTTTATCCCACTATTTGTTACATGTAAATTGCCAAATACATAGGCAATCTCTACTGTGTGAAAAGCCCCTTGCCGACGACGTTTGCCTGACTGGGTCCAATAGTAATTGTATGCTCTTCCCCCATTTTTAGAATGTTCCGTCAACTGAAATAAGGCAGGCAACCGAAACATAACTTCATTATAAAATTCCGTAATTTTCCATGCTTTGCTTTCATGGCGCAGGGCAAAAAATTCTCGGATTCTTTTTTTATCCCTTTGAGAAATAGACTTTATCGTATTCTCATATAAAATAGGTATCTCCATACGATAAAACAGTTCTCCATTTACTTTTTCCATCCAATACCGAACTTCATCTGCATTGGTTCCCATCAATATATCTACATGGGTACTGGCACCAGCAGCATATTGCGCATACAAATCTAGCGGAAGAAGCCTTCCATCTCTTTGTGGAAAACAGGCAATATTAGAAACTTTTTCTGAAATTCTCCGCAATTCATCTGCGGAAAGTTTCTGCAAATCCTGCATATTTTCTGCATTTGTCAGACTCATAATTTTCTTTGTCAAAGGCTGACACTGTGCTTTACTATAGGTCAGCGCACTAGAACCACTCTCCATAATGGCACGCTGAAACAAACCTTTTGCCCTTGGAAGAACTGCTAAAATAGAAACACTCCCTGCCCCTGCGGATTCTCCAAATATGGTAACATTGGACGGATCACCACCAAATGCCTCCACATTTTTCTGTATCCATGTAAGTGCTGCAATCTGATCTAGTATTCCAAGATTACAACTATCCTTATAATGCTGCCCTCCGGATATTGTTGAAAAATCCACAAACCCCATAATTCCAAGTCGATATGCAATGGTAATCAGTATAACTTCACCATGTTCTTTCACAAAGTTGTGTCCATCCAACAAAGGGTCTGTAGTTCCACCCCAACAATAGGACCCTCCATGAATGTATACCATAACGGGCTTTTTCTTTTGCTTATTTTCTTCATTTAGCCAAACATTTAGATTGAGACACTCTTCCCCCTGATTTCCAAAAAACTTCGCTTCTTCCTTTACAACAGATTGAATACTGCATACTCCAAAATGGTATGCCTCATATATCTTTTCACTAGCTGGCGCCTCCTTTGGAGCCTTCCAGCGCAGTTTTCCTACCGGCTGCATAGCATATGGAATTCCTTTGTAAGAAATCACACTTTCTTTTTTCTTTCCTACAAAAACTCCATTGTGACATTTTATTGCCAATTCTTTTGGATATTCCCCTACAATCTCCTGATTTTTTCTATATTTCCCCATACGACTTCCCTTAATCCCCCTTCATTTCTAATTTACAATCTCCATATCCTATTATAACGGTTTCTATCCTAATTACCAACCCTTTCCACGCATTTTCCTGCTCTTGCATACCCTCCATAGGAGAAATTTTCTTATAGGCTTTTGACACCCTAATCCTTATAGAGAAAGAAAAGGTGCCGCACATCGTGCGACACCTTACTAAGTATGAAATAATATTGGATTATTTCTTCTTAATCTTTACAACCTTGCTGTATGTTCCGTATACTTTCTTAGCTCCGTTTTTCTTGTAAGCTCTTACCTTTACATAGTATACTTTATTCTTCTTTAATCCCTTAATAGTAGCCTTTGCTGTATTCTTCTTAACAGTTACAGTCTTAGCACCCTTTAAGCTCTTCTTTGCAGCGTACTTAACCTGGTATCCAGCAGCACCCTTAATCTTCTTCCAAGTTACGATTGCTTTCTTAGCAGACTTTCTTGTTGTCTTAACTGCTGTAACCTTAGCTGGCTTTTTCACGCTTGATGGTGTTGTTACTGCTGCGTCTGTTGTTACTGCAGAACCTGTTGTAGCTGTTCCTGTTGTCACTGCTGCTCCTGTTGTAGCTGCTCCTGTTGTAGCTGCTCCTGTTGTTACTGCTGCTCCTGTTGTAGTATTAGCAGATACTGAACTAACACCTGCCACACCAGCACCAGTAAAAACAGATGCTGCCATTGCCATTGCAACAATGCCACTTACTAAACTTCTCTTCTTCATGTAAATTTCCTCCTTTAATTAATGCACTCTCCGCACATTTCCTTTCCATTATATCACAAGTTCCTCAACAAAAACACTTTTTTTACATTTCCGAAACATTTTTGTTACATTTTTATCATATTTTAGATTTCTTTCTACATTTTTAAACGTTTTATACAACTCCAATCTTTTCCAATTTATAATTCTATCGTATTTTTTCTATTTTTGTCCACATTATCCACAGACTTTTGCACATTTTTGCACAATGCGCCACATTCTATGAACATTTCTTTCAAAAAATACACATTTATAGCTAAATTTCGCAATCGCTGAACCATAATTTAAACAAAAACAGACGCAACCGAAGCTGCGTCTGCTATCATTTTGCCTCTACTTAAACTCCACATCTACAGAAGTCAAACTTTCATTCCCTTCTGCAATATCCACTTTACTCCACTCTTCTTTTGTTCCAAGAAAAGTGACTTTTTTAATCTTATCACACCCAGAAAAGGCATCTTCACAAATTTCTGTCACAGTTTCCGGAATGGTAACTTCTTCAAGATTTTTCTCATCCTTAAATGCCTCTGATGTAATTCCTATAATTGTGTACACCTTTGCTGTATCTTCTCCTAATTTTGTTACTTTAGCAGAAGATGGAATTTTAATGGCATCTGGTTCTTGTATTCTGCAACCATCCACATAACATTCCTGCGTTGTTTGATGAAATCCCTGCGCATAAATAAAATCATTTTCGTCGGAAGCAACCTTCTTCAAATTCATTTTTGACAATACAAAAAATAAGGCTGCCACAAACATCATACTAAGAAAGATTGTTAATAATTTGTTTTTTCCACTGTTCTTTTTCATCTTTTTCACTCCTATATGTATTCTGTTTTTTAAACCAACAGGAGTATAACATAGGATAGGAAAAAATGTCAATATTTGTGATTAATTTTACCTATGTACTTTCTAAAAAAGCCCTGCCAATACACTAACACATCCATCGATCCCTAACTTACTACTGTCAAGAACAATGTCGTAATTGCGAAAATCATTCCACTTCTTTTGAGTATTGGCAGCATAATAACTGGATCGACGCTTATTATTTTTCTTTTCTGCAATAGACACATTCGTCTCTGCAATTCCATAATCCGTCATAATGCGCTGCTTCTTTGTCTCAGCATCCGCATGAACATAGACACGAATCACATTATCACACTCTTTTAATGCCTCTGATGCACAATGCCCCATGAAAATAGCACTTCCCTGACTAGCAAATTCTTTTATGGCATTCTGCTCTTCCACAAACACTTTTCCTTCGGAAGAAAGCATTTCATCGCTTAATGAGCGGGTCTGACAAAGCATATACAAGGAATACAACATACTATTGGTTGCCTTCTCCTCATATTTGCGAATCTCATCTACCGAAATTTGTAAACGCTCCGATGCACGCTCTAAAATTTCTTGTCCATAGCAAGGAACTTGGCATTTTTCAGCTAATTTCTTTCCTATTAACGTTCCTCCACTTCCGTATTCCCTCTCTATTGTAATATATTTCATTTCTCACCATTCCCTTCTTTTGCTATGAAACTTAGGGGTTGCAAGCTCTATTTTTGATACAGCATCCCCTAAGTTAAAAGTCTGTCTTTTCTACGCCTTCTGCGAAAATACGTCACCAAATTTCTTAGGATGCCTGTTCAAACTGACTATTATAGAGATCTGCATAGAATCCTTTCTGTTCCATCAGTTCCTCGTGGTTTCCACTTTCAATGACATCTCCATCTTTTAATACCAAAATAAGGTCTGCATCTTTGATTGTAGACAATCTATGAGCGATTACAAATGAAGTTCTGCCTTTCATCAACTCATCCATGGCATGTTGAATCTGCAATTCGGTTCTAGTATCAATAGAACTTGTAGCCTCATCCAAAATCAAAATTGGTTTATCCGCAATCATGGCTCTAGCAATGGTCAACTGCTGCTTCTGTCCTTGTGATAAATTCACCTGATCATCCAATACAGTATCATATCCCTTTGGCAATGTATGAATAAAATGATCCAATCCTACTGCCTTGCAGGCTTCCTTCATCTTTTCCTCTGATTTATTTTCCGAACAATAAATCAGATTTTCTCTAACCGTTCCCTCAAACAACCAGGTATCCTGCAATACCATACAGAACTGGGAATGTACCTCTTCTCTTTTCATAGAAGCGATAGGAACGCCATCAATCTTGATTTCTCCACTATTGATTTCATAAAAACGCATAAGTAAATTGATAAGGGTTGATTTTCCTGCTCCCGTAGGACCAACAATGGCAATTTTCTGACCTGCCTTTGCCTCTGCAGAAAAATCATTGATAATGATTTTATCTGGATCATATCCAAAATGTACATGAGAGAAACTTACATTTCCCTTTGTATCTGTAAGGGTAGCTGTTTTGTTGCTCTCATCTTCCATTTCTTCTGCATCTAAAAATTCAAATACACGCGATGCCGATGCTCCCGCAGACTGTAACTGCTGGGATGCCTGTGCCAACTGTGAAAGTGGCTGTGTAAAGAAACGAATATACATCATAAAAGATACAATGACTCCAAAAGAAATCTTTCCGTCCATTGCAAGTGCTGCACCAACTAAACATACTGCCACATAACCAAAGTTTCCAATAAAAGTCATGATAGGCATCATAAGTCCAGACATAGCCTGTGCTTTAAATCCACTATCTTTCAACATTCCATTTAATCGGTGGAATTCTTCAATGGCATCCTCTTCTCCATTGTATGCTTTCACTACGGTATGACCGGTATACATTTCTTCAATGTGTCCGTTTAATTCTCCCAAATGTTTCTGCTGACGTGTAAAGTATTTCTGAGAATGTCCCATAATGACCATCATCAATGCAAAACCAATAATAGTTGCTAATATACCAGTGATTGTCATCGTTACATTTGTTTTGAGCATCATAATCAACGAACCGACAAACAAGGTAATGGCAGAAACCAACATTCCGATACTCATGTTCAAAGAGGCACCAAGCATATCTACATCATTGGTAACACGAGATAATACATCTCCAGTAGAATGACGATGATAATATCCCATTGGCAAACGATTGATTTTTTCAGAAATATCGGTTCTAAGTTTTTTGGATACTTTCTGTGTAACGGTAGCCATAATAAATCCTTGTGTTGCAGACAACACACATCCAGCTACATATAATATCACAAGAAACATAGCAATCTCAAAAATCTTATCTAAATCTACCGTTGGTTTTACCAAATCATAAATAGATTCTGGTAATTCATCAAATGCCTCCAATGTAGCCTCTGTATCATCCTCATCTATATTAGAAAGAATGTCAATCATAGCAAGCTGATCTTCACCAGAAATGCGTGTTCCGTCTACTGTAATCTCTGTATACAAGGCTGATTTTACAGACTCCGGCAAGTCTTTCATATTGTTAAGCGCTTCCTCTTGATTTTCAGAAGAAGTATCTTCCGTATCCATATCCGCAAAAGCATCCTGCATGGCAACCTGATCTTCACCGGAAATAGTAACCCCATTTACTTCTACATCGGAATATAATGCTGTTTTTACAGACTCTGGCAAAGTATTCATTGCCTCGCTCATTGCCTCCTGATCCTGTTGGTCAGCACTACTCATAATCTGCAAGGTACTTGTTTGTTCTTCCACAGAAATACTCACACCATTTACCTCTACCGCATCTGTGGAACCTTTTGCTAAATTTTCAGAAATAGCTGTCATGACAGTTTGCATGTTAGCAGATACGTTATCCGAAACAGCAGTTTGCAATGTCTCTGAATTTTCTGATACGCTGTCCTGCATAGCAGTTGAAATCTCTTCTAACATATCGGTATCCGGTGCAATTCCTTCGGTAACCGTATCTGTCATTTCCGACAATTTATCTGGTCCTGCCAAAGTAAAAATAGTACCTCCAGCTGCACAAATAACGGCAATGATAACAAAAGCCCAATATTTTCTTGTATACTGAAGGAGCTTTCCCCAAGTACCTTTTTTTATTTTTTCCCCACGCATGGCTCCAGGTGCACCTGGTCCCATTTTTCGTGGATTTCCTTTTCTTGTCCTTTCTTCCATTATGCCAACTCCTCCTTTGACAACTGTGAATATGCAATCTGCTGATATACCTCACAAGACTTCATCAATTCCTCATGAGTACCCTTTCCAGCAATCTTTCCACCATCCAGTACAATAATCAAATCTGCATCACGTATTGTTCCAATTCGCTGAGCAACAATCAATTTTGTTGCATCTGCACATTTTTCCTTTAATGCCTGACGCAAAATGCGGTCTGTTTTGTAGTCAAGGGCAGAAAATGAATCATCAAAAATAAAAATCTCAGGATCTTTTGCAATGGCTCTTGCAATAGATAAACGCTGTTTCTGTCCACCAGAGAAATTGCTTCCTCCCTGTGATACAAATCCTTTGTAAGTATCTTCCTGTTTTTCTACAAACTCTGTACCCTGTGCCACTTCAATTGCACGCTTCACTGCCTCTTCTGAAATTTCACCTTTTCCATTGTCACCATAAGCTACATTGGAAGTAATGTCTCCTGAGAACAGAATTGCTTTTTGTGATACATAACCAATTTTATTTCGAAGTTCCTTTTGCTTATATTCTTTTACATTAATACCATCTACAAGAACTTCACCTTCTGTAACATCATAGAAACGTGGTACTAAATTGATAACCGTACTTTTTCCACATCCGGTAGAACCGATAAATGCCACCGTCTGTCCTTTCTTCGCACGAAAACTGATATTCTCAATTACATTTGCTGCCGCATCCGGATAGCAGAACGATACATTCTTAAATTCTACTTCACCAGTTACTTTTGCAGCATTTCCATCTTTTGTTCCTTCTTCTATATGGATTTTTGTTTCCAAAACAGCTCCAATACGTTTTGCTGCTACAGATGCTCTTGGCCAAATCATAAAGATCATTACCAACATCATAAATGACATGACAACCTGTATCGCATAAGAAGAAAATACTACCATGTCTGAAAATAATGTCAATTTATTGCTCATTACTGCATTGTTAATAAGGATAGCACCTACCCAGTAAATTGCCAGTGTAAGTCCATTCATAACACCTTGAATAGTTGGCATTAAAAATCCCATGGTACGATTGGCAAACATATTTGCACTGGTTAAATTTGTATTGGCATCTTCGAATTTTTTCTCTTGATAACTTTCTGCATTATAAGCACGTACTACTGCTAAACCTGTAAGATTTTCTCTAGTAACCCGGTTCAAATCATCTGTCAACACCTGCATTTTCTTAAATTTCGGTGTGGCAAGGGAAATAATACATAATACAATGGTGAGCAATACAACAACTGCTATTCCAGTAGTTGCAGTCCATTGCCAGCTCTTGTTATAGATTTTCAAAATTGCCCATACTGCCATAATTGGTGCTTTTACAATCATCTGCATTCCCATAACAATAAGCATTTGCACTTGTTGTACATCATTGGTTGTTCTTGTAATCAAGCTGGAAGTAGAAAACTTTCCAATTTCCTCCATGGAAAATTCCTGTACCTTGTGAAATAATTTCTCTCTTAATGTAGCAGCAAAACCGATACCCACTTTAGCTGCAAGTACGGCAACTACCACAGCAGAAATGAGACTTCCCAAAGCACATGCAAGCATTTTTCCACCTGCCAAGAGCATTTCACTCATTTCGCTTCCCTCAGTCTCCACAAGCATGGTAATCTCTGACATATAATCTGGCAATTTAAGATCAAGCCATACTTGCGCCACGATAAAGACCATTGCTGTCAAAACAAGCATACCGTCTTTTTTCGTAAAGTTCTTAAAAAGTTTAAACATATTGTTGACTCCTCCTTTAACATTTATCATATTCAATCCAATGAATGGATTATACACAAACATACATATACATTGCTCTATTACTGCCTGCAAATCTTTTTAATAAAACAAATCAGCGTTTGTATTTCTTCCTCGTTCAAACCATCAAACAATTCTTCCACTGTATGTTCTACTTTCTTTTCCGCATGTGTACACAATGCCAAACCATCTGATGTAATCTGCACATTCTTAATTCTTCTGTCCTGACTGTCTGTTGCTGTTTGCACATATCCTTTTTGTTCCAAACGTTTCACAACTCCAACTGTGGTTGACTGGGCAAGATGTAATATCTGCTCAAATTCCTTTAAAGTACAGGAATCCTGTTCTTTCTTATGTAACATGACCAATGCTCTCATCTGTAACATGGTCAAATCGTACTTAGAAAGTGCTTGATTCATACGTTTTTCAATTGTGTCATGGAGTTGCTTTATCATGTACATGCAGTCCTGCTTTGCACTCATAATGCCCTCCTTTCTTCAAAGGCTAATTAAGCATTCCAAATAGTAACTAAAACTACTATAAGGTTGTATTAGTATACCCCTGTCTTAAATCGCAAGTCAATAGCACGCGATTAAATTTATAAAATTTTTAGATTTTCTTTAGAATTATAACCTTCATGTAAGCACTGGCTTTTGCTACAAAAAAAGGAATTAATGTCGCAACACTAATTCCTTTTTCGTATTTTTTATTTTTGATATTTTTCTAACTGCTGTACTAACGTCTGCATTTGTCCAAGCAATTCTTTTGCCTGCTCTGCTTCTGTTTGATTCTGAAGGCTTCGTACCTCCACCTCTTTTGCACTTTCTGAAACCGATGCACTACTGTCTGACAACTGGTTAATATTTTCTATAATGGTATTGTTGGAATGAACCAAATTGGCAATCTTCTCATTGATATTTTCCACACGTTCTGCCAACGTGGTAATATGACTCTGTACCTCACCAAATCCATCGGATGCGTTGGCAACCTTCTCATTCTGAGCTTCCATAGCATTGATAGAACATTGTACAATATCCGTTGCTACCTGTGCATTCTCATTTAATTCCTCTACAATATTTGCAATCTGCTCTGTAGATTTTCTAGTCTCTTCTGCCAAATTTCGAATTTGATCTGCCACAACGGCAAATCCTTTTCCTGCTTCTCCAGCTCTTGCACTTTCAATGGAAGCATTTAAAGCAAGCAAATTGGTCTGGCTGGAAATCGTGAAAATAACTTCTGTAATCTGCTGCACTTCTTTTGCCTTCTTCTGCAAATCTTCCATAGATGCAGCCACGCGACTATTGGTTTCATTGATAGTGTCTGCATCTTTTCGAATGGAATCAATTACTGTCATATTCTGTTTCAGTAAGTTTGCAGACATAGTAGCTACCTCTACCATAACTTGCGCATTCTCTGCTGTATCTTCAATATCATTATTGATTTGCTTTGTCATTTGACTTTGTTCCTGTACACTTTCCACTGTTCTCTGGGTTCTACCTGAAATATCTTCAATAGAATCATGAACCAAACTAGCATCGTTTCTAAGATGCTCCACAAGTGCATTGGTATCAGAAACTCCCTGCTGCACATTTTCAGAAATATCTAACACTTCTTTCAGCATAATATCCTGCAATTCTTGTTCATCCTTCACGGACCCCAACATATCCTCTGTAAATCTGGAAGACTGCTTTGAAATAATATGCAATACAATAACAATCTCAAGATGGACTATAATACTGATAAATGAAATATTATCTGAACCAAATAATTGTCCGTTCATAAGCCAAACAATACATCGAATCACAGTCGCTGCCATTATGGTATAAAAAAGTATTCGTTCAAATTTTTTATCATGATACAAAATTGTAGCAACTACCAATGGATAAATGTAAAAACTAACCATAACATTAGTTCCTGCTACCATCAGAAATACCCATCCAACTAAGAAACTAATGAGCATGTAATACTTTAACTTTGGATTCCTTTTATTTCTAAGGTAAGCAATCCAATTCACAACAACTCCCAATGCCAAAATAATCAACGGAAAAATACCCAGTTTTCCAAAAGAAGTTGGTGTCACAAATGTCTGTATTACCAAAGCAAGTACCAATAACAATTCAATAAATGTTAAACTAATAATCGTAGTCTGATTTACTTTAGCAACTTGATTAATTTGATTTGCGTATTTTCGTTCCTCTTTTCTTACTACATTTTTTTGCTCCATATTTAATTCCCCCTGTTTCTTTTCGCATAGAGAAAATTGTCCGTACCCTTGTTTCTCCACGCTTTCTGTCTCTGTGTTTAACTGTCAATCCTATCCCTTTTTCCCGATCCCCTCTCTCTAAATGATAATGTGTTACTTTGTTGGAAACTCCACCAACCCCATTTTTTTCAATTATATCACAAAAATTGGAAATTTTCTACAACAAACTTTTTCTTCCAAAAAAAGGTAATTTCAGTTCATATCCGAAAACTCCTATGAATATTTCACTTTCTAACCGCATAATTTCTTATTAAAATATCTAACAATGAAGGGCTAAGCACTATGATCATCTATGTTGTAAAAGAAGGCGATACCCTGTCTAAAATTGCTGCAAATTTTGGTATTTCCTTAGAACAAATCATTGAACCAAACCAATTAGAGTATCCCTATCCTCTTGCTATTGGGCAATCCCTTCTTCTTCTCACAGAACCAATACAAGAATACCGAAATCTCTTTGCAAATGGTTTTGCCTATCCTTTCATTAATTCATGGACGCTGGAACAGACATTACCGTATCTCTCCGAACTCTCCATTTTCTCCTACGGCTTTACTACCGATGGAACCTTAATCCCCCCTACTCTACCAGTGGACTGGATGCGGGAAACAGCCTTATCCTATAATTGCACTCCGATTCTTACATTAACCCCTTTTGGACCGGATGGAACGTTTAACAACCAATTAATTCACAGTATGCTTTCCAATGAAATAGCCAAAAATACACTAATCAATCAATTATATGACGAAGTTTTATACAATGGTTATGGTGGAGTCAATGTAGATTTCGAATACATTTTAGCAGAAGACAGAGATTTATTTACGGACTTTGTAAGAGAACTTACCATTATAATAGAAGAAATAAATGGAGAAGTAACCGTAGATTTAGCCCCTAAAATATCTGACACCCAAGAGGGACTTTTGTACGAAGGAAAAGATTACCGAGCACTTGGAGAGGCTGCAACCCGTGTATTTGTTATGACCTATGAATGGGGATATACTTATGGTCCACCTATGGCAGTAGCCCCCATTAACAAAGTACAACAAGTGCTTGACTATGCTGTCAGTGTCATTCCAAGAGAAAAAATAACCATGGGAATTCCCAATTATGGATATGACTGGCCACTTCCTTTTATTCGAGGCGAAACCAAAGCACAGACAATTGGAAATGTGGAGGCTGTACAAATTGCCATTGCAAATGGTGCCACTATTTTTTATGACGAAGTTGCACAATCTCCCTTCTTTCATTATGTAGTTGGCAACGTTACACATGAAGTCTGGTTTGAAGATGCCAGAAGTATTTTGGCAAAATACCGCCTGCTGCAAAGCTATCCACTTTTTGGCTTTGGATGCTGGCAAATCATGCGGCTTTTTCGTTCCATGTGGCTGCTTTCTGCAACAGAGTTGGATCATGTGGAGATTATTGAGTAACTTTCTACACACATATCTAAATCCTAAAAATACTTTCTCAAATATACAGCCATGAGTGGGAACCTACATGGCTGCATTCGAAAATATGTATATAGGGGATCACTTCAGGGACACCGTAATCCCCCCTTTTTCCTCCAATAAGCAAAATGACATAACGCAAAGGTTTTTAGCCATTTTTTTCTATTTATGATATAATTTTTAATGTACTATACACCAATTCACTATTATGTATATAAAATATGAGGTACTCAAAAATGGATTTCACAAAAAATATTGGACTACGAATTCAATTCCGAAGAAAAGAATTAAACATTTCTCAAGGAGAACTGGCAAGGCAAGCTAACATAAGTTCTTCCCACCTATCTGCCATCGAAAACGGAAGACAAACTCCAAGTATTGATTTGTTCTATTTGTTATGTAAAAGCCTTAAAACTTCCCCTGATTTTTTTCTTTTGGGGAATAATCCTAACAAAAGTTTAGCTGAAAATATAATTGATGCTACAAGTTTATGTAATCCGGCAGATCAGCAGTTGATTGAACAAATTATAGACTACTATTTCAATATGAAAAAGTAAAGTGGGATTGTCATTACAATGACAATCCCTGCTGGTTTCGCTTAATAGCCTTGAAAAGGATTACTGGAATCTGTAACCCCGCAGACAAGATCAGGCTTATTGCAATACATACTGCACATGTTGGTTTTCCACAAAAAAATACAACAAAATATAAAACCCCAAAAAATGTACACAGTATCTGGGATATCTTTTTATATCTGCTTTTTTCATCCACACTTAGCTCTCTGCTTTCTGAATCAATTGGACTATGCGCCCCTATGCTTATAACACACAGGATAACAATGCTATGTAGATATATACCACCTTTTAAAATGTCAGAAGCATACAAACATACACCTAAAAGCATTATAGATGTAATGAAGCAAACAATGGGATTTGGGGCATGATATCCACCACAAAACTTACGCATACACATAAATGGTACTATAATGATAATACTCTCTAAAACCTTCCCCACTATAACTCCCATCATTAGAATTATGACTAACGGTGCTACCGTCATAAGCAAACATTCTAATGCGTATACATATAATTCCCTTTCTTCTTCCTCAATTGCATTTTGCTTTATCAACCAATTTACCATTCGTGCAATAAAATACTTAGCCATTATTTTCTCCTAAACTTATCCAATTGTTTTGGTGCCTTAGGTTGGTATACAACAACACATGATGTAGAGTTTGCTTCCACCTTAAGAACCGAATTCAAAGTCTTTGAAACCTGCTTTGCAACCTTTTCAGAAATCTTATTTCTCTCCATACCAACTTCCTCCTTTCGCTTTATAGTATTATCATAATTCAAAAAAATAAATTTTTCGACCCCTATGGGGTGAAACGACATTTTTTGCCCTTTTTTGGTCGATTCCCTGCATTTTTAGCAAAAAAATCAATGTAACACCTCAACTTTTTTGCTACACATTACTAAAAAGGCAATATAATCCGAAAAATTTAGTAAGATATATTATTTATTCCGTCTTTTGTATACTATATTTTAAGGAGGATGTTATCATGGAAAATATTTATTCACTCATTAGCCGTAACATAAAATTACGCCGAACAGAAGCAAATTTAAAACAATGTGAACTTGCCGACAAAATTAATTGTTCTAAAAATCATATTTCAAGCATCGAGCATGGTTACGAACGTCCCAGTTTTGAATGTTTACTTAAACTTTGTATTGAATTAGACTGCAATCCCAACTTTTTGCTTTTAAACCAAAAGAACTCCATTCACATTTCACAACCTGCCATGCAAAAATTGAAAAGTATAGATACAGAATATCTAATACTGATACAACGTATTATAGAAATACTAATCTGCCATAATAGCTCTACATGGAATGATGAAAACCAAGTTTTTTAACATATTCTACAAAAATCCTTTTTATGTTTTTCCCAATTAATAACTTGTGCATTGGAAAAATATAAAATATAATATTCGTGTTATAAAATATTCCAACAATTATAGGAGCCATTATGAGAATATTAATTTGTGATGACGATTCATTGATATTAGAAACGTTAGAAATTTATCTAAAAGAATTTTTTGTTAAATCCAAACTAGAGCATCCAGAAATTTCCTTTTTCACCAACGGAGATGATTTGCTAAAAGATACAGGTGAAAAGGATATTGTTTTTCTGGATATTGAAATGCCTGGTGTTTCAGGAATATTTGTAGGCAATAAACTAAAACAACAAAACGAAAATATTTTAATTTTTGTAGTCACCTCATATTCCGAATATTTAGATGATGCTATGCGTTTTCATGTATTTCGCTACTTATCAAAACCTATTGATAAACAACGCTTATTTAGAAATTTAAAAGATGCGCTTTCCATATATAACACAACTACACACAATATTTTTATTGAAACCAAAGGGGAATCTTATAACATTCCTGCAACAGAAATAAAATATGTAGAAGCAAAAGATAATAAGATATTGGTAATTACCAAAAATGCTACCTATGTATCTCTTCAAACTATGAAATATTGGGCAGCGCAATTATTGTCCATGCAGTGTTTTTTCCAAAGTCATCGAAGTTATATCGTTAATCTAGCCTATGTAGATTCTTTTGATCACACACTAATTCATCTGGTATCCAGTGAGAATCCTGCATACTTAACCCGTCGAAAATATACACAATTTAAACAGGCATACTTACTATATTTAGAAAGCACCCGATAAAAGGAGGAACATATGAACACCACGATTTTCTACTTTTTTACATATGTAGTAGAGGCAATTATCCTTTGGCAATATTGCTCTTGCATATTTTTACCAAAGCATGGTTTTCAGCATGAAATAGCATTACTTTTTCCAAGCTATTTCACCCTCTTTCTTATTTCCTTACAACACAATTTTATATACAATATCATTGCTTTTTTACTTATTAACTTTATTTTTATTGTATTTATGTATCATGCCAAATACATGTCCGCACTGTTTCATGCTTTTATTTCTACCGTATTCATGGGAATGAGTGAACTGGCAGTTCTAGCAATCATTTCAAGATTTTCTGGAAGTTTTTATGATAATCTTAACTATTTTAGAAATGTGGTTATTCTTTCTGTATCAAGCAAATTTTTTTATTTTTTGCTAATTCACCTTATCACACGTCTATACAAATATAGGAATGCCCAATATTATGATATTGATAATAGTATTTTTTTGTTATCCTTGATTCCACTTTCCTCTATTGTAATAATGGCCACACTATACATATTTTGTCTCTTCCCTGAACCATCCTTACAGCTGGATTGGCTTATTTCTATAAGTGCCATTCTTTTATTATTGATTAACATTTTTATTTTTTGGATTTATAGTTATAATCAAAAAAAGCAACATCAATTTACAGAATTGCAATTGCAGCTTCAAAAAGAAAACGATGCCGCAAACTATTACCGATTACTTTTTGAACAGGACGAAAATCAAAAAATACTAATTCATGATATTAAAAACCACTTTAACTCAATCTTAACCTTATTAGAAAAAGAAAAGTATGACGAAATAAGAAACTACATTACACACGTCAGTCAATCCACAAGCCTAAAAGAAACGTATCACATCTGTGACAATGAATTTTTAAACACGATTTTATGTCGTTACTCTCAATTGGCAGCAGAACAACATACAACCTTCAAAGTTGATATCAGAAAAAATAGTACACTTTTTTTAACACCAAATGATCTCACTTCTTTATTTTGTAATTTATTGGACAACGCCTTAGAAGCAACGGTAAATATTCCAAACAGTTTTATCGAATTAAGTGTGACAGAAAAACCAGATATATCCTTATCTGTGCTAACTTTGGTGAACTCCTGCTTAGAGAATCCTTTTTCAGATTCCAAACATATACTGGTAACAACCAAAGCAAATAAGCAAATCCATGGATTTGGTACAAAAAGTATTTCCAGAGTTACCAAAAAGTATAAAGGACACCTTCAAAACTATTATGATGAGGGTACCAAAACCTTCCATACGGTCATAGCTTTTAAAATTTAACAAAATGGCACTTTCAAATAAAAATATTTGAAAGTGCCAAAAAAGACATTACAGTATATGCGTCCTATAAAACAACATCTACTTACACGCTTTGCCAATTTTTCAGGTTATTGTAGATTTGCTACTATTGAATTTTTATAATCTTTATGGTCTTATTTCCAGCCTTATCCACAACCACTATCCTATTTTTTCCGTTCCTTAATTCAAAATTATTCTTTACCTTTTTTCCATTTACTCTAATTGACTTAATACCACTTCCCTTGTCCGTAGCCCTTATCCTTTTCCCAGATAGTTTGATTTTTGGCTTTTTCCTATCAATAATAACCCCTACCGTCTTTTTTACAATCTCCTGTTCATTTAACGTATACTTAAAATAAACCACACCGGAAGCCTTCATCGTTACGGTTTCTTTTGCCAAAGCCCAGGAACTTCCCAGCTTGTTTCCCTTTTTTACAAATTGATACTGAAGATTGCTTCCATTTGTGTTAATTTTTAGTTTCAAATTTTTATTCGTATATATCTTATATGTATCCTTTGCAGAAACACTGACAAATTTAACTGTCTTTATATTAGAAGTCAACGTTGTCTCGTCTGCAACAGGACTTGAAGTTGCAGTAACCAACGGAGTTGATGTAACCATCGTAACTGCTGTTGTTGCAGATGGTGCAACCGTTGTAGTTACTTCTATCGTTGGTGATGGTGTAACAGTTATGGTTGGCTCCACTGTTTGTAACGGTGTAGCAGTTGCAATTGGCTCTACCGTTTGTATTGGTGTAGCGGTTGGTTTTGCTGTTGGTTCTACCGTTGCCGTTGGATTTCCCGTCTGTGTTGGCACTACCGTTACAGTTGGATTTACCATCTGTGTTGGTGCTACTGTTGGAGTTGCCTCTACTGTTGCTGTAGGTTCCACTGTTGCCGTTGGCTCTATTGTTGCTGTAGGTTCCACTGTTGCAATAGGCTCTGGTGTCACTACAATTTCTTGTAACTCTGTTACTTTCCCATTTTTTACTCCATAAGTTCCCGCTGAAATTGTATAATCTTCGCTATTGTTATTATCCCATGAACCATTTCCATCGTTGAAACAGACATTCACTTTTGTTTCTTTTCCTAAATCAATTACATATTTCCATGTATATCCACTCTGTTCGCTACTGTCGCACATTTGCATTCCCGGAGCAGTAGTCCATTTTCCACTTCCTACTTTATAGTGAATATACGCACCACTATAATCCGAATTATTGTAATAAATGGTAGCCTTATTCTCTTCCTCTACTTTTATAGAAGGTTCCTCACCACTTGATACCATTGTATACGTTTTCTCACTTCCGTTTATAGGAATACTGGAAATGGTCGTTGTGTAAGTCTTTGCCCCATCCACAGTAAAATACAACTCTTTCACTGTCAGTGAATACGCATCCGAAGTATCATCCACAAATGTTGCTGTCCATGTATAATCTCCCATAGTGCTACTAGAAAGCCCTGGCACTACATTTTCCAAATCAAATACAAGGGTTCCATCTGTAGCACGTTCTGTTCCGTCCCATGCAAGATTATCCTTCTCATTACACAATTTAGGAAATTGATAAGACTTTGTGGTTCCATCTGCTTTACTGGTAGCTGTAACAGACATGGTCATTTCTTTTCTTGAACCAGTATTTATCGTCATATAGCATAAACATCCGGAATTATCATACTCTCTTACTTTCGGACGATTGTGATCCGTATACATGAAAAAGGACTTGCGCCCACTGTTGTTTACCTTTTTCGCCTTAATGGTACCTGCTGAAATAGCATTATTAATTCTTGTCTGTTCCGACGCTGTCAAAACCTGTGAAGTAGTATTCAGTGCATCATATGCAATCCATGCAAATCCATCCGTTCCCCAATCAGTTCCCCATGAATTTGCAATCTTTAATGCTCCCATTTCTGCAGTTTGCACTTGTCCATCATAGTTAATATCAATCCAAATATCATCATCATATCCCACAATGCTAACACCATGACCGCCTGTAGTTCCTACATCACAACGGTCAATGGCTACTTCGCCTTTATGTTCTCCAGAAGCCACAACTGAAAAATTCCAACTACCTGCCAATGTACCACATCCCATAGGAAATCCATCCTTTAAGGACTGCTTTATTCGATTCAAAGTAGGATCAGTTGGTCCCGTTATGATAGCATCCTCATCCCCATAATTGCTTATGGTCTCAATTTCTACTGCACGATGATTTAATGCACTTTCCCATACTTCTTTTGTAGGGTAAAGCGTTTTATTGTTTGTCAAATCCAACGGAACTGCTCCCATGGTTGCAAACCCAATTTGCTGAATTAACAAATAGGAATTTTCTTTGGTTAATCCTAAAAAATTATAACCAAACATAGGATTGATTGTATTGCTTTCTGTGGTTTTCACTCCCTTTGTTCGATTGTATACAAAGGTAAGATTGGTATGAAAAATAGAAAAATACCCACAACTTCCCGTTGCCCCTTGGTTTCCAATCGCAGGAAAATACTCGCTCTGACTCAAATCCACAGAAGAAGGAAGGCTTTCCTCAATCTCTTCCGAATCTGCTTCTACTTGAGAAGTATCCATAAAAATTTCTTCTAAATCATCTATCTCCTGTGAATTACTTTGTGACTCCTCTTGCATTAATTGGCTTAAAGCCAGATAATCATATTCCTGTGTATCAATTACACGTTCGAAACTGTCTTTTGTTACCTCTTCTGCCTGTGACATCAAAACAGGAAATCCCATATTGGGGAAGGTTGTCACCATCATAACGGTTGTCATAAGAGTTGCAAACATTCTTTTTGTTTTTCTCATCGTTTTCACATCCTATCTGCTGCATCATGAAATGCACAAAATTGCTACCAGTTTTTCCCATTTTATCTTTATTTTATTATAGCACAATCCCCAATATTTTACTATTTCTTTCACCCCATTCTCCCCTTTGAAAATAGCTGCTCGTATTCCATGAATACTGAATATAGCACGTAAACTTTACAGTGCAAAAATTAATAGATATCTATTTACTTCTTTAGACATATCTATGTATAATAAATTGTCACATTCAAAACACTACTGCTTCAGCAGTATAAGTAACACTTTAGTCTTGGAGCTGAGTTGTTACTAAAAAAAGAAAGGTATGGTGATTACACAATGAATAACATAAGAAAGCTAAAATTCTTCTTTATTTTTGCTTTCG
This sequence comes from Lachnospiraceae bacterium, assembly GCA_963643465.1. Lineage (GTDB taxonomy): Bacteria > Bacillota > Clostridia > Lachnospirales > Lachnospiraceae > CAG-411. The sequence continues at coordinate 22,896 of CAVIJT010000005.1, read as the reverse complement.
TTTTTATCTGTTCCGTATGCGGACTGAAGCAAATGCAGGCATCTGCTGAAGAGTCAGAGGATTTTATCGTGGGATTTGACGCGGAATTTCCACCATATGGATATATGGATGAGAATGGTCAGTATGTAGGCTTTGATTTGGATTTGGCGAAAGAGGTCTGTAAAAGAAAAGGATGGAATTTTGTTGCCAGACCTATTGCTTGGGATTCTAAAGATTCTGAACTTGCTTCCGGTTCCATCTCCTGTATATGGAATGGATTTACTATGAATGGAAGAGAGTCAAAATATACATGGTCCACACCTTATGTTGATAATTCTCAAGTTGTTATAGTAAAGAAAGATTCAGGCATCAAAGAACTGGCAGACTTAAAAGGGAAAATCCTGGCAGTCCAAAGTGATTCATCTGCACTAAAAGCCCTAACAGGAGACAGTGCAACAAAAGAAAATATGAAACTTGCCGAGTCACTTAAAAATCTTCAAGAAGTTTCCGATTACAATTCTGCATTTATGAATCTGGAAAGTGGAATGATTGATGCAGTTGCTATGGATATAGGTGTGGCATCCTATCAGTTATCTGCGAAAGATGATACATTTACCATGCTTGATGAACAAATCTCTACAGAAAAATATGGAATTGGGTTTAAACTTGGTAATACTGAGTTGAGAGATGAAGTACAGACTACACTGTTTGAGATGCTAGATGATGGTACTTTTGAAGAAATCGCAAAGAAATGGGGATTACAGGATAGTGTCTGTCTTAGTCATGAGGATGAAGTAACGGTTTCCCAAGAGAATTCGGGAGCTTCCGTCAACAAGGCAGATATGCTAAGAATTATTAAGCTTCTGTCCTCAGGTATGATATCTACATTTGCAATATTTGCACTTACATTGCTATTCGCTATGCCATTAGGATTATTGATCATGGCATTTCGAATGTCAAAATTCAAAGTAGTACAATGGATTGCGAAGATTTATATCTCCATCATGAGAGGAACGCCACTTATGCTCCAGTTGTTGGTGGTATTTTTTGCACCATATTATGTATTTGACATTTCTACTTCATATAGCTACAGATTTTATGCGGTTATCATAGGATTTTCCCTTAATTATGCCGCGTATTTTGCAGAAATATACCGTTCCGGTATACAGAGCATACCTATAGGACAAAGAGAAGCTGCAAAGGTATTAGGATATAACAGCACCAGTACATTTATCAGAATTATTTTCCCACAGATGGTCAAACGAGTAATGCCAGCCATAACAAACGAAGTAATAACACTTGTTAAGGATACCTCTTTAGCATTTGCCATTGCCTATACAGAGATGTTTACTGTGGCTAAGCAAATTGCCTCTTCACAGGCTTCTCTTGTACCTCTTTTTGTAGCTGGTTTATTCTATTATATTTTTAATTTTGTAGTGGCATTTTTCATGGAATTTATGGAAAAGAAAATGGATTATTATAAATAACTGTAATTGTTCGAAATGGAGAAAATTATGAGTGAGAATATATTGAGTTTAAAAAATATACAGAAAAGTTTTGATACCAAAGAGGTATTGAAGAATATTAATCTGGAAGTAAACAAAGGGGAAATCGTATCCATCATTGGACCGTCAGGTTCGGGAAAGTCTACTTTATTAAGATGTGCCACTTTCCTTGAACATATTGACGGCGGTACAATAAGCTATCTTGGAAAAGATATTGTAAAGACAACAGCGGAAGGAAAGGTTCTTTATCCTCCAAAGTCTGAACTAAAAAAAGCATATATGAATTTTGGACTTGTTTTCCAGAATTTTAATCTGTTTCCTCATTATTCTGTTATAAAAAATATTGTGGATGCACCTATTCATAATCAGAATAGAGAGAAAGAAGAGGTGTATGCACAGGCGAGAGAACTTCTTGACAAATTGGGATTGGCAGATAAGGAAAATGCTTATCCATGCGAACTTTCAGGAGGACAGCAGCAACGTGTTGCCATTGCAAGAGCATTGGCTCTAAATTCAAAAATCCTATTTTTTGATGAACCTACTTCCGCTTTGGACCCAGAGATCACGGCAGGTATATTAAGAGTTATGAAAGCCCTTGCTGCGGAACATATGACAATGGTCATCGTTACCCATGAGATTGATTTTGCCAGAGCCGTCTCAGATAAAGTTATCTTTATGGATGGTGGCATGGTCATAGAGGAAGGAAAACCGGAAGATGTAATAGACCATCCATCCAGCGAAAGAACAAAAGAATTTTTACAAAAGCTGAGTGTTTAGGAAGTCCCGAAATACTCGCTTAAACAACCTTAAGAAAGGGAGCTAAAAAAGTTCCTTATTTATCCTTCGTTCTGACACTAAGTCAGAACGAAGGATAATGCTACCACAACAATTTATATAGCTATTGTACTCAAAAGAATTTTTATATATTTTTTTCATAATAGTTTTCTTCCCCTTAGAAATTTACTTATGCCATAAATCATTGCCATAGTTAAATAAGAAATAAAAAATGTCAAAATATATTGTTGAAAATAGTTAATTAAAGCTCTAGCCTTAGTATATTTAACACTAAATCCGCTAACACCAGTAATTGGAACAAACCATGAAGTTCTTTCCATAAATCCCAAGCATGAGAAAAATATAACAAAATCCAATATTGCCTGTACAAGTGCATAATTCCAAAAGGATAAATCGGTCAATCGGCAATTCACCACTTCTATAAGAAAATATACAATACAGAAAGTTATAATATTCCACCCTTCCCAATCCATACCTTGATGTATAAGTAAGCATTCTTCTTTAGAAGAACACAGCCAACCATGATTTTCAAAGAAATAATAGAGTATAAACCAAAATAATACAATTAGTATAGCTGATATGGCATTAAATAATATAATTTTTAGTTTTTTATCTTTTAGCATTATTTAATCCTCTTTCTTAAAATATCAGAACAAAGCGTGCAAGCACGCTCCGCGACGTTACACTTTCCCAATGTGCTTGCACGCTTTGCCGCGCCGAATTTGGTACGCAGTACATCTTCCATACAAATTCGTGCGCATCCTGCCCAGAGGGCTTTTATCTTATAGGACGCATTTTCCTATAAGATAAAAAACATAACCTGTGTACACTCCCTAAACTGCCATTTGTTACTCTACTTATCATATTGAGGATTTGTATTTCTATATGACAGTTCCATAATCCTATTATTTGTATCATTGGCTAACACGCAGGTATAATATTCATGTGTACTTTCCGTCTTTCTCGCTACAATATAGTAAAAATCCTCAATCTCTTCACCCTCAAGCAATAAACCTTCAAAAAATGTTATACCATTTTTCATAAGAACATCTTCTTGTGCATACTGAACCTCCCTCTCATTGTACTGATAAAAATATTTTACAAATTCAGAGGAATTATTATAATATTGATATTCTTCTATACAGCTTTCAATCATCTGTTTATAATCATTATCTGATAAAGAAACACTAAACCCAGATAAATATTGAAACCATTCTACATGATAATAATATTTTAAATCATCTTGGGAGTCTGGTAATGACATCGACAATCCAGAGTTTTCTGCCTTATCTCGAAATGCTTCAAAATTTTTAAATCTCACTCTGGTTTGAGGAACAATACATACCAAAAAAGCTTCCCATACCGCCCCAAAAAGCAGTAACCCAACAAAAATTATGCTAAAAAAGAGCACTCTTTTTCGTTTCATAATATTTTTCCCCTCTAAAACAAACCGCTAAAATTAAGTACAATCTACTAGCTTTTATTTTACCACTATAAAAGTATTTCAACAAGGAATATACAAAAGAACGTATCAAAGAACGCATAGAAATGAAACGGGAACGCAAGATTATCATTCCCAAAAAAGACTATTGTTGATGGGTTCGACAAGTTGTTTACTACTACACATCTCTCGAAAGATTTGTTTTGTAAAAATAGGCTTCCCTTTCATTGGAAGCCTATTTTCATAAACATGTTCTCTTTATTTAATTATTGGGTCGCAAATCGGTCGCAATTTTTGACTTCCATGCTCTAAAACCCTTATAAATAAAGGTTTTACTTATCCAAACTCTTAAGGGTTGGGAACAATAATACATCTCTAATACTTGGCTGGTTTGTAAGCAACATTACCAAACGGTCGATTCCATATCCAATACCACCTGTAGGAGGCATACCAATGCTCAAAGCATTTAAGAAATCCTCGTCTGTGTGGTTTGCTTCTTCATTACCAGCAGCAAATGCAGCTTCCTGTGCCTCAAAACGCTTACGCTGATCAATTGGATCATTAAGCTCTGAGTACGCATTTGCCATCTCACGACCATAAATAAATAACTCAAAACGCTCTACATAATCTGGATTCTCTGGCTTTCTCTTAGTAAGTGGAGAAATCTCAACTGGATGATCCATAACGAATGTAGGCTGAATTAACTTCTCTTCTACAAACTCCTCAAAGAATAAGTTAAGGATATCACCTTTTTCATGTATCGCTTCGTACTCAATATGATGCTCATCTGCAACTTTCTTTGCTTCTTCTGTATTTGCAATCGCATTGAAATCTACACCAGCATATTTCTTAACTGCATCTACCATAGTAATTCTCTCAAATGGCTTACCAAGATCAATCATTTCCTCTGCATAAGGAATTGTAGTTGTACCACAAACTTCCTGTGCAACTGTACGGAACATATTCTCTGTTAAGTCCATCATACCATAGTAATCTGTATATGCCTGATATAACTCCATCAAAGTAAACTCTGGATTGTGTCTGGTGTCAGTTCCCTCATTACGGAATACACGACCAATCTCATATACACGTTCCAAACCACCAACAATCAATCTCTTTAAGTATAACTCCAAAGAAATACGAAGTTTCACATCTTCAGAAAGTGCATTGTAATGAGTTTCAAATGGTCTTGCTGCTGCACCACCTGCGTTAGACACAAGCATAGGTGTCTCTACTTCCATAAATCCCTGTCCATCTAAGAAACGACGAATACTGCTAATAATTTGTGAACGCTTTACAAAAGTATCTTTTACTTCGCTATTCATAATCAAATCCACATATCTCTGACGATATCTGGTATCTGTATCTGTCAATCCATGGAACTTCTCTGGAAGAATCTGCAAACTCTTTGACAAAAGAGTAACTTCTTTTGCATGAATAGATTTCTCACCAGTCTTTGTAGTAAATACGATACCTTTAATACCAAGAATATCACCTACATCATACTTCTTGAAATCTTTGTATGACTCTTCACCAATCTCATCTCTTGCTACATATGCTTGAATATTTCCTTTTAAATCCTGCACATTACAAAATGATGCTTTACCCATCACACGTTTGAACATCATACGTCCGGCAATGTTTACTTCTTTGCCTTCTAATTCCTCATACTGCTCTTTTACATCTACACTATGGTGTGTCACATCATATTTTGTAATAGTAAATGGGTCTTTATTATTTGCCTGTAAATCCGCCAATTTCTCATTTCTAACCTTAATAAGCTGATTCACATCCTGCTGTGGTTTCTGTTTATTCTGATTCTGTTCTGCCAAACTATTTCATCCTTTCACTACACTTTGTTACTATTGGTACCTGACAAATGTACTCCGTAACCTTTTCTATCACTGCTCCCATTTTGAAACAGTTGTCTTTTTCCATTAACTCTTAGTTCGATCTCTCAATTTCCAAAATCTTATATTTCAAATCTCCAACCTGTGTCTCTACTGTAATAGTCTGACCTTTCTTTGCACCAATTAAAGCCTGACCTACTGGAGACTCGTTAGAGATTTTTCCCTTCAAGCTATTTGCTTCTGTGGAACCAACTAATTTATATACAAGTTCTTCGTTCTCCTCGATGTCTAAAATTTTAACACGGCATCCAATGCTGATTTTATTTAAGTCAACTTCTTCCTCAACAATGACTTCTGCATTTTTAAGAATCTTCTCAATTTCCTCAATTCTAGCCTCAATATCACGCTGCTCATCTTTAGCTGCATCATACTCTGCATTCTCTGATAAGTCACCCTGCTCTCTAGCTTCCTTAATCTTCTGAGCAACCTCCTGACGTTTGTTGACCTTTAAGTCCTCTAACTCATTCTCTAATGCTGTAAGACCTTCATAAGTTAAAATATTTTTCTTATCTGCCATAAAAATTTCATCCTCCATCTTATTTATTCCCACAGAAAGTAATCTGTGGGTACACTTGCATATCTATTGAATCCATTTCTGAACTGCATTTGACTCAAAACACCAATGCAATATTCAGCAATAACGCACACTGACTTCATTGTATTATAGCCTATTCCCACCTTCTTGTCAATCATGAGAAACACGCTTTACAAGTTCTCTGGACTATGGCAGTGCGCATAAAATCTTCATACAAGCACTGGATGTTTTTCTCTACTGTCCCAAACAATTTTTCTATTTTTTTACAATTCCCCTATAACTTTTCCAGCCCGGTCACTTCCCAACTATACTGCTTTCTTATTTCCGCCAAATTTTCATCTTTTACACTAATTTCTTTTGCATCTGCCATCTGGCGAAGTTTCCAATTATGACTCTGTATAAAAATAGATGCTAACCGTTTTCCTGCCATTTCTCCACAAATAGACTGGGTATATCCGGTAACAATCCGCCCCCCCTTTACCCGATCCCGTAAAAATTCTTTTTGTTTTCCATTGATTTCCCATGCCAATATCACATTGTTTTGGGACAATTTTGCAAATTTCTTTAGATACGTACCATACAAGTCCACAAACAACTTCTCTTCCTGCCATATTGGCAAATGATCCACCAATTCAATTGCCAGTCCCCACTCTTCTAAATACGAATCCACACACTGCTGCCACACTTTGGGTCGATTAGTTATAATCTCCATTCTTCGTGTTCGTTTTGCTAATTCCTCACACAAATAAAATGCCAGAAAATCCCCCGTATCCACTAATACAACCTCTATCTCTTGTTCCCCGATCTCATACAGCTCCACTACTTCCTCCCACAACAACGGAAACAAACAATACCAGCAAATCCAACGTTTCTGATATTCCTCTAAACGGTATTTACGGTATACTTCCTCCGAAAAATAAATGATTTGACTGGGATATAACTCTTTTACCTTCTCCACACATTGCTCAAACCACTGTCTGCCAAACTGCATGGCCTGTTCGTAAGTACATGCTAACTCCATTACTAATAACTCTTCCTCAAACATTTCTTTGTAATACTCTCTGCATTTTCTCCTTTTCCTGTTATATCTCCTCATCCATTTTTGCCATAATGTCTGCCGTTGTTGCTCCTCTGCAAAACATATTTCAATCATCGCGCACGCTCTTTCATTTACTTTTCAATACTATATACAAAAATTGGCACCTTCATTCCATTTTTTATTTTCACCCATAGAAAAGGACCAGCATTTCTACTGATCCTTTTCCATCACAAAGTATAGAGTTTATCAAAATATAAGTAATTGTCACTTATCGAATGGTAAACTGACCAATGGCCTGTTCCAATTCTTCTGCAGATGCAGATAATCGCTCAGAATTCTGGCTCAAGTCTTCTACTTCTTCCAACTGATTGCCAACCACATCTGTTACATTGGTTGCAGAAGCTGCTGTTTCCTCAGAAACTGCTGAAATTTCTCGTATTGCATCCAATGTAATAGAACGAGTTCGATCCATCTCCTTTACACCTGCAAGAATATCTTCCAATTCCTTCATTAACAATGCCACTTGCTTCTCCATTTCCTTAAATGCGTCAGTAGTATCATCAACCACAGTCTGCTGTTCTTGAACAATGGCATCTGCCTGTTGTGCAATTGTCACCGCATTTTTCGTTGTCAAAACAATTTGCTCTATAATCTTCTGAATCTGATTTGCAGATTCCATAGACTGATCTGCCAGCTTACGAATCTCAGATGCTACTACAGAGAAACCTCTTCCTGCCTCTCCAGCTCTAGCCGCTTCAATAGATGCGTTTAAGGACAACAAATTAGTCTCGGAAGCAATGTCATTGATGGCACTTACAATCTGTCCTATGGATTTCGTTTGTTTCTCCAATTCCTGAATGCTCTCAATAACCACATTGGTAATCTCTGCTGTAGAATGACTCTTCTCATTCAAAATCTTCATCGTACCCATTCCAGTCTGAATAGAACTATCGGTATCACCTGCGATTTCACTAATCTTTTGCGCATTTTGGTGAACAACTTGAATTCGATTAGACAAATTATCCATTTCATTCAAACATTCCACAGAATGTTTTGCCTGGTCATGGGTTCCAATTTCAATCTCACCAACTGAATTTTCAATTCCCTTGGAAGATTGCAAGAAGGACTCAGAACTTTGAATAACCTCTTCTGAAATACTCGTTAATTCTGTACTTACACCTTCTACTTTCTGTATCAAATGCTTTGTATGTGCAATCATGTCACTAATACCAGTTGCCAATATTGCAAACTCGTCCTTTCTTCTAACACGAATCTGAACGGTCAAATCTCCATGAGATACCTTTTTAATCTGTCTTAATATACTACTAATAGTATTGCTCATTCCCTGTGCTATAATCATTCCCAATGCCAGAGAAAGAACAATAGATACAATAACCAATACTAACGTTACATTTCTAATTTCGGATGCCTGTTCATTAATGGTAGCTTCCGGAATTAACCCACAAATAGCTGCGTTGGTTTTTCCAACCTTAGCCATCAAAAGCATATAACTTGTTCCTTTATATGTAACAAACTTTTGATCGAGAGTTTTCTCTTCATCTGCCATGAATTCTGTATAGTAATCCTGACCGTAGAAATACATCTCGCCCTCGTTTGCTTCCAATTCTCCGTTGTAAATCTCGCTACCATCCCGCGTTACGAAAGAAACAATACTGCCTTCTCCAATCTCTAACTGACTAAGTAACTTTTCCATCTCTTCTCTGTCTAAATCCAAAATCAGAAAACCTTCTCCTTTTGGAATCTTACGAAGAATACGAATAGCATACTCTTCCCCATCTGCTTTCAATGCTTCATCCACTTCCGGCATGGTTCCAAAATAGAAATACTCATTGTTGTTTTCTGCTGCTATAGCCCCCTGTTCAGTAGCCAGAAGCTGACTATACAAGTCTTTAGCAGTAGCATTCGTCGTAGCAATACTCTTTTCATTATCTGTTACAACATATACGTCCCTTAAAAACTTGTTGTCGGTTACATCATAGTTAAACTCTTTATATTTCTCATTGTAATAAGACAATCCATCTGTGGTATCCATTCTAGCATATCCACCATTTACATAGGTACGCAATTTACTTTCTGTTAAAATCTCATTATAGTCTGATTTTAATGTATCAAACACAAAATCATAATAAGAGGTTGTAAGCTCTACCGCACTGGATGCAGATTCCACATAACTATTCCGAATACCAGTGGATGCTTTCTGATAAGAAACAACACCTAAAATAATCAAAAACAAAATAGGAATAACAATTAGGCTATACAACTTAAACTGAATTTGATGAATAAAAGAAACTTTCTCCACTCTCTTAAATTCACCTTTCTCCTGTTTTGCTCTGGATCGCTCATTGAGCTTTTTCAATAACTGTTTTGGAGAACCCAATTTAAACTTTTTCTTTCCCGTTTCCTTAGATTGCCCCTTATTATTCTCATCTGGTGTTTTCTTTTTCGAAAGTTTCTGGAATAATTTCTTCTCTCGAACTTTCTTTCCTGCCACTTTTCCCTCGCTGTCCTTCGTAATGCTTTTCTTAGGCTTTTTTGCCAGCTTGCTTCGTTCCTTCTTCTCTTTTGGCTGCTTCTCTGTCTTTTTTCCAAAACCACCAAATTTCTTTTTAGTAGATTTTTTGCTTTTCTCTAAAGGACTCTCCCCTAAATTCTCTTGAGATAAAGCTGCTGCCTCCTTGTCCATATGGGCTTTTGTAGCTGTCTCTAATTCTTGCACAACTATAGAAGCGTCAGATTGCTTCTCGTCCGCTACGGACACTGACACATCCGCCGCCTTACCTTTGGACTCTTTTTTTCTCTTCATAAACCCCATATACAGCCCCCCTTCCACGAAATAAGTATGGTATTTCGTCCCCAAAAATATCCAATTTCATACTACTATCGTATCATTTTTCATTTGCTTTTTCAAGTTTTTTATTCAACATGCACATTAAATATTTCATTACAAAAGTGTTTTTTGTAACTTTTTCATTACGATTGTATTACATTTCTTTCAATAACAAATCCTATTGTCCCAATTCTCTTCTCGTGATTTTCCTTCACCATCTTTTATAATTTTCCAGTTCCTCTTTGGAAATGTTCTCTTTGCTATATCTTGCTTTTTGATAAAGAGGCAACATCTGCTCTACAGTATCTTTGGCTTCCTCCGCAACTACATTTACCAACTCTGTAGACGTTTTGGTTCTTTTAGAATGTTCTCCCATCCTTTCCGTCTTTTCAATTTTTCTCTGAAACAATTTCCTCACTCTTTCATTTGCATTGCCAAACAACACCCATTTTCGTTTATACTTCTCCTTTTCCGGCACTTTCTCCCTGATTTTTTCCACTTCCTCATACTCTTTTTCCTGCTCTGGCTGTCTCCTATAAAAACTCTTCCAAACAGAATACACAAAAAATCCAAGCAAAGCAAGCACCAGCAAAACAGAAAGAACCTTTAACGCAAATAAAAAAATTGCTCCCAATATTTCTAATATTCTGCTTAGTATTTCATTCTGCTTTAACATTTCCTCGCCAACGATTTCTCCTGCAGTTGCCACTGGTGTCTCTACCTCTTCCGGCACGTATTCCTCCACTTCTCCATGGGTGAATAGACTAAGAAACCATCTAAGAGCTCTATATAATCGTTTAAGAACGGAATCCAGCCATCCACCTTCTCCCATCTGTGTTCCAAAGAAAAGCCCCACTGCTGCTACGCCTAATACATTTCCTATCACCCGATTACCATCTGTAAGAATTTTTCCTTTTTCCATGCTATCTGCATTGGGAGTGTACTCTACAAAAAAACGCTGGCGATTTGCTAAATGTGCATTCCACAAATGCACCCACAAAAATACCACTGCCACCCATACAAATGTCTCGTACAACAAATCATAGTTTTCCATATATCCATACAATAGTCCGGGTATGCCAAGTAAAAGTAGCATAGATGTGCTATTTAGCACTACACGTTTCTGCTCTCCCAATGTTTCTCCAAGGGCAATACAAAATTGCAACACTCCAAACAGAAAAAATAATACCCTCTCTTCCTTATTCCTTCCCACCATAGTACATCCACACGCAACTGCTGCCTGATATAATAGAAATGGCAAAAGATGTTTGATTTTTTGTTGCCCCCAAAAAGAAACTGTCATGCCCAGCAATAACAGCATACAGTAATAGGGCGTACTTTCTCTTGGTTTCATTCCATAATCCACAACAACTATATAAAAATATACCAAAAGAAAATACTTCACTTTATTTAGGAAGGATATTAGTATTCTATTATGGCCCATTTGATTTTGTCGTTCCATATCCATCCCCCTATTCCAAATGTGTAACAATCTCAACCAACCGTTTTCCAAATCCTTCTTCCACAGAAATCAAATCCATCTCATAATGAGGAAGAAGCCAGAAAAAGTCGTATCCTTCTGCCGCTTTTTTCTTAAGAGTCTGTTGCAATTTAGGTGACCAACAAGTAGTAATAAGAAAATTCATTCCATCTGCCTGCATTCCACGTTCTAAAAAACTATCTTCGGCTTCCAGTTCTTTTTCTGTCTGAAGCAAATTGATGCGTGCAACTGCCTCATCCATTCGTCTCATATGATGCTCTCCACAGCCAACTCCTAACTCTATCTGACTGCCATTCTCCGCATCCACCCCATTGCTCTTTAAAGACACATTGATCCGCTGTCCTAAAAATTTCTCTGCCATTGTAACAGCTAAAGAAATGACGTATTCTTCCATATCCTTATCCCAATCTACATTTTTCTGTTCAAAAAACAATAAAATATTTACGGACAATTCTGCGGTATAGTCATAACAATTGACTTTACACTGTCCTGTTTTTGCAGATGCCTTCCAATTAATTCTCCTCATAGTATCGTAACTTTGGTAATCACGAATTCCAGAGAAAGTAAATGGGTCCTCATACAACCGAATTTTTGCCATCACTTCACCAAGCATATGCAAAAAGGCATCTTCTAATTCTGGTGTGTGAACACGCTTTGCAAACACATATATCCACTGCTCATTGCTAACCCGTTTCATATATTCGTTGGCATAAAAAAAATCCCTGGCAAACACGTCCATGTCTCCCAATACAAAATATCCCCGTTTTTTACAGACAAAGGGAAGTTTTCTTCGAATTCTCTCGTTACTTCCTACCGAAAACACATCATTTCTATAATACTGATCTGTGATTGCTCCCTCTTTTTGCTCAAAAAATTCCCAATATTTTGATGTGGTAAACTTTACGGTCACTGCCGGTAATATGAAACGTTTTCGATTTTCAATTTCTTCTATCAGACAAAGCTCATCGCCCTCATATCCATATTCACTATTGCAAAAAATCCGCACAGACAAATTCTTATCCCAATTTTTCGCAAAATATTTTTGAACTATCCAATATAAGAAATAGATGAAAATACAAGCCACAATTACCTTCATATCACACTCGCCCTCTCATATATCACCATGTATCCACTCCTACAGAACCATCCTCTAAATTCTGTAACTATTCATAGCTCTAAGCAGTTACTTTTCTTTAAAATGCTCTGTTGGTACTTCAATAGAATCTACCAAACTTTGTATAAAATTCCCTTGATTTGTATTCTCCATATAACTTCCAGCAAAAATCAAGCGATGCTCTAGCACAAAAGGAGCCAAATATTTCACATCTTCAGGAATTACATAATTCCGCCCCTGTATAGCCGCATAAGCCTGAACTGCTCGTAAAAAAGCAAGAGTTCCTCTTGGACTCACTCCCAACCGCAACTTTCTGTTTTCTCTAGTAGCGTTCACAATCGAAAGTAAATATTCCTGTACTTCCTTACTTATATATACCTGCTTTACGGTTTCCTGAAGCTCCACCAATACTTTTTTATCAATAACAGGCTCCAATTGCTCATAAGGCTTTTCCTGTAAAAAACGATTCATCATCTCTAATTCACTAGAAAAAGAAGGAAAACCCATGCTTAACTTCATCATAAATCGGTCTAATTGAGCCTCTGGAAGAGGAAAAGTTCCCGCTGTCTCCACAGGATTTTCTGTTGCAATCACAAAAAAAGGCTCTTCCAGTGCTATCGTTTCGCCATCCAATGTAACTTGCCGTTCCTCCATGCACTCTAACAAACTGGACTGCGTTCTTGGAGTAGCACGATTTATTTCATCCGCCAACAAAATGTTTGTAAATACAGAACCTTTCTGCAATACAAACTCTCCGGTCTTTTGATGAAAAAAATGAATTCCTGTCACATCCGAAGGCAATAAATCTGCCGTAAACTGAATTCTGCGAAACTCTCCCTGTATAGATTTCGCTAACGATTTAGAAAGCATAGTCTTTCCTGTTCCCGGCACATCCTCTAACAAAATATTTCCCCCTGCCAGCAATCCTGTAAGAACAAGTTCAATTACCTCTCCCTTTCCGATAATCACTCGCTCTATATTCTCTTTTACCTTTAGAACTATACCTTGTACCTGTTCGATCTCCATATTACTCACCCCTATTCTTATTTGTACCTATTTAGGCTTCTTTCACCCAAAAAACGCGAATACATTTCATATGTCATACAGTTACTTTTATTCAAAATATGCGTCCAGTCCATCTGCAATGCCTGCCACCATTTTCTGTTGATAGTCCTCTGTCTGCATACGGGTATCTTCTTCCGCATTGCTCATAAATCCCATCTCCAACGTAGTAACAGGAATGCTTGACCAATTAATTCCAGACATTACATCCGTCTCCCATACACCTTTATTCTGCGCTCCCGTTTCCTTCACAAAATGCGTCAGAATATCTTTTGATAACCGATAACTGTCATCGTACAAATCTGAAATATACGGACTTTCTTCTGTACAACATATAGCCATGGCACCGTTTGTCTCCTGCACCTTAGAACCATTGGCATGCAAATGCACTAGCACCTCTGCCCCTGATTCTGCTGCCATCTTTGCACGCTCCTGATTGCTCATGTTAAAATCATTAGATTCCCGAATCATAAGCACTTCATATCCCCGTGAAACAAGTTCCTCCTCTAATTTTTCTGCAACCTGAAGAGTCAATTGATATTCATACACGCCCGAAGAAACACCTCTTGTTCCAATGGAATTTTTCGCTTTCATCTCTGTCGCTCCTGGTCCAATTGGCTCTTCCTCTTCATTTGCCTTTTCCTGATGTCCTGCATTAATAGCAATCAAATGTCCCGATAATTCCGGTTCCTCTGTAGTCAAATACTCCGTTGCTACATAGTATTCTCCTTCTTCTATAGAAATTTTACTCCATGTATCTCCTACTGCAATACGCAATACCTTTGCACGTTCTGGAAGCATCTTTACAATTTCTGAATCCGTAGAGCAAGCTTTTCGAACATTCAATTTTGAAATAGTATATACATATTCCTCTTTGCTTTCAAAAGTTTCTCCATCTTCCTCAAAAAATACAGGTTCTGCTGTTTGCTGCACCTGTTCTTTGACAGCATCTGTAGCCTTTACCTTTTCGGTTTCTTTTGTCCCTTTTCCTCCTCCACAGCCATTTAACATGACGCATGTACATAACATTCCAATTCCCCATAAGACACGTAGACTCTTACTACCTACATTTTTTCTACATTTCTTTCCCGTCTGCATAACCTATGTCCTTTCCTTTACGCAAAAAATACTCTCTCATTATTTCCTCAAATAATATGCGATTGGGCAAAAAACACTTACTACCAAGTTTCGCCCCTTTTTCCCTTGTATCATAACATATTTTGAGCATTTTTAACAGAATACATAGCAATAATTAAGAAATTTTCCCGTATAACGAAAAAAAGCCCCAAAGCCTTACCTTTAAAGCCTTGAAGCATTCCCAGTGCGGATGAAGGGACTTGAACCCCCACGGTCTCCCACTAGATCCTAAGTCTAGCGCGTCTGCCAATTCCGCCACATCCGCTTATGAAACCATGTATTCAGATTTCAAATGAGACATCGGGGATTCGAACCCCGGACAACTTGATTAAAAGTCAAGTGCTCTACCAACTGAGCTAATATCCCATAAACAGGACTAGCTGGATTCGAACCAGCGAATGCAGGGATCAAAACCCTGTGCCTTACCGCTTGGCGATAGTCCTAAACGTCATCAAACTAGGGTGGATAATGGGATTCGAACCCATGGCCTCCAGAGCCACAATCTGGCGCGCTAACCAACTGCGCTATACCCACCATAAACTCCACCGAAGTATTATCGATGAAAATGTGCCAGAAGGGATTCGAACCCCCGACAACCGGCTTAGAAGGCCGGTGCTCTATCCAACTGAGCTACTGACACGCATATATCAATCACTTCATAAATTCGTACGCTACCTCAGATGACATAGCCGAAGCGGGTGATGGGAATCGAACCCACGTATCTAGCTTGGAAGGCTAGTGTTCTACCATTGAACTACACCCGCATAATATTTTTTTGTTAAGTCGGGGTGACAGGATTCGAACCTGCGACCTCTTGATCCCAAATCAAGCGCTCTAGCCAAGCTGAGCCACACCCCGTAAGTGTCTTTCGTTGTTTTGTTTTTTTCTGTAACGCCTCAACGCAAGAATGATTATATAATATATAAAACCGAAAGTCAACACTTTTTTCAAACTTTTTTTAATTTTTTTTTACAAATCGTGAGAACCCTTGATTTTAAAGGCTTTTCTCACCAAAAAAAATATCGAAAAAAAAGAAATTTCACAATATTTATGCCTGTTTTACATAACAAAGTTCTACTTCTATTTCTCCATTTTCTTTCAAATCCATAATAACATAAGTAGGCACTCTTCCCTCTTGTCTTGGTCTGCTTATACTACCCGGATTCAAAACAAGATACTCTTCTGTCTGTTCAATATAAGGGCAATGGGTATGTCCAAATAAAATAATATCTGCACCTCTTCTACGCCCTTCTTCCAAAAGACGGTCTACACCTGCGTATATATTATATCTATGTCCATGCGTCATAAAAACATGATGACCTTCCAGTTCAAACTCTAATTCATGTTCTATGGTAGTAAAATAATCATTATTTCCTGAAATAATAGCCGTTGGACATTCCACAAATGCCTCAATAAAATGCTCTGATCCCTCTAAATCTCCTAAATGTATAAAATAATCAAAGTCTCCTGCCTCTTCTATCGCTTTATTCAAATATACATTACTTCCATGAGAATCACTGACAACTAACACTCGCATCTTTCGTTTTCCTCTTTCCTAATATAACTTTTTTCGTTTTCCAATTTGCTAATCTCTACATATGCTTTTTTATAATCTCTTTCATTTCTTCCAGCGCTTTTCCTCTGTGACTAATTTTATTTTTTTGCTCTAAGGTAAGCTCTGCTGTTGTACATGAAAATTCAGGAACATAAAAAATAGGGTCATAACCAAATCCATTATTTCCCTTACTTTCTGTTGCAATTCTTCCTTCTATGGTAGCACGCACAACCTGTTCTTCTCCATCAGGAAATACTGCTGCTATTGTGCAGACAAAACGAGCGCTTCTCTGTTTTTCCTCCACACCTTTCAGTAAGTCCATAATATGCTGATTCTTAATATCATAAGAAGTGTCCTCTCCCATATATCTGGACGAATGCACCCCTGGTTCTTTATTCAAATAGTCCACTTCAAGCCCAGAATCATCTGCAAGTACAATAGCATCTTCTACATGTTCTGCAATTGCACGAGCTTTTATCAACGCATTTTCCTCAAATGTAGTTCCATTTTCTTCGATTTCCATGTCCAATCCAGCCTCTTTCATGGACAAAATCTCCAATGCTAAATCCTCCATTACCATTCTAATTTCTTTCATTTTCCCTTGATTTCCTGTAGCAAATATTACTTTCATTTTATTGTTTTCATCCCTTCTGTTAATGCTTTACAAACAGCTTTCGCCATTTTATTTCGATTACTTTCCTTCTTCATGTAAGACAGATTCGTCTCATCGGACAAAAATCCCATTTCCAATAAAATCATAGGCATTTTCGCCTTTCTTACAATATAAATATTCTGTCCATCCAACAGTCCACGATTCACAAATCCAGTAGTTTTCTCCAATTCCTCCATACACCGTTCTGCCATCTCTTTTGACTGTCTTTTATAACCATTGGTCTTATACAATGCTTCTAAACCAGTTCCTTCGTACTCATCTGTTCCATTACAATGAATACTAACAAACCAGTCTGCTTTTACTTTGTTTGCAAAATCAACCCGATCACTTAATGAAACCTGTTCATCCTCCCAACGAGTCAAATACACTTTGCAATTTTCCATATCCCAATTTTCTTCGATTTTTTGTACAAAATCTAGGTTATAGTCTTTTTCTTCCCAGGTTCCACTGATTGGTGGGGTTCCTGTATCTTTTCCTCCATGCCCCGCATCTAAAACCAAAATATACTCATACACTTCTTTGGGCTCACAACAATCAATATAAATAAATTGTTCATCTTCATAAATACGATATCCATAAATATCATCCATAGGAAGCAAAATTTCAGCAGAGTAATGCTTTCCCGAATCCTCATAAAAAGTAATGCTTGTCTTTTCACGAAGTTCTCTTAAAACACCATCATCCTCCAACTGTTCCTTACCATCTTCCACTTTATAAATATCTTCCGAAGAAATGCTCTTTTGCTGCAAATGATAAATCGTTAATTTTACCTGACTTGTCTGATATAAATCTTTTAGGCTCACAGGCAATAAATCCCTTTGATGTTTCTCAATTTTTATATAGTTATCCCCTATCTGCTCCATAATATCTTCTTTAGAAGCAAGAGAGACCGTATATAAAAATTCGTCCTGTTTTTCCTTTTTTATATCCTGTATTTCCTCTTTGGTTGTCAAATTGTCTGTTTTTTTTCCCTCAGTTCTAAAAGTGTAACATATACTTCCTACACAAAGAATTACCAGAAAAAACAGACATTGTTTCAACACTTTCTTTAGAATCTTATCCTCCACGTAATTCTCTCTTTTCTTTCTAAGACTGTGTCACATTTCTCTTTTTAGGCGGCTTTGGACCCATATATTGATAGAAATATGTTTTCATCATCCCATTATATATTTTTCGGTTTTTTGTAGCTTTTTTTCCAATATATTTTTGGGCATCTTCATAACCAGTAATAATAAAATATGACCAAGAATCCAATGCTCCAAATGTTTCGCCAATTTGCTGATACAAGGCTGGCATATCTTCTTTTTCCTCCAAACGCTCTCCATAAGGTGGATTTGTAATAATAAAACCATATTTTTTCGGATGACGTAAATCCTGCATAGGACGCTGCTGAAAATGAATATACTGATCCACCCCTGCAAGTTTTGCATTCTCACGGGCAGCCTTTACAATTTCTCCATCTATATCATATCCTTGAATATTTAGCTCCACATCGTCTCTAATTTGCCCATTTGCCTCCTCAATTGCCTCATACCAATATTTCTTCGGCAAAAGATTTTTCCAGCCTTCAGCGGTGAAGGAACGGTTCATTCCCGGTGCAATATTGGCACCTATCATAGCTGCTTCAATAGGAATCGTTCCACTTCCACAAAAAGGATCCACTAAAATTCGGTCTTTATTCCAAGGCGTAAGCATAATAAGTGCTGCTGCCAACGTTTCCGTAATCGGCGCCTTGCTGCTCAATTTTCTATAACCTCTCTTATGAAGAGATGCTCCAGATGTATCTAATCCAATGGTCACTTCATCTTTCATAAAAGTAACTCGAAGAGGATACTCACTTCCATCCTCTGAAAACCAATCCTTTTTATAACATTGCTTCATGCGCTCGACCATTGCTTTTTTCATAATAGACTGAATATCTGATGGACTAAATAATTTACTCTTAATAGAAGTTGCCTTTGCCACCCAAAACTTTCCATCTTCTGGAATATATTGTTCCCAAGGAACTTGTTTTGTTTTTTCAAACAATTCCTCAAATGTTGTTGCACGAAATTTTGCAACTTTTAATAAAATACGCTCTGTAGTTCTCAAAAAGATATTTGCACGGCATATAGCCCCAATATCACCACGAAATGTTACTTTTCCATCTTCTACCTGTACAATTTCATATCCTAAATCTATAATCTCTCTTTTTAGCACCGCCTCTAACCCAAAATGACAAGGTGCAATATATTCGTACTGTTCCATGTTTTTCTCCTTTTCGTTCTAAGGCTATGCCCCACGAACATAGCCTCTTTTTTATTACATTTTCCCATGACACACTTTTCATATACATTCATGAGAAACCTTGTAAAATCACATATACCTGCACCATAATCTTATATGAGTTTCCATTTTCCGTCAATGTTTAATTTTAAGGCATTTGTAATTATTTAGTTTTCTAATTGCCTAATTTTAAGGTTTCATTCTACTTTATTTTGTATTTCATTTTTACACGACTCTCTATTTTCCCAATTTACATTTTTATAGGCTTTAAAGCCACCAGAAATTGTATATACACAATATCCGCACTCCCCTAAATATTTTCCAACAAACAAACTCGTATTTCCTCTTTCACAATATAGTAAAATGACTTGGTTTTCATCTAATACTTCATACTTTTCCACTTCACCCTCGTAAGGCATAGAAACTGCTCCATAAATATGACTCTTCTCATATTCCTCATCCGCACGCAAATCAATTAATTGTGCCTTTTTCGCTTCTATCAGTTTCCATGTATCCCACGCTGCTATAATCTGCACACCCACAACGATTCCTCCAATAGCTTCCCCTTCTATCTATTATATGTTATAAAAAAGTTACCGTTCAAGGTTTGTCTATATAAAAGGAAAAAGCGAAGCACAGACTTATTAATCCTACTTCGCTTTTCTTACACTAAAAGAATTGTTATTTTATTCTATAATTTTTAAACTATCTACCATTACAATTTTTAGTGGAATTACTCTGCTGATTCTGAGAAGTCGCATTCTGCTCACTATTCTTTGTTGTATTTTGGGTCTTATTTTGTGTTGTATTTTTCTCCTGAGAAGTAGAATTACTTGTTGTATTTTTTGCCTCATCTCTTAACCCTTTTTGCGCATTACTGTAATTTTTAGCCATAATATTACCTCCAAATTTAATTTTTTAGTGCAAAAATAGTATGCTCATTTTTGCAATTTTTATTCTGTGTACTTTTTTTACAATTTTCTTCATGATTTGACAAGTTTTTTTTCATTGCGTTTTGTGAAGTTTTGATATATAATAATCACTGTCGATAGAGTTCACCCTTCAAAAGAGAATTCTAATTCGCACACTATATAACCCCTTATTAATTATTTATACTCCCCTCATAACCTTGCTGGTCCCCCCCAGCAAGGTTTTTTCGTATTTTAATGATACTTTTCTAATGTCGCATCTATGCAAACACTCGATTTTCCTCACTACTCGCCTAAAGAACAAAGTGTGCAAGCACGCAAGGGACACTACACTTTCCCATGTGCTTACTCGCTTTGTGGCACCAAATTGGGTACGTAGTACATCTTTTTAACAAATTCGCGCGCTCCTACCCGGAGGGCTTTTTGCTCTATAGAAAAAGGCGGAAAACTTTCTATAGAGTAAAAAAATATGCCTGCTATGCAGACACATTTTCCTTTGACAAAACTACATCTTATTTAAAAAATCGAAAAGCCAATATCCCTCATAAGTTGCACCAGAAAACTTTATTGTACAAATTACAAACAAAAGATATCCTACACTCATGACCATTCCCAAAATCGTACAAACAATTCCTGCCTTTACCCGATAATTTTTTCGATTACAAAAATTTAAAACCAAAGAAACTACTCCTAAAATCAATGTTTCAATCGGCATACAAATAACATTTACCCAAAACGTCAATACTCCAAGTATTAAACCTATTCTGTATATTTCTTTCTTATTTTCCATAACTTTTATCCTCACTTTACTACAATACTTTTTGATAATTACAAAACCTAATAATATCCAACTCTCATTTAAGCAACTCTATCCTAATTCAAATGAAATTTTTTCAATATCCATATAATTGATTTTCATTATTTCCTATTTTACTATTTCATTTCCCATAAATCAATTCTTGTATCACCATCCATATAATAAATAGATTTCACTCTATCTTTCCAACTTTCTCCCAAAATTACACTTTTCTCCTCCATACCACCTTCTGCTTTAGATACATCATACAACTGATGTCCCCATTTATCAAATAAACTACCACAGAAAACCAGTTCAACCTTAACGTTATTTTCTGCCTTAATCTTCCCATTTACCTTCCCATTTATCTTACCATTTGCAGTATCTATCAAAAGAGTTCCATCTTCTTTATACACACGTACACCTATTCTGGAAACATCCACTGCATTTCCCTTTCTATTTAACCACCAAATACCTTTCGAATCCTGTTCTATACTTACTTGATTTATCACATCTTTGTTCATATTAGTCATTGGTGCCAAAGCAAAAACAAGAAAAACAGAACACACAATTACAAAAGTAATGGCTACAGCTGTCGCTATAACTACCTTTTCTATTCGATTTCGCTTTTTTATTTTCTTTATCATAGTAGCGTCCTCATCTATCGGTACTACTAAATTTTCTTTCATTTCCTCATATTCTTTCTGACAAAATTCACAACTCTTTAAATGCTCCTCAACATATCTCTGACTCGTTTCTGAACATACCTTATCTACATACAAAGGCAATATATCCAATACTATGCCACACTTGCTTTCTTCCATCTTATTTCCTCCAATCTAACTTAACACTTGCCTTCTAATTTTCTTTCATTTTCTTTTGCACTTTACTTTTGGCACGATGAAAGGTAACACGGACCCAACTTTCTGACTTTCCAAAAACATCTCCAATCTGTTTAAAGGCCAATTCTCCAAATACGCGCAAATGAAATACTTCTTTATAGGGTTCCTCTATGTTATGCAGCGCTTTATGTATCCGCATTGCTTGCTCCTTATCCACAAAATTTTGTTCCAAATTTACTCCTGTGCACACATTTTCACCGTCATTTAACTTTTCACCTTCTTCCTCAAAAGAAACCAGTTTATTTCTCTTTTTCAAAAAACTAAAATAAGTATTTTTTGCTATCTGGCACAGCCAAACCCGAATATCACATTCTCCTTTAAAATGTTTCACGTTCTTCATTGCTTTAAAAAATGTTTCTTGAGTTATTTCTTCTGCCATATGTTCATTTTTTGTCATAGCTAACAGATACCGATAAATGTCTTTAAAATAGGTCTTATAGAGCTCTTCCACTTTCTCACCTCCATATATAAGACTCTCAAAATCCAAAAATGTAACAACAAATATAACAAATTTTCAACCATTTCGACTAGCATTGCAAATCATCAAATAACGCTCGAATAGACTCCTACCCGATTCGCTTGTGAACATTCCTATATAAAAAAAAGATTGAGTTTCCTCAATCTTTCCAAATAACGTGCGCGAGAAGATTCGAACTCCCGACACCTAGATCCGTAGTCTAGTGCTCTATCCAGCTGAGCTACGCGCACAAACAATATAAAATTGCAAAATAAGATAACAAAAACTGTTATCTTAAATGCCGGCGACCGGAATCGAACCGGTACGGGTATTACTACCCACAGGATTTTAAGTCCTGGGCGTCTGCCAGTTCCGCCACGCCGGCATCAATGGGACCAATAGGGCTCGAACCTATGACCCTCTGCTTGTAAGGCAGATGCTCTCCCAGCTGAG
>CAVIJT010000004.1:0-240589 GCA_963643465.1 Lachnospiraceae bacterium | reverse complement strand
TTTGTATATAGAAGAATATTCCCATTTTTGTTATACTATAAAAAAGAAACAAACATACAATCTGTGTTTATTTTTTGGGGGGATGATAATGAAAGGAAATGAGACTTATTTTGCTCAGCAAAAAAAAGAAAAGACCAAACAATTAAATGGAATTATAAAAAAATTGCCAGCTTTCTCTGTGGAATATTTTAATCATATTGATCAAAGTACCGCTATCAATACACAAGTTGCCTATGCTGGAAATATTCTATTATTTTTTGAATTTCTCATACAGAACAATCCACAATATAAAAATTACAAACCTGTAGACTTTAAATTGTCTGACTTAGATAGACTAAGTGCATCTGATATTGAAGAATACAAACGATATTTGAAAGTATATGAACAAAATGGACATGAATGGACTAACTCAGAAAAAGGAATTGCAAGAAAAATGTCTGCACTTCGGAGCTTTTACAGTTTTCTCTATAAACACCAGTTTATTGAACATAATCCAACTGCATTTGTGGATATGCCAAAACTACATGAAAAAGAAATCATTCGTTTAGACCCGGACGAAGTTGCCATGCTACTTGATTTTATTGAAGATGGCGGTGAAATGAGCAAACAACAACAAGCATACCATGCAAAAACAAAAGTTCGTGATTTAGCCATTTTCACTTTATTTTTAGGTACAGGTATTCGTGTTTCTGAATTAGTAGGACTGGATATTGGAGATGTGGATTTTAAAAACAACTCTATTAAAGTTACCCGAAAAGGTGGCAATGAAATGTATGTCTATTTTGGTCCAGAAGTTCAGGAAGCACTTGAAGATTACATCGTAAGTATCCGCTCGCACATAGAACCAATGGATGGACATGAAAACGCGCTGTTTTATTCCACTCAGCGAAGAAGGATTACGGTACGTGCCATTCAAAATTTAGTGAGTAAGTACACATCCCATGTTACAAATAAACATATTACTCCTCACAAATTTCGCAGTACCTATGGAACTACTCTTTACAAAGAGACGGGGGATATTTATTTGGTAGCAGATGTTCTGGGACATAAAGATGTAAATACCACAAGAAAGCACTATGCGGCCCAGGATGATGAACATAGGCGTAAAGCTGCTACTGCAGTTACTTTGCGTGAGAAATGATAAGTAGTATATAAGTAAAAAAAATTTTTACATAAAAAAATGGTCTCTAAACGAGGCCATTTTTTTATCACTAGTAATACTAACAATATTATGAACTTGTACTTCAATATTACTATCGTTTACATTAAGTGTTCTAGCAAAATCAAGAAAATTCTGTGAAAATGTACTTTATTTCCGTAATAAGTAAAATTATTAGTATTTTTCAATCCAACATTGTCATATAATCATTCAACTTTTTCATTATAATTCGCCTCACTTAGCGCTTAATCTTCATAATGTCCTCTACAAGCTATTATCCATAGATATCCGTTGTCATCAATGTTGTAAACCAATCTATGCTCGTGATCTATCCTTCTACTCCATGCCTTTCTATGTTTCAAAGGTTCAGGCTTTCCAAGTCCCTCTGACAAGCCCTCTCGTTCTATACTTTTTATCAATTCATTGATTTTTTTAGCCATCTTTTTATCTTGTGTCTGCCAGTAAAGATAATCATCCCATGCCCGATCACTCCATAGTTTCTTCATTATCTTCTACCTCTATCAGTTCATGTAATTGTCCTTTTCCAGCTTCCAACTGTGCTATTCCTCTATCGATCATAGCAAGATATTCAGCATTTCTGGCAGCCTTTTCTAGCTGGTTATATTTTTCCAGGCTCATAATCACAACATTTTTTTCCTCTTTCCGCGTAACAATAACTGTTTCGTATAAATCTGTTGCTTTATCACAATACTCTTTCAGGTTATTTCTAATTGTTGAATAATTCACTGCTAACATAACAACACCTTCCTTCATTTAAGTAATTGTACAATTTTATGTACAGTTTATTGTACAATTATTCTACTATAATAATATGCCATTGTCAACTTTTCCGATACGACTTAATCACCTTTTCTTGATTACAAAAATGTACTTTTTAAATCCATTCTTCCCCAATATAATCATCTCCAAAAATGTACTTTTTATGACTAAAAAATAAAGTACATTTTCAACCAAATGTACTTTATCCTCTATCCCAGTATTTATAAGTCTTTCATGTATCTTTTTAAAAAGTCCATACTTATTTAAATCTTTTCATATTTTTATGCAAAGAAAAGAAAACATAGCTATCAGAAATATCCCTACAAGTAAAAACGCTATAGAACCGGCATGTTCCGGTTTTGTTGGTTTGTCAGGAAATAAGTAGAGTGTAATACACTTGCCTTGATAAAATCCGGTTTGGTAAAATCCAAGTTTAATATTTTCATAAAATTGATCATTGTACATGTATTGTACATATACATCGACTCCTCCACTATTTCTCCGCCTTCTAACAAGATTAGTAATAATCGCATCAACTTTATCCCCTTTTAATCTAATAAAGTCCTTTAAATCCCACCTTAAATGAAATACCTATCAACAAAAGGAACATTAATATTGCGCCCAAATTATCCATATATTTCTAATCCTTCATATCTGTTCAAGTAGAAACACACATTTACTGAATACTTTATAGTAATCTATACCTTCTGCTCATGCACTACTTTTTCAAGTAAATCTATTTCATCGGCTGATAAATCTTTTGTTCGAAGGTAATCTGCTATAAATGTCTCTAAAGAACCATCATAAAATCTGCCAATCAAATTCTCTGTTTCCATCTGCTGAACCATTCGTTTAGAAACCATAGCTCTACAAATAAATCCAGGCTCTTCACGAACAATAGCCCCTTTATCAATCAATCTCTTAATTACTGTGTAAGTTGTATTCTTTTCCCAACCTACATATTCTTTAATAATCTTAGCCATATCTTTGGCTGCTAATGTTTTATTAGACCAAAGCAACTCCATAATATTCAGTTCTCCATCATGTAGTTTTATTTCCTTCACAACTTCATGCCTCCAATTTCACAAATGTTCAAACACGCTTTCTCATGTTCTTTTTCACACTTACTTATCATAACAGGTTTCATTCTAAAAGTATAGAATAAATTCCAAAAACCCCCTTAATTTTCCTTTTTTCTTCACATTCTACACGCGTAGTCCTCTCCTTTTCTCCTTACGCATCACATTCTCACTCCACTCACTCATTCTTATTTCTATTAATCTACACTTGTAGAACATCCATATACCAATCTACATATTTTTTCTACACAGCAAAACAGGCGTGCCAAAGTGGCACGCCCTTATAACACTCTCTTTACGCTTCCCCTAACAACGAAAGTAATCGCTGAAAATAATCAGGCAAAGGAGCCTCAAATTCCATATATTCTTTTGTAGTAGGATGTACAAATCCAAGAACCCGTGCATGCAATGTCTGCCCTTGTAAATGAAACGGACATTTTGCTGGACCATATACATCATCTCCCAACAAAGGATGCTGAATGCTCGACATATGAACTCTGATTTGATGGGTTCTTCCTGTTTCTAATTGACACTCGATGTGCGAATATTTTCCCTGCAAATTTTCAATCACTTGATAATGTGTCACCGCAGATTTTCCATTCTGATAATTAATAGCCATTTTCTTTCGGTCTAAAGGATTTCTTCCTATGGGTGCATCTACCACTCCACTATCCTGTCGAAAACAGTTGTGTACAATAGCATTATATTTTCTAGTAATACTATGTTCTTTTAGTTGCTCTGCTATAAAATGATGTGCCTTATCGTTCTTACATACCACAATTGCTCCTGTGGTATTCATATCAATACGATGTACAATTCCCGGACGCATAATTCCATTGATTCCTGATAAATTTTCTTTACAATGGTAAAGAAGTCCATTCACAATAGTCCCAGAATAATGTCCTGCGGCCGGATGTACAACTACACCTTTCCCTTTATTGATAACTATAACATCATCATCTTCATACAAAATATCCAAGTCCATTTTTTCAGGCAAAATATCAAGTTCTACTGGATCTGGTATATGAAAAACGATTTCATCCCCTTTTTCCACCTTATAATTGGCTTTCACTGCTTTTTGATTAACGACTACATTTCCTTCCTTAATCATCTTTTGCAGATACGAACGGCTCATA
This sequence comes from Lachnospiraceae bacterium, assembly GCA_963643465.1. GTDB lineage: Bacteria > Bacillota > Clostridia > Lachnospirales > Lachnospiraceae > CAG-411. Next base: position 236,435 of record CAVIJT010000004.1, on the reverse strand, counting down.
TCCGGCTGCAACTCCGCTAATACTTTATCAATTCGCATTCCTGCCTGCTGTTCTATCAAAAATACTGCTTCCTGCGCCATTATTTTTCCACCTCTTGTTCCTGTTCCAACCGTTTTTCTCTTTCTTGCTCCAGCTTTTTCTCTTCCTCATCATCGTCAAAAGCAATCAGAAGAAATAATGCAACTGCAGCTAATGTTACATAACAGTCTGCCACATTAAATATAGGGAAATTGATTGCTTTCACATAAATAAAATCAATTACATATTGATGCACTAAACGATCGATTCCATTTCCAACGGCACCAGCAATCATAAACAGCAATGCCAATGAGACACCTTTATATTTCTCCATTCCTGAAATCTTTAGATACACTACCAATAATACAATAGAAACTACAACAGAAACCACACCTAGGGCTACTGTCTTTCCCTCTAAAATACCAAATGCTGCCCCTGTATTTCCACCTTCCAGATATCGAAATTCCAACACATTTTTAATAATTACAAATGCGTCTTTTCCCTGTAGACACACACTAGCTATATATTTGGTTACTTGATCAACTACAACAAGTATTGCAAGAAGCAACATTGCACTCCATTTTTTCATTACAACCTCCACAAACACTCTATTATTCAGCTACATACTGGAAACCTTCCAGCATTTCTTCCCTCGTAACACTGGAATCGATTACTGCATGACCAATTCCATCCAAAAGAATAAACTTAATCTTTCCGGCATCCATTTTCTTATCATTTTTTGTTGTTTCCACTACTGCCTGCTCATCTAGCCCTTTTACTGATACAGGTAATTCAAAAGCTTTCAAAGTCTTCACAATAGAATCTAAATCCTCTTTTGAAATCATATTTCTCTTATAAGACATATACGCAGATGCTACCATCCCAATAGATACACATTCTCCATGAAGCAACTCAAAATTCATAAGTTTCTCAATGGCATGTCCCAATGTATGTCCAAAATTTAATGTTGCCCGAACTCCTTTTTCTGTTGGATCTTCCTCTACGACAATTCTTTTATTATCACAGCTTCTATAAATCATATATTCCAGAGCATCACTGTCCATATCCATCAACTCTTTGTTATGCTCTATCAACCATTGATCAAATTCTTTGTCCTGAATATATCCATACTTTGTTACTTCTCCAAAACCACTATGATATAATCTTGGTGTAAGTGTTTTTAATGTACTGGTATTGATATATACTGCTTTTGGCTGTTTAAATGCACCAATCATATTTTTGTATGCAGAAAAATCTACTCCTGTCTTTCCACCGATGCTACTATCCACCATAGATAACAATGTTGTTGGCATCTGTATAAAAGAAATTCCTCGCAAATATGTGGCTGCCACATAACCTGTTAAATCACCTACAACCCCACCACCTAAAGCAATAAGAAAATCATTGCGGTCAAATTTAGATTGAATCAAATATTCATACAATTTATTTACAGAATCTAAGTTCTTATATTCTTCACCCGGCTTCAACGTAAATGTCTGCACAAGCGAAGAATAATCCTTTGCTATCTCCACAACTTCTTCCATATAATATTTACTAATAGTGGTATCAGAAACAATACAAATACGATGACCTGCCGTCTTTAACTGACGTAGTACCTTATCAAATTCTTTATAACTATTCTCAATTATAATATCATAAATCGGATTTCCATTTTCTTTCACGTTCAAAACTTTTCCCATTGCCTTCATCTCCTTAATCACAAATTTTGTATGCTGTACTATTCAATTATAAAAGCATCTTACCAAAAATTCAACCTTTGCTAGTAAAGATACTCTTAACGACAAAAATACCTTTATATCAAATATCCTATCCTTTGATATAAAGGTATTTTTAAAAGATTAATTATAACTCAGATTCAAAATCTCGAAAACTCTTAAATCCTTCCTTTTCTTTTCCTTTACTTTCAAATTGACTTCCATGGTCCATCGCATAAGAAAGGGAATTTCTCTCTGACTCATTCTCATATGTATGCGTTGTAGTATATTTGTATTCTGACTCCGTATTTGCATTATAATCAGCAGAAGAACTCATGCTAGGTGTCTCTTCTTCACAATCATCAAAAGAAACAGCTCTCATCTCTCTTGGAAATTCTGAAAAATAGTCCTTTTCTTCCTCTGAAGCCTTTGGAAGTGGAACCTCTTTCTGATTTTCCATTTCCATCTGTTTTAAATCAGACAAATTAATAGGTCTATCTTCATTCTTGTGGAGCATACTTAAAAAATCTGCATTTTCTTCTTGTAATCGCCCTTCATTTACAAAATCCATCCTAGGCTCCTCATAAGAAGAATTCATCCCAACAGACTGTTTTACAGAAGGCTCCTCCTCAAAACTTTGTGTCTCATACTCATAACTTGTATTTCGAGCTTTCATAAGTTCTGCTTGTTGTTCCTCTTCTCTACGAAGACGCTCCAACTGCATTTTTTCAATTCGTTTCATCTCAAGATACGGATCTTCTGTCTGTTCCATATGACCGAATTTCTGATTTTCTGCAGCAAACGTTGAGTCATTTACTTCCTGTTCTGGCATTGATTTAGAATCTGGTGTTTCAAATGCTTTGAAATACTCATCCCGATGCTTTGGGTCTGCTTCCGTCTCGGATACCGATGAAAAATCATCAAATCCATCAGTTTTACTTCCAGAAATAGATACCTCACGGAAATCATGCACTTCATACAGTTCACCTCTTCCGTCTATATACATCTTCTTTTCCTCTTTATTCTGATCAAAGCCTTCTCTATTTTCTCCCAAAGGTGTAGGATCTAACGAAATAGGATTCACTACATTGTCTGCAATATGTTCCTCTTCCTTTTGCTGACTTTTTGAATTTTGACCTTCCCATTCATCTAATTTTCCTTGAATCGTTTTTAAAATAGGTGCTTCCAACGTATATGCTTCACTTTCAAGCACATTCATTTGAGCCATTGCCAACTGCTTATATTGTGCTTTGTATTGTTCATATTGCTGTATTAAAGTCATAATCTGAGAATGAACTTTTCGCAACTCTTCGTTTCCCTGAGCAATAGCAGTGTCTGCCTGTTGCTTTGCATCCCGAATCATCGCATCTGCCTTTAGTGCTGCTTCCTTTTCATAAGTAGCCGCTTTCATTTCCGCCTCTTTTGTAAGAACCTCCGCCTTAGACTTTGCCTCTTTTTCCATAGCCATCGCCTTTACTTCTGCAGCATGTATAGTCTCCGAAGTAGTTCGCTCAGCTAGAACCAATGCCTTTTGTAAAGACTTTTCCATATTTTTATAATACTGCACACCTTCACTTAATACAGACAGCTTATCTTTCAGTTCAATGTTCTCCTTATAGAGAGAAGCATATTCCTCTCGTATGCCATCTACATATTCCCGTGTGGCCTTTTTATTATATCCGCCAAATCCTGATTTAATATGATCCGCGGAAATTTCTTCCGAATTTAACATGTTCTCATCCCCTCCTAAATGTATTTTCTAAGCAAGATTCTTATCTTTCCTTTCTTTGTTACATCTTGTTCTTTTTCATACAGGAATTTTCCCATACCTCTCACTGATACAATATCGCCTTCTTTTAATCGAAAACTATTATTTGTAATCAAGCTCCCATTCACAAATACCCGACCACTAGAAATCATGGATATCAATTGACTTCTGGAACTTTTGAAAGCAGTGGAAATTACTGCATCTAACCGAACAGATTGCACCGTTCCGCTAATCTCTTTATATCTTTGTTCAAATGTAACATCAGCACCGACTTTCTCGCAGACAACATTGGTATGTTTAACTCTTTCTATGGAAGAACATATATATTCTTCCATAGACTCGTCCACAAAAAGAAATGCTTCCTCATCCACTAACATGATGTCTCCAACTTTACATCGGTCAATTCCAAGATTTAGAACAGCCCCTAAATAATCTCTATGTGTTAATTTTTCCGCAAACTTTGCATGGGCTGCACGTATCTTAAGTACCGCAATAGGAAACTGTTCTCTTGTTGGTTCTTCACTAGAAAAACATATCATCTTGCGTTCAGAAAGTGTATTGCCACCCCACATCAAATAAGATACAGGTGGCAGCTCTTTCTCAATCTCACGAAACGCCGCCTGTTCATTTAGTGCTAAAAAATCAGAGAATGTTGCATATTGCTTGTAGTAACTCATATTAGCCAAATCCATAAATCGCTTCTTACACAACTGTATCTCTTTGTCGTTCTGCATATAATCCCTCTAAATTAGTGTTTTAACCACACTTTTTAAATAAAATATAATCAACAAAGTAATGACATAGGAAAAATCCCATTTGCACCTCATCACTGACTTTTTCAATAAGAAACGCATAGGAACAAAAAAGGGTCCTACATATTCTGCTAATGTTCTGCGAAGCCAACAATCTGGCAACAACCAAATACTGGCTATATAAAGCAAGATCAGCCATTCCAGAAACAACAAAATAGTGTAGCTCCCTTTTATCAAAACAATATTCAACATGAATTAAAATTCCCTGTTAATTGTCATTGCGTTCTTTTTATCATCCGGTAATAAAGCTAAATAATCACCAGAAATATCTACATTAGCTGGCGCAAAAATGAAAATATACTTTGAAATTCTATGTAATTTACCTTCAATTGCAAAAATACATCCGGAAATAAAATCCATAATACGCTGTGCCTCATCTGCATCGAATCCTTCTAAATTCACAACACAAGCACGTCCATCCAATAAGATGTCACAAACCTGTTGAGAATCTTCAAAAGAAGTAGGTTTCACAATACATACTTCCAATCCTTTGGATGCGCCGCGCATAGGAACTACTTTATTATTTCTATCTGCACGAGGAACACGCTCTCTTCTTGGAGCTTCCTTTTCCTCCTCCAAATCTGCTGTATGACTTCTTCTTCCAAACTTACGCTCTGCTGTTTCACTATTTCTTACATTACTTACAACTGGTTCCTCTTTCACACTTTCATAATCATCGTACTCATCATAATCATCTTCATCATTTACGCGAATATAATCTAATATATTGTTTAATAAACCTGCCATAGTATCAATCTCCATTCTTTCTTAATTTTTTTCAAGATAATTTCTAGTACCAAAAATACCAGTTCCAACTCTTACCATTGTTGCACCTTCTTCAATTGCAACCTGATAATCTCCTGTCATTCCCATTGATAGTACATCCATGCTTATATTATCAGTGTTCTCCTGACGCATGTCAATAAAAAGTTTGTGCATTTCTCTAAAATGTTCTCTGTTGTCCTCTGCGTCATCCACGAAAGGTGCTATTGTCATCAACCCCTTAACATGAACATGCTTTAAGTTTTTAATTGCCTCAAGCAAAGGCTTAACCTCTTCTTTCGCAACCCCAAACTTACTCTCTTCCCCCGCAATATTTACTTCAATCAAAATATTGCATATAACGTTCTTTTTCTCCGCCTCACCATTAATCTGTTCTGCCAATCGCAACGAATCAACAGAATGAATTAAATAGGCTTTATCTACTATATATTTTACCTTATTTCTTTGCAAATGTCCAATCATATGCCAATTTAATTTTTCTGAAATTATTTCCATCTTATCGCACATTTCTTGTACTTTATTTTCACCAAAGTCTTTGATACCATAATCCATCGCATCACGAATAAGTTCCACAGGCTTTGTCTTACTTACTGCAATCAAAGTTACCTCACTGCGTTTGCGCCCCACTCTCTCACAGGCAGCAGCAATGTTATTTTCCACTTCTTTTAAGTTTTCCTTTACCATCTTTCTTTACCTCGCTTACTTCTTTTCTTTCAAGCAATCGTCTAAATTTCTCCGGACATTTAACTAATCTCCTTTGTAATTATTAATTAAATCATCTTCTGAAACAGTAGAGGCATCTACTACAATATGGTCATAAGCTGCCACACCATTATCACAACCGGCTTTCACAATACAATACTCTTCATTTTTATATAGAACTTCCACCCGACGGAACAAGCAATATCCATAATTCACATTGTAAACGCCTTTGATTTTCTTAGTCTCGCCAATTTGATATCTCTCCTGTGTAGCTTCATTTCGTATCCACTCACCTGCCGAAAAAAGATCTTTATCCACATAAGTAATATCATCGTCACCTTCATAATAATTACTTACTTCCACAAAGGAATAAGTTACATCGCCACTCTTATCATATACTTCTTTAATTAGTCCAGTAGCTCCATTATCTCCTGCTTCTGTAAAATATTCTGTAGGCACTGCATAAAACTCTTTTTTCAATATAGAACTGGTTGGTATCTTAAGACCTTCTGCTTGATCTACGGAAATCTCCACATCAAGATAACGGTCATTAATATAATGAATCACATAACGATCCATGGCAACTTTTACAAAATAACTATCATCTTTTTTGTATAACTCATAAGGAACCGTAGTATTAATATTTTCTCTGCTAAGAGTGATATTCACATAAGAAACTTCTTTTCCGTCCTTTTTATTCTCAGTTTGTCGCTTACTCAATTCCTGATATAAATCCTCTGGTACACTAAGAACAATCGTCCAATCTTCACCAGTTATCAATTTGTAAGCAGGTTGTCCACTTTCTAACTTATCTGTAGTGCGAAGCTGCTGTTTCTCATAATCAGCCATCACAAAATCTTCCGCCCCAATAGAATCTACATTTCTATCTTCATATCCATCCATGGAATACGAAATAATCCCACTTTGCTCCGTAGCGACACTAATATAGGTATCATGTATATTATTTTCTTTTAAAATCTTTTTTACATTTTCTGCCATTGAAGAAGTGGATAATTCAAGGACCGTATTCTCCACATTATAGACAAAATCTGAAACGGATGAATATTCACTGCTTGTATACGTCTTTCTAAACTCACTAATATCATCCCATAAAAGTTTTCTGTCACTTTTTGACAAAGTTCCCTGAGCGGAAGAAGAACTGAGAAGTTCATATATCTCACCAGTCTCATCCACCGTATATACAACCGCATTCTTTCCTACCTTTGTTCCATCCGAATAATAATAGTTTAAATACCCACTCTGAGTAGTATTCACAATGGTTTCATCCCTTAAAATCAAACCTGTACAATCATATTCATTGGAAAGCTGCTTCTCTACAACCTCATAAATAGAAATTCTTGGTTTCCGACAATATATAATAAAGGTAATCACAATATAAATTGCAATAACCAAAAAAGCTATTACACCCAAATTTAATCGTAATGGCCGCCTGAATTTTCTTACTTTTCTACTATTTTGTCTACTCACAAAAAAAGCCTCCCATTCTAGCTTATATTATACTATTATCTTTCGCAATAAGCAAGGCAAGGATTTCCAATAGAGAAAATAAGATAATGTATAATAAAGAAAAATCAGCAAATACTAATACAAAACAAATAAGGAGGTACATCAATGAAAGTATTAGATTACATTATACTTGTTTTAGTCATTGTAGGAGCATTAAACTGGGGATTAATCGGCTTCTTTGGCTTTGACTTAATCCGCGTATTATTTGGAAATATGACGTTTATCTCACGAACCATTTATGCGGTTGTGGGAATATGCGCCATATACGCATTTAGTTATTTCGGACGAATACGAAATACACTCTAACTACAAACGACAAAAATAGAGGATAATATATCCTCTATTTTTGATTCCAATACAGTTTTCGTTCTTTTATTGCTATCTTACAATCTCACGCCAATCCAAATCGCCTCTATCAAGCGCTTTCACAAGCAACTCAGCAGTAGCAACATTTGAAGCCAACGGTATGTTGTGTACATCACACAAGCGTATTACATTATTCACATCAGGTTCATGTGACTTTGGTGTTAGGGGATCTCTCAGGAAAATAACTAAATCAATCTGATTATGTTCAATCTGCGCACCAAGCTGTTGTTCGCCACCTAAGTGACCAGCTAGGTACTTGTGAACAGTCAAATTGGTTGCTTCTTCAATCAATCGTCCTGTAGTACCTGTCGCATAAATCTCATTTTTGCATAAAATACCACGATAAGCAATACAAAAATTCTGCATAAGTTTTTTCTTTGTATCATGTGCAATCATTCCAATATTCATAGCGCACCCCCTAATTCATTCTTTAAAAAAGATATCACATTTTAATAAAAAATGCAATTTATTTTCTCATTTTTGGTAATTTTTTTACAAAAAACTAATACCACTTCGATCACCAGTACCAGATTGCATTCCAATATTTATAATCAATCCAACCTCAATGGCACAGGCAATCATAGAACTAATACCACTACTGAGAAACGGTAATGGCAATCCTGTATTAGGCAAAATCATTGCAGCAACACCTATATTCGTAAATATCTGGAACATAAGCATGGCTGATATTCCAAGTGCTATGAGATATCCCATGGTATCATTACACCGCTTTGCCGTTCGAACACACAAAAACACAATTACACAAAGCAACGTTATAACTAAGATACATCCCACAAATCCAACCTCTTCTCCAATTACAGAAAAGATAAAATCACTCTCACATACATCAACGTAAACATAATTTCGATCCGATGTGGAATCATCTGCCAATAATTTACCCGTCAATTCTCCCGAAGCAATGGATGAAATGGAATGTAATTGTTGATAGTTATCTCTTGTGGCATAATATTCATCATCTGGATGTAAAAAGGCAACCACACGCTGTGCCTGATATAAATGGTCCTCCGGAATTATAGTTTTTGCAATGGGCTGCTGAATAAACCATAATCCACCTATTACTAACGGTATCATGACTACTATCACAGGCACAACAATCTTATAGGACAATCCTGCTCCAAATATCATAATCGCAAAAATGAAGAAAATAACCAAACTGGATGACAAATCCGACTGTGTTAAAATAATAGCTGTCGGTATCATGAATATAAGGATAGACTTAAAAATTGTCTTTGGGGAATCAATTTCTTCCTGCCTTTTTGTAAAAAACAGCGCAAGCGCAATAATAAGCACGACCTTACATATCTCAGAGGACTGAAATGTAAAACCAGTTCCAGGTATCTTTATCCAACGATAAGAATGAGTCCCTGCATCTGTTCCTATTACAGGCATTCTAGTCGCTGCAACTAACAACGTACCAATTACATAATAGATTACAGTAAAATCACAAATCCTTTTATAATCTATCAAAGAAACAACCACCGCAATTAGCAATCCCAGAATTAAACAAACAATTTGCTTTTTAAAATAGGACCCCGATTTATCTATGCCCATAGTATGCGTAACGGCAAATTTTACAAAATACGCACTGCACACTCCCAATATTACCATAATTACCAAAAGCGTAAAATTATATTTTCTCCAATCATATTGTTTAAAATTAAACATGAATTATCATCCTTTTAAACTATTCATCATTCTTCTTTGCTCTCATATCACGTATTGGAATATTAGCAAACAAAGCAGGAACTGGAACATTACTTCCATCCACTTCTGTCTGTGAAATTTTAATATCCAATCCTTCCATATCAATCTCCATGTATTTAGAAATCACTTGAATAATATCATTCTTCATTTGTTCCATAATCTCTGGAGAACAATTTGCACGATCCGAAACTAACACTAATTTCAAACGATCTTTTGCAACACTGCCAGAAGATTTTTTTCTAAAAAAATCTGCAAATCCCATCTTTTTTCCTCCTAGTTCTTTTTAAACAAGCTGCCAATCCTTGAAAAGATACCATGCTTGCTGCTTAAGTCTAACAAAGGAACCTCTTCTCCTAACAATCTACGGCAAATATTCATATAAGCCTGACCTGCCAACGCATCTGTTCCTACTAATGGCTCTCCATTATTTGTAGCAACAATAATCTGCTCGTCATCTGGAACAACACCAATTAAGTCAACACCTAAAATTTCCACAACGTCATCACTTGACATCATATTATTGTCTTTTACCATCTGTGTTCTTAAACGGTTTACAATTAAGTGTGTCTGCTTCATCTCATTTGCTTCTAATAATCCAATGATGCGATCTGCATCACGAACAGCTGAAACCTCTGGTGTGGTTACGACTAAAGCACTATCTGCACCAGCGATTGCGTTCTGGAATCCCTGCTCAATACCAGCAGGACAATCCATGATTATGTAATCAAATTCTTCTCTTAACTGATCTGCAAGTTTCTTCATCTGCTCTGGACTAACGGCAGACTTGTCCTTTGTCTGTGCAGAAGGAAGCAAATATAATGTCTCGTGTCTCTTATCTTTAATCAACGCCTGTTTAATGCGGCAATTTCCTTCGATAACATCTACAAGGTTGTATACAATACGATTTTCAAGACCCATTACAACATCCAAGTTTCTAAGTCCTATATCTGTATCAATCAGCACAACTTTCTTTCCTAATTTTGCCAATCCAGTTCCTACGTTTGCTGTGGTGGTAGTTTTTCCCACACCACCTTTTCCAGATGTTACAACAATAACTTCACCCATGATTCGATTTCCTCCAACCTTTTACTTTTAAATATTTATTTCATTCAAAACATCCTTCGTGAGTGGCTCGATCATAATATTCTCACCCTCGACAAAAGCTATTTTCATTTCCTGTGACTGGGATGTCTCCATAGTCTGTTGCTTTTTTTCTTTCTTTCTTCCAAAGAAAGCTGTCTTTTCTTTGAAAAAGCCTTTCTCCTGCTTGTCTGGAGCCCTGGCAATAAAATCCGCAATGCGAATCTGTATAGGCTGCATACCTAGTGCCAACACAAAGGCATCTTTCTTTCCTCCTGCACCTGCAAATGCGTTTCCTTTTAAATTTCCAATAATAATAATATTCCCTTTTGAAACAACTTTAGCCCCCACATTCACATCACCAAGCACTACCACACTGGTCTCCACTTCAAGCACTTGACCAGAACGAAGATTCCCTTTGTAGAACTGTCCAGAATTACTGTTCAATTCTACAAGTTTCTCTTCAACACTTTTCTTAAAAGTCTCTTCCTGTTTCTCATCTTTATTCACTACACAGACAATCTTTAAATCAGAATTCTGTTCAATGACATCTAACACTTCTTTTTGTTCATCGTTGGAAAGTTCTCTCCCGTCAAAACTGATTGCCATAGTTGCTTTTCCTAAAAACTTAGCTGTTTCTTTAAACTTCACGGCAATATCTTTTTTTAACTGGGAAAACTCTAAATTTTTATCAAGCACTAACACAATTCCGGATTTATTTCCCTTAATCATAACTGTATTACTCACGTTTATCTACTTCCCTCTTCCTAAAAGTTTACATTAGTTCTCAAATCTATCCATTGATTTTACAACACTTATGTCTATTATACCAAAAAACTTCCCATGTTCAAAATTTTTTTAGTTTTTTTAATCCATGGTAGAGCTAGATGCACTTACATTTCCAGTTCCATTTTGCATAATGACTTTGTTTAATACTGCCTTTTTCTCTTTTGCCGTATTTGCAAAATAGTATTCATACACATCACTTGCAACTTTTGCCGCATTAGCAGATGCGTATCCATTTGGAATAACTACTGTAGTACAAATCTCTGGATTGTTATACGGTGCATAAGAGATGAAAAGACCATGGTTTGGTTTCTTTTGGGATTCCTGCGCAGTTCCAGTCTTTCCTGCAACTTCGATTCCCTTTTCTTCTTTCAAATTATCAAAATACTCGTCTACGCTACTGTTTGGACCGTTCACCACATTATACATTCCTTTATATACTGCATTCCATGTAGAATCAGATATACCAGTAATTTCATTGTGAACCTTTCCTGTTTTGTTCTTTAAAACGGTCTTTCCTTCACTATCTTTCACTTTTTGCACTACGTTTAAATCATAACAAGTCTTTCGATTGACTAATGTACTTGCATATCTAGCAATCTGAGAAGGTGTATAGTCATTAGTACCCTGTCCGATTGCAGAAGTCACTGCATCACTGTCTGAAATCTTAGGTTCTCCTTCAGCCGTTGATAAACCAGAAGTAGAATCAAATCCAAACATGGTAGCATATTTTTTCAGTATTTTCAAACCTTTGTCATGATTGGTTGCATAATCACTCATTCGCCAACCAACCGTATAGAAAAAGATATTACATGAATTTGCAATACCACCAGATACATCTAATGCACCATGTGCGCTACTGTACCAGCATTTTGGCTTACGCTCTATCTTATCAAAGATATAATGACAAGTAATTTTTTCCCCAAGCTGAATATATCCCTCGGTCAAACCAGCAATTGCCACCAAAGGCTTATAGGTTGAACCCGGAGCAGTTCGTGTAGATACAGCTCTTGATACCAAAGGCGTAGACAAATCTTCACAAATCTTGGCATAATACTCCGTATCAATCTTGTTAGCAAATTGATTGGTATCATATCCCGGATAAGATACACACGCTTTTACATTTCCGGTATAAGGGTCCGTAACTACAATAGAACCAGAACAAGGATTTAAAGCAAGCTGCGCTGGAGTAATTTTTACATTTTTAATCTGATTCTTTATAAAATCATAAGCACTAACTGCACCTCTTGACAACTGATTCACTTGCTCTTCATGATACTTTAATACACCTTGATCAAATAAAATAATACAAAGCTGCGTTCCTGTCACAGAACCATCATAAATCAGATAATAATAAATTTTCTTTGCAAACCCTTTATCATCACCAATGTTTTTATATACATAATCCATCATTTGCTCATACAACTCTGTACTACTATAATAGTCATCACCAATATCCAACGAGGATAAGTCTACCCAATTATTTGCAATAGCATACTGCAAAAATTCACTTAGACTAACTTTTCCATTTACATATAACTTATATTTTGAATCATCGCTGTAATTACTCTCACTCTGCAAAAATCCTTCGCTTTTCAAATAAGAAAAAATGTAACTTTGATATTCCTGATATTCTTCGGATAAATCACTTTTTGTAGTATTGCTGTTTACATCCAAAATATTTTTCAATCGGTTAATAGCAGCATTCTTTCGATTTATAAACGTATTATATACATTTTTTTCTGTATTAGATGAATTTTTCTTATTCAATGTAGTAATATCAATGATATTGTTATTTATTAATGCAAAATACACATCATACACTGGTATTACTAAATTATCCGATCTATCACCTGCATATTTTGTATTTACAATTTTACTATACAAAATATTGGCAAGTTCTTTCTCTAACATCTTATAATAGGTTTCTTGAAGTTCTGCATCAATGGTTAAATAAATATCATTTCCAGACGCAGATTCCACTAAATCAGAAGTATCAATTACACGACCAGTATTGGCACTTACCGTAATGGTTTCAGAACCACACTCTCCATGGAGATAACTCTCATATTCCTTCTCTATTCCCGTCTTTCCAATCTGATCATCCGTAGTATATCCCGCTTTTTGGTATAAGGTTTCTTGATTTTCTGTTGTTATATCTTTTCCAGTCATCTCTGAGATTTCTTCATCTGTCACAGTTCCCGTATAACCTATAATATGCGAAAAATAATAGGCTTTGGTATATTTTCGATAGGTATCTGTTGTAATTTCCACACCTGGCAATTCTGGACTATTCTCTTCAATGGCTACTCGTGTCTGCTCATCCACATTACTTGCAACTGTAATAGTCATATATTTTTGATACCGATTTAAAAACAATTCATAACGAATTCCCATAATTGCCAACGCTTCTTCATCTGTGTACTCTTCAGAAATATTAAATCTTGGACTTTCTGTATCATCTGAACGCAAAAACACAAACATTTCTTCTGCTGTAGAATTAAGCTGTTCTTCCGTCAATTTCTTTACACTAGATACACAGTACGCATCTCTTTTAAAGTTTTTAAGAGCTGTACCCTCCTCAGTAAAAACAAACTCTCCTTTTTTGTTTATAGAGATAGGAAACTCTATATTTACATCACAATCATATTTCTCCAATATGGACAACAAATTGTAAATCATTGTATTTTTTTCTTCACTGGTTGTCAACTCTCCGTTGTCTTCCAACGTAATGGAATATGCCAATTCATTATACGCCAACAACTCACCATTACAATCATAAATATTGCCTCGTGTTCCTTTCAAAAGCAAATTCTTTTCTTTTGTATTATTGTTGTTTGCTGTAATGGACTGCGTATTGACAATCTGCAATGAAAACAATCTATATACCAAAACAGAAATCAACAACACATATACAATAACAATGGGAAATGTTCGAGATTTCCGTACATGTTCAAACCAATCTCTCAAGATATCCAACATGATTTTATAGAACCTCCTCTATGTCCTCGTTCCTTTCCAACCAGTAATTTAGCGCATATAACACACGGTATAACACACATGCTACAAGTACCGTATATACCACTTCCGGCATAATAATATGCCAAATATAATAGAACACCTGCAAACGACCGCGAAGCAAAAAATGCAACACATAATACGCAAAGTTAAACAAAAAATCACTAATCGCAATCAAAATAATAGGAACTGACAATTCATCTCTGTAATAAATTTCGTTACAAATACCTACTAAATATCCCACCACAACAAACAATACTGCATTAACGCCCACTACATCTCCATAAACCAAATCAATAAGCAGACCACTGGCAAAACCAATATACATCCCCTCTTTTCTTCCTCGCATATACGCAAAGGCAACTACGAGAATGAGAATTAAATTAGGTACCTCTCCTGCAAGTAAAAGACCTTGAAATACCGTTGTCTGCAAAAGAAAACATAGCAAAATCATAACTGCCATTATTATAAAACGTTTCATGCCAAAAGCTCCTTTTCCCTTCCTGTCTGCTCATAAACAAACTGCATACAGAATTTCTCTTCCAAAGTAATTATTCTTCTGGTTCTGGATCTAACTGTTCCTTCTGCTCTGTAATGACAAGCACCGTTTCCAATCTAGAAAAATCTACTGCTGGTGTAATGCAACCACTTCTTGTAGAGTTATTACTGTCTGTCTCAACATCTTTAATATATCCAATCAAAATGCCTTGATGATATTTGTCACTCAAATAAGAAGTAACCACTTCTGTACCTGCTGTAATTTCTGTTTCAGAATTTTCAAGTTCAGAAAACTCAAGCAACCCATCTGCCTCCAATGACAAATTACCACTAACAATACAGGTCTCGTTTGAAGAAAGAACCATTGCACCCACATTGCTGGTATCATCTATAATAGAACGAACCTTCGCCCAATTTTTTCCTGTCTCCGTGATAATTCCCACAAGGCCACCAGAACTATCACCTGCAAGTACATTCATACCAACTTCTAGCCCGTCTTCCGTACCTTTATCAATTTTAAAAATACTGTACCAATTACCAGGATCTTTATCAATCACTCGTGCCGCAACTTTTGGATAGCTGACATATTTCTCATCCAATTCATACAATTTGCGAAGTTCTTCCCATTCATTTTTTTCCTGTTGAAGCATTTTATTCTTATAGTTTGCACTATTTAACTGGCTCTGTAATTCTTCATTCTCTTTCATCAATTCTTTCATAGATTTAAATACTTCTGTTTTCTCTGCGAAAAAATTTCCCACAGAATTAATTCCCCGTTGCATCGGTGTCACAACACTACTCACCACATTACGAACTGGAGAATACGAAGTCTTAAATACATAGGATGTAATGATCAAAATCAAACTTAATATTAAAAAGAAAATCAATATAAATTTTGGCTCTATTGAAAATTTCTTTCGTCTTCTCATGACTGAATTCCTCATTTCTTCGTATCTGTTCCAAAACTAAACAGATCTCATTCTTTTTCATCTGCTCTGTAAACTTGTGTAAAACGATTACTCTTTTTGTTTATCTTTTCACAGAAGATGCCAAACGAATCAACTTTCGATTCTCAGCAATCATGCCAAGACCTTTGATTACTGCTAAGTCTGGTTCTTCTGAAATATTCACTTTCAACTTTGTCTCATCCGCAATTCGTTTATCTAAGTTTCGAATTTGCGCACATCCACCAGACACATATACACCTGTAGAAATAATATCCGCAGAAATCTCTGGAGGTGTACGTTCTAAAATAACTCGAATAGCTGTCAAAATGCTTGATATCGGTTCTTTGATTGCCTGATATACAAGTTCTGAATCCACCATAGCCTCTGAAGGCAAACCACTTACCACATCTCGACCAAACACACGCATAGTATCATGTTCCGGTTCAAATGCAGATGCCAATTGAATCTTTACTGCTTCGGCTGTCTTATCCCCGATTAATAAGTTATATTTTTTCTTAATAGCAGATTGAATCAACTGGTCAAATTTATATCCACCAATTGGCAAAAGTTTGCTTACTACAATACCTTCCAATGAAATGACTGCCACTTCCGTAGTATCTGCGCCAATATCCACGCTTAATATGCCCCGAGAACCTGCCACATCAATATCCATACCAAGTGCAGCCGCCAAAGGTTTATCTACCACATAAACCATCTTAGATTTTGCATTAGATCTTTGTATCAAATCATAAAACGCTCTTTTCTCTACCTCTGTAATGTCTGTAGGTACTGCTACTACATAATCTGAGCCTTTAACCTTCCCCTTGTATAATTTTTCTAATAAGCAGTCTAATAAAAGCTGCATCTTTCCTATGTCTGCAATTACACCGTTTCTTATAGGCATGGAAACCTCAATTTTCTCTGGTGACTTTCCAAACATATCGAAAGCATCATCTCCCGCAGCAAGCAGTCTTTTCTTCCCCTGCATTGCAACTACATTTTTTTCTTTCAAAACCACTCCGGCGCTCTTTTTGTACATCTTAACCGAACTGGTACCAAAATCTATACCTACAATTTTTTTACCCATCATTGTTACGTTTTTACTCCTTCCACCGACAGTCTTACTGCCTTACAACAAGCCCTGTTCTTGAAAACTCATATAGCTGTTATCCCCTATGATTATATGATCCAGCAATGGTATTCCAATAACATCAAACGCCACTTTCAATCGCTTTGTAATTCTCACATCCGCATTGCTTGGCGTGATATCCCCACTAGGGTGGTTATGCAGCAGGACAACCTGCACAGCCTTATTTTTAAGTGCTGTTATCAGCACCTCTCTTGGCTCAATCAAAGATGAATTTACTGTTCCTTTGGAAATCACAAAATCCTTCATACGATGGCATTTAGTATCAAGAAGCACAAGAATCGTCTGTTCATATTCTAAACATCTCATCTCCTGCATATAATAATCCGCAATCATCTCTGGAGAAGAAAAACAAGGGGACATTCCACGCTGCTGTCTTGCCATACGTTTGGTAAGTTCTGCCACACAAAGTAATTGTATGGCCTTCACTTTTCCTATTCCCCGGATTGTCATTAAATCCTCTAAAGTAAGATAATTAAGACTCTGTAATCCCGGCATATCCTTTGAATAATTCAAAACATGATTTGCCACTTCAATAGAACGCTCACCTTTGGAGCCAGATTTAATAATTACTGCAATCAGTTCTGCATCCGATAAAAACTTAGCACCGTATTGCTCACACTTCTCATAGGGACGCTCTGATACTGGTAATTCTTTCAATGTTAAATGCTTCATTTATACACTCCTATCTGACTAGCAGTGTATATTACCTCTCTATTTCCAACATTTCTATAAACAAAACCTGCCGGAAACTAACCTACATTGTAGCACATAAACAGCCTTTTGTATACAAATTTTCCAAAAAATATAGCCCCTTTATACCATTTTATCTAATGTTACAAGATTTTTCTCATACATTTTTTGCAATGACATCATAATTCCATATTTTGCATGATACCAAGTAAGTCCGCCTTGAAAATATACTGCATATGGTTCTTCAATTGGACCATCTGCACTAAGTTCAATAGAAGAACCTTGAATAAACGCTCCTGCTGCCATAATCACGTCCGAATGGTATCCGGGCATTGCCCATGGCTCTGGCACTACATAACTATCCACTGGAGCCGCTGCCTGAATTCCCTCACAAAATGCTACAACACCTTCTGGAGTTCCCAGTGTTACTGCCTGAATAATGTCATGTCTACTTTCACTTCCATTTGGCACTACAGAAAAGCCAAGTTTCTCATAAATGTTTGCTGCAAAAATAGCTCCCTTTAATGCACCTGACACTACCTGCGGCGCCATGAAAAATCCCTGGAACAACTGCTGATTTATCCCCAGAGTTGCCCCTACTTCTTTTCCAAGTCCTGGAGCAGTCAAACGATACGCACACTGCTCAATATACTCTTCTTTTCCAACAATATAGCCACCGATTGGTGCCAATCCACCACCTGGATTTTTAATCAGAGAACCTACACACATATCAGCTCCCACATCTGTCGGCTCCAACTCTTCTACAAATTCTCCATAACAGTTGTCTACCATACAAATTACATCTGGCTTTATTTCCTTTACAAAGGCAATCAATTCTCCAATTCTTGCCACAGAAAGTGTTGGTCTTGTCTGATATCCTTTGGAACGTTGAATCGTCACCATTTTTGTCTTTGGTGTAATCGCCTTTTTAATTCCTTCCCAATCAAAAGAACCATCTTCTAATAAATCTACCTGTGAATAGGAAATTCCATACTCTTTTAAACACCCAGGTGCCTGATTCTCACCAATTCCAATTACACCTTCCAAAGTATCATATGGTTTTCCAACCGGAGAAAGGAGTTCATCTCCCGGACGAAGATTAGCCGCAAGAGCAATCGTTAGCGCATGTGTTCCACAAGTAAGCTGAGGACGAACCAATGCAGCCTCTGCGTGAAAGGTATCTGCATACACACTTTCAAGCACTTCTCTTCCCAAATCATTGTATCCATATCCGGTCGTAGCTGCAAAATGAATATCACTCACTCTGTTTTTCTGCATAGCCTTCAACACTTTTAACTGGTTGTACTCTGCCATCTGGTCAATGGAATCAAATCGTTCTTTCAAATCTTTCTCAATTTCACTGCAAAAATCAAATACTTGTTTGGAAATATTTAGTTCACTATACATATTCTCTAAATTCATCGTTTGTACTATCCCTTTCTATCAGTTTGCTGCAATTTTACCAATCTATACCTAAAACTGCATAATTTTGTGTTAGTCTTTCCAAATTCCTTTTTCCCGAAGGATTTTAAGACAAAAGGAAAGCTGCTGCTCCTCCGTTAAAAGTTTTTCTTTGTCCACCCATACTACATCCTGTTCTCTTTTAAACCAAGTAAGCTGCCGTTTTGCAAAATGTCTGGTATCTCTTTTTAAAATATAAATTGCTTCCGAAAGAGTCATTTCATTTTGCAGATAAGAATAGATTTCTTTGTAGCCAAGCCCTTGCATGGAAACCAAATCTCTGCCATACCCTTTTTCCATCAAACCTTTTACTTCTTCTACAAGACCTTCCTCAATCATAATATCCACACGTTTATCAATACGCTCATAAAGAACTTCTCTTGGCTGATTTAATACAAAATATGCAAAGTTATAAGGAGACTCTTTCTGTTTTTCCCTCTCATTATGCTTTGAAATCTTTTCTCCTGTCTGCTCGTAATACTCAAGGGCACGAATCACGCGTCTTACATTATTTTCGTGAATGGCAGCAGCACTTTCCGGATCTACCTTCTGCAACTGCTCATGAAGGTAATGGGCACCTTTCTCCTCTGCCAATTGTTCCAGCGTTCTGCGGTATTCTGACACTTCCTCTTGTTCAAAAGATACATCCTTTAATACTGCCTGAATGTAAAAACCAGTTCCTCCTACCAAAATAGGAATTTTTCCTTTCTGGTAAATTTCTTCGATATAACGATTGGCATATTCTTTGAATTTAACTACATGAAATTCTTCATCCGGCATACATTCATCCACCAAATAGTGACGAACTCCCTGCATCTCCTCTGGCTTAATCTTTGCTGTTCCAATATCCATCTGTTTGTATACCTGCATGGAATCTGCTGAAATAATTTCTCCACCTATAGCCTTTGCCAAATGAATAGAAAGTGCTGTCTTTCCCACAGCCGTAGGCCCAGTAAGCACTACAAGGGGTCTTTTATTTTGCACATTATTGCTCATACAGCTTCCTCCTTACACAATACGTTTAAATTTTTTCTCAATTTCATTCTTAGACATAGACACAATTACTGGTCGTCCATGAGGACAATGATAAGGGTTCTCAAGCTCCATCAACTCATCAATCAATGCCTCTGCCTCCATAAAAGAAAGTTTCATATTTCCTTTTACAGCTGCCTTACAAGACATAGATGCCACTTTCTCTAAAATGATATCTGTATTTTTCACCTTAATTTCTTCTGTAAGGCTATCTAACAATTCTGTCAACAGCTCCACTTGTGCCACACCAAACAAATTGGCCGGAACTGCGCGCACCGAAAATTCTCTTCCACCAAAGGCTTCTATCTCAAATCCCAGTCTTCTAAGTTCCTCCTCATGCTTTTTTAAAGCCTGTTCTTCCCGCATACTGAGAGATAAAATAATAGGTGGTTGTAATATTTGCGAAGTAATTTCTTTGTTAGCAAGACTCTTCATAGTACGCTCAAATAATACCTTTTCATGGGCCGCATGTTGGTCAATCAGAAACATATTATCCTGATATTGAACAATCCAGTAAGTATCAAATATCTGTCCAATAATTTTGTGATGTTTCTTTGCCGCCTTAGATAAAAATTTCTCTTCCTCTTTTGTCTGAAACAATTCCTCTTGTTTGGAATTTGTCTTGTCCCAAATAGGTTCTGCTACCACAGGTTTTACGTTTGTTGTTTCTTCTTTTACCGTTTTTTTCCCAGTTAAAAATTGGTCCAATGCCGCAGATGCTGTTTTTTGTGCAGAAACTACCAAACTATCCGTTTTGTTTTTTTCTATATCTATTTTTTTCTCGACTGGTACACTCTGCTGGATTTTTTCTTGTTCTTTTGCTTTCTTCTCTGTAGAAATTTCACTTTCATCGAACACTTTTGGAGCTTTCAAAGGTTTTTCTTTCTTTACAGTATAAGGACTTTCCTCACGTACCATTTCCTGTTTTTTCTTTATTTCTTCAAATTGTGAGATCACTTTTGCCGCTTCCACAATCTGTTTTCCTACTGCCGTTTTCTCGTCAAACTTTCGCTTTTGCTCAAAAGGTTCTGGTGCTTTTTTTCCTATTTCCGTCTTTTCTGCCTTTTTCTCTTTTCCCACAGAAACTTCCGGAATCATATTTTTCCCTGCAAGAACATCCGATACCGCTTGATAAATTGCCTGATACACTGCTTGTCCATTGGTAAAACGAATTTCTAACTTTGCAGGATGCACATTTACATCAATATATTGACTGTCAATTGTAAACTGTAATGCTGTCATTGGATGCCGATGCTGCATCATATATGGTTTGTACGCCTCCTCAATAGCCTTGTTTACAATTGAACTTTTGATATATCTGCCATTGATAAAATAATTCATATAATTTCGGTTTCCCCGATTTACTACGGGCTTTGCAACAAAACCATCTATGTTCACCACAGGTGTATGACTCTTTACTTCCAACAAATTTGCAGTAATATCTCTTCCGTAAATATGATAAATAATATCTTTTACGTTTCCATTACCAGAAGTCTGCAATTTCAACTGATTATTATTCATAAATTTGAAGGATACCTGAGGGTTAGAGATTGCTAGTCTCTCTACTAAATCATTAATATAAGACGCCTCTGTGACTGCACTTTTTAAAAATTTTCTTCTAGCAGGTACATTATAAAATAAATTTCTTACAACAAATGTAGTTCCTTCCGGGCAACCAATTTCTTCCAGCGTTTTTTCTTCTCCGCCATCCAGCTCATATCTGCTTCCCGTAAGAGCCCCTCTTGTTTTTGTGACAAGTTCAACTTTTGCCACCGCACCAATACTGGCAAGTGCCTCCCCTCGAAACCCAAGACTGCTCACTGACAGTAAATCCTCTGCCGTTCGTATTTTACTGGTAGCATGACGCTTAAATGCAATCTGTACTTGCTCTTTTTCAATGCCGCTACCATTATCAGTAATACGAATAAATTCAATGCCGCCACCTTTTATTTCTACTGTAACAGCATTTGCACCTGCGTCAATGGCATTTTCCACAAGCTCTTTTACTACTGCTGCAGGACGTTCTACTACCTCTCCAGCAGCAATCTTATTGATAGTATTTTGATCCAGTAATACAATCTCGCCCATGGGCACACCTCCGCTTTTTCTCTTTTACCAACGTTCTTTTACCTTTTGCTGAATCTGATATAACTTATTCATGGCATCCATAGGTGTCAATGCGTTCATATCTAAATCCCGAAGTTCCAGCAAAATGTCTTCCGTAGAAGGCATGTTTGCAAATCCATCAAAAATGGACATTTGCTGCTCTGCCTGTTCGATTTTTTCTTGTTTCTTATTTTTTCCACTTTGCTTTACTTCAATATGTTTTGTCTTTTCCACTATATCATTTTCTGTCAGTTCTGCCACAATTTCTTTTGCTCGGTTAAGGACACTTTCCGGTACACCAGCAAGTTTTGCCACCTGAATTCCATAACTTCGGTCTGCCCCACCTTTTATGATTTTTCGTAAAAAGATAATATCATCACCGGATTCTTGTACTGCAATACAATAATTGTTTACACTCTCCAGCTTTCCTTCCAATTCAGTCAATTCATGATAATGAGTAGCAAACAAAGTCTTTGCACCAAGTATTCTTGGATTTGCTATATGCTCTACCACAGCCCACGCAATACTTAAGCCATCAAAGGTACTGGTTCCGCGTCCAATCTCATCCAAAATAAGCAAACTATTTTTTGTGGCATTTCTTAAAATGTTTGCAACTTCTGTCATCTCAACCATAAATGTACTCTGTCCCGATGCCAAATCATCCGATGCACCCACACGCGTAAAAATACGATCTACCACTCCAATATTAGCTGCAGATGCAGGCACGAAACTTCCAATTTGTGCCATCAGCACAATCAATGCAGTCTGACGCATATAAGTAGATTTACCTGCCATGTTTGGTCCTGTGATAATAGCAACTCGCTGTTTATTTTCATCCAAATAAGTATCATTTTCTACAAACATACCATTGCTCATCATCTGCTCTACCACCGGATGTCTTCCACCTTTAATATCCACTACACCATCCGTATTTATCAAAGGACGTACAAAGTTATTTCGCTCTGCCACCAAAGCAAGGGACACACACACGTCAAGAGAAGCAATGGCTTTTGCTGTCTGCTGAATTCGCACGATTTCCTGTGCAATTCGTTCACGAATTTCTACAAACAATTGATATTCTAAAGCGAACAACTTATCCTCAGCACCAAGAATCACATCTTCCAATTCTTTCAATTCCGGTGTGGTATAACGCTCTGCGTTGGTAAGGGTCTGTTTTCTCGTCCATGTATCCGGTACTAAATCCTGATAAGATTTCGTAACTTCTAAATAATAGCCAAACACTTTGTTAAATTTGATACGAAGATTTTTAATACCAGTAGCCTCACGTTCCCGCTCTTCCAACTCCGCAAGCCAAGTTTTTCCATCTGTTTTTGCCTTGCGTAGCTTATCTACTTCCTCATTATAACCTTCTTTTATAATACCGCCCTCTTTTATGGCAATCGGTGGTTCTTCCACAACAGCCGCCTTAATCAGAGAACAAATATCCTCAAGCGAATCTAAATTTTCATATATGGTTCTAAGTTTTTGGGATTTTGCATCTGCAAGCAATGTTTTAATTGGCGGAATCATTTCAAGAGAGGACTGAAATGCAATCAAATCTCTTGGATTAGCCGTCTTATAAGAAACTCGTCCTATCAATCGTTCCAAATCATATATAGGATTTAAATACTCTCTAAGTTCTTCTCTGGTAATAGCATCATCATTGATTTCTTCAATGGCATCTAATCTTTTTTCAATGGCATCTTTTTCAATCAATGGCTGCTCAATCATACTACGAAGAAGTCTTGCTCCCATAGCCGTTTTTGTCTTATCAAGCACCCAAAGCAAAGAACCTCTTTTTTGCTTTTCCCGCAACGTCTCTACTAATTCCAAATTTCTTCTGGTAGCACTGTCAAGCACCATAAAAGCATTAGAAGAGTACACATTAACTCCAGTAATATGGGAAAGGGCATTTTTCTGTGTCTCTGTCAAATATTGCATGACCGCACCTGCTGCCACAGTTCCTACCGGATAGTCTTTTAATCCCAGCCCCTCCAATGCCTGCACCTTAAAATGCTCCATCAGACTCTTCTCGCAAAGTTCTCCATCAAAATACCATTTTTCCAAAGAAGAAACTGCCACTTGCAATCGATTCTTTATGTCTGAAAGATCAAATCCAGAAATCATAAACTCTTCATTACAAACAATTTCGGAAGGAGCAAACTTGGTAATCTCGTCCATAAGTTTTCTATTGTCATCTACTTCTGTCAAATAAAACTCTCCTGTAGTTACGTCTACCGTAGCTACACCAAAGCAGTTTGACATATAAAAAATCCCCATCAAATAATTGTTCTTTCCCTCATCCAAAGATTGGGTATTCAAATTCGTTCCCGGTGTGACAATACGAACAACCTCACGCTTTACAATTCCTTTGCAAAGCTTTGGGTCTTCCACTTGTTCGCAAATTGCCACTTTATATCCTTTGTTCACCAATCTGGTTAAATATCCGTCTACTGCATGATGGGGAATTCCGCACATAGGTGCTCTCTCTTCCAATCCACATGCTTTACCTGTAAGGGTAATCTCAAGTTCTCTGGCAGCAGTCACTGCATCTTCAAAGAACATTTCATAAAAGTCACCTAAACGATAGAATAAAATACAATCCTTGTATTCCTTTTTTGTTTCCATATATTGTTCCATCATTGGTGTTAATTTTTCCGCCATGTTTTCCTCCTGTTGTACGTTAGTAATCGAGTAGGCTGACTCCTACTCGATTCGCTTGCGAACATTCCGCACTATGTGCTCCATGTTCTTACGCCCGTCAAATACAATTTCATGCAAGCATGATTGTACTTGACGGACTTTTGCACCAAAACACTTATTGTTCATATGTTGGGTTAGTTCTATACCGTTCCCCACACACCTTGTTCCACAAATTGATTTGCAAGTTCCTCGGCTTTACTGATAATATCACGGTCATATCCCATCATGCCAAGCAATTTAATGGCATTTCTTGAATTTGCCCTTCCATCTCGAAGCACATAATCAAACACAACCTGATCTCCTACAACCTCTTCCTGAAAATGATAATTGTTGTAATATTTTTCCAAGATATGAGTCAATTCCAAATCATGAGTAGCCGCAAAACAAATGGTATTCGTATCTGCAAAACTCCTAAGTATCTGTGCAGATGCCGCAATTCGTTCCAACGTATTCGTTCCTCTAAGCACCTCATCTACAAAGCAAAGAACTGGTATTTGTGTTCCTACAGACTCCAAAATACGCTTTAAGGACTTAATCTCTACAATATAATAACTATCATGTCCCTGAAGATTATCTCGAAGAGCCATAGAAGAAAGAATTTTAAAATACGAGCCTTCATAACTTTTTGCCACTGCAGTATGCACTGTCTGCGCCAAAATACCATTGATTGCCACAGTCTTAATAAACGTGGATTTTCCAGACGCATTAGAACCGGTAATCAACACCGGACGTTCTGCCTGCACAGAGTTTGCAACCGGTTCCTCTAAAAGAGGATGGTATCCACCTATCATAGAAATCTTTGCTTCATTCGTTTTATGCAACACTGGAATACAATATCCGTTTTCTCCAAGAAATTCTCGGAAAGAAGCTACTGCAATCATAGCATCTAAAAATCCTAGTATTTCATACAATTCATTCAATTCTTTGATGTTATCCTGAATTACTTTTACCATAGAATCAAATTTAATTAAATCAATATGAAACATCATACGAATATAATCCAGTGTCAAATCCCAAAAAGAACCTTCTCCTCTTCTACTGTCAAAAAACACCAAAAAAGAACCTCTCTGAAATCCTCGAAAATTTTCCACAATCTCATCAATACGTTTAAAATATACAGACAACTCTGGAACAGAAAGTTTTGTAAGTTCTTTTGAATTATTCAATGTACGAATAATGTGCATGAATACCTGATAGTATTTCTCTATTTTTGCCTTACGATTAAAATAGTGAATAATATTATTTACAAGGGTAGCTGCAAACATTACTACACCATATACCGCAGGTACAATACCAAATAACGACAATACAATAAGTACCAATGAAACAATAAGGGCGCTACACATAAAAATACTTGCCACCGGATTATGTTTTGGAATGTCACCTGCAAGATTAATATATTTGTAGAGGGAAAGTTCTTTTACTTTTCCCATGAAACGAAACTTGGTCTGTACATCGTTTCGCTCTTTTTTATGAGTCTGAAAGAAAGAAATCAACTCTTCCCGTTTTAATAACTCTTTTTCATCTACCTGCAACTTCCGAAGAACACTGTACAAATAGTCTTCTCCCATGGAACTCTGGGTATTGTTCATTAACATAAAAATAGTATCCATATCCACATCATTCCAAGTAATATCATCTACATCGCAGGTTCCTTGATTCGCAAGATAATACTCTCGAATTGCTGCAAACTTCTCTGTTGTATAACTTGCATCAGGAATCTGTCCCCATTCCTTATCATTTTTGTATTGATAGGTCTGCATCAACTCTTTTTCATCCCACTTTGACTTAAAAAATAAAAAAATCAAAAAGGCAACTGTGACTACTATTACAATTTCCATATTTACCTCCAACTTTGTTATTATTCAGGACTTGCTAATCCAGTAGGCTGACTCCTACTCGGTTAGCTTACGAACAGCAAATACAATTTCATGCAAGTATGATTGTACTTGCTGGGCTTTTGCTACAAAAAATCCCATTTGAGATTATACCTCAAATGGGATTTTTTTTAAACAACTTATATCAATTTTTTAAGAAAGTTCACAGTAATTTTTCTCACCTGTACAAGAATTACTAGCCAATTACACGACCAACCTTAATTGGTGTACGGTAAAAAGCATTGGAAATCTTAATACCTGTCCTCTCATTGCTGGCATGAATAACCTGTCCGCCTCCAATGTACATTGCTACATGGCTTACGGAACCACCATAGCCATAGAAGAACAAATCTCCAGGCTGTGCTTCTGAAGAGCTGATTGTAGTTGTGTAAGATGCCTGTGCCGCAGATGTTCTTGGAATACTGTATCCAAAATGCTCATAAATACGCATAGTAAAGCCAGAACAATCCGTTCCATTTGTTAAGCTCGTACCACCATACACATAAGGATTTCCTAAAAACTGCATTGCATAGGAAACCATAGAAGAACGTACTGAACCAGTAGAAGAATCTGTACTTCCTTCCGAATCAGCCGTTGCAATCGTCTTTGTAGACACTGCACGGTCCAATTCATAAGAAACATCTACAAACTCTCTGGCAATAAATACCTTCTCATCATCAATAGATACACAAATCCAATCCGCAAGCTCATTTGCCATTGCATCCTGATCCACATCCTGAATCAACTTCTTTTTCTTTTTGTCGCTAAAATTTTTCTCAATAAAGCCGCTCACATATTTTTCACTAATATTGTCTCTTACTACTTCCAATTCTTCTCCGTTTGGTACTAACGTGTACTTTCCAGACTCTGTGCTAGGTAAATAGCGTGCATTCAAGGTTGTTGTCTTAACAATAGCAACCTTTCTTCCCACTTCTAAAGCCATCTCCTCAGCCTCTTCGTCCATAACAAGGTACTCCGCTTTCACATAACCTGTGACTTCCCCGGACTTAATCTTAGCCCATCCGTCTTTTGTAACTTTCTCAATATTACAAGCTGCGCCGTTAGACATCTTTCCAACGACTTTTGCATCGGTGCTTGCTCTCTTTCTAACATTTAAAGCCCCGTCAACATTTGCAATTCCTAGGCGGTCGTACTTAATGTTAAGCACGATTTCCTCGGCTACAACTGCATTCACACCATCTACTGTGGCATTACCACTTGCCTCAACCATACTACTACTTTGTCCAGTTGTCTCTTCTGCTGCCTGTGCTGTTTTGGTTGAATCCAAGTAATCATCCAGCGAAACAGTAACCCCCGCAACGGAATCTTTGTCAGTTAAAAGTGTCTGCTTTGCGTATGCCTCCAATGGATTGCCTGCTAACACAAGCATACCAGCCATACCTAGTGCAGATAACTTAACTATGTGACTGTTCATATGTTTCCTCCTTAAAGTTGGCATATGTGTCTTTTGCTGCTTCATCTAATATACTCTTTCTTTGTTCGGACTGCAAATCATGCAGTTTTAGAAAAAATAAAACGACTGCTACATTATAGCAGACAGGTTCTATATTGTCAAATTTCCTCTACTTTTGTCGAACGTTTTCTATATAATAATACACACCAATCCGCCATTACTATCGTTTACTACCTTTTGTATTGTGTCCTGTAATTTTATCTGACTTTCATCCGTAAGTTTTGATACTTTGTTCTGAATGCCATCTTCAATCAACTGCCGGATGGATTTTCCAAAAATGTTGGTCGACCAAATACCTGCCGGATCTCCTTTACTATTCTCTGAAATGTAGGCAATCAAATCCTTTGCCTGTTCTTCACTTCCTACAATAGGGGCAATTTCGGTCTCGATATTTGCCTTAATCATATGTACGGAAGGAGCTACGGCTTTAATCTTTACTCCATATTTACTTCCATGTTTGATAATTTCTGGTTCTTCTACCTGTATTTCCTCCATACAAGGGGTTACCACACCATAACCTTTTTGCCGAACTTCCTCACCAGCCACTGCCATTTTATCATACTCTGTTCTCTTTCCTGCCATCTCACGCAAAAACTGTAACAATTCCCGCTCTCCAGCAATATTCACGCCAATCATATCACTGACCGTCTGATAATAGTATTCTTCTTTTATATCCACCTGCACCCGCACATTACCATTACGCATATCAATCTGTTCAATTTTCATATTTTTTATATACGGATTATCTGTCTGTAAGCTAGAAGAAGTTGCATCCTTAATCTGTACCATTTTTTCAATAACACCACGCATAGTTTCCACAAGTTCTGCCTTTAATGGATGCGTAGTTGGCAACATTCCTATCCATTTTGGCATATAAAAACCAATCTCACAAACTGGAAAAACAGATAACACCCCTTGCATTAGTGCAGTAACATCTTCCTTTCGAAGCTGTTCACAATTCATAGGGATGACTGCCGTTTTAAACTTTTCTGTAAGCTCTACTGCTAAATCTTTCGTTTCACTGTCATAAGGATGACTACTGTTAAGCAAAATGACAAAAGGTTTGGAAAGTTTTCTAAGTTCTTCCACTGTTCTTTCTTCCGGTTCCACATACTTTTCTCTTGGAAGTTCTCCAAAACTACCATCTGTCGTTACCACAACCCCAATAGTAGAATGCTCATTAATTACTTTTTTTGTGCCAATCTCTGCTGCTTTTGAAAAAGAAATCTCATGATCAAACCAAGGAGTTTTCACCATTCGCTCCTGCTCTTCTTCCATATGTCCACTGGCACCATCCACCATAAAACCTACACAGTCAATTAACCGAATTTTCACCTGCACATCTTCGGATAAACGAATCTCTGCTGCCTCCTTAGGAATAAACTTAGGCTCTGTAGTCATAATTGTTTTCCCCGCTGCAGACTGAGGCAATTCATCAATCGCACGTTCTCTACTATGTACATCCTGCATATTGGGTATCACAAGCAAATCCATAAAACGTTTGATAAAAGTAGATTTTCCTGTTCTTACCGGTCCCACTACACCTATGTATATTTCTCCATTTGTCCTGGCCTGCATATCCTTGTATACCTGAAACTGTCCTTCCATAATATCCCTCCATAATCGAAACCTGCATTTGTATTACCCAATTTTCAGTAATACTTTATTACATAATGTATGATGGAAGTTTAGGAAATATGCTACAATTACAACTTGTTCCTATGCAGTATGTCTTTTTGTATCTTTTATGTGACTATCCATAATATTGTGTACTCTTTCTATCTCATCTAAAAGCAATTCGCTTTCTTTGCGAATCTCATTTCTTAACGTGATTTCCGTTTGTTTTATCTGTAGTTCCACATCATCCACACGTTGATGCAAGTTTCGTACCTCTTGTTTTAATCCTGATACATCTTCTTTTAAGACCGATATCTCTTGTTTTACTATCAACATTTCTTCTTTTAAGACTGCCACATCCGTCTTTAATTCACGTACATCGTTCTTTAATTCATGTATATCTTCTTGTATTGGCTGAAGCATTTTGCCAATAGCCTTTAATAATTGATTATCTGTCATAACTACCATCACTCCTTTGTCTCTTTATTCTCCTTCACTAGCCAAAATAGCATAGTTCCGGTATCTTTTCGTCCCCAAACTTTTTTCTCTTGCCCTTATTGTAGCATACAAATATCGGACTTGTCACTAAATTTCTCCCCGGTTTTCCGGCTATATTTCATTCGTAAAATATACATTAGGAAATACTTGGCGATACGCCAAATGAAAATCAAGATTAATCGTGAAAAACGTTTTTCATATTATAATATTGTACTGCTCATCAATGGATTCGCAATAAAATTATCGAAAAAAAAGTATAAAATTTCTATAAAATCGAGTAGGATGGCTCCTACTCGATTCAATCAATCACTTCCCCCATATACTTTGCATGTACGACAAAACGATTTTCTTCGTCTCCTGTACATGTAGAAAGTGTAATGGTTTTATCTTTTTTCTTTACTGACAACTTCGTCTTAATATAAGAACTTTGGGTAATCAAATCAAGAAAAGAAGCATATTCCTCCTTGTCTGCAAAACTAATTGTGTACACTCTTCCCGTAGCATCTGCCACATGATGGGAAAATACACGATAACGATATGTAGCATCTTTTGTTAAAATGTAAATATTTCTATGTGTCCGAAAAAAGTTTTCATCCTGATACTTTTTCAAAGTTCCAAACATGGAACCATTTTTCATATTATGTCCATATATGATAGTATGCCAATCACTAAAATCTGCGGCATTCCGAAAATCCATAAAAATACTACCAAAAATGCTACTGGTTCCATCATATGTTTCATGAAGATATTTGTCATTATCTTCACCATGCAACAAAGGATAACTAATATCACTATTTGGTATGTATAACCACCCCACCACATCTGGATTTGCCTTTGTAAGAGTTTCAAAATCTACCGAAATCATTTCTTCCTCTGGTTCTTTCTTATCTACATCCTCTGGTGCATCCGTTACTAGACTTGGTGCCATAGTTCCTAAAGAAACAACTACATCTTGCTCAATGCTATCATACAACTGATTCCCCTGTTGGTAAGTGTGGTATATCTCATACAACTTCCATCCAGACACCAGAAAAATCCCTAAAAACACCACAAACATCACTATATAACACTTTTTTTTCATGTTCCTCTCTCCGTTCTTTGTCAGCCTCACACCTGTTTTCTTTCTACAACTATCTCTTCTTTTTCCATGCAGTAGCTACAGAAATCATTCCAATACATGATACCACAAATAATACTAACCACACAACAATAGGAGTCGCATCACCCGTTTTTGTAGGATACAATACCTCTACTGTAGTTGGTTTCTTTGGAGTAGACGTTTTCGGCACTTGATTAGAAACATCCTCTTTCTCCGGTGTTTGGGCAGGAGCAGGCGTATCTGGATCTTTACTTGCTCCTATTCCAATGTCACTACTTGGCTTTGGAGTTCCCTCATTTCCATCTACCATATCCGGAGTTTCCTGTACCATCGGGTGCATCGAAGGTCTAACCGTTTCTTTCCCCTCCCAAACAGGGCTATCTGTTACTATCACACCTGTTTCTTGCGGAGATGGCACTGCTGTAACAAGGCTTATAGTTGCTTCTGGAGCATATGTGACTTCTCCGGGAAGCTCCGTAATCATTGGCATCTCATGATCCGTTGCTGTTGGAAATGGTTCTTCGGTTTGTTGCGGAATGTCCGTTTCCAGCAAAGGTCCTTCCGTAACATCTGGTACATCCGTTTTCAGCACAGCTGGTTGATCTGCACTGGAAGGTGCTTTGGTTGCCACCGCCTTCTTGGATGCAAAAATCCAATTTACTTTTACTGTTACACTGGCTTTTGTCCATGTTGCTGGACAAGAAATAATCACATACAAATTTTGAGTTGTATTGGCTGGAAATTTATCAATGAGTATCGGATTATACATAGAAAGCATAGGTTCATCGGAATTTGGCTTATACAAAGAATCCTTATACAACACTGTTCCATCTTCTTTTACTATTACTAACAATAACTGCTCCAACCAATTCTTTTGATCGTCACTTAAATTCTCATAAGACTCCGCAGATTCTGCATATACATAAATCGGCAACATCTGATCAGAAGTATTTCTAATTTCTACCATTCGCTGTGCAGTCTCTCCAGGCAAAAGAGAATCCACCGTAATAAACGCATCTGAATCGGTAATCTCTGTATTTTCTGATTTAAAATTTACTATTCCAACCGGTGCGTCAGCAGGGTCCATATCAAAAGGTGGCACAAGCTCTACATCACTTGGTATATCATTCCAATCAGTAATCATAGTTTCTCCATCTATTTCTTTTGTAACTGGAATACAAGTATCTGCCTGTATAGCCTCTACAATAACGGAATAATAACCATCTACTTTTGCGCCATTTTTTGTGAATTTTAGCAACAATTCATTGCTAATGCCCCCATCATCCTGTTTCTCTTCTGCTTTTAACTGATAAGAATCAGAAAAAGCAATAGCATCCGCACCTTTTTTATCTGTATCTACAACTTCCTTGTAATAGTAACAATCATATCCAGGATAAGAAGAAGAGGACTCCCCCTTCGTCCATCCGTTCTCCAATTGAATATCTATTGCATCTACAGATAATTCCGAATACTGATTAGAAATTTGTTCTGGTGTAAGAGTGACACCTCCCTGTGTTATCACCCAATGCTTTTTTACAAACATACGAATATACGCAGGATACACTCCTACATTTTCCACTGTAACAGTATTGGAAATTTTGGTTTCGCCAGGAACAATTGTTCCAGCATCATGGGTTGCCATTGCAAGCTCTACATCTACCTTTCCCACTGTAACAATGTTAGTTGCCGTAGTAGTGGTGATGCTTTGTCCATAAACATAAAGGGCAATTCCTCCACCAAAAAAGAGTAGTAAAAAGAATGCCAAGAAACCATATCTTCTCTTTCTCCTCTTTTTCTGCATAGAAATCACCCCCCCTCTTTTCTATTTTGTATCTTCCCTTCATATTTCCATATCTAATTTACTAATTGTTTTCGATTAATGAAACCAATGCCGTTTTTGCATCTGCAGCATCTATATCCCCCTGAACTGCATAGGCAGTCACTACAATCCGAAACCCCTTTAACTGACCGTCACCAATGACTCTTTTTGTATACAGAGTTCCATCTTGATTATACAAAAGAATTTCACTTCCTATTGGTACGCTCACAGGATATTTTTGATCACAGTCTTTATTTATTCGGATAGAATCAAAAATCATCAGCTTGCTTCCATGTTTGACTTTAGCAAGTGTATCTCCGTCACCACACCACAAATAAATGGTCCCCTTTTCGCTGTCTCTTGATTGATTGCTACTTGCATCTACATACTCTACCCATCCATTTCTAGTTTCCGAATCCAGCGTTCCACTTGTCTGATTCAGCACAGTTCCACTTTCAGAATATGAAATAAGTTTTCCATAATGTTGTGAAAAGTCCGAATAAGCTGTTTGATTAAATATTAATGCCTGTTGCGAATTAATAGCTGTTTCCAACTCTGTAAAAAACTGTACTTTTACACCCACATATTCATATTCCATTGCCGTAATGGGAATCTCTACACTAGCAGCTTTTTCTGGATATTCTTTTTCTGGATAAAATTCTTCAGGCTCTGCCGTATCTTGTATCAACTCAATATCTACACCCTCCCCCAGTGTGAATGTATGGACTTCTTCTCCATCTTCATCACTTAAATACGCAATGGTGGACACAATAGAAAGGAGCGATACTAGGATTACCGCCAACACACCTATTAGAAATTTTCCTATTTTTGCCCTTGCGTTCTTATCCAAAGTATCACTCCCTTCCCTATGTATTTTGCAAATTAGTCAATTAAGGATTTGATGAATTTACTGCCCCTAACAATGTTACTAATGCAGTTGTAACCTTCGAATCAAAATCCGAAGCACTTGTATCAAAATCTGCTGTATTCGTATCCACAGCTGCTCCCTTTAAAGTGATACTAAAATTAGGAAAATTTCCTGTAAGAGTCAAATCAGTATTACCATCAAAACTCTTGACTGTTTGATTAATTTGAATTTGCGAAAACAATGGTTCTGTAGCCTTATTAGCAGCCAAGGCAGTATAACCAGCACTTGTTTTATACGCAAACACAAACTTATCTGCTGACTTCAAACCAGTTGCATTAGTTTCATCTAATATACCTGCACTGGTAAAAGCGCTTCCTGATGGATTTGCCCAAGTAGTGGTACCACTACTAGTAGTTCCATAAGCAATCAGCACCCAATTGTCATCATCAAATACAATATCCTTAATTACATTTGTCAAACTTGAATATGATATTGGATTTGTACCATCTGTTAAATCCATCTCTAACGCTACATATTCCGAATATGTATAACTGGTGTCCGATTCAGTCGTAGCATTATTGGTTGTATCCACATCGCCATCACTCTCTTTGTTCACAGTTGTCCAATTATTTTTATCCACTACCCAATTAATAAGCTGAGGATTTTTTGTATAGATAGCATTTGGTGTATAATTTTGTGCTGTCTTCCAAGGCTCACCATCATCTATCACATCATCATTATTTGTATCCCAGTTACTCTCAGTCAATGATAATTTCAATCCAGCACTACCAGTAAAGGTATTGGTTTTAGTGTTAGATTGTTTCTGCAAATATGCCAAAGTTCCAGCAATAGAAATCACAGCAACCATCGCCAAAGCAACTCCGTTTCGAACCCATTTTTTAAATTCTTTTTTCTTTGAATTCTTATGACCTGCCTTATATTTTGCAAGCCATTCCTCTTCTGTCATCAACTTTTCTTTATCCATAAGCATTTCCCCCTTTTATTACATCACTTAAGGTGTTGTTGTACCTCCAACTTTTCGTACATTTTCAGCGATCTTTGGTTCTAATACCTCCACCAAATCTTTTATTAACTGGTTTTTATCAGTAGCACTTAATTCTGATATACTTGTTGCTAGTGTTCCTGATGCACCATCCTTATCATATTCATTTTTCACCGCAGCACCAATTACATCAATTTCAAAACTTGGTAAATTGCCATTTACAGAATAATCTGTTGTTAAAAAGGTGCTATCATTAGTTTTCACATAAGTTGTCAAAGCGGATAACCCTGTCGTCCCCTCTAAAGTTGTTGTGTCTCTTATCTCAATTTGCTTAAATAGAGCCGGTGTACTACTATTTTTTGCTAATGTTTTACTATACAAATAAATTGCAAACGCCTGAGTATCAGACATGCTATTATCCGTTAAAGTTATACTAGTATCATCAATGGCACCATCCGCAGCAGCTGTTGTCACATAAATAGGTATCCAATACTCATCAACAGCGATAGTATTATCCGCACTATTAGCTGTTGTTGCTGCTGCTGAATCATAAAATGCTATATCCTTAATTAAATATTTCATTGCCTCATATGATACAGGCATATATGCAGTTGTTGCCGCATCGTTTCCTACTGTATAAGAAACTGCAATTGCTACCCATTCAGGTGCATCTTCCGTACCACTACTTGTATTTTCTAATATAGGGTCCTTGGCAATTACTCTTCCCGGAGTATAACTTTGCGCATCTTTCATTCCGTCTCCATCATCTGCCACACCATCATCATCCGCATCCCAACCAGGCTCTGTTAAGTCTAATGAAATTCCTTCACTACCAGTAAAAGTGTTTTTCTTTGGGTCAGAAACGGTACTCAAATATGCCATAGTTCCCATAATTCCAAGCATCAACACCAACACCATTGCTGTCATGGTTGCCAATTTTGTTTTTAATCGTCTTCTCCTTCGATTATTTCTTTTTCGATTTTCCATTGCCCTCGCCTCCTCATAAAAATATTGTGGTAGCCACCAAAACTTTTCGGCAACTTTATCCACATATTTGCTGTTCCCCATGTTCTCTATAATAAATTGATTTTTTCAAATCAGTTTACAAGGTTAGCCCTCAACAGTGTTCTATTCTCTGCTCCCTCTATTTTACAAACCGATTACCCTGTTACCGCCATTCTAAATCTTGTGGTACATCACTTCCCCAGTAATCGTCTACTTTTTCTGCTACTGAAGCATCCAGACAATCCACAACTACATGAAATTTCACATAATACCCATCTGGAATCTTTGCAAGTCCGGTATCCTCAAACTCCACTTTATCAAACAAGTCCGTTGTATTGGCATTAATATCTAAAATACTTGTATAGTAATAATACCCATCACTGTAATACCAAAGATTGCTACTTTTATCATTGTATGTACTATCTCCATTTACACTTATGGCATAATCATCCGAGAAACTTAGACTTCCGTAATAGATATCTTGGACTTCATCATATATTTCTGCTACGATCTTTGCACGAAGAATAACCGAACGTTTACTACTTCCTGCATTTTCTATATATACCTGCTTTCCATCACCATCTGCATTCACAACCACATCGTCTACTATTCCATATTCTTGTCCATTAGGCTCCTTAATTCCCACATCTACATAGCTCTTTGGATAAAATGCGTTAGACTTTGTCTCTGTTATCACATATAACCCCTTTAAACCAGCTAATGCAAATACACCACTTAATTCAAAGATAGTAAATGCAAAAAACGTATAACTTACGCGGCGCACGACAGATAATTTCTTTTCAATTTTCTTCGCTTTCGTTTTTCTCATATCGTCCGCCTCCTTCCCCTTGTAAGTCTGCTTTTGATGCTTCTTTATTATGAACAATGAAACTCAAACTAATTTCCTTTATTCCTCTTCTGGTTCATCCTGTTTTATAACTAAATCCAACAAAAATGAAACTCCCATCAAAAATATGATACATGCAATTGTTATGATCTTTCCATTTCCATTTTGATATTCTGTTACAATGCGTCCCAAAAACGGAATGCAAAAATCCGTAGATTTTCCAATAACAGTAGAATAATTCACTGTACCATCTTCTGTATTATTGGCATCTCCCTGCGTAACAATAGTCTGTGTCTCTTTATCAATCTGTGTAACTCGGTGCGTTACCACCCATCCACTATCCACTGCTGTGCGATAAGTAATCACATCCCCCACTGCAATTTCTTCAAATGGTACTGATTTTACATAAATCATACTTCCCACCGGATAATTTGGTGTCATACTTCCCGTCTGTATGTTATAAGGTTGATACCCTAAACACTGGGGTATAAAAAAAATCACCAACAATAACACAATAATCATAATCAATATTCCGGTAATACAATTTTGTATTACTTTTATTACTTTCATGTAATCCCCCCTATTTTTTAATCTTTCGCTGCCACTTTACTTGTAGCAAAGACTAACTGCAACATTTTGCATTTCCAAATGTTACATATTTGTGATATATATTACTACAATGCAAATTTTTATCACACAATTGTTAAATATGTAATAAAAATCCACTTTATACCACTCACTTTTTGTGTATATTTACCTTCCAATTATAAAATATCACATTCTGTTATTTATTTCAATACTTTTTGTTATATTTTACTATATTTCTCAAATTTTCTCTCACTACATTTTGTGATTATTTCTGTTTTTTCATTTTTCGTTTTGCTTTTCTTGTATTTTCTTCACTTTTTCAAAATACTTCTCTTGATTTTTATTATTTTTGCAAACATCACCAAAACCCTTTGGTAAATTTTCACAGCATTTCTTTCATTTTTTCAACTACTGTTTCACTTATTTTTACTATTTTTCACTTATTTGACTGATTTCTATTCCAACTTAGCACTTACCTTTTGCAATAATCTCACTAAAAAATCCCCAGTCTGCACATTACTGCACAAACTGAGGATTATTTTTAATTCCACCATATCAGCAGGTCAATTGATCATCTACATAATCTATGACACAACTACCGCCCTTTTTCAATTTTCCAAACAAAATTTTATCTACCAACAATGGTTTTATCTCTGTATTGATAATTCGACTGATTTCTCTTGCACCATATTCTTGACTGACTCCTTTTTGTTTCAAATATTCTGCACAGGAAGATGTAATCTCCAGAGAAATCTTTTTCTTTTCCAATTTCTGTGCAAGCTGGGCTATTTGCTTTTCCACAATCTTCTCTGCCATAGCATCATCCACATAATTAAATGTAATGATACGATTTAAGCGGTTGCGAAATTCTGGTTGGAACACTCTCTTTACTTCATCCATAATAGCATCTTTATCCACCGTTCGATTTCCAAATCCCATCAAAGTCTTACCAACACGACTTGCACCTGCATTAGAAGTCATAATCAATATTACATTTCTAAAATCTGCCTTTCGTCCCTGATTATCTGTCAATGTGGCATAATCCATAACTTGCAATAACACATTGAAAATATCAGGATGTGCTTTCTCGATTTCATCTAATAAAAGCACACAGTGAGGATGTTTACGAATGGTTTCTGTAAGCAAACCACCTTCCTCATATCCCACATAACCAGCTGGCGAACCAATCATTTTTGCTACTGTATGCTTTTCTGCATATTCACTCATGTCAAAACGTATCAAGGAAACTCCAAGCACTTCTGCCAAAGTCTTTGCTGCCTCTGTCTTTCCAACACCAGTAGGTCCTACAAATAAAAGATTTGCAAGAGGCTTGTCCTCTTCATTCAATCCTGCTCTTGCAAATTTCACTGCATTGGCAAGTTCTTTTACAGCCTCATCCTGACCAAACACTTTCTTTCCAATAGAAGCCTCCAATTCTTTTAACATTTTGCTTTCGTTTACTTCTACATTTTTAGATGGTACATTTCCAATCTTTGCAATGACATCTTCTAACAATTTTTTATCCACTGTCTGTGTCTTTTTCTCAGTAGGGTGCATCTGGCGATATGCCCCCGCTTCATCAATCAAGTCAATGGCTTTATCTGGCAAAAATTTCTCATTGATATATTTACTGCTTAATTCCACCGCATATTCCATAGTTCCTCTGGAATAGCGCACTCCATGGAATTTCTCATAATGTTTGCGAATACCTTCTAAAATCTGCACTGCCTCTTCCTTGGATGGCTCTTCAATATCAATATTTTGGAATCTTCTTACTAAACTCTTATTCTTAGAAAAGCTCTTTTTATACTCTTCATATGTGGTTGATCCAATAAACCGAATATCCCCCATCGCCAAATATGGTTTGAGCAAATTGGCGGCATCCATAGTCCCCCCATTAGTGGCACCTGCACCTACAATATTGTGAATCTCATCTATATATACAATGATGTTCTTCTCTTTCTGAATTCCATCCATGATCATTTTCAAACGCTTTTCAAAATCTCCCCGGAACTGTGTTCCAGCAATAATATTACCTAAATCCAAAGAATAAATTTTTACATCTTTTAATCTATCTGGTACATTTCCCTCATTGATTCTTCTGGCTACACCGTATGCTAAGGCTGTCTTTCCAACCCCCGGTTCTCCAATATGAAGTGGATTATTTTTATACTTGCGGCATAATACTTGCAAGGTTCTTTCTAACTCTTTCTCTCTTCCAATCAGAGGCATCTGCTCTTTGGCAATATCATTCATGCAAGTAACAAAATCACTCCATTGTTCACTCTGTGCCTCCTGCTCCCGTTTTCCTTTTCCACTCATTTTTCGGCTCTGTTCTATCTCTTCCTCTTCCATCAGCTTATATTCATTCATAAGCATAAGTAATTCCGATGGATCTACTTTCTGAGACAATAGATAAAATGCTGCATAACTATTATCCTGATGAATCAGTCCATACAACAAATGGGTAAGTTCTACCACCAATCGCTCACTAGCTTCCGCCTGACTCTCCGCATCAATTAATACCTCATTAAGTCCTGAACTCAATTCTGCCTTGCCCTCTGTAATAGTATCTACATTTTCTCTCATGTATCCTTCCAAATTAGCTCTCAACTTTGCCACATCACCACCGCATTCTACAAAACTGGATACAAATCCATTGTTGTACGTCAACACAAATAGTAAATGTTCCGGTGTCACATATTCATGATGGAGCTTTTCTGCCAACATTGCCATATCTGTTAATGTTTCCTCAACTTCTTTTGAAATCCTCATTCCAAAACCTCCTTTCTCATAATTACAAAAAATCCTATCTTTTCTTCTGAAAATCTACCATTCCTATTGTACACTATATTAGGACTCTACTTTCACTAAAAAAGGATATCCTTCTTGTCTTGCTCTTCTAATACATATATCTGCTTTTGTTTTTGCAATGTCATACACATATTCTCCTACAATTTCTTTTGTACCTTTATGTATCGCAAGCATAATAGCTGTTGCCTCCTGCTCTGTTTTGCGAAATACCTCTATTAGTATATTTACTACAAAATCCATGGGAGTAAAATCGTCGTTATACATAACAACTTTATATTTTCCCGGTTCCTTTAACTTTGATCGAGTTATGCTTTTTATCTGTAACTGTGTACCCATTTCTATTACCACCTTCTGCTTCATAGCAATCTCTTAATTTCTTAAGCAGTTTTTTCTCTATTCTTGAGACATAACTTCTGGAAATGTTCATTTTTTCTGCAATCTCTCTCTGGGTCATTTCTTTATGCCCAAACAAACCGTATCGTAAAATCAGTATTTCCTGTTCTCGTTCGGATAATACCTCTTTCATGAAAATCCAAAGTTTGCGAATATTTTCCTGCATATCCATCTGTTCCGCCACATCTACCGGTTCACTTTCTATAATGTCAAGCAGACAGATTTCATTTCCCTCCTTATCAGAACCAATTGGCTCAGATAAATATACATCCTTCCCCATCTTCTTTTCACTTCGAAACAACATCAGTAATTCATTTTCAATGCAGCAAGATGCGTAAGTTGCCAGACGTATTCCTTTCTCTATCTGAAAAGTGTCAATTGCCTTGATTAAACCAATGGTGCCAATAGAAATCAAGTCTTCACTATCTCGTTCTGCATTATTGTATTTTTTCACGATATGTGCTACCAGACGCATATTGCGCTCAATCAAAATGTCTCTTGCCTGCAAATCCCCCTGCTTATACGCTAATAAATACTGTTGCTCCTCCTTGGTGCTTAATGGTTTCAGAAAGGACTTCACTTATAAGCACCTCACACAACTACTTTATTTTACCTTATGCGTTTTTAAAAAATTTGTGCCTGTTCATTAAGTATAACGAAAAACATTTTTGTTTTCAACAAAAGTTGCGAATTTTCGAGTGATAAAACTACAACATAAAAGATGCTGTTGCAATCAGCAACAGCATCTATATTTCTTTCTATTTTACAGCTCCATCTACTACACCCTTGATAATCTTCTTCTGTGCTAACAGATAGAAAATAATAACAGGTAACATAATCAACATCAATGCTGCAGATGCAACTCCCCAGTCCACAGTAAAGGAACTAAAGAACTTATACGTCTGAAGTGGCAATGTCCAAAGTTCTCTGCTACTTCCTAACATTTGTTTTGGAAGCAAATAATCGTTCCAAATCCACATAATATTTACAATTGCTACTGTTGTTACAATTGGTCCCAAAAGCGGAAGTACAATACGGAAAAAGATTCCTGTTGTACTACAACCATCAATAGCTGCTGCCTCCTCTAGTTCCACCGGAATTCCCTTGATAAATCCGTGATATAACATAATAGACATAGCAGATCCAAATCCAATATATGCCAAAATCAATCCCGGATGACTAAGAAAATCAAGTGAAAAACCAAAAATCTCAATTCCACTGGCTCCCTTTTTACCCCAAAGCTGTAACAAAGGAATCATAACACACTGGAATGGAATTAACATAGATATGGAAAATAGCATAAAGATAAAGTTTGATATTTTTCCTTTGTTTCTCACTAATACCCATGCTGCCATAGCAGGGAATATACATAAACATACAGTAGATACAATGGTAACAATAAGAGAATTCCGAATTCCCACAAAGAACTCCATTTTATCTACGGCAGTTTCATAATTAGAAAATCCTATCCACTCATTTGGCAACCCTAAAATATTTGTAGCAATGTCTGCTGCTGTTTTAAATGAAACCCAAATCAAAACGGCAATCGGAAATAGGAACAGTAACACTAAAAAGATACGTCCAATTATCTGTAATGCGGTCTTGGGTGCATTTTTCTTTTTTATCATATTGCTTTCCCCTCCTTATGCCTCTACTTCTGCTTTCTTTGTAACGGTCAACTGAATCACACTGATAATCGCAATACAAATAAAGAATACAACCGCTTTTGCCTGTGCCGGTCCAAATTGAGCACTCTGATATGCGGTATTGTAAATATTCAATGCAAGCATTTCGTTCTTATGGTTTGGACCACCTCCTGTCAAAGACAAGTTCTGATCGAACAATTTGAAAGAGTTAGATAACACTAAAAACAAGCCAATCGTAAATGACTGCGCCACCATCGGAATGGTAATTTTAAACATTCTCTGAACTCCGTTTGCTCCATCCAAAGAGGCAGCCTCCATCACACTATCCGGAATGTTCTGAATACCTGCAATATAAATAATCATCATATATCCACTCATCTGCCAAATCATCAAAATCAGCAATCCAAGGAAACCTGTAGTATTGTTTTGCAACCAACCTCCCAAAATAGGAATACCTGTTGCCGGAAAAATCTTAGTAAAAATCAATTTCCATATATAACCAAGTAACAAACCACCTACCAAGTTTGGCATAAAAAATACACCACGCATGAAATTAGCTCCCTTAAATTTCTTAGTAACTAATAATGCTAAAAGGAAACCAATTCCATTAATCAAAAATACAGAACATACTGTAAATAGTGCAGTATATCCAAAGGAATACCAAAACTGTTTATCTTTAAATATAGTAATATAATTGGCAAATCCTACAAAATTGAAATCAGATTTTATACCATTCCAGTCTGTTAAAGAATAAAAGAATCCCATAATAGTCGGAATAATTACAAATCCTAAGAAACAAATCAAACAAGGTGCCAAAAATAAGCAGTAATTTAACTTCGATCGCTTCATATAACCTCTCCTTCCAAACCTGTCTATAGGCATCTGTTATAAACAGCCCAACTGTCTTAATCAGGATACGCGGTCTTTACGCATATACGCTTCTATAAGTATACATGCGTAAGTACCGACAATATGTACCACATTGCCCCAAACAGATACTTTTTTAATACCATAAGAAACACGCTTTAGGAGTTTCTCAGACTATCGTGATGTTTGTCAAAGCTTCATGCAAACACTAGACTTTCCTCACTACCTATACAAAAAGATAGGGTGTGGCGTGTAGCCACACCCTGTACCTCACATACTATCTTCTTGATGCCCACTCTGCAGCAGACTGTTCAAAACATTCATCCCATGTTAATTCACCAGTCAATACACCTTGCACTTTAGCACCGAATACATTCATAGTATAATCCTCTCCATCAGGAGCGCCCTGGAATACCATAGAAACACCCTTTCCGTTAGAGAAAAATTCTACCATGTTCTGTGTCAAAGGATCAGAAGGTTGTAAATCACCATAGTTATCAAATACTGGAGTAAATCCAAAATCATTTACTACAATTTCTTTTCCTTCATCAGACTGATATAACCAGTTAAGGAAATGTTTTGCAGCTTCTTTTACGTTATCATCAGACTGACTGTTTACACACCAATAGTTTGATACGATAGAGAAGATACAATCTTCTTTATATCCTTTGATTGGTGCTGGAATGTATGCCAAGTTATCTGCAGTTTCCTGACTTACACTTGCTACATCGCCATAAATCCAGTTACCCTGCTGAATAACTGCTACTTTACCTGTTGCTAACTGTTCCTGAACAGCACTATTATAATCTGTGTTCAAAGCCTTAGCCCAATCATCTTTTGCTTCTGAATAGTTCAACTGCAATTCCATAAATGCCTGATATGCGTCTTTGTAATCAAACTTTATTTCAGTGGCTTCTGAACAAGCAAACACATCTTCTTTAAACTCTGGAGATAATGCTACGTTGATACCGTGGTTACCAAGTACCCATGTAACACCACCCTGTACAGCTACTACATTCTCTAAGTTAGGG
Organism: Lachnospiraceae bacterium; assembly: GCA_963643465.1. Taxonomy (GTDB): domain Bacteria; phylum Bacillota; class Clostridia; order Lachnospirales; family Lachnospiraceae; genus CAG-411. Next base: position 192,102 of record CAVIJT010000004.1, on the reverse strand, counting down.
AACTGCTCTTTCAAGTCTCCATTGTCAATTGCTGTCTGTAATGTCTTAAATGCTTCATCGATCTTGTCATATGTATCTAATGTAGAAATATCGATACCAGCAGCTTCAAACATTGCTTTATTTGCAACAAGTCCCATACCTTCTGTAGTTACAGGCATTCCATATACTTTACCATCAATCTTATCAAGGTCTAACATACCTGAGTTTGCATGCTCAACCCATGGCTGATCAGAAAGATCTTCTAAGTAATCTGCATAAGTCTCACAGCTATCCGGACCAGCACAGTTAAAGATATCTGGCATATCTCCTGATGCTGCTCTTGCCTTATAAAGTGTATCTACACTATCGGCTCCACCTACAGACTCTAATGTAATCTTTACATTAGGATATAATTCCTGATACTGATCAATTGCTTTCTGTAAAGCATCTTCAATTTCAATCTTATACTGAAGAATCTCTAACTCTACATTTTCTCCACCAGCCACTTGATCTTCTGATGAAGAGTCTTTTGAAGCAGTGTCCTTTGATGTAGTATCATCTTTCTTTGTGTCATCTGAATCACTTGAGCTACCACAAGCTCCAAGTGAAAGTACCATTGCCATAACGAGCAACATTGTAGTAAGTTTTTTCATCTTTGCCATAAACTTCTACCTTCCCTTCTTTTATAATCGTGAATGATAATGGAATTCCACAAAAAGAAAAATAAAAATTCAGAAGTATAAATCCCCCTCCTAAATATTCACTTTTTCACAACCCCATACACTCTATGTAAACAATAACACATTTCGTTCAAAAATGCAATTGTTTTTAATCATTTTGCTTATAAAAATCATTATTTTTGCAATTTGTTTGTATATATTCAATAATGTCGTTTCTTGTGTATTCACAGTTTCTTCACATTATTTGTGAGTTTCTATAACTATCCAATTTTAAAAAAAGCTCCATAAGTTAGACTTACTTTCTAACTTATGGAGCTTTTTATTTATTCTTATTTCCAAACAGAAATACTGTCGTCTTTATTTAAAGTAAGATACACCTGACTCAAAGATCATTTGATTCTGGTTACCATAAATATTCAAAGCAACACCCTCACCGCGACGCTCAGAATGTGCCATCTTACCAAGTACACGACCATCTGGACTTGTAATTCCTTCAATCGCATAGTATGAACCATTTGGATTGAAGTCCTCATTCATAGTTGGGTTACCATCAATATCTACATACTGTGTAGCAACCTGTCCATTTTCAAATAATTTCTTAATCCATTCTTCACTTGCCACAAAACGTCCCTCACCGTGAGATGCAGGAATAGCATATACTCCTCCAAGCTCTGCTTTCTGCAACCATGGAGATTTGTTCGTGACTACCTTAGTATAAACAGTCTTTGAAATGTGGCGTCCAATACTATTTGTAGTAAGTGTTGGTGAATCCGCTTTCTGAGGCGTAATCTCACCGTAAGGCACCAATCCTAATTTGATTAACGCCTGGAAACCATTACAAATACCAAGTGCCAATCCATCTCTCTTTGAAAGTAGGTCATTTACTGCCTCTTTAATCTTCTCATTACGGAAAATAGAAGCAATAAACTTTGCAGAACCGTCTGGCTCATCACCTGCTGAGAAACCACCGGAGAACATTAAAATCTGTGATTCATTGATTGCATCTACAAACGCATTTACAGAATCGGTAATGTTGTTCTCTGTCATGTTCTTAAATACAACAGTCTTTGTCTCTGCACCTGCTGCCTGGAATGATTTTGCAGTATCATACTCACAGTTTGTTCCAGGAAATACTGGAATAAATACTTTAGGAACCGCAATCTTATTCTTTGCTACATAAACATTCTTACTATCGTATAATCCTGTCTTAATTTCTTTCTGCTCAACATCTGACTGTGTAGGGAATACTTTTTCCAAAGTTCCCATCCATGCTGCCAATGCCTCTTCCATAGAAATTGCTGCATCTCCGCATACAAATTTAGCATCTGCCAATACGCTACCAATCTCTACATAATCTACATCAATCTTAGCTAAATCTTCTGCTGAAACCTCGGCAACAATATCACCATAGCAAGCCTTGAAATACTCGCTATTTGGCAAGTTAGTAGATAATTCTACACCAAGTTTGTTACCAAATGCCATTTTGCTGACAGCCTCGCAAATACCGCCAAATCCAACTGCATAAGCAGAAACAAGCACTTTGTTATGAATGAGCTTTGTAATACCAGCATACAAGTTCATAAGATACTCATAATCTGGAAGTCCATATTGATCTTTCTTAATAGCAAAACGTACTAATTTATTTCCAGCCTTCTTAAGTTCAGGAGTAACTACATCCTGAATCTTACCAACATTTACTGCAAAAGAGCAAAGTGTTGGTGGTACATCAATATCATTAAATGTACCTGACATACTATCTTTACCACCAATTGATGGAAGTCCAAGTTTAATCTGTGCATCGTACGCTCCAAGAAGTGCTGCCATTGGTTTACCCCAACGTTTTGGATCATTTCCAAGTCTTTCAAAATACTCTTGGAATGTGAAACGAATCTTAGAGTAATCACCACCACTTGCAACAATCTTAGCAACAGAAGAAATTACTGCATACACAGAACCATGATATGGACTCCAACTTGACAAATATGGATCTAAACCATAACTCATCATAGTAACTGTATCGCTTGTTCCATTCAATACTGGCAATTTTGCAATCATAGCCTGTGTCTCTGTCAACTGATATTTACCACCGTAAGGCATAGTAACAGTTGCTGCTCCAATAGAGCTGTCAAACATCTCTACTAATCCCTTCTGAGAACATACATTTAAATCTTTTAATGTATCCAACCATTTTGCTTTTACATCAGTAACCGCCACAGAACAATCCATTACACTGTCTTCCTTGGATGGCATTGGCACTACTACGTCTGTCTCCTGATGCGCACCATTTGTATCGAGGAATGCTCTGGAAATATTAACGATTTCTTTTCCTCTCCAACTAATCACAAGTCTAGGGTCCTCTGTAACAGTTGCTACAACTACTGCCTCTAAGTTCTCTTCCTCCGCATATCCTAACATAGTATCCACATCTTTTGGATCTACTACAACTGCCATACGCTCCTGAGACTCAGAAATAGCAAGTTCTGTTCCATCAAGACCAGCATATTTCTTAGGTACTTTATCAAGATCAATGGTAAGTCCATCTGCCAATTCTCCAATGGCTACAGACACACCACCAGCACCAAAGTCATTACATTTTTTAATCAACGCACTTACTTCCTCACGACGGAACAAACGCTGAATCTTTCTTTCTGTAGGTGCATTACCCTTCTGTACTTCAGCTCCACAAGTATCAATAGAGCTTTCTGTATGTGCTTTTGAAGAACCAGTTGCTCCACCACAACCATCACGACCAGTTCTACCACCAAGTAAAATGATAATATCGCCAGGATCTGAGTTTTCACGAATAACACTTCTTCTTGGAGCAGCACCCATAACAGCACCAATCTCCATTCTCTTTGCCACATAATTTGGATGATAAATCTCTTTTACCAAACCAGTAGCAAGACCAATCTGATTACCATAAGAACTGTAACCATGTGCTGCACCTGTTACAATCTTTCTCTGAGGCAATTTACCATTCATAGTATCTTTCAACGATACTGTTGGATCTGCTGCACCTGTTACACGCATTGCCTGGTATACATAACCACGTCCTGACAATGGATCACGAATAGCTCCACCAAGACAAGTTGCTGCACCACCAAATGGCTCAATCTCTGTTGGATGGTTGTGTGTCTCATTTTTAAAGAATACAAGCCACTCTTCTTCTTTTCCGTCTACTTCTACAGGAACTACAATAGAACAAGCATTGATTTCGTCAGATTCTTCCATATCATCTAACTTACCTTCTGCCTTCAATTTCTTCATACCCATAAGAGCAATATCCATCAAACATACAAATTTATCTTTGCGGTCTTTGTAAATCTCTGCACGATCTTTCAAATATCTCTCATAAGTCTCGACAAATGGTTCATGATAATATCCGTCTTCAAACACTACATTTTTAAGTTCTGTAGAGAAAGTAGTATGACGACAATGATCCGACCAATACGTATCTAACACACGAATCTCCGTCATAGAAGGATCTCTGTTCTCTTCCTTCTGATAGTAATTCTGAATGTGAAGAAAATCTTTAAACGTCATAGCAAGCCCTAAAGAATCATATAGTTCCTTCAAGGCATCTTCTCCCATATCTTTAAAGCCATCAAAAATCTTTACATCTGCTGGCTCCTCAAATTCTGTTACCAATGTAGCAGGTTTTGTCTCATCGGTTTCTCTTGAATCCACTGGATTGATACAATATTCCTTAATTTTAGCAAATTCCTCTTCTGTAATGGAACCAGATAATACATAAGTAGTCGCAGAACGAATAATTGGCTCTTCACTTTCATGAAGCAACTTTACACACTGCTCTGCAGAATCTGCACGCTGGTCAAACTGTCCCGGTAAATACTCCACGGAAAATGTCTTATCTCCTGCTTCACACTGCAAAGTCTCTTCGTAAACAATATCTACAGGCGGCTCTGAAAATACAGTACCAAGTGCCTTCTCATAAGTTTCCTGGCTGACATTTTCAATGTCATAACGAATAAGCACCCTCACATCATTCAAGGTTGCAATATCCAAATAACTCTTAATCTCTGCCTTCAACTCTTTTGCTGCAACAGCATATGGTGTTTTCTTTTCTACATAAACTCTTCTTACGTTACCCATTATGTAGCTCCTTTCTATTTTTAGCCCTCAGGCTTTGTTGCATACTGGGATTTTCCCAAGCTACTTATCTGTCCCCAAAACAGAAACAAACAAAAACTTCTTATATTGTATCACATTTTTCACTATATTGAAAACATATAAATAAACTTTTTTATGAAAAAAGGGACTGGCTTTCACCAATCCCTCAATCATATCTTTCACCATTTTTAGCCAAACTTAAATAGAATAGCTTCCTACAGCAATGTTATCCCAAATATCATAGTCTACATTTACTGTATAATTTGGCTCAATATTCGATGTATACTCCTCGTCAAATGCCTCTTCCTCAGCAGTCTCCTTTGCTTGTGAAATTGCATTATCATAACTCTCTGTAGAAGTGTTATCTGTCAATTTGATGATATAATAACCATCTGTTCCTTCTAACACATCAGAAACTTCTCCAGCTTTCATCTTCTTAATATACTTATCAAGACCTGCAAAACCATCTTTTGCAATCATCTGACCTTCTGCCATATATTCTACACCATCTGCATTACTTGTAACCGCAGTTCCTTCTTCATCTGTTCCTAAAATAGTTGAAAAATCTTCTGCACTTTCTACAGTTTTTGCAAAGTTTTCCATAATTTCCTTCTTTGCAGCAATCTCATCTTTTGTCAATTCGATTGTATTTCCATCTTCGTCTGTTTCTGTTCCTGCTGTAGAAATATAATAATATTCAAAATCATACTGCTTGTAATCTTTTTCTGTAATATCTGCAGTAATCTCATCATAATCTAATTCCAAAGATGTAATCACATCATTTTTATAACGCTCACCAATTGTCTGCATTAACAATACGTTATACACTTCATCTTCAGACAATCCAGTAATCATTTTCTGTTTACCAGACATTCTTTCTATAGCTGTAGCTGTATTATCTTTTGCAGTCTGTTTATCCTCGTCAGTCGCTACATATCCATTATCCACAGCAGACTGATAAAGAACAAAATCTTCTGTTGCCTCTGTGATTACGTTATCTGCTAATAAAGTAGCATTGGTATTTCCGTTATCGTCTGCTTCTGCATTCCAGTAATCATAGGCCTCTCCATAAATCTGGCTATATAATGATGCCATCTCTTCACCCTGTGCTTCGCCTTCATATATGTAGTATCCAAACTCTTTCATAGAATACTCTTCTTTCGTTCCATTAGTTCCTTCCACTGTCATGACAACTTTGGTACGTAACTGATCATATGCTACATATACACAAGCTAAAATAACTACAATCGCTCCAATTGTCAACAAAACCGCTCTGGCACTAATTCCTACGGAACCTCCAGTAGTCTGCTGTAAACGCTTTGGTTCTGCTTTTTTCTTGTTGGATGCGCTGGTATTTAATTTAGCATCCTTGATAATCTTGTTGCTCACAATTTCTCCTCCAATTCATTGTTTTGTATTTCGCTCATAAAAAGCCCTCTTATAATTTTAAGCAATTTTCCCCATAAGTCAAGTAAGAACTTTTCTTTTCGTGTTATTTCACATTTTTTTCATCAAATCCCTGTCGCTAACAACATTTAAATGCTATTTGCATATTTATCTCATACAGCAACGCATTATGTCTCTGCACTTTCACAAAACGGTGGGTTATTTTTCAGTAGAAGTTCTGTAAATTCTTCCTCTGGCATAGGTTTTGCAAATAAGTATCCCTGTGCCATATCACAGGAAATATCCTTTAAAAACGCAGACTGCGCCTCTGTCTCCACACCTTCAGAAAGCACTTTCATTTTAAGCTGTTTTGCCATATTAGTAATACTGGATACAATGATTTTCTCTTCATTTTTCATATCACCTTTCCCAAAAAACTCTTTATCCAGTTTTAATACATCAGAAGTCATATCCTTTAACAAATTTAGTGAAGAATATCCAGCACCAAAATCATCAATAGATACATAAAATCCTTCATTCCGTAATCGGTGCATAGTATCAATGGCTATATCCGTATTATCAAGAAAAATACTCTCTGTCAGCTCAAATTCTAAGCAATTATGTGGTATATCATAAGTTTCCACAAGTCCCAGCACTTTATCTACAAAATCATCCGTATTCAAATGCACTCTGGACACATTCACAGAAATGGTCACTGGAGAAATGCCCTGATCCATCCATTTTCTCAATGCTTTACAAGCACGTTCATAAATATAGAAATCAAGAGAAATGATAAAACCGTTTTTTTCGAATAATGGAATAAACTGATTTGGAACCATGATTCTTCCATCTTTTCGTATCCATCTAGTCAATGCCTCTGCACCAACAATCTGCTGATTCTCTAAATTTACTTTTGGCTGTAAATACATGACAAACTCTTCATCATCTAACGCTTGTTGCATAGAATTACAAATATCCATCTCAAGAAGCACTTTTTCTTTCAACTTGTCATCATAAAAACAGCATCTTGCCTCATTTTCTTTCTTTATACTCTTTCGTGCAATATTAGCATTATCCATCGTCGCCATTACATCTTGTCCATAAGAAATCTTTGCCACACCACTAACAATGTAAATACTCTTTCCAATGCTGCAAAACTTTATCTTTTTAACAAAGCTGTCATTCAACCTTATAAGATTATCCTGAATCTGCTGGTCATTCACATAGGTCATCAAAAGCACAAAATTATCAGAAGAAACTCTTCCTGTAAACAAAACATCAAAAGCGCCACCAGAAACCGTCCTTGCCATCTCTCTAAGCAAATCATCTCCCGCTTCATATCCCAACGTATCATTGATATATTTGAATTTATTAATATCCAAATACACAATGGCATATGTAGCCTCCGGATTTTTTTCTAATTCCTCAGCCACATCCTTTCGGAATTTGCTCTGCGACGAAAGTTTTATCAAACTGTCATAATTTGTTAAATAATCAATACGATGTTGTATCTTTTCTGACGATTTTAACTTTAACAAATATACAGATAACAATTTTGTTATAGTAAGAAGTGCATTACTCTCCTCTTTCATCCATTCGTAGGTCTTTTTCTCATGTCCAATGCACACACAGCCTTTAAATTCCTCACCATCATAAAATGCACACTGCAACAACGCTTTTGCATTAATCATTTTTACAAAAGGCGCATATCCCGGATGTTTTCGCATAATACTTGTATTATCAAAAACACGAAGCCCTCGCTGATCAAAATAATCCTGCATAGAAGGCAAATCTGCCAAATCAATAAATTGCATTGAATTAAAATGATTCAGCCCTTCTTTATTGTTCCATGAATATGTTGTGTGCAATATATTATTGTCATCCTTTTCCCACACCTGCACAGTATCACATTTGTAGTATTTTCCCACTTTATCTAACAACATCTTAATGGCACTAGCCACATCTTTTGCATCAAGCATGATTTCCACTGCATAATCGGTAATTTCCTGACTAAAATCTCCCCGTGAGCTTTTTTTATTTTCCCGTATCACATATTCATGGTAAAATTCGCCACGTTTATTGTATTCTTCAATCTGATACGCAGAATCATATAACTCAAACCCTTCATTTCCGCTTTTTTTTGCTTTGTAAAGTGCGCAATCTGCATGTCGAAACAGTGAACCATAATTTCTTCCATCTTGCGGAAAACAAGCAGCACCCACATTACAACTAAGACTTAAATTCTCACCACCATAAACATCCTGCACAGTCATGACAACTTGTCGCATCTTTTTCATCAAGGCATCCTGATGCGAAATATCTTTCACAAGCACAAGAAAATCATCGCCGCCCACTCGCGCCACAATATCCTTCTTGCGAAAACACTTTTGCAAACGTTCTGCTATACTGCTTAATACACTATCTCCAAACACATTTCCGAATCGTTTATTTACTTCACTAAATCCACAAATATTCACCAACATTAACGCATGTTTTCCAAAACTTCCATCTGTACGCAGAAAACTCTCAATTATATTCTGCGCTTTTGTCTTGCTGTACAATTTGGTAAGTGGATCAAGCATTGCCTGTTCCACCAACATTTCACGCATACGCTTCTCACGATCAATGTCCATAACAGTTCCTACAATCGCTTTTATTCTTCCATCCACTTCTTTAATTGCTGCACCTTTTGCTGCACACCAAATATAGGATCCATCTTCCTTTACATAGCGAAATTCCAATCGTTCTTCTCTTGCATCATGCAAATATGCAAGCAACCCATCTACATCTTCCTCATAAATCCGCTCTGTTCTTGGAAGTTTCTCCGAAAAATTAGAGACTTTCACCCCCTCTGTCCCAAGATATGAACTTTCTCTGGATAACCACATAATATCCCGATAAATATCATACTCAAAAAAACATTCCCGATTAATGCTGCGCAATGCTTCTCTACGTTCTTCTCTTGTCAGTTTCTTTGCATGTTGCTGTACATTCTTTGCTTCTTTTTCTTCAAAATGTTCCATACGCATCCCCATACTCCTAAATCATCTAACGTTTACAAAACCAACTGCTCAATCACCTAATTGATAATAAATTTCTTTCGGCAAATACGCACGCACAAAAATACCATCTTCCCGATAAGTTTCTTCCAGCAATTGACCATATTTTCGAACAGGTTGTATCTTCCCTGCATCTTGATAAGAAAATACCCGTTCCAAATACACTTTCTGTTCTTTTAATATTTCTTCAATTTGATTCAATAATTCTTTAAGCCCAATCTGATGCTTGGCAGAAATTTTCAAAGTCACATCTGCTTTACAATCCTTTATAGACTCTTCTTCTGACATCTTGTCCACTTTATTAAATGCCGTTATTACCGGCTTATCTCCTGCTCCAAGCATATCCAGTGTCTCATACACAGTGTGCATATGAACATATGCAGACGAACTGGAACCATCCACAACATGTAATATCACATCTGCATATTTTGCCTCTTCTAATGTACTGCGAAAGGCTTCAATCAAATGATGGGGCAATTTTCGAATAAATCCAACCGTATCAGTCAATAAAATTTGCTGTCCACTTTCCAACACTAAATTTCTTGTAGTAGGATCTAGCGTAGCAAACAGCTTGTCCTCTTCCAGCACTTTTGCATCTGTTAAAGTATTTAATAAGGTAGATTTTCCTGCGTTGGTATATCCCACAATAGCAACGACAGGCACAGGATTTTTGCTCCTTTGCTTTCTAGCGGTTTCTCTAGCTTTTTTAATCCCTTCCAATTCTCTTTTTAAAATAGAAATCCGTTCACGTATCAAACGACGATCCATCTCTAACTTTTTCTCTCCCGGACCTCTTGTACCAATTCCACCACCAAGTCTCGATAAAGAACTTCGAAGTCCAACCAATCTAGTGGCACGATATTTCAGCTGCGCCAGCTCCACCTGAATATTTCCTTCTCTAGTAGTTGCATGTTTTGCAAAAATATCTAATATCATGATTGTTCGGTCAATCACCTTAATCTGTAGCAATTCTTCTAAATTTTTCAACTGTGCAGGTGACAATTCATCATCGCACACTACACTTGTAGCCTGACACTCTTCTATATATTCTACTAATTCCTGTATTTTTCCTTTTCCAATATAAGTGCCAGGGTGTATCTTTTCTCGTTTTTGAATCATCTGCCCTACTACGACAGCCCCTGCTGTCTTTGCAAGTTCCCCTAATTCATCTAAACATGCCTGTGTATCATCCTGAGGATTTTCTTCCACCGAAACTAAAATCACCCGTTCTACTACTTCTTTTATATCATGCATCTCACTCATAGTTTGTAAACCTCATTTTTTTATTCTATTTCTAATTATATAAGCGACTGGAAGGAATTGCAAGTTTTACATAGGAAATCTACTTGATTATTACTTACCAAGCGTAACTATTCAGAACCCTCCCCATATATTCGCACTCGTCGTCCTTACGGACTCCAGTTCCGTGCTGCGCACTAAATAACACAGATTTCAAAGAAAAATGTAGAATCTATTGCAAAAGAACTGACATTGTGATAAAATTAACACATCGTATGCGGAAATATCTTTTATACGATATGTTAATTTTTTAACAAGTCCTTTTCTTCCATATCGGGAAGGATTAGGCTCAATAAGAAACGGAGGAATAATTATTATGTCTAAGAAAGTAGTTTTGGCAGGCGCTTGTCGTACAGCTATCGGTACTATGGGTGGATCATTAAGCACTACACCTGCTGCAGATTTAGGTGCACTTGTAATTAAAGAAGCTCTTAACAGAGCTGGAGTTCCAGGAGATCAAGTGGATCAGGTCTATATGGGATGTGTTATTCAGGCTGCACAGGGACAGAACGTTGCTCGTCAGGCAACTATCAAGGCTGGTTTACCTATCGAGGTTCCTGCTGTTACTATTAACGTTGTTTGTGGTTCTGGTTTGAACTGTGTAAACATGGCAGCTCAGATGATTATGGCTGGTGAGGCTGATATCGTTGTTGCTGGTGGTATGGAAAACATGTCTATGGCTCCTTACGCTATGACAAAAGCTCGTTTCGGTTACAGAATGAACAATGCAACTATGGTTGATACCATGGTAAATGACGCATTGTGGGATGCTTTCAATGATTATCACATGATCAAGACTGCTGATAACATCTGCGAAGAGTGGGGAATCACTAGAGAAGAATTAGATGCTTTCGCACTTAAGAGTCAGCAGAAAGCAGAAGCTGCTCAGAAGAACGGCGCTTTCGATAAGGAAATCGTTCCTGTATCTGTTAAGAAGAAGAAAGAAATGGTTGAATTCAAGGTAGACGAAGGACCACGTGCTGGATCTACTATGGAAGGTCTTGCAAAACTTCGCGCAATCAATCCTGATGGATTTGTAACTGCTGGTAATGCTTCTGGAATTAATGACGGTGCTGCTGCTATCGTTGTTATGAGCGAAGAAAAAGCAAAAGAATTAGGTGTTAAACCTATGGCTACTTGGGTAACAGGTGCTCTTGCTGGATGCAGACCTGAAGTTATGGGTATCGGACCAGTTTACTCTACAAAGAAAGTTCTTGAGAAATCTGGTATGAAGATTGAAGACTTCGATATCATCGAGGCAAATGAAGCATTCGCTGCTCAGTCTATCGCTGTTGGTAGAGATTTAGGTATTGACGTAGATAAGCAGTTAAACCCTAATGGTGGTGCTATCGCATTAGGACACCCAGTTGGTGCTTCCGGATGTCGTATCCTTGTTACTCTTCTTCATGAGATGGAAGCTAAGGATGCTAAGACTGGTTTAGCAACTCTTTGTATCGGTGGCGGAATGGGCTGCTCTACAATCGTTAAGAGAGACTAATTACTAACGTACCCATGTCTCCATGAGACATGGGTTTTATGGGTTAAAATGACTCTAAAGCAGATAACAACGTTACTGCTATCACAGTGCCTGCTGGCACAATCCAACTAGGAAAGGATATATCAAAATGGAATTTATCACATATGAACAGGAAGAATTTGTTGGTATTATCACCATCAACCGTCCAAAGGCTTTAAACGCATTGAACAGCACTGTTTTAGATGAGTTAAACGAAACTTTGGATAACATTGATATCAATACAACAAGATGCCTTATTTTAACAGGTGCCGGAGACAAATCTTTTGTTGCTGGTGCAGATATCGGAGAAATGAGCACATTGACAAAAGCAGAAGGCGAAGCCTTTGGTAAGAAGGGAAATGATGTATTCCGTAAGTTAGAAACATTCCCTATCCCAGTAATTGCTGCTATAAACGGTTTTGCACTTGGTGGCGGATGCGAAATCTCTTTAAGCTGTGATATTCGTATCTGTTCTGATAATGCAGTATTTGGTCAGCCAGAAGTTGGTCTTGGTATTACTCCAGGATTCGGTGGAACCCAGAGACTTGCAAGAGCAATCGGTGTAGGAATGGCAAAACAGATGATTTATTCTGCAAGAAATATCAAAGCAGATGAAGCATATCGCATTGGTCTTGTTAATGCTGTATATTCACAGGAAGAATTAATGGATCAGGCTAAGAAGTTAGCTTCTACTATTGCTAAGAATGCTCCTATTGCAGTTCGTAACTGTAAGAAAGCAATCAATGATGGTTTACAGGTAGATATGGATCAAGCTATTGTAATTGAGGAGAAATTATTTGGTGACTGCTTCGAGACAGAAGATCAAAAAGCAGGAATGGGTAATTTCTTAGAAAAAGATAAGGAAAAGAAATTAAAAGTAGTTCCTTTCCAGAATAAATAATTTATTTTTATCATTTTCGTGTCAATTTTTCGATTTTAATTGACAGAAACACACTTTTACAAGTATGATACTTGTGAATAATATAGAGAATTTAAGGAGGATTTATACAATGATAGTTGGTATTATTGGTGCTGGAACTATGGGTTCCGGAATTGCACAGGCTTTCGCTATGACAGATGGTTATGAAGTACGTCTTTGCGACATCAAGCAGGAGTTTGCTGATGGCGGTAAGGCTAAGATTGAAAAGAACTTAAAGTTCTTAGTAGGTAAAGAAAAGATTACTCAGGAAAAAGCTGACGAAATCGCTGGTAAGATTAAAACAGGTTTAAAGGATATCTGTACAGATTGTAACCTTGTTATCGAAGTTGCTCCAGAAAACATGCAGATCAAGAAAGATACTTTCAAAGAATTACAGGCTATCGTTCCTGCTGATTGTATGTTTGCAACAAACACATCTTCACTTTCTATTACAGAGATCGGTGCAGGTCTTGACAGACCAATCATCGGAATGCACTTCTTCAACCCTGCTGATAGAATGAAGTTAGTTGAAGTAATCGCAGGTGCTAACACACCAGCTGATTTAGTTGAGAAGATTAAGAAGATTTCTGTTGAAATCGGTAAAGAGCCTGTTCAGGTTGAAGAAGCTCCTGGATTTGTAGTAAACCGTATCTTAATCCCTATGATTAACGAAGCTGTTGGTATCTACGCTGAAGGTATCGCTTCTGTTGAAGGTATCGATACAGCTATGAAACTTGGTGCTAGTCATCCAATGGGACCTTTAGCATTAGGTGACTTAGTTGGTTTAGATGTTTGCTTAGCTATCATGGAAGTTCTTTACAACGAGACTGGTGATTCTAAGTATCGTCCTCACCCATTGTTGAGAAAGATGGTTCGTGCTGGTAAGTTAGGTAGAAAGACTGGTGTAGGTTTCTACGATTACAGCAAGTAATTATATTTCGGAGAGCTACTGCTCTCCCCTTATAAAGAAATGTTAGGACGCATGGCGCCTTTCATTATGAATAGAGAATAATGGACAGAGTCCAAATAAAGATGGAGGAATTGAGATGGATTTTTCTTTAAGCAAAAAACATGAAATGGCAAGATCTCTTTTCAGAGAATTTGCTGAAACAGAAGTAAAACCTTTCGCTCAGGAAACTGACGAAACAGAACATTTCCCTACTGAGATCGTTAAGAAGATGCAGAAATATGGTTTCATGGGAATCCCAGTAGAAAAAGAGTACGGTGGACAGGGTTGTGATCCTTTGACATACACTATGTGTGTTGAGGAACTTTCAAAAGTTTGTGGTACTACAGGTGTTATCGTTTCTGCTCATACTTCTCTATGTGCAGATCCTATTCAGACTTATGGTACACCAGAACAGAAAGAAAAGTTCTTAGTACCTTTGGCTAATGGAGAAAAACTTGGTGCTTTCGGTTTAACAGAGCCAGGTGCTGGTACTGATGCACAAGGTGTTCAGACTAAGGCTGTTTTAGATGGTGATGAATGGGTACTTAACGGTTCTAAGTGTTTCATCACAAACGGTAAAGAAGCTGATATTTATATCATCATCGCTTACACTGATATCGTTGAAGATAAGAGAGGAAGAAAACAGAAGAAATTCTCTGCATTTATCGTAGAGAAGGGAACTCCTGGATTTACTTTCGGTACAAAGGAAAAGAAAATGGGTATCCGTGGTTCAGCTACTTATGAGTTGATTTTCCAGGATTGTAGAATTCCTAAGGACAACCTTCTTGGACAGCAAGGAAAAGGTTTCCACATCGCTATGCATACTCTTGATGGTGGTCGTATCGGTATCGCTGCTCAGGCTCTTGGTCTTGCAGAAGGTGCTTTAGAGCGTACAATCGAGTATACAAAGGAAAGAAAGCAGTTTGGTCGTACTATTGCTCAGCAGCAGAATACACAGTTCCAGCTTGCTGATATGGCTACAAAGGTTGAGGCTGCTCAATTATTAGTTTACAAGGCTGCTATGAAGAAAGCTGAGTACATGAAAGATCACAAGACATCTTACTCTGTAGAAGCTGCTATGGCTAAATTATTCGCTGCTGAAGTTGCTATGGAAGTAACAACTAAGGCTGTTCAGTTATTTGGTGGATACGGATATATCAGAGAGTACGATGTAGAGCGTATGATGCGTGATGCTAAGATTACTGAAATCTACGAAGGAACTAGTGAAGTTCAGCGTATGGTAATCGGTGGTGCTTTATTAAAATAATTTAACACTTCTCTTCTATTAAAATGTGTAATTTCTACTTATTTTATATATGCAAGAAATTTGTTAAATCAGAGTTTATCTCTATTTTGATTAAAAAATTTGTTTTAATCAAATAACTAATTATAGAAAAAAATAAGGAGTGAATGACTGTGAAAATCGTTGTATGTATTAAACAGGTTCCAGATACAAAAGGCGGCGTTAAATTTAACCCAGATGGTACTTTGGACAGAGGTGCAATGCTTACTATCATGAACCCAGATGATAAAGCTGGTTTAGAAGCAGCACTTAGATTAAAAGATCAGTATGGTGCAGAAGTTACTGTATTGACAATGGGACTTCCAAAAGCTGAGGAAGTTCTTCGTGAAGCTATGGCTATGGGTGCTGACAAGGGTATCCTTGTTACAGATAGAGTTTTAGGTGGTGCTGATACTTGGGCTACTTCTACTACTATCGCAGGTGCTCTTAGAAACATTGATTATGATTTAATTATTACTGGTCGTCAGGCTATCGATGGAGATACTGCACAGGTTGGTCCTCAGATTTCTGAGCATCTTGATATTCCTGTAATTTCTTATGCACAGGATATTAAGATTGATGGCGATTCTGTAATTGTTCAGCGTCAGTATGAAGATAGATATCATGAAGTAAAGGCTAAAATGCCTTGTCTTGTTACTGCTCTTTCAGAGTTAAACGAGCCTCGTTACATGACTCCAGGCGGTATCTTTGATGCTTATGATAAGGAAATCACTGTTTGGGGAAGAGCTGACCTTAAAGATGTAGATGATTCTAACCTTGGATTAAAGGGTTCACCTACAAAGATCGCTAAGGCTTCTGATAAGGTAAGAAAGGGTGCTGGTGAAAAGGTTACTCTTGATCCTGATGAAGCAGTTAAATACTTAATCGGTAAGTTCGAAGAGAAACATGTAATCTAATCAAAAAGGAAGAGTGGTGACAATAATGAATTTAGAAGAATATAAAGGTGTATTTGTCTTTGCTCAGCAGGTAGACAATGAGATTAGTTCAATCGCATACGAGTTACTTGGAAAGGCAAAAGACTTAGCAAATGATTTAAATACAGAAGTAACTGCTGTTTTAGTTGGTTCCGGTGTTAAAGGTTTAACAGATTCATTAGCAGAATACGGTGCTGATAAAGTTATTGTTGTAGATGATCCTGAATTGAAAGAATACAGAACTGAGCCTTATACTCACGCTTTAGCTTCTGTAATCAACGAGTTCAAGCCAGAAATCGTATTAGTTGGTGCTACTGCAATCGGTAGAGATTTAGGCCCTAGAGTATCTGCAAGAGTTGCAACTGGTCTTACTGCTGACTGTACTGTACTTGAGATTGGTAAATTCCCAATCAACCCAATCGGAAATCAGCCACAGAAAGAAAACCAGTTATTGATGACACGTCCTGCATTCGGTGGTAACACAATCGCTACTATCGCTTGTCCTGACAACCGTCCTCAGATGGCAACTGTTCGTGCTGGTGTTATGCAGAAGATTTCTCCTATTAAGGGAGCTAAGGCTGAAGTAATCGAATTCAACCCTGGATTTACTCCAGATCACAAATATGTTGAAATCTTAAACATCGTAAAAGAAGTAAAGGATATCGTTGATATTTCTGAAGCTAAGATTTTAGTATCTGGTGGTCGTGGTGTTGGAAGTGCTGAGAACTTTAAGTTATTAGATGATCTTGCTGAGGTACTTGGAGCTACTGTATCATGCTCTCGTGCCGTAGTAGATGATGGATGGAAACCAAAGGAATTACAGGTTGGACAGACTGGTAAGACTGTACGTCCTCAGCTTTACTTTGCAATCGGTATTTCAGGAGCTATTCAGCATACTGCTGGTATGGAAGATTCTGATATTATCGTTGCTATCAACAAAGACGAGAACGCTCCTATCTTCGATGTAGCTGATTACGGTTTAGTTGGAGATTTGAACAAGATCGTTCCATTGTTGACAGAGCAATTAAAGGCAGCAATTGCTAATAAGTAATTTAAAAGCCTTTTGCTTTTAGCATAATAATTATTTATATAGAAAACGATAGCCAAAAGAGGGATGTCACACTTAGTGTTCATCCCTCTTTTGATTCATGACTGTACTTGACAGGCTTTTGCTACAAAAAAAGACAGGTCATTTCTGAACCTGCCTCTTTTGTATCTTTTATAGGAATTAGTATTCCATAGCTTTTTCTTCGCCACTTAATACACGAATAGCACCCTGTGCCAATGCCAATAATTCATCTTCTCCACCATATACAGTAAAGTCTGAAATCCAGCCTGTGCGCTCTTTAATAGCATTTACAACTACATCTGAGTATGCAATACCACCAGTAACTACAATCTGATCTACGTTACCTTTCAATACAGTAGCCATCGCTCCAATATCCTTACATACCTGATAAATGAAGGCATCAAAAATCATCTTATTCTCTGCATCACCTTCATCCATAGCTTTCAAAACATCTCTCATGTCATTGGTATGTACATATCCGTTTAATCCACCATTACCAACGAACTTTTTGTAGATTTCCTGCTCTGTATATTTTCCGCTAAAGCAAAGTTTAATCAATGCTCCTGAAGGTACTCCACCAGCTCTCTCTGGAGAAAATGCACCCTCTCCGTCTAAAGCATTGTTTACATCTACAACTTTACCATGGTTGTGAGCACCAACAGATACTCCACCACCCATGTGAACTACAATAAGATTTAAATCTTCGTATTTCTTTCCAACTTCCTTTGCGTATTTCTTTGCAACAGCTTTCTGATTTAAAGCATGAAATACACTGGTTCTTGGAATTTCAGGAACACCTGAAAGTCTTGCCACTGGCTCTAACTCATCAACAACTACTGGATCTACAATAAAAGATGGAACTCCAAGTTCATCTCCGATTTCTCTTGCAAGAATTCCTCCTAAGTTAGATGCGTGCTGTCCCTGCTTACCAATCTTTAAATCCTCTAATAAAGCATCTGATACTGCGTAAGTGCCTCCAGGAATTGGTTTTAACATACCACCACGACCAACTACAACATCCAATGTCTTTAAATCAAAATTCTTTTCTTTTAAAACAGAAAGAATTACATCTTTACGAAAATCTTTCTGATCGAAGATAGTTGCATACTTAGCAATCTCTTCTGTTGAGTGACGAAGTGTCTCCTCAAATACTAATGTCTCATCTTCCATAACACCAATTTTTGTTGATGTAGAACCTGGATTTAAAATCAAACTAATATATGCCATATTTCAATGTCCTCCTTATATTCAAGGTCAATTTAACAAGTATTTTGTTCCTTATTGTGTGTAACACAATTATTTATTCATGGTTTCCGCTACTACTGCTGCAAGTGCAATTGAATTTAACTTTGTCTCAAATGTATCTGAACGTGAAGTTAAAATAACTGGTGCCTTTGTACCGGTTAAAATACATCCATTCTGTACTTCTGAACAATGTACTAATGCTTTATATACAAGATTTCCTGCATGAATATCTGGGAATAATAAGATATCTGCATCACCTTGAATCTTTCTATCTAAAGCACCTTTATGTTCTGCAGCTTCTGGCTCAATTGCAAGGTCTAATGACAATGGTCCATCAACTATACAATCCTTAATTTTTCCTTCTTCACACATCTTTGTAAGCTGCTCTGCATCAACAGTTGCCTGCATCTTAGGATTTACAACTTCTACTGCTGCAAGAGGTGCTACCTTAGGACAAGCAACTCCACATGCCTGTGCTACTGGAACTGTATTTTCAATAATCTGTACTTTCTCTTCCAAAGATGGGTATGTCATAAACGCAACGTCTGTTAAAAATAATAAACGATCACATCCCTTAATATCAAATACTGCAACATGTGAAAGTGCATTACCAGTTCTTAAACCTACTTCCTTATTTAAAACACTCTTTAAGAAATTCTTTGTATCAATAACACCTTTCATGTACATATCAGCTTCGCCGTCATGAACAAGCTTCACTGCCTTTAAAGAAGCCTCAATCATATCTGGCTCATTGATAATTTCAAACTGTGTTGCATCAATATTTAATGACGCTGCAATTTTCTTTATCTCAGCTTCATCACCAACTAAAATAGCATCTGCAATGTTCTTCTCTTTTGCAGCCTGAACTGCCTGTAACACTTCTGTATCCTGTGCTACTGCTACTGCTACTTTCTTACGATCACATTTTGAAACCTTTGCTAATAAATTGTCAAAATTACTCATCTTTTTTGCACCTCTTATTTCTTTTTTCAACATATTTGTAACTCATGGACATCCACGAGAACAATGGCATTGGGAAACCTTCTGCTTTCATCTAACAGTGCTTCCTTTCTTCCATCGTCTAAACCATATTCCATGATAGCACTTTACCCCGCAAAGGTCAAGAGTTCCCCTTTTTGTTATTAATGACAATTATTTGAAAAAATTTTTTTTATTTCTTCCTATTTAAAAAGAATTTTTTAAACTTTGGCGATTATTGACTTTTTTTCATTATTTCTTTATACTTGTGTATATTAATAATGATTTATACTTTTTTACTGGGTAGGGAGGATATTATTTTGATCACATTATTGGCACGTTTCTTTTTAAAAAACACTGAAGAGTCCAAAAAACGAAAAGGATATGGCACTTTATGTTGTATTGTGGGAATTTTCTTAAATATTCTTTTATTCTTATTTAAATATATTGCAGGTGTACTTAGTGGTTCTGTAGCAATTACCGCAGATGCCTTTAACAACTTATCGGATGCCTTTTCTTCTTTTATTTCCTTAATTGGATTTTTATTTTCTGGAAAAAAACCGGATTTGGAACATCCATTCGGTCACGGCAGATTCGAGTATATTGCAGGACTATTAATTTCTCTTGCTATATTACTTATGGGATTTGAATTATTGAAAAGTTCCATCCTCAAAATAGTACACCCAGAACATATCGAAAGCAGTCCTTTAATTTTTATCATATTACTATTGTCTATTATGGTAAAACTCTACATGGCATTTTATAACCGAAAAATTGGAAATTCCATCCATTCCGCATCTATGAAAGCTACCGCAACCGATTCTTTTTCCGATGCGATTGCAACTTTCTTTGTATTGTTGTCTACGGTAATTGCACATTTTACCTCTCTACAGATAGATGGAATCTCCGGAGTGTTGGTATCCCTATTTATTCTATACGCTGGAGTTTCCGCAGCAAAGGAAACCATCGACCCACTCCTTGGTTTAGCTCCTGATATACATTTTGTCAATGAAATTAAAGAAATCGTCCTTTCCCATACAGTTGTAGAAGGAATTCATGATTTAATTGTTCATGATTATGGTCCGGGAAGATGTATGATTTCTCTACACGCAGAAGTACCGGGAAATCAAGATATTTTTCATCTTCATGACGAAATCGATTGTATTGAGCGAGAATTAAAAGAAAAGCTACAATGTGAGGCAGTGATACATATGGACCCTATTGAAACGGATAATGAGGAAATCAACCGCATGAAAGGATTGGTTTTGGAAAAGGTTTTACAAATTTCCCCTAATCTCTCTATTCATGATTTTCGTATGGTGTCCGGACCTACACATACCAATTTGATTTTTGACATTCTCATTCCGTATAATGAAAAACAACCAGAGAAAGAGATTATTGAGAAAGTTACTGCTTTCATAAAAGAAATAGATGAAAATTATTATCCAGTCATTCAAATCGACTATGGATATTCTCCTTCTTCCAATCTCTAATTCTTAGAAAACACCTGTGTACTTAAAAGACATTCTATCACTTAAATACGCAGGTGTTTTTCTATATTTTTTCGTAACTATTCAGAACCCATATATTCGCACTCGAATAGTTACATTTATTCTAAATAACAACAGAATCTTCCACTAAGGATTGATTTTCTAAAGGATATACTTGATGTTTCCCAGTAACTAACATTCGATATAATAATACATCTACATGCTCTCCCACTGCAATCTCACGCTTTTCCAATCCCCGCTTGGCATATAATAGTACATTATTTACCCGAACTGCAAGTTCCACATAGTCTCCCCGAAAAGATACCTTCTCTACTACGCCATCCGAAACTGAACTTTTATATTTTTGTACCTCATCTTTTTTAGTAACTTTCACAAATTCCGGTCGAATAATGGCTTGCTCTGCCTGCGCAATTTCTGCAAAAGAATGAAAGTTCTGATACTCTTTTACTATGGCCGGCTGTCCAAAAAAGGATGCAACAAATGGTGTCTGCGGATTTTGATAAATTTCAATAGGAGTTCCTTTCTGTTCAATCCGTCCATGATTTGTAATAATGATTTCGTCTGCCACTTCTATGGCTTCATCCTGATCATGAGTAACAAAAATGCTGGTGATTCCTAGTTGTTCAATCATTTCTTTTAACCAACTACGAAGCTCCTGTCGTACTTTTGCGTCAATGGCGGCAAATGGCTCATCAAGCAATAATAAATGAGGATTTGGTGCAAGCGCTCTTGCAAAAGCCACACGCTGTCTCTGTCCACCAGAAAGCTGACTTGGATATCTTTTTTCTAATCCTTCCAATCCCACTAACTGAATCAATTCCCGAACCCTTTGGTCAATATAGCTTTTCTTTGCTTTTTGTACTCGCAAACCAAATGCCACATTGTCGTAAATACTCATATGCCGAAATAAGGCGTAATTTTGAAATACAAAGCCAATCCCCCGCTTACTTGCTGGCACGTCATTCACCCGCTGTCCATCAATGTAAATATCCCCACTATCTGGATGTTCTAACCCTGCAATCATTCGAAGAATAGTAGTTTTTCCACTTCCACTTGGACCTAACAATCCCACTAATTTTCCCTGTTCGATTCCAAAGTCTACTTCCTTAGATGCTTGAAAATCACCATAGGATTTGTTTATATTTTTTAATTCCACATACATATCTTTTCACCTTTCTTCCTCTTTTTTTCCTCTATACTCCAACACACTTCGCAAAATCAAAATTCCTATGGCAATCAGTACA
This sequence comes from Lachnospiraceae bacterium, assembly GCA_963643465.1. Lineage (GTDB taxonomy): Bacteria > Bacillota > Clostridia > Lachnospirales > Lachnospiraceae > CAG-411. The sequence goes on along the minus strand of CAVIJT010000004.1, from coordinate 169,920 downwards.
AGAAGCGAGGACACTGCAAAAGCTGGCACATATTGAAATTCGTTGAATAAAATTTCAATATGCAGCGGCAATGTGTTGGTTCTTCCTCGTAAATGCCCGGACAATACCGACACCGCCCCAAACTCTCCCATTGCTCTTGCTGTACAAAGTACAATTCCATAGAGCAATGCCCATTTGATATGGGGAAATGTTATTTTTCGAAAAATCGTAAATCCAGATGCACCCATTAAAGCCGCAGCCTCTTCCTCTTCTTTTCCCTGAGCTTCCATTACGGGAATAAGCTCTCTTGCAATAAAAGGAAATGTAACAAATACAGTAGCCAAAATAATGCCTGGAACAGCAAACACCATTTTGATATGTATGGCTTTTAAATACTCATATAAAATGCTCTTTCGCCCAAACATTAAAATAAAAATCAAACCAGCGATAATGGGAGAGACTGTTACTGGAATATCCATAAGGGTTGTCAGTATTTTTTTTCCTTTAAATTGAAATTTAGTTACTGCAAAAGCTGCAAATAAACCAAATATTGTATTAATAACAACTGCAATCATCGTTGCTTCCAAAGTCAAAAGCAACGCCTTTATGGTATAGTGGTCCATTACAGCCGCACCATATGCCTCTATTCCACTTTTGAACGCCTGCACGATTACAACAGTCAATGGAAGCACTAACATAATTCCAAGAAACAATACAGAAATTCCAATCAAAAAATACTTTACTACATTTGCACGTTGTTGCTCTTTCATACTCACTCCTCCTATCGTTCACCGTTTAGTATTCTGGAATTTCTCGCCTGAATCAAATTGTTTATAAATAAAATGAGAAACGCCACTGTAAGCATTACCAGCGCAATAGCGGTAGCACTTGCATAATCAAACTCCTGCAATTTTGACATAATAATAAGCGGCGCAATTTCTGTAGAATAGGGTTTATTTCCTGCAATAAATACAACGCTTCCATATTCTCCCAAACATCTTCCAAAGGCAAGACCAAATCCAGTAAATAAGGTTGGCATCACTTCTGGAAATATAACTTTCCAAAAAATTGTAATTTTTCCAGCTCCCATAACCCCTGCGGCCTCTTCATAGGTCGGTTCTAACTTTTCTAAGACCGGCTGTACTGCTCGCACCACAAAAGGAATTCCTACAAACACAAGGGCAATGGTAATTCCAATACGGGTATATGCGATTTCAATACCAAATTTTTTGAAAAAACTACCAATCCATCCTTCATCTGCCGTTAAATAGGTAAGCGCCATTCCCGCCACAGCAGTAGGCAGTGCAAAGGGAAGTTCAATCATGCCGTCCATAATACGTTTCCCAGGAAACTCATAGCGAACCAGTACCCACGCAAGTACCAATCCCATAACCACATTGATCGCAGATGCAACAAAAGCAGTGAGAAAACTTACATAAAACCCAGAAAGCACTCTTTTTGTGGTAATGGTTGCTAAAAATTCCTGAGGACTCAATTTTGCAGAATAAATCAGCAAGGATGCTAACGGTATCACTACCAAAAAACTAACCATAGTAAGGGTAACTCCCATAGATAATCCAAATCCCGGTATAACTCTCTTTTTTCCTTTCATATGCTAACCTCATTTCTTTTCTGCTCATTCAAATAATAATCAATTCCTTTACTCATAAATTTGATCAAATATACCATTGTCTGCAAAATGTTTTTGCTGTACACTATCCCATCCGCCAAACTCTGCAATAGAAACCAGTTCCATCTCTAAATCAAACACTTGACCATATTCCTGTAAAATAGTCTTATCTGTAGGACGATAGTAATTTTCAGCCGCAAGTCTTTGTGCATCTTCGCTGTACAAGCCTTGTAGATACGCAGTTGCAACTTCTCTTGTACCTCGATAATCCACAACATCATCCACCACAGCTGCGGAAGGCTGTGCCAAAATACTAATGCTTGGAGATACGATTTCATATTCTTCTGGTGCATCCTTCATAGACAAATATGCTTCATTTTCCCAAGCAATCAATACATCTCCCTGCTTATTTTCCACAAAGGATGTAGTTGCACCTCTTGCTCCTGAATCAAGTACAAGCACATTTTTATATAACTTTTTCATAAATTTTTTTACTTTCTGTTCTTCCCCATTATACCGTTTCATACCATAGGCCCAAGCTGCCATATAATTCCATCTTGCTCCACCAGATGTCTTTGGGTTTGGTGTAATGACACCTATCCCCTCCTCAATTAAATCCCCCCAATCCTCAATGTTTTTTGGATTTCCTTTTCTCACCAAAAATACAATGGTGGAGGTATACGGTGCACTGTCCTTGGAATACTCCGTAATCCAATTGTCATCAATCAATCCCTCTTTTGAAATGGCATCTATGTCATATTCTAACGCTAGTGTAACCACATCAGCCTCCAATCCGTTAGAAACTTCCAATGCCTGTTTTCCAGAACCTCCGTGTGACTGTATCACCTCCACATCTTGCTGTTTTTCCTGTTTCCATTTCCTAACAAAGATATCATTATATGCCTCATAAAATTCTCTGGTAGGATCATAGGAAACATTAACAATGCTTACTGAATGACTATCTCCTCCACATCCAGTCAATAGTATCACTATCAATAATCCCAAAATCAGTATTCTCTGCTTTTTCATCATGTCACCTTCCTAGCATTGTTTTCGGAAATTTTCAGAAAAGTATATTCTTTCTTCTGTTTCCATATTATTCATATCTTTTATATAGGAATTATAATATTACGATATTTTTGAAAAGTCAAGCACTTCTTTTGAAAAGATTTTTTGGGCTGTTATCTTATAGGACGCATTTTCCTATAAGATAAAAAAAACATCTGTATTTCTACAGATGTTTTAACCTAAACCACCGTTAGCAATTCTTTAGAAAGTGCCAATGATAACTGAATTTTTTTTATCTCTTCCTGTTTATCAAATAGAATTTCCACTACCTGCTCATGCCGTTTCACCACGACCCCTTTGCCATATTTTTTATGTTCTACCATTACACCAGATTCATAAGCATCCATCTTTGTTTGTAATTCACTCTGTCCCATAAAGGATTGTAACGAACTTGCGCCATATACATCTTTTGAGAAAATCTTTGATTTTTTTTGCTTTATCGGTGTAATCTTTTTCTCCTCCAAGCCAAATACTTCCGTAGAAAATCTGGATGTGTCTGCTTGTTTAAAAGTAAAAATACACAATTCCTCTTTCGCTCTTGTCATTCCTACATAGTACAATCTTCGCTCTTCCTCATAGGCATCCACTTCTTCCTGCTTTGCCTTTTCTCCTCTTGGCTCCTTACAAGATGGTAATACTCCCGCCAACATATCAATCATATATACTCTCTCATACTCTAATCCCTTACTGGAATGAATGGTAGATAAAATCACAGAACCTGCATCTTTTGTCTGTTCCCTAGCTACAATTTCTTGCAATTGATCCAACCGTTTTGGAAATTGTTCTAAACCAACTTCCTGCTCTGCTAACAACTGCAAAATCTCAGCCTTACCGCTATCCATACCATGATCTAACATATATTCTTCATAGCCCATATGATGTAAAATGCGATACAACGCCTTGCCTGCTGTCTCCATGCGCATCTTATCAAAATGTGCAGAAAGCGCTCGACACTGTCTTTTCGTAAACGCAGAAATTCCCATGCAATCATCAATAGCATCGATCAATGGAACTTTTCCTCGATTGTGTTCCACCACATAAGTGGCAACAGCCTTACTAATTCCCGCACCCATTTTATAATAAATCCGAAAAAATGCTTCTCCATCAAAAGGATCCAATGCAAGAGAAATGTAATCCCGAATATCATTTACAATAGGATGGGAAAAAAATGCCATATCCTTGCTTTTCATACAATAAGGAATCCCCTGCCGTTCCATACAATCAATTAACGGTAATGCACTTTCGTTATTCCGATATAAAATAGCAGTTTCCGTTTGACAATCTTTTGCTACCTTTAGCAAATACTCATATTGTCCCTTTCTGGTCTTTGCAGGAATGCGACAAACTTTTCCCCCTTCTGCTTTGGTAGCCTTTATATGTTTGGGATGTCTACTAATATTTGTCTGTATAAGTTTATCGGCTGCTTTCACAATTTCCGCACGACTTCGATAATTAGATTCCATAAAAAGCACTTTTGCATTGGCATATTTTTTTTCAAAGGATACTAATGCCTCCGGATATGCAGCTCGAAATCCATATATACTTTGATCCTCATCACCTACCATAAATAAATTGCCTTGTTTTCCCACCAACAGAGAAATCATATCGTGCTGAATCTTAGAAGTATCTTGTGCCTCATCTACACACACATAAGGATATTTACACTGAAAATACTGCAATACTTGGGGAAATTGCTCCAAAATTTGCAGTGCATACACCATCTGGTCATCGTAATCAATCAAACTTCGTTGCCGCAATGCCTGATTATATGCTTTGTAGATTTTAGGAAAATTTCGCACTTCCACAGATAGTTGTTCTACCTGCTCGCCTTTTAAGCGCATATTCTTTACACAAGTAATGGCAGTCTGTGCATTTTTTATATCATTTTCTGTAGGAAATTGTTTGTTTATCTGAAAAAACACTTGTTTCAAAATAGTGACTGCCTCTTTGTCTGCCACTTCAAATGGACTTTTTCCTGTAATTGCTCCAAAATATTGTAAGATTTTTTGTGAAATTCCATTAATGGTTCGAAACTCTAATTGCTGTCCATACTGTAAACCAAATTTTTCTACAAAACGCCTTCTCATATCATTCGTTGCAGCTACTGTATAAGTAACGGTAAGTATAGATTCCGGCGCAATATTTTTGCAAAATATCATATATCCCAGCCTACTCACTAGCACTGTAGTCTTTCCACTTCCTGGCACAGCAAGCAATAAAACAGCCCCTTCCACTGTCTGTACCGCCACTTCCTGTTGCTCATTTAAACCAATCTGGTATTTTTCCTTAAATTCCTCGTACTGCAAACAAATTCACTCCTGACACATTAAGAAATCCCAGAAATTGCTCCAGAACTTCTTCCTTAACTATTACTTGCACCAAAAACGTCTGACACCTCTGTAATCGTCATATATGCTGTCCGATCTTTTTCATGTACAATAGTTCTTACTTTACTAATCTGAAAACGGTTCACAACAAAGTAAATCATAACTTTATCGCTGTCCGAATAATAACCCTTCGCATTTAAAATAGTAATTCCATTTCCAAATTCACTGGATAATGCTTCGCAAATAACATCTGGTTTACTGGTGATAATCATTGCCGACTTTGCCTTATCTAAACCTTCTGCAATAAAGTCTACTGTTTTTAATGCAGAGGCATATGTAATAATAGAATACAATGGCAAAATCCAGTTTTCTTTAATGAGACCTGCTATAATATATAACACAATATTATACCCCATCACAAAGGTTCCAACCGACACATTGAGACGCTTGGCAAATAACACCGCAAGTACCTCCACTCCGTCTATGGCTCCACCAAAACGAATAACAAGTCCACTTCCTATTCCTGAAATTAGTCCTCCGAAAATAGCACAGAGTAACAAATCTTGCTCTGCAAGAGGCGATGCTATACTTACATCTACTGGAAATACATCTGTAATTAGCCAAGAAACTGAAGAATACACAACAACTGCGTATAAAGAATGAATAGTAAACATTGGTCCTAATTTTTTATATCCGTACAAAAACAATGGAAAGTTCAACAGGATTAAAAATATTGACAAGGACAAGTAACTTGGTGTAATTTGTGCCAATAGCATAGACGTTCCAGAAATTCCCGAGTCATACAAATTCACGGGGTATAAAAAGAATGTAACTCCAAAAGCATTTACAATTCCAGCTATTGTCAGCATTAAAAATTGCTTCCATTCAAATTTAATTTGTTTCATGCAATCCCTCCTATAAACAATATTAACCAATACTGGTATAACATACCTTATACCCATCTTGGTGTACTATAATATAACAACTCTACGTTTTTCATTATACCGTATAAAAAGATACAACGTCAATCGTTTCATTATATTGGCAATAGCTTTGCATACTTTTCCCAAAATTGTCCATACTACTATCAGATAAAAAACGAGGAGGAGTTTTATGGACAATAAGAAAAAATATCGTATTATGCTTGCATTTGTTCTAATTGTTGATATTATATTACTTTTTTCGCTTCTTTATGTAAAAGTGCAGAAGAAGATTCCAGAACGCTTATATCTCTATGAAAAGGAAAGTCAGGATTTTGATTTTTCATTGCCCATGAAAGCAAGTCTTCAACAGGGTTCCGCCACTGTCATTTGCGATCAAACAAAACGGGTGGAAAATAACATAGCATTTGATTTTGGAGAACCTTTTTCCTTGTATTCTCAGGAAAAAGGTTCTTGTAGCATTTCAGTAAAATTTCTTGGTTTCATTCCTGTAAAACAGATTTCTGTAAATGTAATTGAAAAAAAGCAAGTACATGTTGGAGGAGAGACTATCGGAATCAAAATTGATACCAATGGAATTCTGGTACTAGGTACAGGCGCAATTACTGGAAAGGATGGACAACAACACGAACCTGCCAAAAATATTATCCAATCCGGTGATTATATATATAAAATCAATCATACAGAAATTTCTACCAAAGAAGATTTGAGCAGCCAACTAAAACAAATCAACCAAAAGAAAGTCATTATTACAGTAAAACGAGGTGAAGAATTCCTAGACCTCTCTATCAATGCAGTAGACACAGAGGACGGATATAAACTTGGAATATGGGTCCGTGATGATACACAAGGTATCGGCACTTTAACTTACTATGATGACGATGGAAACTTTGCTGCATTAGGACACGGAATCAGTGATATTGATACAGGCACTACTATGAATGTAAAAGATGGTTATATCTGCAATGCTGGAATTTACCAAATTGTAAAAGGCAGTAAAGGCAAACCGGGGGAAATATCCGGATATTTAAAAAAGGATGCCGAAAACCGCCTAGGAACAATTTCTAAAAATTCCAAATATGGCATCCGGGGAACACTATACGAAAACACAAACTTTGAAACAGAAACCTTAAATATCGGCTTAAAACAAGAAATCAAAAAAGGGAATGCGGAAATCTTATGTCAAGTAAATGGACAAGTGGAACGGTACCAAATTAAAATTGAAAAAATCAATATAAATGAGAAGGAAAAAGGACTTGTCTTACATGTTGTGGATAGCAAACTTCTAAATATAACTGGAGGTATTATTCAAGGAATGAGTGGTAGTCCAATCATACAAAATGGTAAATTAATCGGAGCTGTCACCCATGTATTTGTCAACGATCCCACAAGAGGTTACGGAATCTTTATTGAAAATATGTTAGAATCATGAAAAACACGCTTTTCAAGTTTCTCATATTATCGCAGTGCTTGTCAAATTTTCATGCAAGCACTGGCTTTTCCTGACTACTGGCGTAAATAAAAGTTCCTCCTATCCCTTCTTATACGCTTGAAACTATCCTTTTTGTCTTTGAAAGAGAGCTGTCGCATTAAGTAAAAGTAATGCAAGATTGAGAATATATGGTGAAGGGTTCTGAATAGTTACAAAACTGCATTCTATATCTTGTATAATACTTTCTTAGTGCGACGCCCCATTTTTAATTTATTTTTTATGCTACCTTCTTTTGATTTGCCAGATTCTTCATCTCTTGAGCACTTTCTCGTACTGTATCTGTAATCTCTGCACCGCCTAAAATTCGAGCAAGTTCCTCAATGCTTCCCTTTTGATCTAATGGACGAATGTGTGTAGATGTCTTATCGTTCTCCACAGTCTTTTCAATAATAAAATGCTCATCTGCCATAGCTGCAATTTGAGGAAGATGTGTAATACAAATTACTTGATGTTTCTTTGCAATCAACGCCATCTTCTCAGAAACTTTCTGAGCTGTTCGTCCGCTGATTCCCACATCAATTTCGTCAAAAATAAGTGTTTCTGTAGCATCTTGCTGGGCAAGTACAGACTTGATTGCAAGCATAATACGAGACAATTCTCCTCCCGATGCCACCTTCCCCAACGGTCTCATCTTCTCTCCCGGATTTGTAGAAATCACAAACTCTACTTCATCCATTCCTTTATCGGTATAATGATTGGTGTCTACCACAGTAACTGCAAACTGTACATCTAAAAAATTCAAATCTACCAGTGCCTGTTTAATCTGTTCTGCTAACACTGCCCCATTTTTTTTGCGTATCTTTGATACTTTAGCTGCCAATTTTAAATAAGACTGCTCCTTCTTATCCAATCGCTTCTGCAATTTTTCCAAATATAAATCATATTCTTTATACTGTTCTATTTTTTCTTCCAATTCTTTCTGATACTGTATAATATCTGCCACATTGTCCCCATACTTTGCCTTTAAGGAATGATACAGATTCAATCGATTCTCAATCTCTATAAATCGGCTCTCGTCAAATTCCATATCTCCCATATAATCCTGTAGCTGATAATTAAAGTCATGTAATAGCTCCTCGATATTTTGTAAATTTTCTAAAAAGTCCTGCAACGCTTGATCATAATCTGCAATCTTATATAACTGCTTTACTGCCCGACCTACCTCATCATTCACAGAAGACATTCCTTCTGCAGTAATTTGATGAACATTCTGCAACCCTTCTGCAATTTGCTGCGCATTAGAAAATCGCTTATAAAGAGATGCCAACTCCTCATCTTCTCCTTCTTTCAACTGCGCCTGCTCAATCTCCTGATATTCATATTCCATAAACGAAAGTTGACGCATATGCTCTTCCTGGGATACATTTTTCTTATCAAATTCTTCTTTCGCCAATTTATATTCTTTATACTGCAAAGATAACTCCTCTAAAAGCTCTCCCATATCACTTTTCCCAAATTGATCTAAAATTTCTAAATGCTTCTGCTTATATAATAAAGACTGATGTTCATGCTGACCGTGAATGTCTAATAAATCCCCTGCAAGTTCCCGCACAGTTGCCATCGTAACCGTTTCCCCGTTCACTTTACATATGCTACGATTCTTCATAATCTTTCTGGATAAAATCACCTGTCCATCTTCTATGGGAATATCTAACTCCTGAAGTTTGTGGGTAATTGCCGTAGTCTCCATATCAAATACCAACTCTACTAATCCATAATCCGCTCCAGAACGAATGATATCGGCTGATGCCTTTCCCCCTAATGCCATATTAATAGACCCGATAATGATGGACTTTCCTGCTCCTGTCTCTCCAGTTAAAATATTCAGATGATCACGAAAATCTACTTCCACCTCGTCGATAATCGCTAAATTCTTCACATGTAAACTCACTAACATAACATCCGCCTCCAAACATTTGTTTGTTTTATCATACCACACATATGTTCGTTTTTGCAACTACTTTTTTCGAACATATGTATTTTTCATCTCAAACATTCCTTCCTTCTTCTTTCTTACCACCTAAAAATACATCTTTATGCAAGCATGATTGTACTTGCCGGACTTTTGCAACAAAAAGAGGAAATATTTGGCATATGCGCAAATATTTCCTCTTTTATATCTTTATTTTGATTACCTCTCAACCATTTAATTATTTATGAATCGGAGTTACCTTTACAGAACAATGTAATTTTACACCATCTACAGATGCTGTAATAATACAACTTCCTACTTTTCGTGCTACAACAGTTCCATTTTCTACTCTGGCAATCGCCGGATTAGAAGAGGACCACTTCACACCTGAATCAATACCTTCTACCCATAATTCATCGGCATCATATTGTTCCAAAGTAAGAGACGTTTTGTTAAGACCAACTACAGTAACCCCAATATATGCCTCATATCCACTGCTTGTGGAAACAGTAATGGTTGCTGTACCCGGACGAATAGCTTTAATCTTACCTTTTGATGTTACCGTTGCTACAGATGGTTTATCACTGGAATAACTAATCTTATCTGTGGTATTAGCAGGCGTTACTGTAGCTCCTGCACTCTGCGTCTTTCCAACTACCATCGTAATATCAGATGCTGAAATAGAAATTCCCGTAGATGGAACTTCCTCATACACAGTCAATGCACATGTTACTTTAATATTACTTCCATCGGTAGTTGTAGCTGTAATCGTACAACTTCCCGGTGTAATACCTGTTACCTTTCCTTTACTTGTAACTGTTGCTATTGTCTCATCACTAGAAGCCCAAGATAGACGCTTTATAGTAGCATTTGACGGTTTTATTTTTGTTTTTAATGTAATTGTCTTTCCCTGCATTACTTTTGCATAAGCCTTATTAATCTGCAAACTACTTACTCTCTGAATTACTCGAATCGTACATTTTGCACTCTTTTTACTTCCATCCTTTGCAGTTGCTTTAATTACACAGGTTCCAACTTTTTTTCCTTTCACAAGTCCTGTACTTGTAACTGTTGCTATCTTCTTTTTGTTGCTAGTCCATTTTACTTTTGGATTTGTTGCTGCATTAGAAGTAACAGTTGCTTTTAATTTTACAGTCTTTCCTTTTACTAAACGATAACTACTATGATTTAATGACACAGTTGTAACTTTCTCTATTACTGTAACTGTACAAACTACTGTATAGCCCCCATCTTCTGTTGTACCAGTTATGATGGCAACTCCACCAGTTACTCCAGTTACTTTTCCTGCTGCACTTACTTTTGCAACACCCACATTTGAGGATGTCCATGTCATATTGGTATTACTTGGTTCTGCTGGTGTGAATACTGGAGTCAGTTTAAAGGATTCACCCTTTACAATGGTTTTCTCTGTAGCATCTAGCGTAACACCTTTTACTGCTTCTTTTACTACTACTGTTACATATCCTACATAACCGTTAGGCAAATTAGCAATAATAAGTGTAGTTCCTTTTGCAATACCAGTAATCTTTCCAGTTTCGTCTACTGTAGCAATTCCTGTGTTCTGACTTGTCCAAGTAACCATTTGTATGGTACTATTAGCAGGCAACAGCGTATATTCAATGGCATGGGTTTCTCCCACATTTACACTAACTTCATTTTTGCTAAATGCGATGGAAGATGGTTGCTGTGTTACCACAATACTACAAGTAGCAGAATACCCCATTGAACTTGTTACCACTACAAATGTATTTCCTACACCTACTGCTGTTACAACTCCCTGTTCATCTATAGTAGCAACAGTCTCATCCAAACATTTCCATGTCAATGCTGCTGTGGCATTGGCAGGGGTAAAGGTATAACCAATCTTCTGGGTATTTCCCATCTCTATTACGTACTGTGAACTTTCTAATGTAATACCAGTAGCAAATTGAGAAACATTTACCTTACATGTAGCAGAATATCCATCGGCACTGGTTACTACAATGTATGTACTTCCCACATTTACACCAGTAACCACTCCATTATTGACTGTAGCAATATTTTCATCCAAAGAAGTCCATGTTAATGTAGTGGTTGCATTAGCTGGGGTCAATGTATATCCTATCAAAGTAGTAGTTCCTACTATAGCGTCATATTCTTTTTGACTTAATTGTATTCCTGTAGATTTATCAATAACTTTGATTTGAAGGGTGGCTGTATATCCTTCCGGTATGGTAACTGTCACATAAGTCTCTCCAACTTCCTTTGCAGTAATCACACCATCTGCATCCACTACTACAATACTTTCATCAAAACTCTTCCATGTTGGAGTAACAGTCGCATCCTTTGGTGTCAATTCATAAGCTAATGCTAATGTAGAGCCTTTTGCTACTGTAATTGTTTCCTGTGGGAACGCAATTCCCGTTGCTTTTTGTGTAACTGTCAACTCACACTTATCCGTATGACCTTCATCCGTCACTGCAATAATATATGTAGTTCCTACTGCAACACCAGTAATTTCACCAGTTTTTTGATCTACCTTAGCAATATTCTCATTTGTAGAGTACCAATATATATTTGTCTCCGCTGTAACTGGTGTAATAATGGAGTTCAGTGTCAACTTCTGCCCTACATCTACCGATGCCTTTTTATCAATGGTTATGCTATCTGAACCAGCTACTACTGTCAACTGACACAACGCACTTACTGTAGGATCATTTTTATACCATACAGAAATAGTAGCTTTTCCCGGACTTATTAATTTAAACAACCCAGTTTCATCTTCTACATCTGCAACTGCTTTGTTGGAAGATTTCCAAACTAATGAAGTATCACTGGCATCTGCCGGACTCAAAGTTGCATCCAATTTCACATATCCTCGATTTATGTTTACAGACACCTGTTCAGGAATAGTAATGGTATTTACTTTACGAACTACTGTTACTTTACAAATAGCCGTAACCATATTTTCTTCGTTTAATACAGTAATGACTGCGGAACCTGGCGAAACACCTTTTAAACTTACTGTAGTATCCGTAAGTTGTTCCATCTGCACATAAGTCTGCTTCTCATCACTGGAAAGCCAATGAATCTTTGTATTCTCTATGGTTGTGTCAAAAGTAGCTGTCAAAATTTCTGTATTACCACCTGCAATCAATTCTATTTCGGAACGATCCAGTACAATTTTAGTGATTGTTTTCTTTACATATACATTACAGGTAGAAACTTTCGTGATTCCACTTGGCATTTTCAATTTAACAGTAATCACTACACAGCCACCAGATAAACTACTTGTATACTGCAATCCGGTAATCAGACCTCTTTCATCCACAGAAACATACTTGTCATTACTACTACTCCACTGATAGTCTTCCGACGCATAGTAATTTCCTAATGTACCAATGGTAGATAGCGCAGTAGACAAATCCATGGTGTCTCCCAAATTTAAAGAAACATCCGTAACATTTAACAAGACAGTATCTATAATTCGAAAATATAGCGTAATCTTTTTTGTATTGGTCTTTTCAAATGGTATTCCTGTTGTTTCAATATCCACCTGCACATACTCGTTATCTGCCGTTTCCTTTTTGGCAGTTATCACATAATTATTATCTACAGAAAAATACTCATTGTTGTCTTTTGATAATGATTTACGATTCGTATCTGTACCATCTAATCCTTTACCTAAGGAAACTTCATAATAAGAAATATTATCACTTGTAATATTCAGTGCATCAAGTAAATTAAACTGATCACCTACATTCATATTAACGCTTTTTGCAGTATACTCTGGATATATAGTCAATGTTATGCTAGTCGGTTTCACAGCAAACTGTTGATTGGTCGCATCACTACCCTCATACCATGCTTCATAATCCGTTGTAGGATATACTTTTAATACATAAGTTCCGGCTTTGGCTTTTACAGTAATTTTATTTTCTCCCATTTCTCCCTGTACCAAAGAAATAAGGCTGGAAGTTTTCCCTTTAGAATCTGCAATAATCTCTCCACTGGTACTGTCCTTTTGAATTGACCATGATATTTTATCTGTTAATCTTTCTGAAGTTTTCAAGTTCACATTTGTAGTCAACACATCTCCTGTATTAACAGCAATATCTGTATTTCCAGCAGCTTCTGTATTCTTTAACTCTTCCTCTGTATTTTCACTTATCTTTACGACTTTAGGTAATACATACGCATCAATAATGGCTGTCTGCTTACCTGCCGTAACACTAATTCTAGTCTTTCCGGCACCCGTCGCAGTGACAAATCCTGTGGTAGAATCAATCGTTAAAACATCCGTATTCTCACTTTCCCAAGAATATGTTATATTACTCGTGTTTGGTAGAAATGTTCCAAGTGTCACGGTAGAATTTCTTCCAATTCCTGTACCAGAAACAGTAGATGTTGTAAGAAACAATGATTTTTGTGTATCCGTTTCTAATGCCTGTCGAAAATAAGCTCCATCGGAATCATCAATACGAAGAACAACCTCTACTCCTAGTTTTAATGTAACCTTTTCATTGTTTTCATCTAAAAATTCGGCAATAATAGCTGGCTCTATTGCTGGATCAGTACAAATGTCTTTTGGAACAATTGTTGCTGACTGAGCATTCACCTGTATATTGCCATTCTCATATGTTACATAATTGGCAGTATTGGCATCTAATGTCCAAGTTACATCAGTTGAAGGCTTGATACCCTCAATACTAATCTGCGCACTTGCTGTCTTTAATTCATATTTTCCATTATTCTGATAGGTTTCACTACCTATACGAAAATAATAGCCTGAACTTCCTGTGGTGGTTCCATCTTCTGCCTCCGAGGTCATTCCCCATTTCACCGCAAGCAGCCCTATCATCACTATACCAATAAGCACAATGTAGATAGGTATCTTCTTCCTTTCTAATAGTTTCCTAAACTTTGTAACCATAATATCTCCTCCTCTTTATGCACAGCGTTTTTTCATTGCCGCATACTCCCATAAGAACTGTAAATTTCCCATAATTCTCCTATATACTACAACAAAAAAGGCGCAAAAATGTCTTTCTAAACTTATCGACACTTCTCCGCCGTAAACTTATAGCAAATCCCAACAAATCTCCCCACGAACTTTCCCATAAAAAGGAACAAAGCGTGCAAGCACACTCTGCCACGTTACACTTTCCCAATGTGCTTGCACACTTTGCCGCGCCGAATTTGGTACGCAGTACATCTTCCATACAAATTCGTGCGCATTCTGCCCAGAGGGCTTTTATCTTAAAGGACATATTTCCCTATAAGATAAAAAAGAGCTGGCATAACCAACTCTTTTCCTTACTATTAATCCTCATCTGGCATATCCCAGTTATGATATACCTGCTGAACGTCATCATCTTCATCTAATAAATCCAATGTCTTTTGAATGCTCTTAAGATCTGCTTCGTCAGACAAGGTTACATATGTTTGAGGAATTCTGGTTACTTCTGCCTGTACCATCTTAATTCCTTCTTTTTCTAATGCCTCGCGAACTACACTAAAGTCTTCTGGTGTTGTCAACACTTCAAAGCTGTCATCTTCCTCCACAAAGTCTTCTGCGCCTGCATCTAAGGCAATCATCATAAGGTCATCTGCTGCCATATCACACTCTTCCTTGTCAACAATAATCTGACCCTTTTCATCAAACATATAAGAAACACATCCCTGTGTACCCACGTTACCATTTCCCTTTGTGAAAGCATTTCTCACGTTGGATGCAGTTCTGTTCTTGTTGTCTGTCAAAGCAACTACAATAATAGCAGTTCCATTTGGACCATATCCTTCATAAGTAACCTGCTCATAATTTACAGAGTTTGCATCTCCTGCTGCCTTTTTGATACCTCTATCAATTGTATCATTTGGCATGTTGTTCGCTTTTGCTTTTGCAATTACATCACGAAGTCTACTGTTATTGGCTGGATCAGGTCCGCCCTCTTTTACAGCAACTGCAATTTCTCTTCCGATAATAGTAAAAATCTTACCCTTTGCAGCATCGTTCTTCTCTTTTTTGTGTTTAATATTGGCAAATTTTGAATGTCCTGACATAATTTCCTCCATTTCCCAAGCCTATCATAACAGCTTGGTCTTTTTATTATATAGATATACCTGCTAACAGATATATCCTCTCGTACCTCTACGTGCGTCAAAACGCGTCGCTTTATATTCTACCATTATTTTTTCACCATGACAAGTGGCTTTCCCAATTCTATGTACACCAGTTATTCCTTTATTATTCTTTCATTCCGTAATTATTCGTTTACCAGTTTCTTAATTTGTTCCATCACTCGAACGATTTCCTCATTATCTCTCACTGCACACATAATCGTGTCATCTCCTGCAATGGAACCTACTATCCCACTAATGTGGAGTTCATCCAAAGCAGCCGCCACTGCCATTGCCATTCCTGCCACCGTTTTAATCACAAGAATATTTTGGGCTTTATCCATAGACAAAAATCCCGTTTTTAGCACCTGCACATATTTATCATATAAATCCGATTCTTTATTCTGTAAAACAACATATTTCTGTTTTCCATTATCTCCGGCAACTTTTGTTAATTTTAATTCCCGAATGTCTCTGGAAACCGTTGCCTGTGTTACTTTAAATCCGGCATCCTGAAGACGCTTTGTCAATTCTTCCTGAGTATCAATCTCGTATTTATTGATTAATTCAATAATTTCTGCATGTCGTTTAACTTTCATAACTTCCTCTTTCTAATTGTTGTCTTGTCCCATTCCTAACTTCTCATGGAACACTTCAAAAAAACTGGTCTTTCCGATTTTTATTAGCTTTGTTTTTTCTTCCGCTTTGCGAATGCAAATACGTTCTCCGTTGTGCAGGGATTTTTGAACCATACCATCTACAACTAAAATGGCCTCATCCTCCTGCTCATTTCTCACTGGTCCAAACTCTAATACAATCTCATCCTCCGAAGAGACAACCAGACTCCGATTATTCAAAGAATGAGGACAAATTGGCGTAATGATGATTCCATCCATAGTAGGCAACATCACTGGTCCTCCTGCAGACAAATTATATCCTGTAGAGCCTGTTGGAGAAGAAACAATCACTCCATCAGCAATATATTGATCCAAAAGCTCATTGTTAATATAAATCTTCACACTGACCAAATGATAAAAACGCCCTTTATTAATTACTACATCATTCAATGCAATCTTTGTTACCTGTTCTCCTGCTTCATTGCGATAACTACTTTCTAAAAGCATACGTTCTTCAATCTTATATTCATCTTTTTGCAACAAATCTAAGGCTCCGTATATCTGATGTTTCTCAATATCCGTTAAAAAGCCAAGTGTTCCCATATTAACACCAAACATTGGCAAATTCCGTTTGCATACATCGTTAGCCGCCTGAAGTAACGTTCCATCCCCACCAAGTACAATAATACACTCCGTCTCTTCCGGAATTTCGCTTATATCTGTGGAAAACGCTTTTGCACTGTCTCCTCCATAATCGGTTGCCACTTTACACACGCACTGCTTTTGTTCCAAATATTCTTTGATTCGATTGGCAGTCTGCAAATCTTTATCTTTACTTTCATTGGAGATAACAAAAAAGTGTTTCATACGCACCTTTCACCTACATTTCTATTTCAAAGACTGATGGGATTTTTCTACACATTCCTTCATCAGTTCCTTTGTAATCTCATCTTCTACCGTTACAGGCTCTGTTCCTGTCTTTCTGATATGCAGCAAATATTCAATATTTCCTTCTGGTCCCTTAATTGGAGAATAGTCTAATTTTAACGGCAAAAATCCGATTTGTCTTGCATATTCCGTTACCATCTCAATTACTTCCAAATGCACACTTTTATCTCGAACCACACCTTTTTTGCCTACTTTTTCTCTTCCAGCTTCAAATTGCGGCTTAATCAGACAGACAACTTCACCATTATCCGTCAATAAATTGCGTACTGGCACCAACACTTTAGTAAGAGAAATAAAAGCCACATCAATAGACGCAAACGCAATGGCATCCTCAATCTGCTCCGGCTCTAAATAGCGAATATTTGTCTTTTCCATAGACACCACACGCTCATCCTGACGAAGTTTCCACGCTAACTGATTCGTACCCACATCCACCGCATAGACTTTAGTTGCTCCATTTTGTAACATACAATCTGTAAAGCCTCCAGTAGAAGAGCCTACATCCATACATACTTTTCCTTCTACAGATACACCGTACTGTTCAATTGCCTTCTCCAGCTTATATCCTCCGCGGCTTACATACTTCATCTGCTGTCCTTTGACTACAATATTTACTTTTTCTGGAAACTGTGTTCCTGCTTTGTCTTCTCGTTGGTCATCCACAAATACATTTCCAGACATAATAATAGCTTTTGCTTTTTCTCTGGATTCTGCCAAACCACGCTTTACCAACAGCACATCCAACCGTTCCTTTGGTTCCTTCATAATGTTATCTTCCTCACTTTGCTTCTAATTCATAACAATCTACCCTCAAGGGAAATCATTACTCTAATTCTGCAATAATTTTTGCATATATGCTCTCTGGGTCCAGTCCCAGTCTATTATATAATTCATAAACCTTACCATGTTCCACAAACATATCTTTAATAGATATGTTAATATGCCTTATTGGTAGCTTTCTATCACAAATAAAACTTGCCACACTTTGCCCGAAACCGCCATGTTCCACATTCTCTTCCATGGTAACAATCAACTCATGCTCGAAAGACAATTCTTCGATTATCTTTTCATCTAATGGCTTTACAAATCTAGCATTGATCACCGTTGCCTGTATATCCTCTGCAAGAAGTAACTCTCGTACTTTTTCCGCATGTTTTACCATACTTCCCACAGCCACCAAAGCTACGCGCTTTCCGGTATAAAGCACTTCACTTTGTCCGTATACGATTGGATCATGAAATTGCTCCAATCCCATATAGGCAGTTCCTCTTGGATATCGTATTGCAATTGGTCTTCCAAAATCTACCGCAAAGGCAAGCATCTCTTCTAATTCCCAAGCATTTTTGGGTGCCATAATCGTAAGATTTGGAATATTTCCAAGAAATGATAAATCAAAAATTCCCTGATGCGTCTCTCCATCGTTTCCTACAATTCCAGCTCGATCCAAAGCAAATACAACTGGTAAATTGCCAATACAAACATCATGTAAAATCTGATCATATGCCCGCTGAAGAAACGTAGAATAAATTGCTACAATAGGTATCATACCCGCTTGCGCCATTCCTGCCGCATAAGTCACCGCATGTTCTTCTGCAATTCCCACATCTGTAAATCTTGCAGGATATTTCTCTTTAAACGCCTGAAGTCCGGTTCCACTTGGCATAGCTGCTGTAATAGTTGTAATCCTTTTATTTTTCTCTGCCAAAGAAAGCAATTTTTTACTGAAAATGTCTGTATAGGATGGCACTTTCTTTTTGCTCTTACTCTTTCCAGTTTCAATATTAAAAGGGTTTACCCCATGGAAATGAGAAGGGTAACGTTCTGCAATTCGATATCCCTTTCCCTTCTTTGTAATTACATGCAAAATAACAGTTCCATCCACCATTTGTGCCCGTTTTAGCATAGAAAGAATTCCTTCTACATCATGTCCGTCAATAGGTCCTAAATAGGTAATTCCCATATCTTCAAACAACATTCCGGGAACCATCAAACGTTTGATAGACTCTTTCACTTTGCGCATTTGATCCATCACCGCATCCCCAATTTGCGGCATCTTCATAATGGCATGTTCCATTCCAGTCTTAAAATGACCGTATCTTACATCGGTCCGAAGCTTTCCTAAATACGAGGACATACCGCCTACATTTTCTGAAATAGACATATTGTTATCGTTTAGCACTACAATCATATTTGTCTTTAGTCTTGCTGCATTATTTAAGGCTTCAAATGCCATACCACCAGATAATGCTCCATCTCCAATTACTGCAACTACCTTATTATGCTTTTTCAGCAAATCTCTCGCCCGCGCCATTCCAAGTGCTGCTGAAATAGAAGTGGAACTATGTCCCGTATCAAAAGCATCTGCTGAACTCTCTTTTGTCTTTGGAAATCCACTCATTCCATCCAGTTCACGCAAAGTATCAAATCCCGCTTTTCTTCCTGTTAAAATCTTATGAATATACGCCTGATGTCCTACATCCCACACAAGTTTATCTTCTGGAAAATCCATAAATAAATGCAATGCCATAGTAAGTTCTACCACCCCAAGATTGGATGCTAGATGGCCTCCATGTTCACTGACTTTTTCCAATAAAAACTCTCTAATTTCACGAGCCAGTCTTTCATAATCTTCCTTTGGGATTTTTTTTATGTCATTGGCTTTTTGTATTCTGTCTAATATTTGTGGCATGATTGCGCCTCCATTCTTCTCTGTACTTTTAGCCATAACCTACTAATCCGTTATATTATCACTATTTTTGTCTGGAAATCAAATACTTGATGAAATCCTCCAAAAACAAGTTTCGATGTGGAAAACTTCGTAACAACATAACTGCCTCATGGGATAGTCTCTCTACTTCCCCTTTGGCTTTCTCCACACCAAACAAGGTAACATAGGTAGTTTTATGATTTTTATCGTCACTGTTTAACGGCTTTCCAATTTGCTCCTCATTTCCGATTACATCCAAAATATCATCCTGAATCTGAAATGCCAATCCTATTCTCTGAGCTGCCTTTCGAATATCACGTACTTGATCTTTATTCGCCCCCGCCATAGTCGCTCCAATCATCATAGAAGCCTCTATCAGCGCACTGGTCTTTAAAGCATATATAAAATTTAACTTGTCCTGTTCCATTGGTTTGTCACAATTTTCCACGTCTACAGACTGTCCACCAACCATTCCATAAATACCTGCTTTTTTTGCCAGAATAGCAAATGCTCTGGTTGCATTGTCCAAATTAGCTCCATTGAAAAATGCACCACTTGCTATCTCATACCCATAATTTAGTAGGGCATCTCCTGCCAGGATTCCCATTGCCTCTCCATACACCACATGGGTAGTTTTTCTTCCTCGCCGCAATTCATCATCATCCATTGCTGGAAGATCGTCATGCACCAGTGAATAGGTGTGTATCATCTCCATCGCCGCCATAAATGGATGTACCTGACTTTCATCTGTTCCACCAAGCAAACGGAAACTTTCTAAAATAAGCATAGGGCGAACCCTCTTTCCCCCTGCCATCACACTGTAATTCATTGCTTCAATCACAGTTTTTTGGAATCCTTCCTCTTTTGGAAGATACTTACTGATTACATCCTCAATATATAACACCCTTTGTTCTAATTCCTCTTTAAATTCCATACTTACTGTCCCTCCGAAATGACAATCAATTCTTTCTCTACTTTGTCGATAGACTGGTTACACTTCTTCACCAGTTTCATTCCCTCCTGATATAATTTAAAAGATGCCTCAAGGGAAACCTCTTCATCTTCTAATTTTTCAAGAATCTCTTCTAATTCTGCAAAAGAATCTTCTAATGTCTTTGCCTTTCCTGCCATCCTTACTCCTCCGTTCTATTTGCCTTGTCATCGTGAACGCTCCTGCGTATCATCCGCCGTTGCAACAATATCGCCATCGGTTACAGAAATCAGCAGTTTTTGCCCCTTTTTTACTTTTTTCACAGATTTAATTGGCTTTCTTTGTTCATCCGTCAAAAATGCGTATCCCTGACTTAATTTTTTAAGAGGAGACATACCTTCTAATCGTTCTGCCAAAATAGCAAGACGATATTTTTTTCGTTCCAATTTTCCACTAATTCCTCTTTCTAACTTGTCCTCTATATCCATAAGTCTTTGTCGTTTTTGCTGCAATTGACTTAATGGATTCGCATATTCTAACCGGAGTTTTTTCTGTTCCAAAAGATTTCGGTATCCTGCTATTTTCCAATTCATCTTCTGCGTCATCAACTCTTCATACTCTTTTAATTTGGCAAACACTTCCCGAATATCTGCCACTGCCAGTTCTGCTGCCGCAGATGGAGTCGGCGCCCTAAGATCTGCCACAAAATCAGCAATAGTTACATCCGTCTCATGCCCCACTGCTGAAATAATAGGTGTTTGGCTCTCAAAAATAGCGCGAGCTACTATCTCTTCGTTAAATGCCCACAAATCTTCAATGGAACCACCGCCTCTTCCTACAATAATCACATCTAAATCCATTTGATCCAAAACTTCAATTCCGCGAACAATGGTTTCTGCCGCTCCCTGCCCCTGTACTTGTGCAGGGTATAACACCAACTGAATATATGGATTTCGTCTAGTGGAAATATTTTGAATATCGTGAATCGCCGCTCCAGTAATTGCAGTTACCACTCCCACTTTCTTTGCAAAAGCTGGAATTGGCTGCTTATATTCTGGCGCAAACAAACCCTCTTCCTCTAATTCTGTCTTTAGTTTTATATACTTCTCATAAAGAACTCCAGCTCCATCTAACTTAATCTCTTTGGCATATAACTGATATTTCCCATCACGCTCATACACAGTAATATTTCCAAAAACAACTACAGATTGCCCTTCCTCAAGCTGAAAATCCAAGCCATTGCGACTGGATGCAAACATCACACATGCCAACTGACTCTGGTTATCCTTCAACGTAAAATAAATATGTCCAGAAGAATGATACTTACAATTTGACACCTCTCCTTTTATATAAATTCTACCCAGTGCAAAATCCTCATCAAATACATGCTTAATATATCGATTAATCTCTGATACCCAATATGCTTTCTCTCTCATAAATTACACCCTTATTGCAGAAAAAGGTTGAATTACCTTCAACCTTTTGCCATCAACTCAGCCACTTTTGCCAAAATTCCATTTACAAAGGATGGCGAATTGTCCTGCCCATATTTTTTTGCAATCTCTACAGCCTCATTGATTGCTACTCGAACAGGTATCTCTTCATCATACTTCATCTCATAGACTGCAAGGCGCATGATGGATAAATCGACTTTTCCCATACGTTTCACTTTCCAGCCCTCAGATACCTCTTCTAACATTGTATCAATCTCGCCTATATATTCGGATGCTTTTTCATATTTGTTTCTAATATATGCAACATCATCACTCTTAGGTGCAATAATGTTGTCTAAATAATAATCCACTTGTTCCGGTAATTCCTCAACGTTATGAAACTCCCGTTGAAAAAGCATTATCATCAAATGTTCTCTGCATTCTCTACGTGTCATCTTCGGCTTAACTCCTATCTTAACATTTCTAAATTGCAACTCCTGCAATTCGAACATTTACTTCCGCTACATGTAATCCTGTCATATTCTCAATTGCTGTCTTTACTCTTTCCTGTACTTCCTCAGAGGTCTTCGGAATATTAAATCCGTATTCCATATTTAGTGCCATATCCACTACAACTGCTTCCGAGGTAATATCCACTTTCACACCTTTTGCAAGATTCTTCATTCCAAGCCTTCCAACTAACTCGTTTGTTATATTGCCTGCCATAGAAGAAACCCCTTCCACTTCTGTTGCTGCAAGTCCTGCAATAATCGCTACTACCTCATCTGCAATCTGAATCTCACCAATACTGCCTTCATCTAACAAATTATAGGTCCCAACTCTCTCCATATCTTTTGCCACTTCCGACACCTCCTATTTCCTTTTGCACATATATTCTATTATATCAAACTTATTGATTTTTGCAATTTTTTTATACAATCTTTTGCAATCTTTCTTTGGATTTTTGTCCGTATTTTCTTACATTCATCAAAGGTATGTAAGACTTCCCTTTACTGATTGGTGCTAATTACAATTTTTTCCATAGATACACCTGTTTTTCTGGCAACAATATCCTCAATCTGCACCACTTCCTGATCGCTTAATTCTGTCTGATTGATTACCACGTCTACACTATCATCTGTAATGCTTACTACTGCTCCCGAAAAACCTTTTGCCGTCAGCAAGGTTTCTGCTGCATTTTCTTTTTCTGCATTGTCTGCCATCTCCATAATAGAGTTAATGGCATCGTTTTTCTGATCTTCTGTGGCATTTGTATTATTCAAAATTTCTGTAAGCATTTCTTTGTTTTCAGCTCTTGTCTGCTCTCTTTCCAATTTAATGGAATAGAACACATCACTGGTTTTTGCATTGGTAAGCACAGCTTCTCCTACATTTTCTTCCTCTGATTCAGATGTAGTTTCTACTTCTGCTAACTCTTCTTCCGTTAATTCTTCCTCTGTAGATGCTTCTTCCTGTTCTGCTGTTTCTGTTGCTTCTATATCCTTTGCCTCTTCTGTAACTTCCTCTTCTACAGTTTCCATAACATCCACACTTGCCGTTTCCTCCACCTCTGCATTTGCAGCCCAATCAAGGGTCTCCGAAACAGATTTCTCCGTGAAGTTTAAATATCCTGCTACACCAACTAAAATTACAAGCGCAGTGATAATCAGTTGATTGCGTCTCCATACTTTTTTCATTGCAGCCTCCATTTCCGTATCTTGTGATACATAATTATTTCATTTTCATTACTTTTATTTTATGTGAAGGAACTGAAAATAATGCAGTAACTGCCTCATTTATTTCTGCAACTATTTTACTATCCCCTGCTCCCTTAGCTATTATAAGCACTCCCTCGATTTCTGGCTGCATCTCCATGGTAATATATGGATTTTTGCTGCCATCCTCCTGCTCTTCTAATACGGTACTTTCCTGACTATCTATTTGTGTACTTTCTCTAGTACCTCCCTGACTATCTGTTTCTTCTGTATCTGTTCGGCTATAGGGCGTATCTTTTAGCACAATCTGCTCTTTGGAAGATTTTGCTGTAATCATAACTTGAACACTGCCTATTCCCTCAACCTGTTCTAATACCTTTGTCAGTCTTTCTTCCATATTTTCTATGTAAACTTCTAATTCATCTGTTTCATTTACACTCTGTACCGCTTTTTCTTCCTTTTTTTCTGTTGTATCTTTTTGAGGAATGGATAATGCCAAAAGCATAATTCCTGCAATAATCATTAGTCCTAATCTTAATATGCCGATTTCTTTTAATTTTATAATCCACTCTTTTCTATCTTTCACGGCTCCTCCTCCCATTGTATTGAATCAATCTGTATCTGGTTGTCCTCTGCAATATCCGAGTTGTTTTCTACTTGTTCCTGATTGTCATATATATGGTCAATCTGTTCTTCTCGCTTTTCCTCCCATTCTAAAAACTCATCTTCATATTCCCCTGCATCCTCTACAGAAAAGGCAAGCCCTTCAAACCAGTCCACTGAAAGCAAATTTCCCACACTCTGTAATACGGACACACATAATAAAATCCCGGCAAAAAAACGCAAATATCTCTGCATTTTGGAATCACAAATCAATTGTTCCAACAAACTAAATAGCAGTAACAAACAAGCCAGCTGCTTTAGCATTCCCATAATTTGCTCCATCTTTCAACCTCCCAGAGAAAACGACAAGATTAAAATTGTAATCCCAAACAGCAACATACTAACAAATTCTAAATATAACAAGAAACCTGCTGTTTTCGACACCCCAGTCATACACTCGCACATTTGTCCCCCTCCCATAGGTTGTAACAATGCTGCCTCTACACGAAACACAATGGCATATACCAATAGTTTTACAAGGGGAATAAAGCATAACAACAGCATAGCGACCACCCCTGCCACTCCAACTGCATTTCGAAGCAAGCTGATTACACTCAAAACCGTTTCCGTCACTCCCGAAAACAAATCCCCCACAACAGGAATGGCTTCTCCTGTTTTTAACAACGCATTCTGTTTTACTTTTTGGATCGTAGGTAGCAACAAACCTTCCACTGCATTCAGACCAGTCACCAGTCCTAAAAGTGCCTTTAGTGTCCAACGAATGCCAGTTTCCAACAATTCTAAAAATTTACTGAACTTGTCCTCTTTTGATAACTGATTAATAAGAACGGTAAAAAAATAAATTTTCACTACAGGCAAGAGAACTGCCTTTATAATGAAATTCACTAACGCGACTACCATCAATGCTAACTGATACCCTCCGGATGCCACACCTTGTCCACTAGATGCCGCTGTCAGCATAAAGTAAACTGGTAATAACATTTTCATAAAGGTAACAACCATAGCCAGCATCTGCTCTGCCACCGAAAACACGCCTACAAAAGCAGTTGCCAGAAGCGAAAACAACAACAAAACCCCTATATAATACCCCGTTTCTCCTACTTGTTTATTTTGAAACATCATTGCAAAATTAGAAAAAAACGCAGCAATCAGCGCAATAAAAAAACACTGTTTCCATAAATTAGTATTTGCCATAAACTCTTCTACGATTGCCTCTTTTATTGTATTTCCCACATCAGTAATAGAAAACGGCTCCTCCCCTGAAATCAATTGCTTGATATATCCCATCATAGAAAAGGATGTATTTGGCAATTGTTCCTCCAACATCTGTTGCAATTCTTTTATCTCATCTTCATCCAAAAATTCTTCCACCAACAAATCTTCCTCTGTACTTTCTGCATAGATTTGTTCCACCGGAAGTCCTACAAACACAAAAAATAAGCCAATGAACAAAAATGTCAACGCCTTTTTCACTTTAACCTCCAAACTGGGAAAGACAGGAAAGTAGCGATTGAATAACCGGAAGCCCTAACACTAACAGCGTGATTTTTCCTGCAACTCCAATCTGGTTTGCAACAGCTCCAAAACCGGCATCTCTGCAAATATCTTGGCTAAATTCAGTGATGTAGGTAATTCCAATCATTTTAATAAGCAATTTTATATACTCTCCCTCAATAGGAAGTAAACTACTGATTTCTTCCATCATCCGAATCACTTGTTCTAGTTTTCCCACAACAAATAGAAAAATCATGATACAGCCTGCCAAACCGATATACAGGCTATATTCTCCCTTGATTACCTTAAATGGCAGGGCAATTAACGCCACAACTACCCCTAAAATTGCAATTTTTATCATGGCTCTCACTCCCTACAGAGAAAACAAATTCTTAATGGTTTCAAACAGCTCCGATATGTATGGTACAATCCAAAACAGCACCAAAAGCAATCCTGCAAGACTGGTTAAAAATGCCTGTTCCTCCCTTCCTGCATGCTTTAAAACCTGTCCCAGCACTGAGACCAATATTCCTACCGCAGCTATTTTAAACAACAAATTGATACTCATAACCGGTTTCTCCTCCTGCTTTTTTTATACAAAGATAATGGTAAGAAAAATGCCTCCCATTATACCCAACGTCTGATATATTTTTGCATTTCCTTTCATATGTTCCTCTGCCTGTAATCGATACTCTTCAAAATGTTCTTCGCAAATGTGTAATAGTGCAATTTGCATCTCTTTATCTAAATATCCGAGATTTTCCCCAAGCTCTTGCCATGCCCTTTTTTCGTTTTGATTTAACAGGGAATTTTTTAGTGTTTCTCTAATAGCCTCACGCCATATACTATCTAAAGATTTTTGTGTGTCCTTCTCTATATTTCTTTGTACAAAAGCATAAAATGCTTTCCAATTGCCTGCAGTTCTTTGCTCCAACTGAGCAAAAATGTCTTTTACCGGACGAAATCCCACTCGAATTTCTCCCTCCATAAACATAAGCTGTTTTTTTACCTGTTCCAATTCCCCAATATGCTTTTTCATTCGTTCTACCATATAAAATCCCATGGCAGCACAGCCAAAAATCACCAACATACTACCTACTATTTTCAGCATTTTTCATTACACCCGATCCTTTCCATATTCTTTATAAATTCCTTTTATACTTCCCACATGGTATCGATCGTCAAGCACAACAAAACGTTGAAAAATATTATCTTCCATAAGCAGTTTTACAGAATGTCTTTTTCTCATATCTTCCATGCTACTTCCATGAATAGTAGCAAGCAAACGACAGCCATTGTTTGTCACCTGTCGAATTGCTTCCACATCTTCCATACTTCCAATTTCATCCACCGCAATAATATCCGGTGCCATGGAACGAAGTAACATACGCATTCCTTCTGCTTTAGAACAACCATCCAGCACGTCCACCGTAACGCCAAGATTATTTTGCGGAACTCCTTTATAACAGGCTGCAAGTTCTGAACGTTCATCTACCACTCCTACCGTATAACCTTCCTGTTCAGAAGCTAATTCCCGTATCAAATCCCGAAGCAGCGTGGTTTTTCCTCCTCCTGGCGGCGAAAGAATCAATGTACTTACCACACCTTCCGGCTCTTTTATATATGGCAAAATTTTTTTTGCACATCCAATACATTCATGAGCAAGCCGAATATTAAGCATTGCTATATCTGAAATCGTTTTTACGTTTCCCTGTTCCATTACAATCTTTCCTGCCATACCAATGCGATGTCCCCCCTGAATGGTGAGATATCCTTGCCTTCTTTCATGCTCATAGGCATACATAGAAAATCCACTGGCATACTCTAGTGTCTCTCTTATATCCTTTTCTGTCACAACATATGCTTCTTTCTTTTCTTTTCGCAAGGCTCCATCATTTCCTAAATAAAATGGAGTCCGTTCATACAAAACCCAAACAGGTTGTCCAATTCGCAAACGAATTTCCTCTAACTTTTCTACTTGTAGTTTACTTTGCCTTATCAATGTTTTTATAGGAACCGCCAAAATTTGGATTGCTGTACTTTCTCCTTCCATACCTTCTCCTCCTTTCGCTTCATTAAAAATTAAACTACTTATTATTACAGTTTTCTCGCCAGTCTTTCTGGGAAGTGAACTGTAACTAATATATTTTCTTTTTGCTTTGTTTATGACAAAATGTTGGGACAAAACAAGTTACTTGCAATTCTTTTTTTGTTATACTATCATAATTGTAATATGTTTTTTAGGGAGGTTTTTCATATGAGAGAAGAAATAACCGGACATACTGTCCTGACCGCATTACTTGGAAGTCCTGTGGCCCACAGCATTTCCCCTATGATGCACAACGAATCCTTTCGCCTATTAGGATTAGACTATGCCTATTTGGCATTTGATGTAGATTTAGACCATTTAAAAATAGCTGTAGAAGGACTAAAAACTATGAATTGTCGCGGCTTCAACTGTACGATGCCACATAAAACGCTTGTCTGTGAATATGTGGATCATATGTCGGATGCCGCCAAATTGATTGGTGCAGTAAATACTGTAGTCAATGATAACGGTGTTCTCACCGGTCATAACACAGACGGCATTGGATATATGCAGTCCGTAAAAGCTGCTGGTTTTGATATTATAGGAAAGACCATGACTCTGTTTGGTGTAGGAGGTGCTGCCACTGCGATTCTTGCTCAGGCGGCGTTAGATGGCGTAAAGAATATCCATGTATTTAACCGAAAAAGCGCTTCTTTTGATAAAGCGATTCCGTTTATCGACAAACTAAACCGAGAAACCAACTGTAACGTTACTCTCTATGATTTAGCAGACGAAACTATGCTTCGAAACTGTTTACAAGAAAGTCACATTTTAACAAACGGAACCTCTGTAGGCATGGCACCAAATACCGATGCTACTATTCTAACAGACACATCCATGTTCCACGAGGATTTGATTGTATCCGATGTGATTTATAATCCAGAGGAAACCCTGCTTATGAAACAGGCAAAAGCCGCTGGTTGCCGTACATTTAACGGTTTATATATGTTATTGTATCAAGGTGCAGAGGCATTTAAAATATGGACCGGAAAAGAAATGCCAGTAGAAATTATTAAAAAGAAATATTTTGACCGATAATGATTCTTACGCCCAGCAAATACAATTTCATGCAAGCATGATTGCGCTTGCTGGGCTTTTGCACCAAAAAGTCCCCCACTAAAAAGTGAGGGACTTCTTTTATAGAATCTGTTTTCTAGATTCTCTTTAAATATTCTCCAGTACGTGTATCAATACTGATTACATCACCTGTCTCAACAAATAAAGGAACGTTTACTGTAGCTCCTGTCTCAACAGTAGCAGGCTTGTTTGCACCTGTTGCTGTATCACCCTTAAATCCAGGCTCTGTCTCTGTAATCTGTAATTCAACGAACATAGGTGGCTCGATTGCGAAAATATCACCATTGTGAGAAAGCATCTTAACCATCTCGTTCTCTTTTACGAACTTAAGTGAGTCACCAATCTGGTCTGCTGTTAATGCGAACTGATCGTAAGTCTCAACGTCCATGAAGTTATAAGAATCACCATCTGCATATAAATACTGCATGTCTCTCTTCTCGATATGAGCCTGAGGACATTTCTCTGTTGGACGGAATGTCTTTTCTACTACTCCACCGTTCTTAATGTTCTTTAATTTAGTACGAACAAACGCAGCACCCTTTCCTGGTTTTACATGCTGGAATTCGATAATCTGATAGATATTTGAATCATACTCGATTGTCATACCATTTCTAAAATCACCTGCTGAAATCATATTATAAATCCTCCTTAATTATTATCTTTGTCTTTATTTTGCTTCAAAGTAAAGAACTGTTTTCTTCACGAAAGCATAAAACGTATGTATCTTTTTCGAAACACACTGCTTTAAATAGTTTATAATAGATTGTATCATTTTTCAACTATTTTTTTCGTTTTCTGAGCAGTTCCCCATTTTTATAATTCAATTAACTCTTTCGGTGAATTGGTATAATTTTCGCATCCATTTTCCGTTACAACAACCAAATCTTCAATGCGCACACCACCAAAATTTTCAATATAAATTCCCGGTTCTACAGTTTCTGTCACGTTTGCCAAAATGATACGTTCTTCCGAAGGAGATAATCTTGGATTTTCATGAATAAACAACCCTACACTATGACCAAGCCCATGTCCAAAACATGCACCATATCCAGCTTTTTCAATCACATCTCTTGCCACTTTATCAATGGCAGAACCTTTATATCCCGCTTTTATATAGGATAATGCAGCCATTTGTGCATCCAATACTGTCTGGTACACTTTTTTCTGCTCCTCCGTAGCTTTTCCCACTACGATAGTTCTTGTCATATCCGAACAATATCCCTCATAGATGCACCCAAAATCCATAGTGACAAAATCACCTTTTTCAATTTTTTTCCTGCCTGGAACAGCATGTGGTTTTGATGAATTCACACCAGAAGCCACAATCGTATCAAAACTAAGCCCCTCCGCTCCGTTTTGTTTCATATAAAATTCTAAATATGCAGCCACTTCTAATTCTGTGATTCCTGGTTTTATAATATCCAAAATCTTAGAAAAGGCAATATCACCAATTTCTTCTGCCTTCTTTATTTTCATAAGTTCCTCTGGACGCTTTATGGCACGAAGCATCGACAACTCTTCTCCAAGCATGGTCCAAGTAACAAAATCCAACTCTTTTTTCCAAACTTCTAAGTCATAGCACAAAAAATCTTTGCCCTCAATGGCAATCTTCGTGGCACCATCTTCCTTCATAATCTCTCTTAATAAATCCGTATATTTTTTCTGAATCTCATATACCTGAAACCCTTTTGCTTCCTCTTTTGCCTGAATGGTATATCTAGAATCCGTAAGAACCACTTTTTTATTTCTTGAAAGATATAAATATCCTGTTGCCCCCGAAAAGCCACTGATATACCGCATATTATATCCATTAGAAACAATAATCGCATCCACTTGCTTTTCTTCTAAAATTCCAACTACTCGTTCATATGGCTCTGTATACATGTTTCGTCCTTCTTTCCCATCATAATATGATAATTACGCACAATTTCCTCTGCAATCTCTTCTACGCTTTTTTTATCTACAGATACTACCAAATGCGCTCCTACTTCATAAATAGGATTGCGATATTCTAACAATTCTTCAACCTTTTTTGCCGGATCCTCACACTGTAACAATGGTCTTGTGGTATCTCCCTGCAAACGTTCAAGCACAGTTTCTTTTTCCACTTTTAAATAGATGACAAATCCGAGTTTTTGTAATAATTTTGCATTTTCCGGTCTTAAAGGCAAACCACCACCACTTGATACAATGGTTTCCTTTGTTTGTTCCACCAATTCCTCAAGGCTACTCGTTTCTAAATTCCGAAAATAACCTTCGCCCTTTTCCTTAAAAATCTCACAAATTGCCATTCCTTCTTTTTCTTCAATATACAAATCCGTATCCAGAAAGGCATAGGACAATTGTTCTGCCAGAGCTTGTCCCACAGTAGTTTTCCCACATCCCATAAATCCAATCAATACAATATTATTGTTCATGCCGTTTTTTCTCCTTTTCGTAAAAATGCAACACAATCTTTTCCAAATAACGCTTTAATACAATCTGTATCTCTTCCTTGGGATCAATAGGACGCACTAAAATATTTCGCATACCGATTCTTTTGGCTCCATAGACATCTGTAAACAACTGGTCTCCCACAAAAATAGTATTCGACAAATCCGTTCCCATAAGTTCCATAGCTTTTCGATAATTTTTTCCAGAAGGCTTGTGTGCATCATAAATATACTTTGTTCCAATTTCTTTATTAAAACGCAGCACTCGTTCTTCTTTATTATTAGAAATGAGACAACTCTTTATTCCAATCTTATCTAGTCTCTGAAACAATGCAACTGCTCGTTCCGTTGCATCTGCCCCATGTTCTACCAACGTATTGTCTATATCAAATAGTACACCACGTATTCCCTGTTCATATAAAGTTTCAAAGTTTATATCATAAGTAGAAGCCTGAATCTCATCAGGAAAAAACATACTAAACATAAAGTCTCCTCTATTCCATCTTATTTATTGCAAATATCATTCACTGGGCATCAATCCATATCCGGAAACAACGCCAAACTTCTTTTTACAATTCCTTTCATATAAGCAATAAGAATTCCATAATTGACAATAGGTACATTCTGTATCCTAGCTTCCTGCATTCGGTATTTCATTTCTTTTGCATTCAACATGCAGGCACCACAATGCACCACCATAGCATAACTTGACAAATCCTCCGGAAATTCACCGCCACTGGATGTTTCAAAAATCAGTTCTTTCCCTGTATATTGCCGCATCCAATGGGGAATCTTCACCGTTCCAATATCCCCACATTGCCTATGATGTGTGCAACCCTCTGACACAAGAATCTTATCTCCATCTTGCAACTCTTCTATCTTTCCTGCATTTTTTGCAAGAAAAGCTAAATTTCCTTTATATCTTGCCATCAATATAGAAAAAGATGTCAACGGAATATCCTCCGGAGTCACTTTTGCCACTTCCTCAAAGGCTTGAGAATCGGTAATCACCATCTTAGGTTTCTGGTTCAATTTTCCAAATACCTGTTGCAGTTCTGTATTTCGTACAACTACAGGAATCCCGCCTTTTTCTAAAATATCCCGAATGGTTTGCTGTTGAGGAAGAATAAGTCTTCCTTTGGGAGCTGCCTTGTCAATAGGAATGACTAATATTACCAAATCCCCCTCGTCAATCAAATCACGTACCAACGGTCTTTCGGTTTCCTTTGGCAGCAATTGCGGAAGTTTTTCTTTTAACGCTAAAATACCGTCTCCCCGAACAGCACTGACATATATTTCATTTTCTTTGCAATCCTTTTTGGAAATCAGATCTGATTTATTATACACCCAGAGATAAGGCACTTTTCTTTGTTCTAACTCTTCTGCAAGCTGACGTTCCAAAGACAAATCTTCACAATCTGTTGCATCCACAACTAAAAGCACCATATCCGTCTTACGAAGCACTTCTTTTGCTTTCTTGATACGCAGTTCGCCTAATTCGCCTTCATCATCCAATCCCGGCGTGTCTATAAGCATGACCGGACCGATCGGTAAAATCTCCATAGCTTTACTTACTGGATCTGTAGTTGTTCCCTTCACTTCAGATACAATAGAAAGGCTTTGCCCGGTCATACCATTAATGAGACTGGATTTTCCTGCATTTCTCTTTCCAAACAAAGCAATATGCAACCGTTCTCCCTTTGGAGTATCATTCATCCCCATGCCATTTCCTTCTTTCTCATTCTATATTTTCCATATCAATAAAGCCAATCACATATGGCTGTTCACCAATCATTTCAGCTATATGATCAAGGTCTTTCTCGGAACCATCAATTCCCAAAAAGGCACTATATGGTCCTAAATTTGATTGTTGTACATCAAACCGAAAAATACTGCATTCATGCTTTTTAAGTAATAAAGACAACTCTTTTACATTAGTAATATCTTCCAATTCTAAATATAAAACTTTTCTTCCTTCATTCATGAAACCAAATTTCTTCAAATGTTTTACCACTAAAAATAGCGCCACGACACATATGGTAGCAATCAGTGCAATTTCATAAAATCCAATTCCTATAGCAAGACCAATACAAGCAGACACCCAAAGTCCTGCTGCCGTACTTAATCCTTTTACTTTATTGTCTTTTGTCACAATAATGGTTCCCACTCCAAGAAATCCAATCCCACTCACTACCTGTGCCCCAATACGAGTAGGATCTATGGACGTAAGTCCAAAATAGGAGCAGACATATTGACCGGTTATCATGCAAATGCAAGAACCAAGACAAACTAAAATATGGGTCTTAAACCCTGCTGTACGGTGCCGCCATTCCCTTTCTATTCCCACTATACCTCCGCATACAATGCAACATATAACCCGAAGCACAATGGAGTACATACTAACCTCTCGTAGAAAATCTGGAAACCACAACTTCTGCATACAAATCCCCCCTGTATTATTTTCTATTTTTTCACATAAACTATAACAACCAACACATTCGGACGGTATTATGAATACAAAAAAACACTGTTCTGTTCTTTTTTTGGGTGTAATGCTTATTTTCTTTTTCTGCCCCTCTCTCTGCTTTTCAGGTGCAAAATCAGGCATTACTCTATGGATAAATACAGTCATTCCCTCTCTGCTTCCTTTTCTGCTCCTATCAAACATCGTTCTGGAAGCCGGGTTACTTCCTTATTTATCGGAGTTGATTTATCCACTATTTGGACCTTTGTTCGGTGTCAGCAAAAACGGTTGTTTTCCTATTCTAATTGGTGTTATCAGTGGATTTCCAGTAGGTGCCAAAACTTGTGCAGATTTAGTAAAACAAGGACAAATTTCTTTGCAGGAAGGGCAATATCTTCTTTCCTTTGTCAACAACGCAAGCCCTATGTTTTTAATTGTATATATGGCATCCCAATGTCTGCAATGTAAAACCTTACAATATCCACTTTACTTTATTATACTGCTTTCCTCTCTGATTTGCAGTATTGTTTCCAGATTTTTTTTTACTGGAAAAAAATTCTCTTTTTATACTGAAACACCCTCACCAGCATCAAAGGAAAAAGAAAGCAAATCTCACGCTGCCACTATTCTGGACCATTCCATTATTAATAGCTTTTTGACAGTCACAAAAATCGGGGGATACGTTATACTTTTATCCATCGTTGCCTCCTTTTTATCTCAACTGCCAGAGCAAATACAACACACACGCTATTTTCTCCTTGCAGCCACTGAAATGACTACTGCTATCAGCCAAATTGGTGAATCGGACTTAACCTTACATACCAAAATAATCCTGTCTCTTGCAAGCGCAACATCTGGTGGCATATCTAGCCTTCTCCAAACTCAAAGCGTCATTGCAGAATCAGGATTATCCATGAAATTATATATAATTGCAAAAATATTTCAAACAACAGTTGTTTTACTAGGTACTTATGCACTCTTAATATTCTTCAGATAGTGCATAATCATCAATAATGCCCTGATGTTTTACTACTTTTTGAGGTTCCTCTGCTACTTCTTCCTCAACTGCTTTTGGCTCCTCTGCCTGTACCTCCTCAGGCTCTGGCGCTCCACTAAGTTCTCTATGATTTGCTCGAACAATTTCCATATGTTCCTGCATACTACTCATAAGACTTTCATATTTACCCTTACAATCTGCATAAGCACGATCCATAATATTCTCAAGGCCTGCAAGCATATCAGAAGTATATCCAATGGCACCTGTACGAATAGCATGGGCATCCTGCTCTGCTGCATCTAAAATTGCCTGCGCATGCTCTGCTGCCTCCTGCACAATCGCATCTGCCTGAGCGTATGCCTGCTGCATAATCTCATGCTCGTCCACTAATGCGTCCATTTTGTCCTGCGCCTCGGATAACATGGCATTTGCTTTATCTTCCGCATCTGCCAAAATAGCATCTTTATTCTCAATCATCTTCTGATAACGCTTTATTTCATCTGGTGTACGCAAACGCAATTCATCTAATAAATCATATAATTCATCTTTAGGAACAATCACTTTTGTTGAGGAAAGTGGTTGCATCTTACACTCCTCTACAAATTCAAAAATATCCTCGATTAACTCCTCTATTCTGCTCATTGCCATTTCTTAAACACTCCTCTTTCTTCCGTCAATACCAGTACAACAAATACGAAACAACCAATCGGTCTCCCCAATTATCTAAATCTTATTTTTCATTGTACCTGCTCCCCGCATTATTTATTTCTTTCTTTAAATTTTTCTTCTATCTGTTCTAATACTTCCTCTGGAACCATAGATGATATATTTCCTTTGTAAGAAGCAATCTCCCTCACTGAGCTGGAACTCAAATATGCGTATTCCACGCTAGTTGCCAAAAACACAGTATCTACTTGGGGACTTAAATTACGATTTAGCTGT
Source organism: Lachnospiraceae bacterium (assembly GCA_963643465.1). Classification (GTDB taxonomy): domain Bacteria; phylum Bacillota; class Clostridia; order Lachnospirales; family Lachnospiraceae; genus CAG-411. The sequence continues at coordinate 133,981 of CAVIJT010000004.1, read as the reverse complement.
GCCATCTGAAGTTCATATTCAAAATCAGACACCGCACGCAATCCTCGAAAAATAATATCTGCTTTCCGAATCTTAGCAAAATCAACCAACAATCCTTCAAAAACCTCTACTTCCACATTGGGAATATCTTTTGTCACCATCTCAATCATCTGCTTACGCTCTAATGCGGTAAACACTGGTGTCTTCTTGCTGTTGTTTAACACTCCAATAATCAGCTTGTCCACCATCTTAGCGGAACGTCTGATAATATCCAAATGTCCTAATGTAACCGGATCAAAACTTCCGGGATAAATTCCGACTCTCACTGGATGTCCCTCCAATTAATATCTTATTTCATCGCTTATTGCTGGCTATCCAGTAAAAATAAAAGCACATGCATATTCGTCTTATACTTTTTTATCTTATGTATGGTATAACCCAAATTTGACAGATAAGATATATCCGTATCTAACGATGCTTCAAATATAATCATCGTATCTTCATGCGCAATATTTAAACTCTTAATCTCTTCTAATACCTTTTGCTCCCATTGACATTTGTAAGGAGGATCCATAAATATAATATCAAATTGCTCTCCTCTTTGATGAAGTTGTCTTACTCCTGAAATTACATCCATCTTCATCACTTCTGCCTTGGAGTCCAATCTGGTATTGCGAAGATTCTCTTTAATGCAGCGAACGGGTTCATCTCCCGTCTCCATAAACACTGCATGTTCCGCACCACGACTCAACGCTTCAATTCCTATGCCACCGCTTCCACTAAATAAATCCAGAAAACGGCAATCACACAAATATGGCTGTAACATATTAAACAAAGTTTCTTTGATACGGTCTGTGGTTGGTCTTGTCTCCATACCAGCTGGTGTCTTTAATTGCGTCCTTCTGGCAGTTCCTGCTATCACTCGCATTTCTTCCAAATCCTTTCACAAATCATGTAATTCTGACCAAATCATTGTTTTTGTGTAATATTCAGCCATGATAGATATACTATATCTCAAAAAATTCAAAAATTCAAGTGTCACAAAAAATAAATCTCAGAATTAGGCTATAATACCTAGTACATCTTCCAAAATTATCCTTTTTAATTGTTCCTCTGTTGGCAATTCCAATCCTACAATTCGATTTGCCTGTTTTCCTAAAATACTCTCAAACGTATTTCGCATACCTCGTCCATTTCCAAACACAAATTTTTGCTCCGGTTCCATTTTTGCCAAGCCCTCTTCAATTTCCCTCACTGCATCCTGGTCCATTTCCAAGCCTGCCTTGTCCGTAAACATTTTTAATATTTCCAGCAATTGCTCATTGTCATAATCTTTAAAGTCAATGAATTTGTTGAAACGAGAAATCAATCCTGTGTTTGCCTTTAAAAATTCATCCATCTCTTCTTTGTAGCCTGCCACAATAACTACAAGATCATCCCTGTGATCCTCCATCATTTTCACCAAAGTATCAATAGCTTCACCACCAAAATCATTGGCATCATTCTTATTGGAAAGTGCATAGGCTTCGTCAATAAACAACACACCCCCCATTGCTTTTTCCACCACTTCTTTTACTTTAATGGCTGTCTGTCCCACATATCCTGCCACTAGGCTAGAGCGGTCCACTTCCACCAAATGTCCTTTTGACAAAATTCCCAATTCCTTGTAAATCTTTGCCACAATTCTTGCTACTGTTGTCTTTCCTGTTCCTGGATTTCCTGTAAATACCATATGATAACTTACATCCATAGATGGCATTTGATAACTTTCTCGCATTTTCTTTACTTTTATTAGATTAATAAGAGATTGTATCTCACTTTTCACTTCCGAAAGTCCAATTAAACCATTCAATTCGTCTAATAATTCCTGTAACTTTTTTGCATGGTTAATTTTATTAATCTCCCTGCGAATCTGCTCCACACGTTCTTCCTGCAACCTCTGTAAAGCAGCTTCTCTCTCCTGTTTCATCTGATCCATTTTAGGAGTTTTAATCTTTAATTTTCCAGCTTGCTGCATCTGAAGCAATTCTTCATCACTATATTCAAAAGGAGACTTTTCTTTCTGACTTTCCTCTTCCTTTTCCACACCCAATTCTTCCTGCTCTAAGTCTTTCTCGCTCTGTTCAAACTCTTCTGTAACTTCTTCCTCAGATACTTCTATTAATTCTGTGACTTCTTCCAACTCCACTTCCTGTGGCGGTTCTAAATCTTGCGCTTTCCGTAACTCAGCCTCCAGTGCTTTCTCTGCCTCTGCTTTCTTTTTCTCTAACTCGATTCTTTTTGCCTGTTGCTCTTGTTCTTTTTGTTTCTGTATACTTTTCTGTTCCCGTTCTTCTTTCAAAAAATCAATCGGCACTTTCTCCAAAAAGTATTTTTCTGTGCTAAGTTTTATAAAAATATAGCGAATATTGACTACTTTTTTTCTCTGATCCTCATTTATAAAAATAGCTATTTTTTCATAAAATTCTGTAATGAATTTATCTGCAAACTTACTCTGACGCTGTTCTAACAAAGAACAAGAAATCAAAATATTAAGTAAAGAATCTATAAAATAACTAGAAAAAAAGGACTGCTCTTTGCTGTCTCGCAAACCACAAAGTTGCAAAACAATAGGAGGTGTACGCAAAATCTTATTTGCTGCAACTAAAACCTCTTCTGGCAAATCCCCTTCTTCTGGACACTGTAACTCATTTCCAGACACAAGTTCCAGCATAAATTTCCTCTGCACAAGTCCATTCTCTCCACAATATACACACAAATTAAGCAATACCGACTGCAAATACATGTCTATCATTTCATATATACTTTTATTTAAAAATCTTTCCGTATCTTTCCAATAACCTTCCGCTTCCAATACCTGACAAAAACGTAACATATTGGCATAACTTTCTTTTGCCACTTCTAACAATTGTTTATCCGTATATACAGGTTGTATCATTCCTTATCGCCTCCAGTTCTTTCCTTTTTTAATTATAGCTTTTTTTACTAAAAATGACAATGTGCATTCCATTTTTTTCTACTTATTTTAAAATGTTTTAGGTTGCTTAAAAAAAAATCCTGTCGTATAATGGGTAATGTGCATTTTTTTTGCAGATACGCTTTCGTTTACCTGCATGAAAAATGCTACTATTTTTTTGCGTTAAAGGAGGTTACGGCTCTTTTGCCAGATATTATGAGTAAGATAAAACATACATTAGGTATTGATATTGGTTCTACCACTGTCAAAGTGGCAGTGCTTGATGAACATAATCATATCTTGTTTTCTGATTATCAGCGTCATTTTGCTAATATTCAGGAAACACTCGCAAACATTATAAACGATGCCTATCAACAGCTTGGTGATATGGAATTTTCTCCAGTGATTACTGGTTCCGGTGGACTTACCCTCTCCAAGCATCTTGGCATCCCTTTTGTTCAGGAAGTGGTGGCTGTTTCTACAGCACTTAAAGATTATGCACCACAAACGGATGTAGCCATTGAACTTGGTGGAGAAGATGCCAAAATTATCTATTTCACCGGCGGAATTGACCAAAGAATGAACGGTATCTGTGCTGGAGGTACTGGTTCTTTTATTGATCAGATGGCAACTCTTTTAAAAACAGATGCAACAGGTCTAAATGAATATGCAAAAGACTACAAAGCAATCTATCCGATTGCTGCAAGATGTGGTGTATTTGCCAAAACAGATATTCAGCCATTAATTAACGAAGGTGCTACCAAACAAGACTTGTCCGCTTCCATTTTCCAAGCAGTGGTAAATCAGACAATTTCTGGCTTAGCATGCGGAAAACCAATTCGTGGTAATGTTGCCTTTTTAGGTGGACCACTTCACTTTTTAACAGAATTAAAGCAAGCATTTATCCGCACATTAAAGCTAACACCAGACCAGATTATTGCTCCAAATCATTCTCATTTATTTGCAGCGGTAGGTTCTGCCATGAATGCGAACCCAGAAGTCACTACTTCTTTCCAAAAATTAAGTGAGCAATTGAATACTGGTATTCAGATGGAATTTGAAGTAAACCGTATGGAACCATTATTCCAAAACGAGGAACAATATACCGCCTTTTCCAAACGACATGCCCAGCATAAAGTTGTTGAAGAAGATCTTTCTACATATGAGGGCGATTGTTTCCTTGGAATCGATGCCGGGTCCACTACAACAAAAATTGCATTAGTTGCAGAAAACGGCTCACTTTTATATTCCTTCTACAGCAGTAACAATGGTAGCCCGCTAAAAACAACTGCAAAGGCTTTAAAAGAAATTTATTCCTTGCTTCCAGACAGCGCCCGCATTGTCCGCGCATGTTCCACTGGTTACGGTGAGGCACTGATCAAAGAAGCATTTATGTTAGACGAAGGAGAAGTAGAAACCATTGCTCATTATTATGCTGCTTCTTTCTTTGAACCAGAAGTAGATTGTATTCTTGACATTGGTGGTCAGGATATGAAATGTATGAAAATTAAAGATCACACCATTGATAGCGTACAGCTAAATGAGGCATGTTCCTCCGGTTGTGGTTCTTTCATTGAGACATTTGCTAAATCTCTTCAATATGAAGTAGCAGATTTTGCTAAAGTGGCACTATTTGCCAAAAACCCAATTGACCTTGGTTCCCGTTGTACCGTATTTATGAATTCCAAAGTAAAGCAAGCACAAAAAGAAGGTGCCGGTGTGGATGATATTTCTGCTGGTCTTGCTTACTCGGTAATCAAGAATGCGCTATTAAAGGTAATCAAAGTCACAGATCCAAAAGATTTAGGAAAGAAGATTGTTGTACAAGGAGGAACCTTCTACAACGATGCCGTTCTTAGAAGTTTTGAAATGATTTCCGGCTGTGAGGCTGTACGTCCGAATATTTCAGGTATCATGGGAGCTTTTGGTGCGGCTTTGATCGCCAGAGAACATTTTGATGGTTCTACAGATACTACATTGCTATCCATTGAAAAAATCAATGCTTTGCAATTTGAGACAACACTTACCAGATGTAAGGGTTGTACAAACAACTGTCTGCTTACCATCAACAAATTTTCCGGTGGCCGTCAGTTTATTACTGGTAACCGCTGTGAACGTGGTCTTGGAAAAGCCAAAAAAACAGATTCCGTTCCAAACTTGTTTGCATACAAATTGAAACGACTATTCCAGTATGAGTCTTTAGACGAAGAACATGCAGTTCGTGGTAAAGTAGGTATTCCACGCGTATTGAATATGTATGAGAATTATCCATTCTGGCATACATTTTTTACAGAGTTAGGATATCAAGTTGTGCTTTCTCCAGAATCAACCCGTAAGATTTACGAACTTGGAATCGAATCTATTCCAAGTGAGTCGGAGTGTTACCCTGCAAAACTTGCTCATGGACATATTTCTTGGTTAATTCGCAATGGCTTAGATTATATTTTCTATCCTTGTGTCTTTTATGAACGGAAGGAACAGGAACAGGCAGGCAATCACTATAACTGCCCAATTGTAACATCCTACGGAGAAAATATTAAAAACAATGTAGAAGAACTAAAGGATTCTAAAATTACTTTCCAAAATCCTTTTATGTCCTTTGAAAGCGAGGAAATTGTTGCCAAACGTTTATCCAAATATTTTAGTGAAGAAAACAATATTCCTGAAGCTGAAACCCGCAAGGCAGTTCGTGCTGCTTGGAAAGAAATGGAACAAGCACGAAAAGATATGCAGACAAAGGGAGAAGAAGTGCTTGCATATTTGGAGAAAACAGGTAAGAAAGGTATTGTCCTTGCTGGACGACCTTACCACTGTGATCCAGAAATCAACCACGGTATCCCTGAATTAATTGCTTCTTATGACGTAGCGGTATTGACAGAAGACAGTATTTCACATTTAGGAAACGTAGACCGTCCTACCATTGTTATGGATCAATGGGTATATCATTCAAGACTATATGCTGCTGCATCTTATGTACGCACCAATCCAAATTTGAATCTGATTCAGTTAAATTCTTTTGGTTGTGGTCTGGATGCGGTTACTACCGACCAAGTGAGCGATATTTTAACAAAATCCGGTAAGATTTATACGGTATTAAAAATTGATGAAGTAAATAACTTGGGTGCTGCAAGAATTCGTATCCGCTCTTTATTGTCCGCAATAAAAGACCGTGATCACAAACATATCGAAGCACACGTTGCAGATGCAGCACATCACAGAGTTGTATTTACAGAGGAAATGAGAAAGAATTACACCATTCTTGCTCCACAAATGTCACCAATTCATTTTAATGTATTGATGGCAGCTATGAAGTCTTGTGGTTACAACGTAGAATTACTACCAAGTGATAAAAGTTGCGTAGATTATGGACTAAAATATGTAAATAACGACGCATGTTATCCTTCTCTTTTGGTAGTCGGACAGTTTATGCAGGCTTTAGAATCAGGAAAATATGATTTAGATAAAGTAGCATTAATTATCACACAAACCGGTGGTGGATGTCGTGCTACCAACTATATTGGATTTATCCGTCGTGCATTAGAAAAAGCAGGATATGAGCAAATTCCAGTTATCTCATTAAGTGCAGGAATCGAAGCAAACCCTGGATTTAAGCTAAGCCTTGCTATGGCAAACCGCGCCATTCAGGCTTTAGTATATGGCGATGTTTTCATGAGGGTTCTTTATAAGACAAGACCATATGAAGCTACTCCAGGCTCTGCTAACGCCTTGTACCAAAAATGGGAAAAGAAATGTATGGAAGACGTACAGACTGGTAAAAACTTTAAGAAAAATATTTATCAGATGATTCAGGAATTTGATGCACTTCCACTTCTTGATGTAAAGAAACCTAAAGTAGGTATTGTTGGTGAAATTTTAGTAAAATTCCTTCCAACTGCTAATAATCATTTAGTAGAATTATTGGAAGCTGAAGGGGCTGAAGCAGTTTGCCCAGACCTAATCGACTTCTTCCTATACAGTTGTTATAACAGTAATTTTTCTGCTGAATATTTCGGAAAGAGTAAGAAAAAAGCAATGGTTAATAACATTGCCATTCGCCTGATCGAATTCTACCGAAGACATGCTAGAAAAGCATTAAAACAAAGCAATCGTTTTGAGCCGATGGAACACATTGACACTCTTGCACGTTATGCAGAGCCATTTGTTTCCGGCGGTAACATGACTGGTGAAGGTTGGTTTTTAACAGGAGAAATGGTGGAACTGATTCATTCAGGTGTAGAAAATATTGTATGTACGCAGCCATTTGGTTGTCTTCCAAACCATGTAGTTGGTAAGGGTGTTATCAAAGAACTTCGCCATGCCTTCCCTAAGGCTAACATTGTTGCGGTAGATTACGACCCTGGTGCCAGTGAAGTAAATCAGTTGAATCGTATCAAATTGATGCTTTCCACTGCAAATACAAACTTAAAAGAAAAAGACATGTAGTGCTTTTATTTTATAGGACGCATTTTCCTATAAGATAAACAAAGTGGTAAGAGTTTCATCCGCTGAAACTCTTACCACTTTTCTGTTATATGCAAACAGATACAACTCTCATGTATTATTTACCAAATATCTATTTTCTTTCCAATTTTTTTCGAATACCTGGCACTAAATTTCCTTCCAGCATTACTCGTTTTAATTCTGTACGCTCGCCATCTCTCTTTAAGTTGCGATAGCATTCACAATATAAATAATCTACCACATCCTGCAAAATCGAGGAAACCTTTTTTTCTCTTAGACTTTCTAAATATTCCAATGCTTTTTCATAATTTCCCCTTGCCAACTGCTCTATGGCATAAGTAACCACAATATTATTTACAAGACCACTGGAACTATTTTCATATTTTTTTAAAACAGCTCTATTCTTTTCGACTACACTCACTACCTCTTCTTTTTGATCCAGTAAAAAATGTGCCATAACACGATTTGCATGAACAAGCACTTGATGAACTACTGGCTGTCCAGGTAAAGCCACCTTATCTAAAGTGTCCAGTGCATTCTGAAATTCTCCATTATAAATTTGCGCTGCTGCCACATTGATGCGAATTAAATCCTTCTGCTGTTTGGCATGTATTTTAGAAGAAATCTTTCCCATTTCTTCTATATATAAATCTGGACGTTTTTCCTCGTATAACAAAGGAATGGGAGCTGACATAATTTTGTTCAAACGAACCATATTAATCATTTTTACAATCATCCATACTACCACAGCAGCAACGGCTACACCTAAAATAATAATTTGCGCCTGTTTTTCCGGAACACACATGGCAATGGCATAGATAACTCCCACAGCCACACAAAACATAATAATGGCAAATACATATTTCTTATTCTTCATGTTCTTTTCCTTTCTCTTCCACATAGTAAATACCCAGAAGCTCCAACGCTATCACACTTTGTATATATGTTTTAGAAACAATCTCTGTTCCAACCAAGAATACTTCCGCCACCAACTACATAATCACCGTCATAAAATACAGCGGCCTGCCCAGGTGTAATTGCCCGTTGTGGTTCATCAAACACACATTCCACCACATCTTCTGCTACCTTTCGAATCGTTGCAGGCGCTCCTTTGTGACTATATCGAATCTTCACTTCTACTCGCATATCTCCTTCTAAATCCGGAATAGTCATAAAATTTAATTTATTGGCATACAATTTTGGTTGAAACACATCACTGTTATCCCCAATGACAACTTCGTTTGTTTCTGGACGAATCTCCACCACAAAAACAGGTTTTCCCATGGAAAGATTTAAGCCTTTTCTCTGTCCTACTGTGTAATGGGTAATTCCTTTATGTGTCCCAAGAACATTTCCTTGCAAATCTACAAAATTTCCCTCTGGAACAGTTTTGCTAGTATTCTCACGAATAAACGCGGCATAATCATTGTCTGGAATAAAACAAATATCCTGACTATCCGGCTTATTTGCTACTAATAAATTAATATCTTTGGCAATTTCCCGAATCTGATCTTTTTCATATGCCCCTACTGGCATCAATGTATGAGCCAACTGCTCCTGTGTTAAATTGTATAAGGCGTATGTCTGATCTTTTCTGGCAGTCACAGATTTTTTAATGCAATATCGCCCATTTGGCAACTGCACCACCTGTGCATAATGACCTGTAGCAATATAATCTGCTCCAATCTCCAAAGACCGATGCAACAATGCCTCCCATTTTACATAACGATTACAGGCAATGCAAGGATTTGGTGTTCTTCCTCGCAAATATTCATCTAAGAAATAGTCCATGACCTGTTCTTTGAACTCTTTTTTAAAATTCATAACATAATAAGGGATGCCTAGGGAGTTTGCTACTCTCCGGGCATCCTCTACTGCACTGAGTCCACAACAGCCGCCATTCTCTTCTAACACCTGTTCCTCCTCATCCTGCCATATCTGCATAGTAACACCTATTACATCATAACCTGCTTCTTTTAACAAATATGCGGTGACAGAGGAATCAACTCCACCAGACATTCCAACTACGACTTTCTTCTTTGTATCACTCATATTAATATTCTTCTCCGTCTTCTTCTTCATGGATATCCTGTTTTGGCTTCTTCAGTCCCTCAATCACGATTCCATTCTTCTCTGCATAATCCCAAAGTGCTGCGTGAATTGCTTCTTCCGCAAGAAGTGAACAATGTACTTTCACTGGTGGTAAGCCATCAAGAGCCTCCATAACTGCTTTATTACTAACCTCCAATGCCTGTTGTACCGATTTTCCCATTACAAGTTCCGTCGCCATACTACTTGTGGCAACTGCTGCACCACAACCAAATGTTTTAAACTTGCAATCTTTGATGATACCACTATCATCAATGTCTAAATAAATCCGCATGATGTCTCCACACTTGGCATTTCCCACAGTGCCTACACCACTTGCATTTTCAATCTCTCCAACATTTCTTGGATTAGTAAAATGATCCATAACTTTTTCACTGTACATGCGTTACTCCTCCTCGCACTTTTTTATTCTATCATAATTTACTTGTTTTCTCAACCGTTATCCACATTCCTTGACAAGCACCGCCATAATCTAAGAAACTCACAAAGCGCGTTTCTCATGATTTCTCTCTTTTTATATAGTCCTCATACAATGGTGACATTGCACGAAGTTTGCTTACAATTTCTTTTAGATTCTCTACTACAAAATCAATTTCTTCCTCTGTAACATCCTCATTTAATGTCATTCGAAGAGAACCATGTGCAATCTCATGTGGCAACCCTATGGCAAGTAACACATGAGATGGATCCAAAGAACCAGAAGTACAAGCCGAACCAGATGATGCACAAATCCCTTTCATGTCCAACATAATTAAAAGAGATTCTCCTTCTACAAATCGAAAACTACAATTTACATTGTTAGGAAGTCGTTTTTCTGGATGCCCATTTAATCGCACATATGGAATCTCTTTCAATATTCGATGAATTAATCGGTCTCTAAGAACCATTTCTTTCTCTGTGCGTTCCTTCATGGTTGCACAGGCAATTTCCACTGCCTTTCCAAATCCCACAATAGCAGGTACATTTTCCGTTCCTGCTCTCCGTTTTCTCTCCTGAGCGCCTCCATGAATAAGAGAACGAATTTTTACTCCTTTTCGAATATACAAAAATCCAATTCCTTTTGGTCCATTCAGCTTATGACCGGATGCACTGAGCATATCAATATTTAGCTCATCTACAGAAATTGGTACTTGTCCAAATGCCTGTACTGCATCTGTGTGAAATAAAACTCCATGTTCCTTGGCAATTTTTCCAATCTCACCGATTGGCTGAATGGTTCCAATTTCATTATTGGCAAACATAATAGAAATCAAAATAGTAGTAGGACGAATGGCATTTTTTAAGTCATCCAGTTTTACCATACCATCTTCATCTACGTCTAAATAGGTTACTTCAAATCCTCGCTGCTGCAAATATTCTGTTGTATGCAAAATTGCATGATGCTCTATTTTAGTCGTAATGATATGATTTCCCTTTTCTTTGTATGCTTCAGCCGTTGCAATTAACGCCCAGTTATCTGCTTCCGAGCCACCTCCAGTAAAATAAATGTTTTCTTTCTGTGTTCCAAGTGCCTTTCCAATAGTTTCTCTTGCCTCTGTAATGGCTGCCTTATTCCTGGAGGCAAAACCGTATACTGCAGATGGATTTCCAAAACTCTCTGTAAAATATGGCATCATTGCCTCAACAACCTCCGGCTTTGTTGGCGTTGTTGCTGCATTATCTAAATAAATAAATCGACTCATACCTTCATCTCCTCTTCTCACTTATTCGCTTTATGCGAAATATTATCTACTCTCGGTTCTCTTGCAGACGTTTTCCTTCTGCAACTAATTCAGAGAGCATCATATGATCCACCGTATCATTGATGCTGGCACTAATACGCATCCACACATACTTTGTGATACAGGAATCCGAACCCACACAACTATTGCTGTCCTGCAATTCTTTACAATCTACTGGACTTAAATTGCCTTCTAATGCCCGTAACACATCTCCTACTGAAATTTCCTCTGGAGACTTTGCAAGTGTATATCCACCCTGTGCTCCTCGCACACTATTGACAATTCCTACCTTCCTCAATTTAGGAATAATCTGCTCCAAATAACTAACGGTTATCTTTTGTCTTTCTGCAATTGCACTCAACGCAACTGTCTCTCCGCTGTGCATAGCCAAATCTACTGCCGCACGCAATCCATATCTTCCTTTGGTAGAAAGTTTCACTTCCATCCAACCTTTCTTCTTATTCTAAATCCGACTTTTTTAATTCCGATTATTTTAGTATGTTTTATTTTTTTATATCCTATCACTTCCTCCCTCATATGTCAAGATTTTTATCTGGAACAAAGTAATTCCTTCACTATCCTTCTGTCATACATTTTTTCTTCTCCTAATACAATATATTAATGTTTTTTTCGGTGGTGTATTCTATTTGAAATCTAAATTAATAAAAGGTACTTTCATTCTTACCATTGCAGGCTTTGCCACCCGTTTTCTGGGCTTTCTGTATAAATTGCTGCTCTCTAATCTTTTAGGCAGCGAAATGCTTGGGGTGTATCAGTTAGTATTTCCTATATACAACATTTGTTTTACCTTATATGGTTCTGGAATGCAAACTGCCATCTCTAAAGTAGTTTCCGAGCAAAAGACCACCGACACTTATAATCATAGAAAAACTCTATATTGTGGTATGCTTCTTTCTACTGGAATTGCTCTGCTTTGTTCTTTGGTTCTATTTTTCTTCCCAGAACAAATTGCCATTACTTTTTTAAAAGAACCTCGCTGTGCCGATTCCCTACAGTTTTTAAGTTTTACATTTCCTGCATGTGCAATTTCAGCTTGTATCAACGGTTTCTATTTTGGACAGACGCAAACGAAACACCCTGCCATTGCACAATTCATTGAGCAAATGAGCCGAATTTTATTCAGTTTGATTGTTTTATTTTTCTTTCAAAAATCACATACATCATTCACCTGTGAAATTGCCATATTTTCAATTGCCATTGGTGAAATTACTGCCATGCTTTACAATTTTTATACCATTCTACATAAGAATTCTTCCCATAAAACTACCTCCTATTCGGAACCAGCCAAAACCCTTTATTCTAAATTACTTTCTTTTACCCTGCCACTAACTGCAACTCACTTAGTTGTCAGTTTTCTCCATGCCATGGAGAATATACTGATTCCACAGCTTCTCTGTACACATGGATTTTCCAGCAAAGAAGCATTGAGCATCTATGGTATTTTGACAGGTATGACACTCCCGTTACTTTTATTTCCTTCTACCTTGTTTAATTCCTTGTCCGTTTTATTACTGCCCTCTATTTCCAGAGCGAAAAGCGAACAAGACACTACATACATAAAAAAAGCAGTCTCCCTTTCTGTTTCTGGAAGTCTGCTTACAGGCTTATGCGCCAGTTTATTTTTTTTGTTTACAGGAAAATTTCTTGGTATTCTCCTGTTTCACAATGAATTGTGTGGTATTTATCTAAGAAATCTGGCATGGATTTGCCCAATGCTTTACTTAAATGCTATGTTCTCCAGTATTCTAAATGGTCTTGGAAAAACACAGCTTACCTTCCGAAACACCACCTTCTCCCTTTTGTTGCGCATTGCTCTGTTTTTCCTTTTTATTCCAAACATTGGAATTGCCGGCTACTTTTTTGCCATGCTTCTCAGCGAATTTTGCTACACCCTTTTCCAAGCACTTTCCCTTGCCGTTCTCAGCAAAAAGTCTTCGGCTTTTTAAATCCAGTAAATTACTAAAACAAAGCGTGCGCATCCTGCACAGAGGGCTTTTGACATTCTAATCCTATAGATCAAAAAAACAGCTACAATCCGTAGCTGTTTTTTACAGTCCATTAAGACTAACTATTCTCTTGTTTCAAAGAAAGCATTCTCTATTCCGTTTTTTCTTCATGATAGAAGCAAAATCCATTCTTTCCATTCTTCTTTACTTCATACAATGCTTTATCTGACTTATCCAACAATTCTTCGTAATCTCCACCATCCATAGGATAAATAGAAATACCAATACTTGCCGATACAATAACCTCATTGGCATCGTCACTATAAGTTCTTCGGAATGCTTTTCCAATACTCTTAGCTTTATTGACAATATCTTCTCTAGAAGTAACGTTGCTCATAAATACAACAAATTCATCTCCACCAATTCTTCCGATAATGTCATCCCCACGGAACATACTCTTTAAATGTCCCACACCATCTTTTAATACCTCATCACCTTTCAAATGGCCAAAGGTATCATTGATTTTCTTAAAGTTATCCATATCTACAATCAATAAAGCATGCTTATCCTGCTTTCTGCTATTATTGATAAATGTGTTAATTCTCTCTCTAGTAGCAACTTTATTGTAGATATTTGTCATAGCATCAATTTCTGCTTTAAACTGTAGCTTTTCCATCTCACGCTTCTGCATATCTACATTGGTAAGTTTTCCAACAACTGCAACTGGATTATTGTTATCATCATAAAGAGTTTGTCCACAAACATAACACCAGACAAAATCTCCTGAGGAACGTTTCATTCGATATTCCTCATCAAATTTCTGCTTTTCTCCACCAAGCAATTTGCAAAAATGCTCAAAACGAGCTACATCTTCTTTATAGACATACTGCAACTCCTCTTTTAATTCTGCATACCGCTCAATCTTACATTTTCTTCCAAAGTTTTCAGTGTACTTTTCAGAATATGACATCTCATCTGAAAAAATATCGTAGTCAAATAGAATATCATTAGAAATCTCTGCTAAAATCTTATAGCGTTTCTCCTGCAATTTAACCTGATTAATCATCTTCTCCTGACTACGCATCTTCATACGAAATGAAATAAAAATAATAACCAAAGCAACAATCATAATACAGCCTACAAGCATAATACCTATTTGCTGATATTTTTCAAAAAATTCCGCAATAGAAAGACCTATGTCGCTATCCAAAAGAACCATGGTTATCCCTCCTCCTTATACTGCTCCCCTTCTGATGTATTCCCCTATTCATCTTCACTCACTAACTAATATAACAAACCGCCTTACCTTCTCTTAAGATAAGTCATAAGGAGTGACCTGATAAACAAAATAATTCAACCAATTTGTATACATAGCATTAGCGTGTGCGCGCCATGTAAGCAATGGTTTCTTAGATGGATCATCATCTGGATAATAATTCTTCGGTATCTCTACCTCTAATCCCTTACCTAAATCCCTTTTATATTCCTCATCCAAAGTTAAACGGTCATATTCTGGATGTCCTAACACAAAAATTTGCTTTCCCTCCTCTGCCATAATCAAAAAAGCTCCTACTTCTTCTGATTCGGCAAGAACGGTAAGCCCTTCTGTGTTATGAATCTCTTCTAAAGAAACGTCCGTATATCTGGAATGTGGTGCCATAAACACATCGTCAAACCCTCTGACCAAAGGATTCTTTCGATTAAGAACCCTATGAGAATATATGCCAGAAATTTTCTTTGGCAACGCTCTCTTTTCCAATCCAAAATGATAATACAACCCTGCCTGTGCCCCCCAGCATATATGCAAGGTAGAAGTAACTGCCGTTTTGGACCATTCCATAATATTCGTAAGTTCTTCCCAATAATCTATATCTTCAAATGCAAGTCGCTCCACTGGCGCACCTGTGATTACCAAACCATCAAAACGCTTCTCTTTCACGTCATCAAAGGTCTGATAAAATTTATCCAAATGACTGGCTGCTGTGTTTGTTCCCACATAACTTGCCGTTGTCAAAAAGGTTAAATCAACCTGCAAAGGTGTATTTGATAAACTTCTCAATAACTGTACTTCTGTTGCCTCTTTTAAGGGCATTAAATTCAAAATTGCAATCTGCAGCGGGCGTATCTCTTGCTCAATCGCCCGATTCTCATCCATCACAAAAATATTCTCGTTCTCTAATATTTTCTTTGCTGGAAGATTGTTCTGCACTTTAATAGGCATTCTACCACCGCCTTTATAATTACATCTACTTTATCATACCATGTCACGTTACAAAAATCAACTAAACCGCACCAAAAACTCTTCTTCTGTAAGGATTGGAATCCCTAATTCCTTGGCTTTTTTGTTTTTTGAAGAACTGGATGTATTATCATTGTTAATCAAAAAATTTGTTTTAGAAGTAACGCTTCCTGTTACTTTTCCTCCATGTTCCTCAATAAATTGCTGCATTTCTTTTCGGTTTTTAAACTTTTCTACGGAACCGGTAATCACAAAAGTTACCCCATCCATAGTTGCGCTAGTCTCTTCCTTTTGACTGTCTTCAAATTGAATCTCTTTTCGCAAATCATCAATCATAATTTTATTTTGTTCCTGAGCCATAAAGGAAACAAATGCCTCAGCGATTACTTGTCCAATACCATCAATCTCCACCAATTCTTCTACTGTAGCATGAAGAACTGCATCTACCTCATTGTTATATGCCTTACAAATTAATTTTGCATTGGACAAACCAATATTCGCAATTCCTAAGCTATATATAAATTTTGCCAATGTAACTGTTCTTGCTCGCTCAATGGAGGCAATCATATTCGCAAAGGATTTTTCTCCAAAGCCTTCCATGTTTATAATTTCTTCCCGATGAGCTTCTAAATGGTACAAATCTGCTAACTCTTTAATAATGCCCTGCCCAATCATTTTCTCAACGGTAGCCTCAGACAAACCTTCCATATTCATAGCGTCCCGACTCATAAAATGGGTAAACATTTTTATTCTTTTTGCCAAACACTGCGCATTCTTACATTTAAGGACTTTCACATCATTTTCTCGCTCAATAGTAGTCGTTTTTCCACATACCGGACATACAGATGGAATTGGTAAATCCCCACTTTTTGTATGGTTTTCTGCAACCTGAGGAATGATCATATTTGCCTTATACACAGAAATCTCATCTCCAATTCCAAGTTCAAGACTTTCAATGATACTAATATTGTGAAGGCTCGCCCGACTAACAGTGGTCCCCTCAAGTTCCACAGAATCAAATATTGCCACCGGATTAATCAATCCAGTTCTTGAAGCACTCCATTCCACATCTACTAACTTTGTTACAGCCGTTTCATCTGCCCATTTAAAAGCAATGGCATCTCTTGGAAACTTCGCTGTAGTTCCAAGACTTCTTCCATAAGCAATATCATCATACAACAATACCAAACCATCTGAAGGAAAATCATTATGAGAAATGGTATCAGAAAACCACTGCACCATATCTGCCATATTTTTTCTGGTGACTACTTTTCGTTCTACCACTTGAAACCCTTGTCCTTCAAGCCATGCAAACTGCTTTTCCCTGCTATTTTCAAAATCCGGCGCATCTTCCCCCTCACAGGATACTAAAGCAAATGCCATAAAATATACATTTCTCTTTGCAGTAATTTCATTATTTAACTGTCTTACCGAACCACTGCATAGATTTCTTGGATTTTTATATTTTGCAGACACGTCTGTTATCGTTTCATTCAACGCTTCAAAATCTGAATATTTAATAACCGCTTCTCCTCTTAGAATCAATCGTCCCTTGAATCCAATCTTTAGAGGAACATTTTTAAACACCCGCACATTGTTCGTAACTACTTCTCCTACTTCGCCATTTCCTCTGGTAACCGCCTTTACCAATTCGCCATTTTCATAAGTAAGCACAATAGTAAGTCCATCCATTTTCCAAGAAAGAATCCCCTTTTTCTCTCCTATCCATGTTTCTAATGCTGCTACTTCCTTTGTCTTGTCTAAAGATAACATTCTTGCCGGATGTTCTTCTTTTGGAAGTTCACTAAGTACCTGATATCCTACATTCTGTGTTGGACTATTGGAAAGAATAATTCCCTCTTTCTCTTCTAATGCAACCAACTCATCATAGAGTTTATCGTACTCGTAGTTGCTCATAATCTCTTCTGCATCTTGATAATATGCTTTGGATGCACGATTTAAAAGCTCTACCAATTCTTTGATTCTTTTTTGATTCTCCAATTCGTTATCCTCCCTATTATTGTTATCCTTATAACAAATCCATCAACTCTTCCAATTCTTTACCTGCCACTTTTCGATATGTTCCGGACTTTAGTCTTCCCAATCGTATATTCATCACTCGCACTCTGGTAAGTTCCAGTACCCGATAGTCAAAATATTCACACATTCGTCGAATCTGTCGGTTTAATCCCTGTGTTAAAATAATCCGAAACGTTTTTGGTCCAATCTGCTCAATCTCACAAGGTCTTGTAACCGTATCTAAGATTGGCACACCAGAACCCATAGCTCGCAAAAATTCCGGCGTAATTTTTTTATTTACAGTAACAATATACTCTTTTTCATGAAAATTACTCCCACGCAGGATTTTATCCACCAATTCTCCTTGGTTGGTAAGTAAAATCAAACCTTCGGAATCTTTATCTAATCTTCCAATGGGATAAATTCGTTTTCCATAGTTAATAAAATCCACAATATTATCCTTGTCCTTCTTACTTGTAGTACAAACAATTCCACGAGGCTTATTAAACGCTAATAGCACCTTCTCTTCCTCTTTTTTTATAGATTTATGGTCAATTTCAATTCGTTCTCTACCTGTAACTTTCTGCCCCATAACTGCCAATTTACCATCTACTGTTATTCTACCTGCTTCTACAAATCGATCCGCCTCACGTCTGGAACATACTCCTACTTCACTTAAATATTTATTTAATCGCATTTCTTCCATCGTTTTCCTCCATAAGCATAAAAAAACACATTTTGCAAGGTTTTCAGATTACCGAAACACTCGCTTTTCCTCACTACTTGCGTAAATAATCAGCAAGCAGGGAAAGTATTTCTCCCTGCTATGCTTTGCGTTTCCATATATTTTAGAATACTCTTGTATCCACCAAAAATATCCTATTCATTTACTGTTTCCGTATCCTCAATAGGCTCATCCGTTGGTGGCACTTCCGTTGCCTCCACACTTTCATCTTCTTCCGCCTCTGTATCCACTTCGTCACTTCCACCATTCAAATTAGCATATAACTGTCGTAAGCCATCATCCTCATTAATTGCCTGCTCTAACTTGTAATTAACAGTATTAATAATTTGCTGTACTTCATCACTTTGATCTGCCTCTTCAATAAAATCCTGCACTTCCTGTCGCAAATGCCCTGTAGCAATTTTCAAAGTGCCGTCCTCAGTGACAATGTAAAGACGATTAAGCCCTGGTGCTGCTGTATCAATTCCAGAAAATTTTACTTCATTATAATAATATACAAGATACTCTCCCTCTTGCAGTCCATCCAGTGTATAACATTCAATATTCTCATATTGCTCAATTAACTTCTGTTTTCCCTGCATATCCACAATGTCAATGCTCTCCACATCCGTCACAATATCTCCTAATGTGATTAAATCACAGGTAAGCATACCTTTTAGATATGTGGTAACAAGAGCATCTACCTCTTCTATATCATTGTTTTTTAATTCACTCTTATCAGACAAACCAGCCTCATCCATAAGTGTTGCATCCTCACTCATCACTGCAAAGGTATTGTCCCTATCTTTTGTCCCGTTACCATTTTTCCCATTCTTTCCACCAGAAGGTGTTGTAAGTGAAATGGTCACCATTCCAATGCACATGGTACACATCGTAATAATAAGAATAATTTTTTTATACTTAAACTTCATGTCAAGTCTCCTTATTTTGTATTGAAAACCTATACTGTTTACTTGTCACAATTGTAAACAATATCGAAAAAACAGCCTATCTATTAACTAGATAAGCTGTCTACTACATGCACCTGAAGGGACTCGAACCCCCGGCACATGGCTTCGGAAGCCATTGCTCTATCCACTGAGCTACAGATGCAAAAATACGTTTAAAACAGTGTATCCTTGTTTATCTAGCTTTGAAACTATATTCCACTGTTTTCTTTATCCTTTGCAAAATACAAAAGCATATTTCATAAAAATCATACTACGAAAACTTTAATTATTATACTAAAGTTTCAGTTATTTGTAAAGGATGAATTTGTATTGTTATGACTCCCGAAAAGCCTATTTCCGATATATTTCCAGCTTGTAATACTGTTTCCTTTTTATCCAAAAATATTCTCATTTAGTCTACTACATGAGAAATACTGATATTTTTATAGTAATGTTTCAAAATATCCTGATAATCATAACCTTCTTTTGCCATCTGATTTGCACCATTTTGACTCATACCAACATTATGTCCATATCCACCACCAGTTATAGTGTACTTTATTGCACTTCCTGATACGGTTCTTTCAATTGCAAAATAAGCACTCGGTAACATAGAATATCCACTGACTTTACTTCCATTATTTTTTTTCACAAAATCATAGGCTGGTGCCATCAATGTACGCACTGCCGATGGATTAGAAACCTGTATTGTAGCTTTAGAACCAGTGATTTTCAATTTTTCTACCATCCCACTCTTTGTTCTGCTAGTTACTTCCACATTTTTTAATGTCCCCACAGAGGAAACCACTGTACTTTTATAAGAGCCGTCAGATTGTTTTGTTTTTATGTAAGATGGATACAAGGTATAACACAATGCCAATTTTCCATTAATTTGCTTTTGCAGATTTGTCTTGCTTATTTCCGCAGACCACCGATACCAATCTGCATTTCGATCAAAGTGATTCTTTGACTCTGTCTTTATAAAATTCTCAAATTTTGTATTAGAAGACAAATCTACGGTATCTCCATTTTTCACCTGTTCCACATTGTTATAATATTTATCTTCCCCAGTTCCATTCCACACTTCCGATGGACAAGAAGTCTGACCAAAAGAAGTAGAGAAAAAATATGTCATAAGAACATCTCCGCCACTTTTTATAACCATATTCTGTGTAGCATTGACAGCCAAAATCACGTTACTATCTTCTTTTATATTATTATATACCTGATAAGAGGTACTATCATCCACATCCGCCTTCAATTGGGTATATTTACTGCTATTTAAATTGGCATACGCAAAACTTCTTGCTGTAACTGCCTGAGCCTTCAATGCCTCTTTTGAAAAACTGGAGGACATTTCACTTCCCACCACACTATATAAATAATATTCCAAAGGAACATGATTGACTACCGAAAGCCCCTTTCCACTTACATATCGAACTACAATACTACCACGATAAGATGGAATCCCCTGCGCTCTACTAATAGATGTAATTTTTATTTTTCCATTATCTGCCGCTTTGATTGTAAGAGACTTTCCTCCCTTGAGCAAAGCATAGCTCTTTTTAATCGTTACATACTTTCCTGCTCCGTAGGACTTTGTCTTATTTCCATTTGAAATCGTAAATTTTTTATTGGATGTCAGTGTAACGCTACCATGATACTCACTGGAAAATCCAGTGTTCTTTAGCAGCACACGAATGATTTTATTAGTGACAGTCACCTTACAACTTGCTTTTGCACCTGTAGTCGATGTAGCTGTAATCACCGTACTTCCTGCATTTCTTCCGGTTACCGTTCCATCCGAAGACACCGTTGCTATTTTTTCTTTTGAAGATTCCCAAGTGATTTTTTCCTCAGTACCCTTCACTGTAATTTTTTTCTTACTTCCCACCTGAAGCGACATTGTTTCCTTGCTTAAGGTAAATTCTACAACATTTTCCTCTGCTAAGACTGGAATTGCTCTTATCTGTAACCCAACAATAAGTACAAGCACCATAACAATGCTCCATATCCTATCTCTTCTCTTCATCCTCTTCCCTCTCCTCTTCCCTTGTCATTTGTTAATAGTAACACTATAACACCAATGTATGCCAATTTTATGACAAAGAGACATCACCCTAAATCAGATGATGCCTCTTTTTGTATTCCCCTTACAAAGCGCTACCCATCCCTTCGCTTTTCTCTCTTCTTTTACACATAACAACCGCCAACTATTTTTCAAAACGAACAGCAATGGAATTGGCATGGGCTGTCAATTGCTCTGCTGTAGCAAATTGAATAATATCTTTGTGTATCGGCTCTAATGCCTCTTTTGAATAAGAAATAATACTTGATTTTTTCACAAAATCATCTACACTAAGTGGCGAGAAAAATTTCGCTGTTCCATTTGTTGGTAACACATGATTTGGACCGGCAAAATAATCCCCAAGAGGCTCACTAGAGTATTCTCCAAGGAAAATAGCACCTGCATTTTTAATTTTTGTCATAGTCTGGAATGGATCTTTTGTGACAATCTCCAAGTGTTCAGAAGCAATCTCATTTGCAACGTCAATTGCTTCCTGCATACTGTCCACAAGCAAAATATAACCATAGTTATCCAATGATTTTTGAATAATCTCTTTTCTGGAAAGTTCTTTCACAAAACCATCTACTTCTGCAGAAACCTGATCTGCTAATTCCTCACTTGTTGTCACAAGAATGGAAGATGCCATTTCATCATGCTCTGCCTGTGAAAGTAAATCAGCCGCTACATATCTAGGATTTGCTGTCTCATCTGCAAGAACCATAATCTCACTTGGTCCAGCAATAGAATCAATACTTACATGTCCATACACTGCTTTCTTTGCCAAGGCAACAAAAATATTACCAGGTCCTGTAATCTTGTCTACTTTTGGAACGCTCTCTGTTCCAAACGCCATAGCAGCTACAGCTTGCGCTCCACCCACTTTATAAATCTCTGCCACACCAGCTTCTTTTGCAGCAACTAAAGTAGTTGGTGTTACTTTCCCTTGCGCATCCGGTGGTGTACACATAATAATTCTTTCTACCCCAGCAACCTGCGCAGGAATTAAGTTCATAAGTACACTAGATGGATATGCAGCCTTTCCTCCTGGAACATATAATCCGACTGTTGAGATTGGTGTTACTTTCTGACCTAATATAGTACCATTTGGCTTACTGTCAAACCAACTATATTGTTTTTGTTTTTCGTGATATTCTTTAATATTTGCAATGGCACGACGAATTACTTCTACCAAAGAAGCATCCACTAATGTATAAGCCTCTTCAAATTCTGCCTCTGTCACTAAAATATTATCTGCATTAATATCTGCTTTATCAAATTTCTTTGTATATTCAAATATAGCCTGATCCTTTTTGTTACGCACATTTTCAAGAATCTCATTAACAGTTGATTCAAATTCTCCATAACTATTTGGACTTCTCTTCAATAAATCTTCTAATATATTTTTCTTTGTGTCTTCTGTTAATTTAATTTTTCTCACAATATACACTACCTTTCTTCCATTGGCTTGTTACTGTTCCATTTTAACAAGAAACTTTAACATTAATTTTTCTCAGATTCATCCATCTTCGATAATTCCAACTTCAAATCATTAATAATCTTGGTAATTCTTTCCTGTTCCATCTTCATACTAACTTCGTTTACTACCATACGGGCTGATAATGGACAGATTTCCTCAAGCACTACCAATCCATTCTCTTTCAAAGTAGAACCAGTCTCTACAATATCCACAATTACTTCAGCCAACCCAACAATAGGCGCAAGTTCAATGGAACCATTTAATTTCACAATTTCCACAGTCTGATGCTTTTTATTATAGAAGTAATCTTTTGCAATATTAGGATACTTAGTGGCTACACGAATCAATTCTCCACTACTTAACAAACTCTTTGCCTCTTTAGGTCCAGCCACACACATACGACACTTTGCAAGCCCAAGATCAATTACTTCATACATCTTTCTGCCTTCCTCTAAAATGGTATCTTTTCCAACCACTCCAAAGTCTGCTGCTCCATATTCCACATAAGTAGGAACATCCGATGCTTTTGCAAGGAAAAATTTCAATTTCAACTCTTCATTGACAAAAATCAATTTACGAGTATCGGGATCTTTCATCTCCTCACATGTAATTCCAATTTTCTCCAAAATTCCAAGTGTTTTCTTAGCAAGTCTTCCTTTCGCAAGGGCAAATGTAATATATCTCATAGAAACCTCCATCTACTATCTTTCTAATATATCCTGTATTTTCATAATCTTTTCTGTATTATTTTCTACATCAAGCAAAGAGGCATTTTCCTCATCCTCGATATATAAAATCTGATGTATGCCGTTGCGAATGGCAAACTGCTTATATTCCTGAAGGCTTCTTCTGGATGATTTACGAAGCAACTCAATCTTCATCTGTTTGCCACGATAATATTTTGCCACATCAATTGCCACTCTGCGGTAATCACTCTTATAAAGCACGATAGTAACAGGTGCTTCTCTCAATACATCAATCTTCTGTCTGGAAAGAGCCATCATCACCTGATCCACCTCAATGGCAAGACCAATTGCTGGTGCTTTCTTTCCAAACTGTTCTGTCAACGCACCATAACGACCGCCTTTGGCAATTGGCTCTCCTGTTCCGTATGTATAGGCTTTATAAATAATACCTGTATAATAATTATAAGAACTTAACATTCCCAAATCAAAAGTCACATAACTGTTAAGCTCATATGTCTTTAAAATAGTATATAATTTTTCCAAACGATGAATGGCATGTAACGCCTTCTCATTTGTAGTCAATGTTCTTGCATAAGAAAGATTTTCCAAATTTCCAAACATTTCCGGAAGTTTTAAAAATAATTCTTTCAAATTCCCAGTAATGTTCTTCTCCTCTATCATCTGTTCCACACCAAACATATTTTTCTGCATAATTAAATTGCGAAGTTCTTCCTTTTCTGTATCAGTAAAATTCCCTTCCTCTACAATACCATTGAAAAAGTCTGCATGTCCCACTTCAATCTGTAACTCACGAATTCCACATTCCAGTAAACATTCAATTGTTACAGCAATCATCTCTGCATCTGCATCTGAAGTATCGTCATTTATTAATTCTGCACCTATCTGTGTGGTTTCTTTTAATTTTCCCTGATAACTTGTGTTATTAATAAAGGTATTTCCAGAGTAGCAAAAACGAATTGGCAACTCCTCCTCTTTATAATATTTTGAAACACATCTTGCAATAGACGGTGTAATATCTGGTCTAAGCGCCAACATATTTCCTTCCCTATCAAAGAAACGATACATATTCTTTGCTGCCACAGTCCCACGCTGCTCACTAAAAATATCAAAAAATTCAAACGTTGGTGTCTGAATATCATTAAATCCGTACAATTTTAAAACATGATGCATAGTTTCCTGTACTCTTACTTTTCGCGCACATTCCTCTCCATAAATATCACGAACTCCTTCCGGTGTATGAAGCAAGTCATGCCCCGTCGAATGGTTCGAAAATTTATAATCTGCTTTAATCATGTTTTCCTCCTTCTTACTGAATATTCTCAGCAACTTTACTTTATCACTTTATCACACTAAAGCATTTATTTTACAATGCTCAGCCGAATATTTCTCATTATAAGCTATTTTCTATATAGTGTCAACGAAATCTTCGTATCACACTACTGGCTCTCAAAGACAAGTGTTTTTGCAAATATGCTTACTATCACTTATTCCATGAGAGCCCGAATATAAACAATCACCAACCTTTAACAATTTTCGATTTGCCAATCAATTGGTTCCACTCCATGTTCCTGCAAAAAGGCATTGGTTTTACTAAATGGTTTACTGCCAAAAAATCCTCTATATGCAGAAAGCGGACTTGGATGGGGTGCTTCCAAAATCAAATGTTTCGGATTATGTAACATCTTCTTTTTCATCTGTGCTGGTCTTCCCCATAACATAAACACAATAGGACGATCCTCTTGATTTACCGCCTCTATAATGGCATCTGTAAACTGCTCCCAACCTTTTCCCTGATGAGAAGCTGCCTGATGGGCGCGCACTGTAAGCACTGTATTTAACATAAGCACTCCCTGTTTTGCCCATTTTACCAAATATCCATTGTTTGGCACATAACATCCCAAATCATCCTGCAATTCTTTATATATGTTCACAAGCGAAGGCGGAATATCTACTTCTGGTCTTACAGAAAAACAAAGACCATGTGCTTGATTCACATTATGATATGGATCTTGTCCAAGAATTACTACCTTTACATCTTTTAATGGCGTTAAATGTAACGCATTAAAAATATCTTCGGAAGGAGGATAAATCACATGAGTGCTGTACTCTTCTTTTACAAATTGATACAACTGTTTATAATAATCTTTTTTAAATTCTCCTCCAATTGCTCCCAACCAGTCATTGGAAATTGCTGCCATGTTCTTGCCTTCTTTCTTCTTATAATCGTACACTGATGCCTTGCTGACGAAGATGTTCTTTTACCTGTCGAATTTCTAACTCTTTAAAATGAAACAAAGATGCAGCCAATGCAGCATCTGCCTTTCCTTCTGTCAATGCTTCTGTAAAATCTTCCATCTTTCCAGCACCACCAGAGGCAATTACCGGAATGGATACATTTTCTGAAATGGTTCTAGTAAGTTCGATATCATAACCATCCTTTGTTCCATCACAATCCATACTGGTAAGCAAAATTTCTCCTGCTCCTAATTCATTTGCCTTCATTGCCCATTCCACTGCATCGATTCCCATATCTACACGACCACCATTTTTGTATACATTCCAGCCGCTTCCATCTTCTCGTCTTTTGGCATCAATGGCTACAACCACACATTGACTTCCAAATTTGTCCGCAGCCTCAGAAATTAAATTCGGATTCATAATTGCAGCAGAGTTTACGGAAACTTTATCTGCTCCCTCTCTTAAAATCACTTTAAAATCTTCCACCGTACGAATTCCACCACCTACGGTAAAAGGTATAAACACAGTTTCTGCCACACGACGTACCATATCAATCTTAGTAGCTCTTGCATCAGAAGAAGCAGTAATGTCTAAAAATACCAATTCATCTGCTCCTGCCTTATCGTATGCAGCCCCTACTGCAACTGGATCTCCTGCATCCACTAAATTTACAAAATTCACGCCCTTGACTACTCGGCCATCATGTACATCCAAACATGGGATAATTCTTTTGGTAAACATTACAGTTCCTCCCTTCCAATATTTGCAAAATTCTTCAAAATTTGTAATCCGACCTCTCCACTTTTTTCTGGATGAAACTGACAAGCAAATACATTTCCATGTTCTACAGACGCATGAATATTGGTAGAATATTCTGTGGTAGCTGCCACATCTGCCTCATCTGCCGCTTTTAAATAATAGGAATGCACAAAATATACATAAGCATTCTCCTCAATCCCCTTAAATAAGGTTGCATCCTTCTTAATCTTTAAACTATTCCATCCCATATGTGGAATTTTCAAGTCTTCTTTTGGAGGAATTTTCAAAATTTCCCCTTTTAGTATGCCAAGTCCCGGAACATCATGCTCTGATTCATCACTTCGCTCAAACATCAACTGTAATCCCAGACAAATCCCTAAAAACGGAGTTCCTTTTTCTACAATTTCTTTAATAGTGTCTACTAAATCGTATTTTTTTAATTTTCCCATGGCATCTTCAAATGCTCCAACTCCAGGTAAAATTACTTTCTCCGCCTCTAATAAGGTTTTCTTATCACGGGTAATCACAGCATCTTCGCCTAGAAATGCCAATGCTTTCTCCACACTTTTCAAATTTCCTGCATCATAATCTATAATTGCTATCATGACAATCTCCTTTTCTTAAACAAACAAGAGGTACTGTAAATATATCATACAACAAATTTGTATCTATTTACAATACCTCTTATAAAATTACTAAATGTGTTTTTACAGTCTTTATGTATTTGTTCTTCCAAACAAATATTTATATTATTCATTGGCAATTGCGATTACTTCATTGCTATAGGCAGTCTGATCTTCCATCTCAATCAACTTATATGCCTCTTCTTCTGTCAGATTATACTCACTTTCCATCTCTGACAAAATTTTTGTACGAAGTTTATCGTAATCTTCTGTCACATCTAACTCCTCTGCATTTTCAATGTGTGCATCATACTTCTCTAATCCTCTAATCAAAGAATGCAATGCCTCTGGATACATTCGGATGTTGGTATAATTATGATAAGAATCTAGTTCCTTATCCACATACATAACCATGCGAACTTTCTCATATAACTCTTGATCCTTACTCTTAATGTCTAACCCTGCCAACTGAGAATAGGCTGCTGTATACTCATCTTCCTCAAAATAGTTTTCCGCTTTCGTTATGCTACTATTGTAATGAAAGATGTCGGTTCCAGCAATGATAAAAGCAGCAACAATTCCAAAAAACGCGAATACAATGGCTGCGCCCACGCGATTGATACGCCCTTCGTCTCCATCCTCTTCTTCCGCCAATTCTTTCAGACGTTCTTTTTCTTCTTTCTTCTCCGCTTTTCGTCTTGCTTTTTCTTCTTTCTTTGCCAGCTTTGCAGCTTTCTTTGCCTCTTTTGGATCTACGGCTTGTTCTTCTCCTTCGCCGCCTTCTCCTTCAGTAGCCTGCACACCTTCTTCTTCTTTTGCTTTCTTCTCTGCTTCTTTAGCAAGTCGAGCTTCTTCTGCTTTTGCTTCTTTTTCCTTTTGCTTTTCCCATTTTTCATCCTTCAGATTACCAAATAGCCTCTTCCAGATACTAACTTTAGGTTTTGGTGTTGCAAGCTCTGCAACCTCTTCTGCATCCGGTAAATCATCCAGCAAAGCAATCTCTTCATCGGAACTACTACCAAATCCCAAATCAAGACCACCTAAAAAATCATCTGGGTCGCTAGAAACATCTTCCACCGGATCTTCCAACAAATCTGCCAAATGCTCCTCAGGTTCTGTTTCGCCAGTAACCTCTGCCATTAAATTTTCCGGTAAAAGTCCTGATAAATCCATTCCATCAGAAGAATCTGTATCTGACAACAAGGAATCAAGACCATCCTCTTCTTCCATAACTGTGTCTAAATTTGGTAAATCCCCATCCAAATCTAATCCCAAATCCGGTATTGGTTCATTATCTGCTTCCGGCAAATCACTAACCGCCATCTCATCATTAAGATCAATACCTAAATCTGACAAATCTGCCATAGGTTCTTCTGTTATTTCTTGGATACCTTCCGATACCTCTTCTTCCTTAAAGAACTCAACGCTGTCTTCCGACTCCATTTCTGGCTGCGCCATCACTGGTTCTTGGACTGACTCTTCCACTTCTGCCAATGGAATATCTTCTTCTAATTCCTCAGTCACATCCGGTTCCAAATCCCTTACAACAATATTGGGATTTTCTAAATCATTATCTGGATCTTCTAAATTAAATTCCAGTTCTGTCTCAAGCAAATCTCCTGACAATTCTGGTAAATCAAATTCCTCCAGTGATAAATCAAGATCCCCTAAATCTGATACATCCACTTCCACATTATCAAGATCGCTCTGACAAACTTCACAGACATCCTGTCCATCGGCTGTTTCTTTTCCACAAATCTTACATTGCCCCATATTCAACCCCCCATGTCCAATCTTTTCCGTCATTCAAGTATGCCCTAACATACTTGCCGCGAGGACAAAAATTTTCCCTATCCCCCTAAAAAGGTGGATTATGCTTTTATTTCAACATAAAAACTGATTATATTATACCATAATAGTTACAATTCCACAAGAAACTATTACATTTTTTGGCAAACGTTCATTATGATTTGCAACACTTTTATTTCCTTCCTACATAAAAGTGCCGTGCAACTTGTATTATAATTGCACGGCAACGTTTCATTCTGTTGTTTTTCCTATTAAATTATCAATACATGCTACCAAAGAACCAATCTCCGGTTTCGATAACTGGGCATCCGCACCAAGACGCTCTCCTTTTCTCTTCATTTCTTCGTTTACAAGCGAAGAAAAAATAACAACTGGAAGATCATTTAAAGATTCATCATCTTTGATTAACTTTGTCAAACGATGTCCATCCATCTGAGGCATCTCAATATCTGTAATCACACAGCTTACCTTGTCGCGTGGATTGCCTTCTTCCTTATATTGGCATAACTTGTCCCAAGCCTCTTTTCCATTATTGGAAACGGTAACATTGCAATACCCAGCCTTGTGAAGACAATCTGTAATCAGTTTGCTAAGTAAAGGAGAATCCTCAGCAATCAAAATTGGATGTTCATTTCTAGCACGTTCTCCTAAACGGTTCACATCAGAAACACGCAAACTGGTCTCTGGACTGATATCATTTACAATCTTCTCAAAATCAAGAATAATAATCAGTTTTTGGTCAATCTTAATAATTCCTGTTGCCACTCCTGCACCAGCAGTATTGATTGTATCATCTGGTTTCACAATATCCGCCCATGAAACGCGATGTATTCCAACTACCTCATGCACATGAAATGCAGTATGCAACTGATTAAAGTTTGTTACAATATACATATCTCTGCTCTCATCTTTGGAAGGTGGCAAATGTAAGCATTTAGCAAGATCAATAATTGAAATAATTGTATCACGTGGCATAAAAATTCCTTCTATGGAAGGATGTCCATTAGGCACTGGTGTTGGTTTTTTATATGTTAAAATCTCTTTGATTTTAGCAACGTTCATTCCATAGTAATTTCCCCCTACACGGAATTCCAATATCTCCAACTCGTTAGTACCACTTTCTAACAAAATATTAGTCTCCATAACCCGTTCCTCCTATCCTCATATTACTAGATATAGTATACATCATTTTTACCAAAATATCAAATCATTTCACGCTTTTTTTGTCAATTTTAGTAAATTGCATGTAAATTTCTGGAAGAAACTCTTTATTTTTCAACATAATTTACCCCTGCATAAGCACACATGGCTTTTGCAATTTCTGCCCCAGTTTCTTTCCAATAAGATGTTTTTCCCATCATATTTTTCACTTCACGGGTATTTGTCATAAATGCACACTCAACCAAAATACTAGCCTGTGTTCCCATTTTTTGTGTACTACAAAGCGCCAAATGAGCCCCTTTTGCACCTCGATTTATCTGTCTTGTTCCTTTTGCCATCTCATTTACTACTTTTTTTGCTAAGGTTTTGGAATTTTTTCCATACTGACTGTGATAATATACTTCCACACCATTTGCAGCATTAAAATATTTCCCAGAACCAGCCGCATTAAAATGAACACTAATGGAATATTTTGCATTAAACTTCCTTATGTTTTGCTGTCTTGCAGATAAAGAAACATCTGCACTTCCAAATGCGGAACGGTATACTTTAAATCCTAACCGTTCTAGCTCAGATGCCAGATATTTTCCAACTGCCACGTTGGCACGATGCTCTTTCATGGTCTGCCCTTTTCGCAATTCATTGCTACCATCACCATCAAAATCTAGTCCCCATGGTAATTTAGGAGTTCGTTTTCCTGGTGTATAGGAACCATGTCCACAATCTACAGCAATTCGAATTGGTGTTGCATTTAGAAACACATATACATGCCCGCTGCCATATTGGTAAATAAAATCAGTCCCGCTTTTTTTGTCAATGGTTACTTTAATATTCGCACCACTTTTCTCTACTTTTACTTTTTTTGTATATGTAGAATCTAGCACGGATTGCACAAATTCTTCTCCACTGGAAACATTTTTCATCGTTACTATAATCTTGGTATTTGTAGACTTTACCGATATGTTTGGTGTTTTATCACAAGTAATCGCCACCATTTCCTTACTTCCCCTGTTTGCTACGCTTACTTTTTTTAAAGAATTTTTAGCTTCTGCCACTAAAGATGGCTCAAATAGTAAAAAGGTTCCCTTCGTCTTTTTTACAACAAGTTTTTGTTTTTCCTCATCCACTTCTGCCATTTCAGCTCCCAGATAGGAAAATAATGTTTCTGCAGGCACCATAAAATATTCATTCCCCTTATAGGTCAGTCTTTCCGGTGCAGTCTCAATCCCCATAATTTCTCCATTTACAGTAATTTGATTGCTTCCCTCTTCATAACAAAGGGTATATGCACCACGTTTTACGGTCATGCCGCTTCCAGATACCACCACACTTCCATTCACCTGTGCATTTTCTACAGATTCTTGTAATGGGACCATCATTACATCATGAAGTCGTATACCCGGCATACTTTTGGTAAGCGACACGTTTTTTCCATTAAACACAATTTCATATACACAAGTTCCTGTATAACTATAATCTACGCCATTTTGAGAATAGTTCACAGGCGAAATCATTGTAATTTCTCCATATTCTGTCTGTTCTACTGTTTCTACATTTTGTGTTTCACCTGTCTGCATTTCTATACCAGTTTCTTCCGCTTGTACGGTAACTCCCGTAAATCCTGCTACAGACATAGCTGCTAATGCTGTAAACAGAAACACTCCCTTTTTCCTCATATGTTCCCTCATTTCTATCAACTCTCACAATCTCTCCATTGCTCGTGTAACGGTTTTCTAACTTTCTTACGAGTCAGCTCTACTAAATGTAACTTTGTCATATCAACAAACACAGTCTTTATAGGATCTTTTTTTATCTCGCGCTCCAAACATGCAATCAATTCTTTTTTTGCCTCTTTTTGTTCCATATCAATAAAATCAATAATCAAAATTCCGGATAAGTTTCGAAGGCGAATTTGTTTGGCAATCTCCACTGCTGCCTCCAAATTTATTTTGGAAAAATGCTTTTGCGCTGCTTTTTTTCCCTCAATAGCTTTTCCAGTATTTACATCTATCACTGTAAGGGCTTCCGTTGGCTGAATTACCAAATATCCTCCAGATTTCAGCCAAACACGCTCCTGCATAGCCTTTTCAATTTTAGTCTCCACTCCATATAAGTGATTCAATGTTATCATCTTATCTTCATATTTTTGGAGTTTTTCTAAATCTTGTGGCTGATATTTCGACAAATAGCCTTCTATCTGCTGATAAATTTCATCATCATCTGTGATAATTTTTTCAATTTCTTCCTCATATCCGTCTCGAATATCGCACAAATAGCCATTTGGTGCTTGATATAGCTGTGAAAAGCTGTTTTTATATATCCCCGTCTGCAATATTTCCTGATAAACAGAAACTAGAGCTTTTATTTCCGTTTCCACAAGTGTTTCTTCTGCCAAAAGTGCATTGGTTCGTACAATCATTCCAAATGCCGTTTTCTTTCCCACTGCATCCTTTACCAGCTTTTGCAATCTCAGTCTATCCTCATTTTCTCTAATCTTTGACGAGATACTAATTCTGGTGTCACCATGTGTCAAGACTACATATTTTCCTGCAAACTGCAACTTTGTAGTCACTGAAGGATTTTTTGTCTTGATTGCATCTTTTGATACTTGTACAATCAATTCATCCCCAATGCAAATTTTATCATTTTTCTTGGCATTACAAAAAATAGGAGTTCGCGCTTCCTCCAATGCAAGATAACACATCTGCCCATCTGCAATTTCTACAAATGCTGCATTGATGTTCTTAACAATATTTTTCACCTTACCCACATATACATTTCCAAGCAAAGAGGTACTCTGTGCCTGCTCTACATGTACCTGTATCATAGTATTTTGCTCAAACAAGGACGATACAATTTTCTGTCCATGCCTGGTTATCAATAATTGCTGCATACACTCCCTCAATCAATTCTATGTCCAAAACTTTCCAACGTTACCAGATTACGATTTTTCCCATATTCCTCCACATCCACCTTTGTATCTGCATTTAAATCTGCATATACTTCCATACGGTGAAGTTGATAAGCAAATGGTTCATATGGAATCTGTGCATATTGACAAAAGGATTCCATTATCATTTCCGGCTTAATGTTTACCACACTACCTGTTGTAATTTGCATATACAATTTCTTTCCGTTTGCATACTGCTCTGCAACTGTATTCTCCACAGAAGTGCCTGTCTGTTTTGCAAATTCTTCCTGTGAATATGCCACATGATAAATATAAGGTTTTACATCAATCTCGCGCTCACTCTTTTTTGTTTTCTTTCGCATCATAATCTTTTCCTGTGTCAAAAAAGCATCAAACTTTTGTTGAAAATCATCTGGAAATTCATAACCATCTTTTATAGAAACACAATAATCTGCTGCTGCCACAATAGACATGGCGTTTTTACTGTCTGGCTCTAACTCTACATAACTTTTCACACGTATTTCTTCATTCATGGCACGATTGAGCCTCTCTAATGCTTCGGCACTGGAAAATGTACTCTCCATCTGCATGTCCATGTATTCTCCATCACTGGTAAGCCCCACTCCTAAAGGTGCTGCAAAAGAAATCAACTGATGCGGATTAAATCCTTGTGAATAAGATACATCCAGCCCGCTTCTTCGAATTGCTTTTTGAAAATATCGCATAACATCCAAATGTCCAATAAACTTCATAGAACCTGTTTTGCTAAATTTAATTCTTACCTTCAAAACATACACCTCCTCCAAACTTCATTGCGCCACAGCCTGCACATTTCTGACGGCAGTTTGGCGTTACCACTTCCTGTTTTCCCTGTTGGTACTCTCTCCATAAGAATGTTTTAGATACACCTATATCTATAAAATCCCATGGGAATAATTCATCTTCTTCTCTTTCTCTAGCTGTGTAGAATAATGGATCAATCTCATTTTTCTGGAACATTTCCATCCACACATCATATTTAAAATATTCTGACCAAGAATCAAACATACAGCCAGCTTTATAAGCATCATAAATGACCTGACTCAATCTTCGATCTCCACGAGCAAGTACACCTTCTAACTGTGTCAACTCTGCCTCATGCCAGTTATATTTAATACTCTTTTGATTTAACTGTTCTTTCATTTTACCATTCAGAAAACGCTGCTTTTCCAAAAATTCCTCACTGGTACACATTCTTGTCCACTGAAAAGGCGTAAATGGCTTAGGAACAAAGAAGGAAGTGCTGGACACAATGCTTACTTTTCCATTTCTCTGATCTTTTGGAATGGTATAGTATTCTCTTGCAATTTTATCAGAAAGCACTGCAATTCCTTCAATATCTTCCTCTGTCTCAGTAGGAAGTCCCAGCATAAAGTATAACTTTACCCGATTCCATCCACTCTGAAAGGCATCCATTGCACCTTTTAATATTACTTCTTCTGTAAGTCCTTTGTTTATTACGTCACGAAGTCTTTGGGAACCAGCCTCAGGTGCAAAGGTCAAACTACTTTTTCGTACATCCTGAACCTTACTCATAACATCCAGCGCAAACGCATCAATTCGAAGAGATGGCAAAGATATATTTACACCTTTCTCACGAAATTCATCAATCAAAAAGTATACTAACTCCTGCAAATCATTGTAATCACTAGAACTTAGAGAACTTAAAGAAATCTCCTCATGTCCTGTACTTTCAAGCATATCTCTTGCCGTCTGTTTCAAAAATTCAATATCTCTTGGACGAATTGGACGATACAACATACCTGCCTGACAAAAACGGCAACCTCTGATACATCCTCTCTGAATCTCAAGAACTACTCGATCCTGTGTTACTTTAATATAAGGAACTAATGGTTTCTTTGGATAAAAAGTTTCTGCCATATCCATTTGAACCTGTTTTAATACAGTTTTCTTGGCATTTGGATTAATTGGCTCAAAACTTGCTAATGTCCCGTCTTCCTTATATTCTGCTTTATAATATTTTGGTATATACAATCCTTCAATTTCCGCTGCTGCTCTTTCTAAAAACTGCTCCCTTGTACCCCCATTGCTTTTCACTTCCTTATATAAATCAATCATTTGGAAGTAGACGGTTTCTCCTTCTCCAATATAGAAAATATCAAAGAAATCTGCAATAGGTTCCGGATTGTAGGAGCATGGGCCACCTCCAACAATAATCGGATCTTCTTCTCCTCTTTGGGATGCAAACATTGGTATTTGCGCCAAATCAATAATCTGTAAAATATTGGTATAACACATCTCATATTGCAATGTAATTCCTAAAAAATCAAACTCTTTTACTGGTTGCTGGGATTCTAATGCAAAAAGAGGAATTTTCTTTTCTCTCATAATTTGGTCTAAATCAGGCCATGGAGAATATACCCTCTCACAATAGGTATCTTCCCGCTGATTAAACATATCATATAAGATTTGAATTCCAAGATGTGACATACCAATCTCATATACATCTGGAAAGCACATACAAAAACGAACATCCACTTCCTCTGGATTTTTCACTACCATGTTAATCTCATTACCAATATATCTGGCAGGTTTTTCAATTGTCAACAATACCTCATCCGGCAATGCCAGTTTTCTCATACGAACACCTCAATCTTCTTTTATGAATTTATCCCCCGCAATTTACTACGGGGTGTTTGACTTCATCACGTCTTCAACTGTATTTTCAATTTGATTTGCAATGGAATTTTCCCGCAACATATTAGATATATGTTCACAATCCCATGTTCCAATATGAAACGTTCCCATTTTTACTCCGAAAAGAAACAGGAAAAACAAAATGGCAATGACACATCTAATTCCCAACATGCCCTTTGCACTGTTTTGCTGCATAGGCAAATCATACTCTTGTTTTTCCTGTTCAATCTTGCGACTATTACTACCAAAATTCAAATTCTGCATACATTCCTGTCTTGCAAAAAGTATTTTTTCCTGTCTTTCCATCTTATCACAACTTCTTTTTACCTTACTCTATTCCAGACGAGTTGTTTTTATGCACACTTTGTCTCTATTTAAGCATACGACAGTCAAAACAATTTAATGGTAACATACTGTGTTTTTTTATGCAAGGGGTGTGTGGACATGATACCCTTATCGCAATCCCACGATGCGACACAACACTTCCCTATCTACCAAAAACGGACACATACGAAGCTTCGCTTCGTTGGATGCAATGGAATCCACACAGATTTGTAACATTCCCTCATCCTGCTTTTCTGGTTGACAAATCTGCTGATAAAACGCCTCCATCTCATCTACTGATTCGAATCCGGATAACTGCATCAGCACATCTTGATCTTTCTTATCGGCCTCACGCAGATACCCAGCTTGAAAATATCCCACACCCATACCATGTGCCATATCCTGATAACAAGTAAGCGGATAACTAAGTCCATGTGGCAAAGTCGTACTTGTGATAGAGATTGCCATACCAGCAATGGTAGATGCTAACATCATTTGCTCGTAATCCTCATTCTCTGCCTCTTTTTCTCCAAGAAAGACAGCTTTTCCTTTTGTCCAAATTTGCAATCCTTTTTCTACAAGCATCTTACTGTATGGGGTTGCATTGGTATTTACATAGCTCTCATAAAAATGTCCCATGGCATCAATTGCCGTATTATGTAACACCTGTTTTGGTGCGTAACGCAAATATCTTCCATCTACCAGAGCGTAGATTGGAAAAATTTTATGTGGAATAGAACCTTTGGACTTTATTTCCGGTCTGCTCAAAATGGAATATGGTGTTGCTTCCGAACCAGTACCACAAGTAGTGGGAACTGCAATCATAGGCAATGCACGATCATCCCCCGGTGTATACAATAATTCACTTGAGGTACTTTTATGATACATCATAAAAGCAATTGCTTTTGCAGCATCAAGCGGTGAACCTCCACCAATTCCAATGACAAAATCACAGGCTTCCTCCACTCCCAATGCACTAGCGGCAAGAATCGTATCAACAGATGGATTCTCCTCTACCCCATGGAAAATCACATAGGTTTTCTTTTGACTCTCCAATGCTTCACACACATCCTGTAAGGAGCCATTCTTCTTCGAAGAACTTTTTCCCGTAACAATCAATGCTTTGTGTCCCACCTGACACCACTCGGCTGCATGATTTACCACCGCTCTCTGTTCCTGATATACTTTTGTTGGCATATAAAAATACATACTACTACCTCCCTATCTTCTATTTATCTAATCCCTGTTTCACAACATAACCTGCTAACTGTATACAATTCTTAACTCCAATTTTATCCAGTCATTTGGAAATTCAGTTGCAAATAATCCTTCCGTCAAATATTTCTTATAGTACAAGTTGGGTCATCTACTGGTGAACACTCCTCTATAACAATTAGGTCTAACTCTAACAAATTATTATAGCATACAATAGTTCGAATTAACATCATAATTATCCAAAACGGCACACTCCATAACCTTTCTTCTAAAAAAAGTATGACAAATGTCATTTCTTTTTGACCGTTTGCCTGTATTAATCGTATTATAGGTGTCGAAGGGTGGTGAATACATTTGCAAAATCAAGACTTAACACAAATTTATAACAAATACAACAATCTTGTCTATCGTATTGCATTAACCTATACCAAAAATGAAATGGATGCGGAAGATATCATGCAGGACGTATTTGTAAAACGACTGTACTATCGCAAACAATTTAAAAGTGAAGAACACGAAAAAAACTGGATGATTCGCGTCACAATCAATAAATCAAAGGATCATTTGAAATCTTTTTGGAAAAAGAACCGTTGCAACATTGACGATTTGCAGCAACAAGCCATCTGGAATATAGATTATGAAAAAAAGCAACTACTGGAAGAGCTTTTTCGTTTGGCTGACAAATACAGAATCACCCTCTATCTCCACTATTTCGAAGGGTACAATTGCAAAGAAATCGCGCAGCTATTACACTGTGGAGAATCCGCAGTAAAAATGCGATTAAAAAAGGGGCGAGAGTTATTAAAACAAAAACTAAATTGATAATATGGAGGTGCAACCTATGAATGAAGATAACATAAAAGAATTATATGAAAGTATACAATTACGTGAAGAACAAAACAAAAAAATCTTATGTGCAATTGAAAAAAAATATCAATCCAAAAAGAAATCTTTGTCAACTTATGTAGTTACTATCGCTGCATCTTTTGCACTTTTCTTTATGGGTAGTATGCTTTGGTATATGGGTATACATTTACAAAAAGAAAACGATACACTAACCAAGGAAAAAACGGTAATCAAAGAAACTGAGCAGCCAAAAATAGCTGGCGAAACGGAAGACTTGCGCGCAAAAATCTTAGAACACCCCGGCGAACTCATTTATCTTACTTCTGAAAATTTAGATGGCATCGACCAAGCACTTATTGATTTGAATGGGGACGGCAAAAAAGAACATCTTCGTTTTGTCCTAAAAGAAACATCTTCTTCTCAACATTACAAAGGCGATCTATATGTAAACGATGTGAACCTTAAAACTATCAGTGGGCGCAAAGGTGATCTTGGTCAGGGCATAGATGCTGACATCTACGGAATTTCTCTCGGAACCGAAGATATCTATTTAGTAACTCTGGATTCCGAAGGAGAATCGGGTGTCACTACACATTTTTATTCTTACACTAAAAACACCAAAAAAGCCCCCTCAAAGGGACACTATGTAGTAAACAATGTAGGACAACTGGACACCGATATTCGTCACTGTGAAATCAAGGACGGGAAAATAACAGGAACAG
This sequence comes from Lachnospiraceae bacterium, assembly GCA_963643465.1. GTDB lineage: Bacteria > Bacillota > Clostridia > Lachnospirales > Lachnospiraceae > CAG-411. The sequence goes on along the minus strand of CAVIJT010000004.1, from coordinate 95,299 downwards.
TCTTCAAGAACTTTATGGGAACAGACTGCATCAATATGCAATGGAGTATATCTTCCGATTCATCACAAAGCATTGTACCCTCCTCTCCAAATGGCTATTTTACTTATGCTGCTACCTATCCTGTGAAGCTAAAAGAAGCACTTCCCGTAGCACCAGACCTTAACCATCCCGCTACAACCATTATCATGAAGCCTCAAAAAGTACAATACACCCGCATCAGTGTAGATTTCAATATGATTTATTTGGAAGCAGAGGACGGAACTACCGGATGGATGGAAATCACACATACGGAAGAAAATTCAGTTGGACATGTGGTTGCACTTAATAAAACAGTTTTCGAAGTATTTGATGGTCTTCGTTCTGCTGGTTGACATGCACAATCGAGTAGGCTGACTCCTACTCGCTTCGCTTGCGAACATTCCGCACTACGGGCTTTTGCTACAAAAAAGACTGTTTCGAAACTCCTCGAAACAGTCTTTTTCCTATTCCTGTATACTACAACACTTTACTTAAAAATTCTTGCAACCTTTCATTCTTTGGGCATCCAAATAATTCTTCTGGCGTTTCATCTTCTTGAATGTTTCCTTCATTCATAAATAGCACTCTATTTGCCACTTCCCTTGCAAATCCCATTTCATGAGTTACTACCACCATAGTCATACCATCTTTAGCAAGTTCCTGCATAAGCCCCAACACTTCTCCTACCATCTCCGGATCTAACGCAGAAGTTGGCTCATCAAACAACATAACATCCGGATTCATTGCCAATGCACGAGCAATGGCGATACGTTGTTTTTGTCCACCAGAGAGCATAGACGGATAGGCATCTGCTTTATCTGCCAGACCAATTCGCTGCAACAACTCAATTGCCCGTTTTTCCGCTTGTTCCTTTGTCATTTTTTTCTTTTTTATGGGCGCAAGCATAATGTTTTTCTTAATAGTCATATTAGGAAATAAATTGAACTGCTGAAATACCATTCCAATTTTCTCACGCATTTCATTAATATCAATGGAAGGATCTGTGATATTGGTTCCTTCAAAACAAACGGTTCCAGAAGTAGGAAGTTCCAACAAATTTAGGGAACGTAAAAAGGTAGATTTTCCACAGCCGGAAGGTCCGATAATGGCAATCACTTCACCTTTGGAAATGGTTGTGGTAATCCCTTTTAATACTTTATGATTTCCAAAATCTTTGCACAGTTGATTGATTTCCAAAATAACTTCTTTCTTCTCTTTATTTTGACTCACTTCTTCTCAATCTCCTTTCCAATTGACCGACACACGCCGTCAAAAACATTACAATAATAAAATAAATGAGCGCTATGGTGAGCAAAGGAATGTACGCCTCATAAGTATTGCTTCGAATAATATCTCCTGCCTTTGTCAAATCTACCAATCCAATATATCCACTAATCGAAGTTTCTTTTAGTAGACTAATAAATTCGTTACAAAGGGCCGGAAGACTGTTTTTCAATGCCTGTGGTAACACAATAGAAACCATAGTCTGTCTATATGTCAATCCTAAACTTCGCCCTGCTTCAAATTGTCCAAAATCCACCGCCATAATTCCTGAACGTACTACTTCTGCCACATATGCCGCAGAATTCAAACCAAAGGCAATTACTGCAACTACTATTTTATTATTTACGGAAGACAAAATTACATAAAATATAATCAATAACTGCACCAACGCAGGAGTTCCTCGAATAATTGCTAAATACGCTTTACAAATACCATTTAATACAACAAAACCACCATTTCGATCATGACTGGTTCGTACTAACGCAATTAAAAATCCCAACGCAATTCCTATAATTACTGCTAAACTGGTAATGATTAATGTATTTCCAAGACCTCTTAGAATATACTGATATCTCCCCTGTTCAATAAAATTATGCTTTAATTTTCCAACAAAGGAATCCTCTTCTTCATTTGCTGTTGCCGAAGAATCCATCACAATTACCATTTGTTTTGCATTGGTGTAACTATCTGTAAAATCAATATTTTTCAACCGATCTTCTGTTACAGTCATTCCAGAACATCCCACATCTGCTTTTCCAGAAGTAACCGCTAAAATAATGGAATCAAATTCCATATCTTCCATTTTTAATGTCATTCCAAGCTCATCACAAACTGCCTGCATAACATCAATATCAATTCCCACCATCACACCGTCAACATAGGATTCATAAGGTGGAAATGCTGCATTGGTTGCAACACGCAAAGTGCCATTGGGTCTGTCTATTTCTTTTTTCTTGTATGGTTTTGTCCCTTTTACTTCATCATCACCAGTATAGTTTTCAATAATATCTGACAACGTTCCATTTTCTTTTAAGACAGCCAATGCTCCATTGATTCTTTCTTTCAATTCTGCATTGCTCTTATCTATACAGATTGCATATTGCTCATTGGTAAATTCTTCATCTAACAATTTTAGATTTTCATTTTTTTCTACAAATACTTTTGCTGGTTGTTCATCAATAATCACACAGTCAATTTTACCAAGCTTTAATGCTTGTACAGCATCCACACCCTTGTTGTAACGCTCTATGATTGTACCAGAACCATCTTTTTCATAATTTGAAGCATAAACATCTCCTGTAGTGCCAATCTGTACACCAATTTTACTCCCTTTTAAATCTTCAATATTACTAATTTGCTTCTGTACAACGTTCTCTTCTTTTTGCACATTCCCAGTGCTATACCACTTTATCCCCACAATTGCAACAATTACTATTACAATTGCCAATAAAGATATCACTTCTACTTTCCAATTTACTTTTTTCACAAATTCGCCTCCTATAAATTATCTATTAGCCCCATTTTAACCTTAAGCCGATACTTACTTAGTGTAACATAAACCCTGTATATTTTAAAGCAAAATCCTGTTTCACTATGACATCTTCCAAAAACTATAAAAAAGATGGATTACTGATAACCATCACCAATCCATCTCTTTTTCTCCGTTTCCTAACCAAACATCTATTCTTCTTCCTCTTCTTTTGTCTGCTGCACGGTTCCCCATGGGTGATTAGGCGGTGCATAAATAGAAGATATTTTCAACGGACAACTTCCTATATTTATAATATTATGCCACGTTCCTGCAGGCACAAAAACTACATCTCCCCTGTGAATGTGTTGCCTAAAATCCTGTCTGCACTTGCATTCTCCCATTTTTACAATTGCACATCCCTCTTCCACACGCAGAAATTGATCCGTATCTTCATGAACTTCCAATCCAATTTCATCACATGGCGAAATACACATTAATGTCATTTGCATATTGCATCCAGTCCAAATAGCAACACGAAAATCTTCGTTTTCCTCTGCCATTCTCTCTACATTTACCACATACATATCTGGCCCATAATCTGTTTGCTCAAAATAGGATTCCATAAAAAATTTCCCTTTTATTTTTTATTATATGATATGTGAGAACCCTCATTTGGTGAAGCTAGTTTTGTCCCCATCCATCCCCTGTCTCATTACTATGAGCAATAACATTATTTACTCCATAATACTGTCATCCTCGGCTTGAATTTCTCTCTTTGATATGTTACCATCTAATTTGAAAACACTTACTATTTCTGTTCTAAACTTAAAGAAAAACGGACAGAAACTTTCACAGAGGAGAGTATTTATGACAGAAAAAAAAGAAACACAATCTGCATCTAATAAAGATTGGAAAAACTATGAATTATTAGAAGAAACAAAAAAACTAAGAACTGCAAAAAGCACTTTGTATGTTCCAAAAAAAGATCGCTATGAAGATTCCAAATCTACAGCTATTATTTTTTGTATTTTCGGCGTTTTGGGTGATGTAGTTGCCATCTTATCCGCACTTGATATTCTTCATTTACCTATTGCCAATAATATTGTGTCACAAGTTGCTATGATAGCACTATTCACCTTTTTCCTTTGGATTGGTATTTCTTCTGGTATCAAAGCACAAAAGCTAAAATCTGAATTAGGTGAGGAAGAAGATGATACGAATACAATCAATACTTGGTTAGAAGAACATATTACCAAAGAAATGCTTGATGAGATATGTGACCAATCCCAAGGAGAAGAAATCAATTATCTTCACAAGCTAGAATATGTAAAAGAACAGCTAACTACAGAATTTCCTGAAGCAGATGACGAATATTTAGATTTGCTTACCGATCAATTTGTAAGTAAACAATATGAATCTTAATTTTTTCTAACAGCAGCCAGACTATAAAAGTCTGGCTGCTTGTTTACGCAAATAGCGCAGAAAATCCAGCGATTACGCAAAGATTTGACGAACACCGTAATCCGCTAAGAAACTCACAGAGCGTGTTTCTCATGATTTATAGAATCTCTCTGTAATTGCTCTAATTCCTCCATACAAGCATACAGATATTTCATATGTTTTCCAAAATCCCCACCATCTTCACATATATTCAAATACCGAACTCCATTTTCTTCTGATTCACCCGTAAGAGACACTAAGGAAAATTCATCTGCCTCCAAGGCATCTGCTGTCTCTCTTAACTGGCTGATAACCTTATCTTTATACTCTATTATATTTTTTCTAAGCTGCTCTATTCTGGCTGTTCTATTTTCTTTTGTTCCAGGCGTTATATATTGTTCTGTGTTTATGACACAATCTTCTTTTTCAAATGGATATACAAGTAAAAAGGGTTGTTTTATTTTAATTATAGGAAAACTAGGCACCGGCAACTCTCTTTCTTTGCAATATCGAAATACTTCCATATCGGAAACTGGCTCATTCACCACAATTCCCGTCAAATAATACACACCACTTTTATTTGTTGTAAATTCCCCTTCTTTTTCTAAAAAACGAAATCCAATGATATAAATATCATCTTCCGGAGAATTTTTATCAAGTGCCTGCTGTACCGCAAAACTCACATTCCATTCTTCCACTTCCTGCAAACTCTCACAATTAGCAATTCCCATATTAATAAATTGAATATACTTTTTCATAATGTTCCCCCTCCTAATTAGAAAAAAGGAAAAGAGAATTGCTTCTCTTTCCCTAATTGTAATTCTATTATTTATGTATTAGCAAACTGCCTGACGCTCAGAACCATCGGTCTGAATCTTATACAATTTTCTTCCTTCAAATTCATTGCGGTAGTATACCCAGTTGTCTACTACATTAATGCTTACACTTTGATCTTTGTTCAATAAAACATTGTCTGTTCCATCTACTGTCATCTTACAAAGCTTAATTCCTTCTGTAAGGTTACCATAGTATACCCAACGATCTACTACGTTTACAAAGCTACTTGCATCATCATTTAACTTTGTCTTCTGAGAACCATCTGTCTTCATTTTATAAATCTTACCACCATCTGAAAGATTTCTATAATAAATCCATTCTCCAACTACGTTGATGTGCATACTCTCATCATCGCAAAGTTCTACTTTGTCTTTACCATCAATGCTTACTTTGTACATCTTCTGACCGCAAGTAATATTACAATAATATACCCAACCATCTACTACATTGATATACATACATTTATCATCTGAAATTCTAAGTTTTCCAGAACCATCTACATTGATTCTGTAAAGTTTTTTATCATCTGAATAATTTACAAAGTAAATGATACCATCTACAACACTAACGCAATCTACACTGTCATCTAACAACTTTGTGCGCTCTGTTCCATCAATACGAATCTTGTATAATTTTCCACCATCTGAATTGTTACGGTAGTAAATCCAATCCTCTACCACATTAATACAGAAACATACTTCATCGCTAATCTTTGTTTTATCAGTACCATCAATACGTTCTCTATATAAAGTTCCTTTGTCGCCACTGTTAGAGAAATAAATCCATTCTCCCTGTTTTGCCACAACACCTTCATTTACGATATTGCCCACTGTATTACCAGAGGTATTCTTCTGTCCCTCAAATACGGTTTCAACCACTGGTGCTGTAGCCTTAGAAAAATTTACTTCTTCCTCCTTTGCAACCTGCGCATCTGCAGATGGGCTTCCATTCATATAAACATTGTAGTCAAAAGTTGCTGATTCATTAGCCTTTCTTGCTGTATCCTGATTGAATCCCGCATCTCTGTTATTGGACGCGGATGTTATGGGCGTAGACTTTGCTGGAACACCCACTTTATTTCCACACTTAATACAGAACATACTATCATCTGTATTCTCGAATAAACACTCTGAACAAATAAAAGGATTCTCCTCAATCTTAGTTCCACATTTTCTACAGAAAACACTTTCATCTACATTTCTTGTTTTACAACTCTGACAAATACGCATATTTGCATTCCTACCTTTCTTAAATACCCTATTTTTATCTATGTCATAGACATAACCTCTGTAACAATTGTATCACCATTATATAGCAAAATCAATCATTTTTCAAGTTAATTTCCATATTTTTTTATGAATTATCACAAATTATTTTACAAATTATGGAATATTCTATTTCAAAACCATGAATTAAGCTGTAATTTGTACAAAAAACTACTTTTTCCTATGCACAATGTTTAGGAATGCCAAGTATTTCTCCTTTATTTTCATAAAAAAAGGAAAACGCACCCAAAACATAAAAAAAGGCTGACATAAGTCAGCCTTTTCGTTATTTACGCCAGTAGTGAGGAAACTCCAGTGCTTGTATAAAGATTTGACTAGCACCTTTCTAATTCGAGAAACTCACAAAGCGTACTTCTTATAATTCCGTTATTCTTTCTCCCATATAATAGAACCCTTTACACTCTGTCAATTTTACCATGACCAGTTCACCAATCAATTGCTCATCACCTTTAAAATGTACCAACAAATTATTCGATAAGCGTCCCGTTACCAGACCTTCCTCTTGGGAGTTTTTCTCTTCCACTAGAACTTCCTGTATCGTTCCTTCATCCTCTTTCGTAATTTCACTTGATATGTTCTGTATTTCTGCCAGCAGTCTCTGGAAACGTTCTTTTACTACATCCTCCGGTACCTGATCCGGCATAGTTGCTGCAGGGGTTCCCGTTCTCTTTGAATAAATAAACGTATAGGCTGCATCATAACGCACTTTTTGAACCACATCCATAGTTTCCAAAAAATCTTCCTCTGTCTCACCAGGAAAACCAACCATAATATCTGTAGTAAGCGAAATGTCTGGTATTTCCTTTTTAATCTTATCTACTAAAGCAAGATACTGTTCTTTTGTATAGCTTCGATTCATTATTTTTAACAAACGGCTACTTCCTGCCTGTACTGGAAGATGAAGATGTTTACAAACCTTCTTACACTCTTTCATAGCCAAAATAAGTTCATCTGAAAGATCCTTTGGATGAGAAGTCATAAATCGAATCCGTTTTAGTCCTTCTATTTTATCAATTTCCCTTAATAATTCAGCAAAAGAAATTGGTTGTTCAAAATCTTTTCCATAAGAATTTACATTTTGTCCAAGCAACATAATTTCTACAACACCATCTGCCACTAACTGCTCAATTTCCCGTACGATGGCTTTTGGGTCTCTGCTCCGCTCTCGTCCTCGTACATATGGAACAATGCAATACGTACAGAAATTATTACATCCATACATAACATTAACACCGGCTTTAAAAGAATATTTACGTTCACTTGGTAAATCTTCTACTATCTGAGTAGTTTCCTTCCAAATGTCAATTACCATACGGTCAGACTGCATTCTAGTATATAACAATTCTGCCAATTTAAAAATATTGTGCGTGCCAAATATCAAATCCACAAAGGAGTAGCTTTTCTTAATTTTTTCCACCACAATATCTTCCTGCATCATACAACCGCACAAAGCAAGTTTCATATGCTTATTTTTCTGTTTTTCCTTCTTTAAAGCCCCAAGACGGCCATATACTTTCATGTTTGCATTTTCTCGTACCGTACATGTATTGTAAATTATGAAATCTGCCTTTTCTTCTTCTACAATTTCATATCCGATTTTTTCCAAAATCCCCACAATTTTTTCAGAGTCTCTGGCATTCATCTGACATCCGAACGTAGTTACATTGGCAGTTAATTTTCTTCCTAACTTTTTCTCTTCTTTCTCCAATTCCTCTCTACATTTTTTCATATAATAATACTGTCGAGCCGGTTCTTCTGTAGGACTATCTTTCGTTATATCAATCTGATCCCAATCATACTTATCCATTGATTTCGTTCCTTTCTATCTTTCGTTGTTCCGAATATGAACACTTTGTTCTGTAATTATAATATCCACCAACTGATCATGGCGTTCACTTGGTATCTGGTCGTATAGCTGATACGCATACGCAAGGGCAATCTTCGTAAAGGTTACATCTTTATACTTATTTAGATAGCGGTCATAAAATCCCCCACCATATCCAAGCCTATGAAACTGGCTATCAAAGGCAAGTCCAGGCATTAAAATAATTCCACTTTTTCCATCTGCACATACTCCTGCCAAAGGTTCCAATATCCCCTGATACCCTTTTCCCAGTTCACTCAAAGAAGAAATCAGAAAGAAAGAGATCTCTTCTCCTACTACTTTAGGAACTGCCACTTTTTTCCCAGCTTGAAGCCACTTTTCCATTCTTTTCCTAGTAGCAACTTCCTGATTATAGGATACATAAGAAAAAATCACATCCGCCTCTTTCCAAAGAGACATTTGTTCTAACTGGGTAAACATCCGGTTACTGTTACTTTCAATTTCTTCTAAAGACATCTGCCGCTTTTTCTCTCTGACTTCTTTTCGAATTTCCTCTTTTGTTCTCATCTTTTTTTCTTTTTCATATCTTTTAAATCTGTAATTGTTCCATCCGGATTAAGTACAGACACATTGTTTAAGGTTCCCTGTAAATCTGCACGAATTGCAGCAATATACTCTTTTCGCAAATTTGCCTGTTCTATTTTTTCCTCTGCTGTAAGTCCCTCTTCTTTGGATTTATGATATAACTCATTTATTCTTGCAATCTTTTCTTCTGTCATAGTGTCTCCTTTCTGCATTCTAATGATATTGCTCTGTCTTAATGTAATCAATCAAATGAAAGCCATCTAATCTGTGTGCCTTAAAAATGGTTCCGATTCCTTCTCCTTCCATAATATGGGTAATCACGGAAACATCTTCTCCATTGGCAATAATCATATCACAACCGGATGCTGTCGCGATTTTGGCTGCTGAAATTTTAGTAGCCATCCCTCCGGTTCCCACATCACTATTTACACCTTTTCCCATCTGTTCCAGTTCTTCGTCAATGGTATCCACACATTCAATAAAAGTTGCATTTTCATTTACATTTGGATCGTCGGTATATAATCCATCAATATCTGAAAGCAAAATTAATAAATCCGCACCAATTAAAGCTGCAACAATGGCTGACAAAGTATCGTTATCACCGAAATTTCCATATTCCATCTCATCTGTTGATACAGTATCGTTTTCATTTACAATAGGAATCACACCCATATTTAATAATTCCTCAAAAGTCCCCTGCGCATTCTTCCTGCTAATATCATTGATCATGGTGTACTTTGTCATTAAAACCTGCGCTGTAACCTGATTATACTCTCCAAATAGTTTCTGATATACCATAATCAATCTAGATTGTCCAATGGCAGCACAAGCCTGACGAACCGATTTTTCCTTTGGTCGTGTTTTAATTCCCATGGCCTTTCTTCCTACAGAAATTGCTCCGGAAGAAACCAAAACCACTTCTTTTCCTTGATTTTTTAAATCTGTTAATAAACGAACTAACTTTTCCAGTTTTACTAAATTAAGAGCACCGGTTTCCTCATGAGTAATCGTAGATGTTCCAATTTTTATAACTACGCGCTTTTTGTCTTTAATGTATTCCCGTTTCATATTTCACCTATCCTTATCGCCTTATTAAAAAGGTTTGTATTTTTTTCTAATTGCCTCGTATATTCGCAATCCATCCATTGCTGCAGAAGTAATTCCACCCGCATATCCTGCTCCTTCTCCACACGGGTAAATTCCCTTTATATTACTCTCAAAAAGGGCATCCCTATCTATTCGAACCGGAGAAGAAGTTCTGGTTTCTACACCCGACAACAGGGCATCCTCATGGTCAAATCCAGCAATACGACCACCAAACTGTTCCATTCCTTCTACAATCGTATTGCACACATACTCCGGTAAACAATTCCACAAATTTCCAAAATTTGTTTTTCCTTTATGCACCGGCTGTATTTCTCCAAATTCATGACTCTTTTTCTTTTCTTTAAAATCTCCATAACGCTGAATCGGAACTTTTCCCTGTCCTTCTTCGTAAGCCAAATGCTCCCATTTTCGCTGAAATTCCACACCTGCCAGCACATCTTCACTTTCAAAATCCTCTGGCACTACATTGACTACCAAAGCACTGTTTGCATTTTCTTCTCCACGGTCTTGATTACTCATTCCATTTACTACTAAATGCTTTTCCTCTGAAGAAGCATCTACCACAAATCCTCCCGGACACATACAAAATGAAAATATACTTCTTCCTTCCTCTGTTTGATAGGTCAGTTTATAATCAGCTGCTGGAAGTATTTTGGCCAACTCTCCATATTGATTTTGATTGATCCATTGCTGTTTATGCTCTACACGCACTCCAATAGCAAACGGTTTTTGTTCCATAAAAATATTCTTTTGCTTTAACAATGCAAACGTATCTCTTGCACTATGTCCAATGGCAAGCACCGCTACCGAAGTCTCAATCCATTTTGTCCCATTGACTTGCACTGCTTGCAGTTTTCCATTTTCATAAGAAAAATCTGTCACCTTACTTAAAAAATGAACTTGTCCGCCAAGAGAAACTATATGCTCCCGAATTGTTTTTACAATCTGACATAAGGCATCTGTCCCTATATGAGGTTTCTGTTCATATAGAATAGTTTCCGAAGCACCATGTTCCACAAAAATCTCAAGCACTTTTTTATTTCGCCCTGTAGGATCTTTTACCGTAGTGTTCAATTTTCCATCTGAAAAGGTTCCTGCTCCGCCCTCTCCAAATTGTACATTACTTAAAGGCTGTAAATTGCCACCTTCCCAAAACACATTAACATCCTGCATTCTTGCATCCACATCTTTGCCCTGCTCCAACACAATCGGACAATACCCTGCTTTTGCAAGTTCAAGGGCACAAAACATTCCTGCTGGTCCAAAACCAATCACAACTGGTGGTTTTTCAAGAACTTCATTCCCAAACTCCGGAGGGCTGTACTTTTCTTCCTTTGGCTTTGTACATTGTCTTTTCTTATCTTTTGCCAATATTTTCTTTTCCAAACTTCCTGAAAGTTCCACATCTACACTGTAATTATAGCAGATTTCCTGTTTCTTTCTGGCATCTATGGAGCGTTTGCATATGGTAACTCCTTTCATATCATCCATTTTGCATCCAAGAACACTGGCTGCTTTTTTTTGTACCAATTGTAATTCCTTTGTACCATATGCAGTTTCCCATCCATGTGTTTCCACCACTTCTTTATTCTTTTTAAAAAATTCACTAATATTTATTTTTATCTGAGATAATCTTAACACTCTTTTTCCTGCCTTTTTCCATCGATTAATCTGTATTTTCCTGCATTGGCATTCTCTAAAACCTTGCATTTATAGATGCACTGGCTACATATGCAGAACTCCAGCACCACTGCAAATTGTATCCGCCGCATATCCCATCCACATCTATCATTTCTCCAGTAAAATATAACCCAGAAATCAACTTTGATTCCATTGTTTTTTCTTCTATCTCCTTTGTAGAAACGCCGCCGGCTGTAACTTGTGCGTGTTCAAAACCGTTGGTCTCCACAATCTCTGTTTTCTGCCTTTTTAACTGACTTGCCAGTTGTTTCAATTGCTGCTCATTTACTTTTGCAGCATTTATGGTAGCTTTTATCCCACCTTGCTGCAAAAAAACGGGAATCAATTTTGCCGGAAGCAATCCCACAATTGCCTCCGAAGCATTTTTGCCGTCTGCTAAAAAGCGTTTTTGCAACAAAGCAACAAGTTCATTTACGGATATGGCTGGCATATAATCAATTCGCGCATATACACTATGTCCCTCTGACAATGCTCTTGCAGCAAAACGACTTACCTGAAACACAGGAATTCCTGATATACCATAATTGGTAAGCTGCAATTCTCCTTCCTCCACTGCCACAGGTTCTGATTCCTTATCTATGTAAAGAGAAATTCCTGCCTGTATTCGTACACCTGAAATAGCTTCATAATAAGACTCTTTACATTTTAATCCAATCAATGCTGGCACTGGCTCCACAATAGTATGTCCCAGTTTTCTTGCAAGTAAAAATCCACTGCCATCAGAACCCAGTTTTGGGGATGCCTTTCCTCCAGTTGCAAGAACTACGGTTGCTCCAGTATACACACCCTGTTCTGTTTGTACGAAAAAGCATTCCTTTTTCTGAATCGATACTACTTTTTCATATATAATGCGAACATCCAAACGCTCTAACTCCATAGTCAATACATCCACTACAGCACTAGCCTGTTCGGAATATGGATATATATATCCATTCTTTTCTTTTGGATATATCCCAAGCTCCGCAAAAAAAGCAATGGCTTTTTGAGGATCAAACACAGACAATGGGTAATACACAAACTCTGCTTGCTCACTACGATATCCTTCTATATTACAATTCTTATTTGTATAATTGCACTTTCCATTTCCGGTTGCAAGTATCTTTTTTCCAATCTGTTTTTTATGTTCCAATACAAGAACACGCTTGCCTTCTCTTGCACACATAATTGCAGTGACTAATCCAGATGCTCCACCACCCACAACAATTACATCTTCCTGTACTTTCACAACATCTCACCTTTCCCAGACTTACACGAACACGCAGACTTAACTGCCGATTGCTTATTGTACTAGCTTTTATTGTAGCGTTATACGGTTTAGAATGCAAGTCCCAGTTTTTAACTAGAATAATCCTCCAAAATACTGTATAATTCCTTTTCGTCCTTCACATACATTCCTTTAATCAACTTTTCCTGTTCCTCTTGTAAAAGTCCCTGTATTTGAATTCCTGTTTTCTCATATATCTTTTTCCATTTTGCATCATATACAACAATTTCATTGTCTTCTACCACCAACAAAAACGCGTACTCCGATTTATCTGTTTCATATACTTTCTTTAAGTGTAACTCTTCACCGGAAAAAGAAGTCATTTCGAAAGAAACCAATCCTTTCTCTTTGGAATCCTTTTCCATATATTCCTCTAAATACTCTTCTATTTCCTTTCGATTCCATCCAACAAACTCCGAAGATATGGTTCCCGTTTCTATCGTCTGTTCTTCTGTATCGCGGTTATATATCACACACACATATTCTGCTCCTGGCTGAAGCAAAATCTCGTCTCCCTGATTAACAGAAAGCGCATCCTCCACAGCTGCCGCAGGAGTCTCTAACACTTTCGCCTGTTGTTCGATTTGTTTTTCTTCCTTTTTTCTTTCTGTCATTTTTACAAAACTCATATAAAAAATTACTTGAAATAAAATGCAAAATACGCTGGTACAAGCAATGCACCAATACACCCATTTTTTCATAATATCCTCCCATCATCCTGATTACAGTTTTTTTTATCCATTTACTGTAATTTCCGCATATTCTAATGAAAGGATTTCCTTTTTTTCATTTTTTATACATAATTTTTTTGTAGCGCAACAAAGTGGACAAGTTTACTTCAACTTCCCTCATCCATAAGGAACTTTTCTATAGCGTAAAAAAAGTGGTTTTCACCACTTTCATTACGTTTCATTCTCTATTAAACATCACGAACAACTTTCTATAATAAATGCATTTTTTTTGCTATGGACCATAGCGTACGTCCCATCGGCATTTCCATCAGTTCTTCTTCTTTCACAGTCTTTAAAAGCAATGCCACAACAAAATATGTCACTACTCCAAGTACAACTGCCACCAAGGTACTAATTGCATTATTCAGATAGTCTCCTCCTACTCCTATCTGTTGCAAAAGCATATGCAATCCATGATAACTTACAAAACATACACCTCCCATAGCGAGAGCAGCTACGGTAGGAAGTAAAAATGTGGTTCGAATTTCCTGTTGATAATCCAAACTTTTTCCTACGGAACGCCAGTTTAATATACAAACTACCAACGGAAATGTTATATTTCCAATAATCAGAGCATATACCCCTAAGTCCGTATATTGCAACAGCACAAACACAAGTACCACATGGATAGCCAAGGATATAGCAGAATGTATCATTGGAAGTTTCATCTGGTTTACTGCCTGAAGAACTCCACTTGTCACTGTGGACAGTGCATAAAATACTAAAGCAATAGAACCAGTAAGCAGCATCGTTCCTGCTACCTGGCGATAAGTAACTAAATTCGGAAAAATCATGTATATGACTTGAGTTCCAAGAACGGAAAGACCAACCGCACAAGGAATGGCAAGCATCATATTAAATTTGACTACCGAATTCACTTTATATCTCACACCATCATAATCTTCACGATTATAGGATGCCACCACACTAGGAATAATGGATGTTCCCATTGCTGTAGCAATACCAAGAGGTACGCTTAACAATAAAGTATACTGTCCACTATATGCGCCAATCAATCCACTTCGCACACTCTCTGCTACATGGTGACCAGCCATAATCTTTCCAAACATCAATGAATCAATCACACTACTAATTTGATATACCGTCTGACTTAAAATAACCGGAACTACTGTCACGATCAATGCACGATAGATTTCACCATTGCTATCAACTGGATTTCTATCTCTTCTTCTCTGGCGACGAAATATAGGTCGATTCACCATATACACACCCAGCATCACAAGCAATGCAACAATGGCTCCAGATAATGTACCAGTTGTACTTCCAGCCGCACCATACGCATATTTATTAGCAGATTCCGCATGCAGCTTCATCAAAAAATAAGCTGCCACATAGCTTACAACTGCATTGACAATCTGCTCAAACACCTGAGAAATAGCAGTTGGCACCATTGTATTCTGTCCTTGAAAAAATCCTCTAAATACACCTAAAATGGCTACACAAAAAATAGTAGGTGCCAATACCCGAAGAGGTAATGCTACGCTTTCCATTTCCCACATATTGGCAAAGAAATCTGCACCT
Source organism: Lachnospiraceae bacterium (assembly GCA_963643465.1). Classification (GTDB taxonomy): domain Bacteria; phylum Bacillota; class Clostridia; order Lachnospirales; family Lachnospiraceae; genus CAG-411. The sequence goes on along the minus strand of CAVIJT010000004.1, from coordinate 80,208 downwards.
ATATATATGATGCCACCAACTACTCCACCAACTACTGCTGCAAAAATCAAAGCATTTTTAAATATTTTTTGAGAATTTTTATATTCACCTTTTACATTTTTTGCCGCTACCATCTTAGAAACCGCCAATGGCAACCCATAGGAAGACACAATCAATGCCACTTGATAAATCTGAAATGCTACTGAATAAATACCTACTCCATCATCTTTCAGCAAATTGTTCAGGGGTACCCGATATAACAATCCAATCATTCTTACAATAATGGATGCCGCAGCTAGTATGGTTCCCTGCTTTAAAATATTACTTGTTTTTTTCTGTTTACCTTCCATGCTTTTTCCTTCTTACTCTATCGATATAATTGAACCAAGTCCATTATTTTTCTCTGTTTTTCCTCCATAACCTGTCGCTCTTCCTCTTCCATATGATCATAGCCACATAAATGCAACATGCTATGTGCTGTAAGAAAACCTAATTCCCGTTCCACGGAATGTCCAAATTCTTCTGCTTGGGCATATACTTTATCGATAGAAATCATAATATCTCCAAGCATTAGTTCTCCACTCTCAGGATGAAATAACATCTCATCCGCTTCCACCTGTGAAAAGTCCCCCGGTGTTTCATATTCCACCATAGGAAAAGATAACACATCCGTAGCCCGATCGATTTCTCTATATTCCTTATTCACTTTTTGTATCTCGTTGTTATCTGTAATTACTACATTTATTTCCACTTCATATGGACATCCTTCATATTCTAACACCTGTTCCATCACACGGTGCATTAGTGCTTGATAGTCAAAAGAAAACTGTCTCTCTGCTTCATACTCAAAATGAACTGTCATACTTTTGCCTCCTTACGTTCGCTTTTCCAACCAATCAAGGAAAAGACACAACAACTTCCTAAGTTCTGCAACTTGTAATCCGCATTTGTCCATTGCTTCCTGCTCTAACCGAAGTACAAACATGCGTTTTACCATCTCTTTCTGCTGTTCCTTACTTTTTGCCTTTTCTACACGCTCCAACACAGAAACCACACTATCAGCCAACATAACAATAGCTGCTTCTTTTGATGTTGCAGCTTTCATTCGAACATTATGTTCCTCTATAACCGAAACCAACGGCTGAGGAAACTGATTGGTCTTTGCCAATAATATTCCCGCATTAATATAATCTTTACTCTCTAATTTTCCTATCTCGTGATACAAACCACCAGCATAGCAAATCTTTACATCTGCATTTACACATTTTGCCGCCTCTTTTGCTAATCCTGCAACCAGCAAACTATGTGCATATACCTCCGGTAAATTTTCCCGTAATCGTTTTAACAAAGCATACTCTCTGTGCAGTAAACGGTCTATGGTCTGTCCATCCACACTCTGATGCTTGTCTGCCAAATCTCCTACTTTTGCATAGGTTCCTTCTTCCCAAAGTGCTTGCTCCTGTGAAAACAATTCCTGTATTCCCGATTTTACAAAAGATAGATTCCCATACTTGGTTACTCCCAAAAGAAACCATGCCCCAAATGCACTTACCAGCAATGCAAGAAAACAAGATAACTCCCACCAGACCGTTTCTAACCGAAGCACTTGATCCCACTGAAAATTTGCCCGTAATACAAGGGAAATTCCATTACAAATCAATCCAATAAGAACTACATATCCCATATTAGATACTTTTCGCATATACGGAACTAAAAAGCACATTCCCACACTTATTAAAAACAATAATGAAAATTCCGATATGTTATCCTGCCCAATCCACGCCTGAGCCAAACAAAATAATGTTTGAAATACCATCCCTAAAAAAGTATTTAAAAGAATGGATAACATCCATCCACCAATCATCCAAAATCCATACACATTATGAAATTGATCCAGCACAATCCATAAAAAAGCAAATACATAGCAAACGGAAAACATAATGCCATAAGAACATTTTTTTCCACTCTGTCTGCTCTTTTTCTCCATAATCTGCAAACCCGTTATAAATAACGCAAGCAACATTAAACTGACAAATCCTAATTTGCCTGCCATCAGCATGGTAATCTTGTTATAATGCACTAGAATCCACACAAAAAAGCAGGTGACAATACCTAATGTGATTCCAAAACAATTTCCAAATCGTTTGGGCTGCTTGTTTCTTTTATCTTCGCTTGTTTCCATCGCCAGTCTTTTTCACCGTCGCTTTCCTATTTCTGGTCTTTTTCTCTTCATAATCATCATACGCTTTTACAATTTTTTGTACTAATGGATGTCTGACTACATCCTGACTGGTAAGATGACAAAAACCGATATCGTCAATTTTGCCCAGCACTTTCATAGCTTCTTCCAAACCAGATTTAGTATCTTTTGGCAAATCCTTCTGTGTAAGGTCTCCTGTCACAATTACTTTGGATCCAAAACCAATACGTGTTAAAAACATTTTCATCTGTGCTGGTGTTGTATTCTGTGCCTCATCCAAAATAATATACGAATTATCCAGTGTCCGTCCTCGCATATAAGCAAGAGGGGCTACCTCAATCAGTCCTTTTTCCATATTTTTCATAAAACTCTCTGCTCCCATAATCTGATACAGAGCATCATACAATGGACGCAAATATGGATCTACCTTACTTTGCAAATCTCCCGGCAAAAATCCAAGTTTTTCTCCTGCTTCAATCGCTGGTCGAGTCATAATAATTTTACTAACTTCATCATTTTTAAATGCAGTAATTGCCATTGCCATCGCCAAATATGTTTTACCAGTTCCGGCAGGACCAACTCCAAACACAATCATCTTTTTTCGAATTTGATCAATATAGTTTTTTTGTCCAATGGTTTTTGGTTTAATCGGCTTTCCTTGTATGGTATGGCAAATCAAATCAGAATCGATTTCTACAATTGCTCCGTCACGGTCATCCATACAAAGGGATAGTGCATAACTTACATTTTGCTCTGTTATCACATTATTTCTTTTAGAAAGTTCCATCAGATTCAAAAAAACGCTTTTTGCCTTTGTAACACTATCTGCTGCCCCAATCAATTTAATCTGTCCATTGCGAGCAACGATGGTTACATTTAGCGTTTTCTCTATCATTTTTACATGTTTATCTAACTGCCCGCAAACGTTTTGCTCATGCTCTACAGGAACTTCAATCATTATCTCCATTAAACTCATCGACTTGTTCCAGCCTCCATTCTTCATCCTGCACTTTCTGATATTTTTTTACAACTTCCTCTATGGTCAACTGTACTGATACTTCTACACAGTTTCCTTTCTTCTGAAACGTGATTTCCTTTTCTTTTACTTCTTTTTCATTCTCTATCAGTTCTTTCTTATACTGTTCATATTGCTTCAGCAAAAATTCTTTTGCCTCTTCCTCTGTATATGTCTCCTCAATCTCTTCGTATTCTTTATACACCGTAGTGCCATATGACATAGGCATACAAAAAGATTTATTAATGGAAACATTGCATACGTTAGCCATTATATCATACTTTTTTCCTTTATTAAAACCCTTAAATGGATTTGTTATGTATATTTTTTTTCCAAAAATCCACAACTCATATACTTTCTTTTCAAAAGAAGTATACTGTTTTTCTTTATGTAATAATACACAGGAATTGGAGTATGTCTTTTTTGTTTGAAATTTTACATCTCCATCTGCACAAATTGCCTCTTTTTTTGTAACCTCTCCATTATCATTTACATAAGAAATAACACCACTAATCAGCACATCCCCTGCTTTTACTTTATCCCCTTTTTTAACCATAGGCGTTCCTGATCTTGTAACAATACCAGTCACAACTCCAGCCTCCGGCGCAATAATATGATACCCACCATCTTTCATTTGTATCAAATCTGGTATTTTCGTTTCTACAATGGATATAGATAATTTTGTGCCATTTAATTCCGCGGATACCCAGCCAATATTTTGATATTTTTTTCTTAAACTATCTTCTATTTTCTTACAATCCACTTTGGAAAGCCGCATTCCTGTCTCTATATGAATGGATTGCAAATACTTTAACAACATTTCTTCTGTATATAAACTCTGTCCCTGAAAAGAAATATTCCACAAAAACAAACTAAGCCCATAAATCAATACAATTCCAGAGATTGCTCCAAGCAAACACCCCTTCTGCCTCCAAACTCCCCCTACCCAAAAAGGAAATCCTTTCCTTTTTAAAATAACAGGTCTTACATGGGTCTTTCTAACAATATGACCCAACTCCCAAAAATCTGGTAAAGCGATATAGCAAATACACGTATCTTTCTCCATGTGTACATTCCAAATATGATAGTTTCCTCTTCTACACAAATTAAAAAAACGTTCCTTTGCAACGCCCTCTAATTGTACTAACACATACCCGTAATACCACAGAAAAAACCGTTCTACCATAGTTCCTCCTACTCCATATATTGAATCTGCCGAATATTTCCCATCACACACAATTCAACATCGGAACAATAGGATATTTCCAGGTGTTTTCCTTCTATTTGAATTCTTCCATCATTTGATAATATTTTTATTTTCGTATCTGTATAGTCCAGTATTCCTTTATAATTTTCCAACCGAATACAGCTTTTCCCATACACCATTATCCGAATGCTACCAGACAACACTTCCTGAGATAGTGCAAGCTGTCCTGCCAGTTGTTCTAACCGCACTGCCCTTTCAACTTTTTGCACACCTGTTTTTACTCTTCGTTTCATACAGTTCCTCCATGCCGTGATGCTATATATTGTATGAAAAAAAGCAATGAAAAATGCCCTTAATAAAAATATTAAGGGCAAAATAGTAATTACTATACATTAAAATTTACGTTTACGAGCAGCTTCAGATTTCTTCTTACGTCTAACGCTTGGTTTTTCGTAATGCTCTCTCTTACGGATTTCCTGCTGAATTCCAGCCTTTGCACAGTTTCTTTTGAATCTGCGTAAAGCACTATCTAAAGTCTCGTTGTCTTTTACGATTACATTTGACATAGCCTCACACCTAACCTCCCTCCAGTTGTGTATTGTGCCTATACAACTGTTTGGGTATTTTTTGAATAGCACTATTAAGATTATAGCAGAAAAATTGAATCTGTCAAGTGTAAATGAAATTTTTTCCGGTATGGTTTCCTTAATATTTCTTCTATTACAAAAAATGTCTATTTCACTTCCCAAACACGTTTTCAACTGCTTACTGGCGTAACATTTCTTGTCCCTCCTGTGGATTTTCTTTTATAATCCAGTTAAAGTCACTCATAAATGTTTTTAAATCCGCCTGCATATCTTCAGGCAAATTACTAACCTCTACATACCCAATTAACCTAGATACACTCATATACAATCTTTTTTTCACACGACGTAGCCGCCTTCGAATTTTGATTTCTCGAAGCGAACATTCCAAAGCACTCACATAATCTCCTAAACGATAATAATCCACCGCCATAGCTGCATAGGAATATACCACTGCCAAATGTTCTTCTCCATACAATTTACATCTTTGTGCGAAACATGTTTGATCATACCCCAATGCTTCTTCTACTCTTCCTATCTCTTTCAAAAGCACAGCAAGATTATAGTAAAAATTGCTCTGTTCTTCCTTATTCATTTGACTATCAGCAATTCTCTTAGCTTCTGCCACACATTCCTGTCCTAAACGATTGTTTCCATTTTTAGAACAAATCCGCGCCATTAGCAAATAATTTTCTACCAATGGAAGTTCATTATCTCCATACTTCCTCTGTTTAATCTTAATTCCAGCTTCTACATATTCTGCTGCTTTTCGATATTCGTTTGCTTTTGCATATACTTTAGCAATATCACAGTGTATATCTACCATAGGATTACTGCTAAGTTTCATATAGCATTCCAAGGCTTTATCATTCTTTCCAGAAAGATAGTAGATATCCCCAATCTGATGCAAAATGTTTGCTTTCTTTGAAGTAGCCTCCAAAAGCTGTTCTTTTAAACTGCTATACTCCACATCCAACGCATTTTTCTCTTTGCAAAGAGCAATTTTTACTTTTATATTTTCCACAATGTTTCCTTGAAGTTTGTATGCAATCTGCAACATATCACAAGAAACACTATATTTTCGATAACGTTTTAGCAAAGCATGACTGACTCCCAACAACATAGGCACTGCCCCAGGCTCTTTCATTCCAATGGTTCGAAATACTCGTTCGGCAATGACCAACAAATTATCAATTTGTTTAACAGGAAGATCATCATCCATTAACTCTGAGGCAATACTGTCAAAAAATAACTTTGTATTCTCCCAATCCGGTTTCAATTCCATTATCACCGTCTCTGCCACAACTGGATGAAGTGTTACCACATCCAACTCCACCTGTTTTAACCAACTACTGCGAAGCAATTTAAGAACCGCTGTATGAGTCCCCTTTCTTCCCCTTTTTACAATATCTTCTTTGGAAATTCCTGTATAAGGAACAAAGCACAATAAGCGAAGAACTTCTTTTTCTTTCTCATCCAATTGATCCACACGGAAAATTCCAGAAAGCATATCAAATAATTCCTGCTCTTTTTTTGCCCCCTCTAAATCTCTATCAATGGGATGCTTTTCCAATATCTGTACCATCTCCGAAGGGGTAACTGTCTGTTCCGCTAACTGCTTTGCAATCCATTCTATCGCCAGCGTGTGTCCACCAACTTTTTGAATAATCTGATGAATTTGCTCTCTTACCTCTTCTTCTTTTGGGACATAATAATGTTCGAAAATCTTTTCCAACTCATGTTCATCCGCAATCTCATACAATTTTAAAATGGGATATCGTTTTGAACTCCAATCGTTTCGTGATGTAATTATTTTGTCGCATGGCAATGTTAAAAACTCATCTAAATAACTATCTTCTTTTTGATTAAAATTATCTACAATCAACAGCGTTTTCTCTGTAATAACCTCTTTGATACTTTCAAATTTTCTAATAAAATACTCTTCCTCTGTCTCAAGAAAATACTCATCAAATGTATTTCTCCGCATATTGTCCAGTGGAAATTCCACGTCACTTGCAATCATAGATTGGATATCCGATACACAGTTTGCGAACACAATCACATCATAATCGGCTCTATGTTCTATTGCATAAGTTGCTGCTAATTCGCTCTTTCCAATTCCTCCAATCCCTTGGATAAATACCGTTTTATTCTCTCCAGCCAAAAATTGTTCCAAGGTTTTCAATTCCATCTCTCTTCCAAAAAAACACTCTGGTTTCTCTGGCATTTTCCATTTTAGACTAATATCTTTATCCACAACGACATCCCCCATCTTATGTCTTTCGATTCTTGCTTATACCGTTATTCTTTTGGCTACTGTGCCAAATTCAAACTCAACTGCACCTCTTCTTCTGCTTCCTCTTTAAAATTCTCCATCTTATCCTGATTCATAACAGGAAGCTCATCCAAAGAACCGATTCCAAAACTTCTCAAAAATTCTTCTGATGTCCCAAATAAAATTGGTCTTCCCGGAGCATCTAACCTTCCCACTTCTTCCACTAACTGGTATTCTACCAGCTTATTTACAGCATGATCACTTTTCACCCCTCGAATTGACTCTATCTCTACTTTTGTGATTGGTTGTTTATATGCCACAATAGACAACGTTTCCAATAACACATCTGTTAAGATATGCTTTTTCGGTATATGAGCAATTCGTACAAGCGAATCATACGTTTCTATCTTTGTACACATTTGAAAAGCTCCATCCAATTCGATAATCTGGATTCCCCGATCCTCCTGTTCATATTTATCCATCATAGTTCGAATAATATTTCTGGTGGTATCTACATCATGTTCAATCACCGCAGCAATCCTCTCAAGCTCCACAGCTTCTCCCATTGTAAATAATACTGCCTCAATTACTGCCTCTAACCGTTTAATTTCCACAATCTGCGCCTCCGTTTATTCCCAATCTGACAAATCCACTTCTTTTCCTGTAAATGCAATCTGTATATCGTCAAATAGAACATCTTGTTCTACCTTAATTACACTAATTTTCATAAGTTCCAAAATTCCTAAAAAAGTAACAATCACTTCTACTTTTGAACTTTGCTCTTCCAACAGATTCCGAAAAGAAAAACGCCCTTTTTCTTTTGCATATTTTTGAATATAAATCATTCTATCAGACAACGTTACTTCTTCTTTTTCTATCTTTCCAAAACTGCTTCGAATTGGATCTTTCTTCTCCACCTGACGCTTCATCACTGCACGAAAAATACTCTGCAATTTTGCCAAAGTAACGTCTGCCATTAATTCTTCCACATTTACTTTTTCTGTATAATTCTGTATTTCCTCCGGAATAGTTGGTTCTTTATATACCACTTTTCCAGCATCAATCTGCCTGTCTTTCAATGCCAAAGACATATACTTATACATCTTATATTCCAACAATCGCTCTACCAGTTCCTGTCTTGGATCCTGTTCTTCTTCTTTCGTCTCATCCTTTGGAAGAAGCATCTTTGATTTAATTTTTACCAATGTAGCAGCCATTACTAAAAACTCACTCATAACATCCATGTCTTTTGTTTGCATATTTTGAATATACTCCATATATTGTTCTGTAATAAGCACAATTGGAATGTCATAAATATCTATCTTATTCTTATCAATCAAAAAGAGCAGTAAATCTAACGGACCCTCAAACACTTCTAGTTTAACTGGTATTCCCATGTCTTCCTCCTGTACACTATAATGCCAATAACATATTTACAGCTTCAAAGGAAAAAAAGCGTATCATGCCAATGGCAATAGCAAAAATCAATATTCCTTTTACAAAAGTATCATTCTTAATAATATTTAAATAATTACGTGCTGATACTCCTGCAATCAATAATCCCATATCAAATACGGATACTGGAAATAAATTCACCAAAAACATACTCCCGCTAAGCACCGCTAAATATATAAAAAACAATTGTTCTGCAATTTTTGTTGCTCCAACTACTGTAATGTCCAACTGTTGCATCTGATAGTGTATTTTTAAATAACTCACCGCTGTTACAAATATAAATACCAACATTATCAAACCGATGACTCCCATGGCAAAATTCTTTTTCTGAGATCGCACACGCAACATCAAGGGCTTTGAAAAACCGGCATAGGACACTACCGATAACACCAATCCAATGGGATCTATATAATGATAGAGTACACAGGCATGTTTTGCTATTCTCTTTCGATCTGCTGCTTTTGTTGTTGCTAAAAATAAAACTGCTTTTGGCAACTCATGAGCAATCATGACCACAATAGCTGCTGCCACAGCCATGGATATCTCCAATAATTGCACTCTCATTCCCCCTAAATTATAATCACGAGAAACTCACTTTTTGAGTTTGTCGTTACAATTGTCCATACTAATATTCTACTAACAAAACTTTCTTTTCGCAAGTCTTTTCCTATTTAAGGGAGATTACAGAAATTTCCGGTTTATTAAATAATCGCAATCGAATCGTATGTACCCCTAACCCTCTGGATAACACCATCTTTGTATTTCCTTCCTTAAACATACCAAAATCATATTTAGGAAATAATTGAAAGGTTGTGGAAATAACACCTCCCACCAAAGGAAAAATCACAACACCACCATGTACATGGCCGGAAAGCACTACATTTGCTCCCCATTTTGCATACACGGGAAGATAATTAGGATTATGCGCAATTAGTATTTCATATGGTTCTTGCTTTTTTCCAATTAATTCCTGCAAATGTTCCATTTCAAAAGTAACAGGCTCATAAAACTTTGCAAAATACTTTTTCTGTAAATGCAATCCCGTAACTCGTATCTGCTGATCTCCCTTTATAAGATAGGCAGATTGATTGGCAAGATAAGTAACTCCAATCTGTTTTAGCTTTGCAAGGTATTCTCCATAAACTTCTTCCCCACAAACTCGCTCCAAATATTCTTCATGATTTCCCGGTGCATAATAGACTGGACATAATTTTGCCAATTGTTCCAGAAAAGAAACAATTTTGTCTCCACGCAAACATTCCCCTTTTATAAGCAAATCTCCTGCAATCATAATATAATCCGGATGTTGCGCTCTTATTTTTTCTAATAATTTTTTGTTTCTTTCTCCAAATTCATGTTCATGTAAATCAGCTAACATAACAATCTTTGTTCCTTTAAATGCAACGGGTAATTCCTTGTCTTCTATCGTATAATATTCACATTGCAAAGCATCATTGTAATATTTGCAAAGCAACACCAACAACACAATTGCTAAAAAAAGAACTCCTGCTATAATTCCAATTATTTTCACACTATTCCCCCAATATAAATTTCACTTATTTCAAAACTTTATATAATACATTATGCAACATCTCCACATCAATTGGCTTTGCCACATGTCCATTCATTCCACATTCAATGGATTTCTTCGTATCTTCATCAAAAGCATTTGCAGACAAAGCAATAATTGGTATCGTTCGTGCATCTCCTTTTCCAGAAGTACGAATATGTCTTGTTGCTTCCATTCCATTCATTACAGGCATTCGAATATCCATCAAAATACAATCAAATGTATTTTCCGGTTTCTGCTCAAAGATATCTACAGCTTCCTGTCCATTATGAACAATAGTTACCACGCAACCATCCATCTCTAAAAGTGTCTGGGCAATTTCTGCATTTAGTGGATTATCTTCTACAACAAGTATCTGTTTTCCTTCCAAAGAAATGGTATTCTCTTGTTCTTCTTCTACTAAGAATTCCTCTTGGAACGTATGGAATGTTAAGGTAAATGAAAATGCCGATCCTACATTTTCCTGACTTTTCACTTCCAAGTTGCCGCCCATCAGATGAACTAAATTATTACTAATGGCTAGACCAAGACCAGTTCCTCCATATTTATTAGCAGTATCATTTTTCTCCTGCTCAAAGGCCTCAAAAATGCGAAGTTTATTTTCCTCACTAATTCCAATACCTGTGTCACGGACTTCAAAATAAACGGCTATAATATCTCTTTCGCGCAAAACTTCCCGTACACAAAGGGTGACTACTCCGCCCTCAGGCGTAAATTTCAAAGCATTTCCAAGCAAATTAATCAATACTTGATTTAGTCGCAACGCATCACCATAAATATAGGAAGTTGTATACTGAGAATCCAAAACAAACTGTAAGTTTTTATCTTTTGCCTGAGGCTCAATCAATACCTCAACTTCTTTTAAAATAATATCCAAATCCATCTTTTCATTGCTAATGGTCATCTTTCCACTTTCGATTCTGGACATATCTAAAATGTCATTAATTAAAGTAAGAAGATAGTTTGTAGATACATCTATCTTCGAAAGACATTCTTCCACTTTACTCTTATCATCCACACAGTTCATTGCAATATTCGTCATTCCTATGATACCGTTCATTGGTGTTCGAATCTCATGAGACATACGAGATAAAAATTCAGATTTTGCTTTGCTTGCAATATCCGCATTCACACGACTAATATGGGTTGTAATAATCTTTGTAACCTCTTTAAACACATGCTTTTCTTCTGTTGTCCATTTTCGCTTTTTTTCCCTTGATACAAAATCTATAGCCCCTTTATAAGCTCCTTCTTCACACATAGGGCATAATAAATGAGCCTGACTGTCCACTCCCTGAAACAAATCACCAATCTCTTCTTTTTGTGTTTGAAGCATTTGCTCTGTCATCTCATAAGATCCATCTTCTTCAAAACGTTTATATATCTTTTTGACAATCTTGTTACTATCTAAATGTGTAACAGCAGCAACTTCCGGCGCATCCTTTCGATTGCACCAGCGATAACTTACTCGAAAACTCAAATAGTCCATATCCGACTCAATCACTCGAACCTCTGCTAAATCAAACCGCTTTCCAATTCGTCCAAGCAACACATATATAGCACTCTTCAAATCTTTTGTTTTCTCCAAAATTCCAAAAGCAAATGAAATAATATCCCCTTCCTGTACCGGATTGGTATCAATAATTTCGGAAATTTCCCGCTGATTATAGCCTGACTGATCCATCATTTCCTCAATCTCATCGGAAATGTTTATGTAATTTGCCTGTTTTCCTCTGGCATTGTCCTTCAAATAACTAAATGCTAAATGGGCATATTTAAGCATTTGCTCATAATTATGAAATACAGCAGTAGATACTCGTCCAATACTACATGACAAGGTAATTGCCTCATTTTCTCCTGTGTATACTTTTTTTACACGTTTAATAATTTCATGAGCAGTTCGCTCTGCTTTTAGACTGTTTGAATTCTTTTGAAACAAAACAAACTCATCTCCACCCAATCGAAAACAAATATCCCCATTATTAGAAATACTTCGAATAATCTCTGCTACTTCCACTAAAATGGTATCTGCAAACATATATCCATACACATCATTCAATTGTTGAAAATGATCAATTCCTATTAGAAAAAATTCACATTCCTCCAACTTAGGTTTTACAGTCAAATACTGTTCAATAAGCATTCGTCCACATTCTTCAGTATACAAACCAGTTAATTTATCCTTGTGGCTTTCTTCTAACTTCTTCCATTCCTGTTCTTTTCTTGCCTGAATATTTCTTGTGGTACCAATTACCTTAATCGGTCTGCCCTGCTCAAAAATAACACTTCCTTTTAATGACAACCACACATATTTTGTTTGTCCATCTTCCTGTTTGACCCGATATCGTATTTCGAAAGGCTCTGTCTTTTCACCAGAGAAAAATTTCATTGCTGTATCTATATCCTGATAATGAAACATCTCTCCTGTAAGTATTTTTGTTTCAAAATTTTCCAATTCTACTTTTGTACCTGCTGTTTTCTTTCCATTCAAAATAGAACCAAAAAATGTACATTTATCCAATGTAATATCATATTCAAATATGGTATCAGAAGAACTCTCCATAGCAATCTGATATCGTTCTTTTTCCTCCTCAAGAATGGCCTGCATTTCTGATTGTCTCAACATATCTCTATAAACCAATCGGGCAACCATATATACAATAATACTAATAAGTAAAATCACAAACACTCGAAGCGCCAAATTGCTCACACTAAACCATAATTGTTTTTGTGATACCGATAACGTCCAATCAATTCCCGGCATATCCATAGTTGCAGTCACCGGATCATTCAATCCTTCTCTCTGGTCATCTGATACAACAAAATCTACCGTTCCTTTTTCATCTATGGCACTTATTGTATATGCCATACCATTTATAGATTTATCCACTAAATCAATAAGATAATCCAGTTTTACTCCCACAACTGCATATCCTAAAAAATTATTATCACTCTGCTCTGGTGAATAAATGGCCTGTATTCCCACAACCATTTTTTCCTTGTTATCTCCCACAACAAATGGCTGTGAAATATTTAGATTTCTAGTCTCTTTTGCTCTAATAGCAGCCTCTTTGGTTGCCTCAAACTCCTCCAATACAATATTTTGAAAATCACTATATCCATTGGCAGGATATACTTTTTTCACCACATTGTCAGGTGCCAGTGCTACAAAGGAAATATTCGAGTTCATTTTATCCAACAATTCCGGAGCCACCTTAAAAAAGAAAGAAGAATCACTCAAATTTTGTCGCTGCATATATTCCAACACATAAGCATTATTCATCATACTGCTAATCTGATATGCCACTTCATTTGCACAATTATCCGCTATCGTTTGTGCTTTATTCTTATTCCCTTCTATCTCTAATTGTTCCATTTCCATCAAGGCAAACATTGCCACTAAAAATACAATCCCGCCAAAAAACAAATTTTTTAACTGTTCTTTCTTTAAACGTCTTTTCGTTGTTTTCTTACCCATAAAATTCTATTTTTTCCTCTCTTTTTATATTAAGGCATAGACTATATTATTCTACCTTTTTTATCCATATTTATCAAGTAGCGGAAAATGGCAAAACATATTTTTATTCTTTAAAACCAAGTAGACAAGTCCAATAGGCATACCAAATGGGTGTGCATCCTGCCCGGAGAACTTTTCTATAGCAATTGGGATATCAAAAGCCTATAGAGCAAAAAAAGAGAAGATTGCGATCTATCACACAATCTTCTCTAACAAGAACAAACAAAATTATTTTGTTTCTAATAACTTCTTAACAGAAACCAATTTTACGCAAAGTACAAACAAGTCTGCTGCCTTAGCCAACTCTTCAGGAGTAGGTAATGTTGGTGCAATACGAATATTAGAGTCTTTAGGATCTTTTCCATATGGGAATGTTGCACCTGCACCTGTCATAACAACACCAGCTTCTTTACACTTTCCTACAACTTCTTTTGCACAACCTTCCAAAGTCTCAAAAGATATAAAATATCCACCATTTGGATTTGTCCACTCTGCAATACCAAGTCCACCAAGTTCTGTCTCTAATACATTTAAAACAGCCTCAAACTTAGGACGGATTACATCAGCCTGTTTTTGCATATGCGCCTGAATTCCAGCTGCATCCTTCAAAAACTTAACATGTCTTAACTGGTTAATCTTATCATGACCAATTGTCTGCAAAGTCATATGTTTTTTTACATCAGCAAGATTTGCTTCTGAAGCAGATAATGCTGCAATTCCTGAACCTGGGAATGTAACCTTTGAAGTAGATGCAAACTGATATACCATATCTGGATTTCCAGCTTTTGCACATTCTTCTAAAATATTTAAAACTTCATCTTTTTTGTCTGCATAAATATGATGCACACAGTATGCGTTATCCCAGAAAATACGGAAATCTTTTGCTGCTGGCTTCAATGCTGCAAAACGGCGCACAGTTTCATCCGAATAAGAAATACCCTGTGGATTTGAATACTTTGGAACACACCAGATTCCCTTTACCGCTTCATCTTCATTTACATATTTCTCTACTAAATCCATATCAGGACCATCTTCTGACATTGGAATGTTAATCATCTCAATCCCAAAACTCTCAGTAATGGCAAAATGTCTGTCATATCCTGGTACTGGACAAAGGAATTTTACCTTATCTAATTTACACCATGGAGTGTTTCCACACACACCATGAATCATAGAACGTGCAATTGTGTCATACATAATATTCAAACTTGAATTTCCATACACAATGACATTTTCAGGCTTTGCTCCTACCATATCTGCCATCAGTTGCTTTGCTTCTGGAATACCATCAAGAATACCATAGTTGCGGCAATCCATTCCTGCCTCTGTCTTTAATACAGAATTCTCATCTAAAATACTCATCATCGGCATAGACAAATCAAGCTGTGCAGATGCTGGCTTTCCTCTGGACATATCCAAAGCCAGATTTAGTGCCTTTGCCTCCTGGTACTTTGTTTCCAGCTCCTCATTTAAAGCCAAAAGTTCTTCCTTACTCATCTCAGTGTACGCTTTCATTTGATGACCTCCTATATATCATTGCTTTCTTTAGCAATTTTTCATTACTATTACTCAAACGACTATATTTTATGGTATTCCAAAAAAATTGTCAATATATATCGCTTATTTTTTCTTTTATGTATCTACTTATTGAAATACGAAAAAGGAATCTTTGCATTTTTTCAAATAATCAAGATATCCTGCCTTTTTAATTTTTTGCATAGATACAATATCCACTCTTCCAATCTCTTTCTCACCATAATAGTATATTATTTCCCCCACCACATCTCCTTTATTCACCGGAGCATTTATTGTCTGTTTCCATTCATATTTCTTGTCTATTTCTTGTACACTTTCCCCATTGGTGCATAAATAAGAAAAGGATTTGGCTGGAGCTACCAATGCAAATTCTTTTTTTCCCTTTTCTACTTTTACCTTCTGTTTAAATAAATTACTATTTTCATCTTTATAAATGGTACAGTTTGCAAAGCCATAATCTAACAAACTAGCTGCATCTGTAAATCTTGTATTTGGCTCTGGTGCCGCCATAACTACTGCGATCAATTCAAGACCATTTCTCTCCGCTGAGGCACTAAGACAATATTTTGCTTTACTGGTAGACCCCGTTTTCAATCCAGTAATTCCTTGGTATGTTCTCACCAATTTGTTCGTATTAGTAAGACCAAATTCACTCTCACCCTTTCTTGTCACATGGGTAATGGTGTCCATCCATATGGTAGAAAATTCCTTAATACCCTCATGTTTGGTAAGCAGTTCCCTGGACATTAGTGCTATATCATAAGCCGACGAATAATGCTGTCCCTCTGTTAAGCCATCGTCCAATCCACAACAATTCATAAAGTGACTATGCTTCATACCAAGTTCAGCAGCTTTTTCATTCATTTGTGCCACAAAAGCCTCTTCGCTTCCTGCAATATGCTCTGCCATAGCCACACAAGCATCATTTGCACTAGAAACAGAAATACATTTTATCATAGTCTCCACCGTCTGTGTTTCACCAGCTTCCAAATATACCTGAGAACCACCCATGCTTGCCGCATGTTCACTGACAGTAACTGTATCCTCCATCTTTATCTTTCCCTCATCAATCGCTTCAAATATTAGTATTAACGTCATAATCTTCGTAATACTAGCTGGCATAAGTTCTTTGTCCTTTTGCTTTTCACATATAATTTTGCCCGTACTCGCTTCAATTAATACAAAAGATTTCGCTTCCACGTTAATTGCTGTTGTTGTAGTCTCTTCCGCCAAAATCACATTTTGAGGAATAATCAAGCCCACAGTCAAAAACAAAGAACAAAAGATTCGTTGAATCATTTTCAAATTAATCACCAATGTTTTTTATTATATTATACGATAGCATTCCTTTTATAGAACGAACTTTCCCATAAATGATTTACAATCGAGTAGTCTGACTCCTATTCGATTCGCTTGCGAACATTCCGCACTATATACTCCATGTTCTTACGCCCAGCAAATACAATTTCATGCAAGCATGATTGTACTTGCCGAGCTTTTGCAACCAAAAAGGGAATATTCACCTAGAATATTCCCTTTTACTTACTTCGTAAATGGCACCTCATAAATATATTTCAATAATGCTTTTACCTGATGTCCAGTAAAGTTCATGTCCTCTTTTAAGAATGCGTTGGCTGCGGTAATCGCCTTTCCAAACATCTCCGCTTCATATTCCCTACCTTTCATCACTTGTTGATAAATTTTCCTGTCATTATCGATAGTATGATCTAAATATCGAATGATCCCATCAAATTCTTCCTGTTTCATATCAATCACCCCGCTGTTTTTCTTTTGCATCCAATATTTCTACCAGACACAAAGGTTAGGCCGTTGGAAACTCTGCTTTCTTCAGAATACATGTACATTCCACAGTCTATGTTTCACTTGCTTCTTAATCCCAAAATGTAGACTAAAAGAGCATTTCCAGCATATCCAGACCATTTGTTTCCCTTTCTATTATTATATACTATTTACCACAATAATGCAATTTACATTTCACTTTTTTCACAAAATGCAATTTTTTCTTATTAATATTTCAATGCAAAGTGTCCTTTTTCATAAGGCTCCCAATCACCAAAAACATACTTGGCAAGTTTCTCAGATTATCCTAGTGTTCTCAAATTTTCATGGACACACTCAATCTTCCTCACTACTCACGTAAATTATAAGTGACATAAACATAATGCAAACTGTGACAAAATTTTAAATCCTATCACCAATTCGCTCAAAGCGCCTATTATTAAAACCGCCATTATCCCACCAACAAAAGTTACACCTTTCATCCCTCTAGCAAGCATATTTGCCTTTTTTCTTCCAGCCCCTTTATATTTTGTATTTAGTAATGCAATTACAATACCATATTCTAACAAGGTATAAATATACTCCTTTGGAAATATGTAACATATTCCTAGCAAAATGCCATAAAATCCATGACATTTTGCTAACATCCCCATAAATATTCCAAATAAAAAACCTTTACGAAGCCAAAACAAAAATAGTAAAACATCATACCAAGAAGACATAACAATAATAAATAAAATAAGTATTTCTTTTCCCTGTACAATTACTTCATTGATGATATAGCTGATTTCCACTGTCCGTATAGATTTTATCGTATTCCACATTTGTTCTTCCATATTCAAAAAACTTTCTTTTCCCATCGAAAAAAACAAACTGGCAAACGCTGCCCCCATCAAAAAACCCATTAAGATCCACATTAGAAATCGAGACCATTTTTTCTCCTTGCACGTCCATTTTTTCAGCATATTTTCTCCAAAAATCTTTTTTCTAAATATATGCTTATCTACTTTTCTTTAGTACAATATCCCTTTATTCATTTATGCTTTTCTTTGCTTATACGCCAAAAGTGCAGAAACCGTCTTTGAATCCATAATTTCACCACGATAAATCATGGCAATTAATTCATCTAACGGATATTCTAAAATTTCTACAAATTCATCCTCATCTAAATGCTGCTTTTCTTTTTTGGTTACTTCTCCACAATAAATTCCTATTTTCTCATTACAAAAAGCTACTGTAGTATAGATATCAATTAGTTTTTCCACCTGCTCTACTTGATAACCAGTTTCCTCCTGCAATTCTCTTATAGCAGCAGTTCTATAATCCTCATTTTCATTTATTCCACCGGCTGGAATTTCTAAAGTATATCTTTCTAGTGCATTGCGATACTGTCGAACCATAACAATATTTCCCTCTTTTGTTTCTGCAACAAAAGCTGCCGCACCATGGTGACCAATAAAATCCCAATCTGCCTCCTTGCCATTTGGCAAAAGCATTCTATCTTGATATACTGTTGTAATCTTCCCTTTATGTATCAAAGTCCGATTTAAACGTTTATACTCTCCCATATATCACAACTCCTTATTTCTTAAACGATGCAGACTTCTCATAACACGCATCTCCTGCTTTTATTATGGAATTTCGGAATCCATACTCTTCCAAGGCTGCTACTGCTGCAATTGTAGTTCCTCCCGGTGAACAAACCTGATCCTTCAATTTGCCTGGATGCTCATTTGTTTCCAATACCATTTTTGCGGACCCCATTACGGTTTGTGCTGCAAATACATAGGCCTTATCCCTTGGAATACCATATTTTACTGCACTATCTGCCAATGCCTCTATAAACATATACACATATGCAGGGGAACTTCCACTTACACAAGTCACTGCATTCATCAAATTTTCACTTACTTCTTCAAATTTTCCAAACGAATCGAAAAACTTATAAATTACATCTTTTTCTTCCTGACTAAAATCATCTTCAGACATACATATTCCAGTCATTCCTTCATTCACTAACGCAGGTGTATTTGGCATTGCTCTTACAATTTTCACATTTTCCCCCAAATATTTTTTATAATGAGAAATTGCAATTCCAGGTGCAATAGCAATTATAACCTGCTGCTCTGTTACAAATTCCTTAATCTCTTCCAATACACCATCTAAAAATTGTGGTTTAACTGCCAATACAATATACTTTACGCTTTGCACAAGCTCTTTATTTGATGTTACATAAGAAATAGCTGTACTCTCTTTTACCTGCTCCAATCTAGCAAGATTTACATCTGTATACAACAACTCCTCTTTTTTCATTACATTAGATGCTCCCTTTAACATGGCATATCCCATGTTCCCTGCTCCAATAAATCCTAATGTTGCCATCAACCTCATCCTTTCTTATCATCTATCTCTATATTTCTCTTATTAACCCATGAGTGTGACGCTTTGCGACACTTTCTCAGTAAATCTATACTACTCCATTCTATTTCAAAAGTAAAGAATTTAAATTGTCAGCAAAACATGAGAAACGTACTTGGCAAGTTTTACTAAAACAAAAAAGGTCAAAATCATCGAAATGATTTTGACCATATTTTTCGTTATCCTCATATATGATTATTTCGCGTAATCAGTTACACGAGATTCTCGAATAACATTCACTTTGATCTGACCCGGATACTCCATCTCTTCCTCAATCTGTTTTGAAATATTTCGTGCCAATAATACCATATCAGCGTCATTAACCTGTTCTGGTACTACCATAATACGAACCTCTCTACCAGCCTGAATGGCAAAAGACTTATCCACACCCTTAAAGCTATTCGTAATATCTTCTAACTGTTTTAATCTGTTGGTATATGTCTCAAGTGTTTCTCTTCTTGCACCTGGACGTGCTGCTGAAATTGCATCTGCAGCTTGTACAATACAAGCAATTAAACTTTGTGGCTCTACATCTCCATGATGAGCCTCAACTGCATTGATAATCAATGGTGCTTCTTTATATTTACGACATAAATTCACACCTAGCTCAATATGAGAGCCTTCCATCTCGCGATCTACGGCTTTACCAATATCATGTAACAAACCAGCACGCTTAGCCATTCGAACATCTAAGCCAATCTCTCCAGCCAACAAGCCGGATAAATGTGCTACTTCGATGGAATGTTTCAAAGCATTCTGACCATAACTTGTACGGAATCTCATTTTACCAAGAAGTTTTACTAATTCCGGATGAATTCCATGGACACCAACTTCCAATGTGGCAGCCTCTCCTTCTTCCTTCATCATGACTTCAACTTCTCTTTGTGCTTTTTCCACCATTTCTTCAATTCTTGCAGGATGAATACGACCATCAACAATCAATTTCTCCAATGCAATTCTCGCTACCTCTCTTCTGACAGGATCGAAACCAGAAAGAATAACTGCTTCCGGAGTATCATCAATAATCAAATCCACTCCTGTCATAGTTTCTAAGGTACGAATATTTCGTCCCTCACGTCCAATAATTCGACCTTTCATCTCATCATTAGGTAACTGAACCACAGAAATTGTTGTCTCTGACACATGATCTACTGCACATTTCTGAATAGCCGTAACCACATAATCCTTCGCCTTTTTATCAGCTTCTTCTTTTGCACGGCTCTCCATTTCTTTAATCATAACAGCAGTTTCATGTTTCACTTCATCTTCAACAGTTTTTAAAAGATAATCTTTCGCTTCTTCGGAGGTCAATCCAGAAATCTTTTCCAACTCTTTCAACTGCTTTTCATGCAATTCCTGTGTCTGCTCTCTTATCTGCTCAAGCTCCACTTCTTTTTCGTTGAGTTTCGATTCCTTCCTTTCAAGTGCTTCCGTCTTTCGATCAAGATTTTCTTCCTTGCTCAAAACACGCTTTTCATAGCGCTGAACTTCTGCGCGTCGTTCTTTTACTTCTCTGTCCACTTCGTTTTTGGTTTTTAGAGCAGCTTCCTGAGCTTCCAACTTGGCTTCTTTCTTTAAAGTTACAGCTTCTTTAATTGCTGCGTCTTTAATTTCGCGAGCCTTTTCCTCAGCACTGCCTACTTTAGCTTCATAATTTTTAATTCTATTAGAAATTGCCAATTTCCAAGAAACAAAAGCGGTGATTACGAGTAAGATGATAAAAACGACACAAGCTATAATTAGCTCTAGTCCCACACTCGAACACCTCCCTATTCAGTTTTAATTGTGTATAAAACACAACACATTAATTTTATTCTTTTTTGTACAAAATGTCAAGTATTCAACATCTTTTCTTCGTAATTCTTAATAGCCTGCATAGAACTTGAAACCGAATATCCCTGTCGAAACAAATACCCTAATACTTTTTCCTTTTCCGCACGATCTGCAATACTTCTACCCTTTAATTTTCGATTCACTGCTTTTTGGATTGCATCTTCTTCAGAATAGTCATCGCCCCAATACATGGAAAGTTGTTCTCTCTTTATTCCTTTTATTTGTAACTTTTGTTCCATCCATCTTTTGCTATGAATGCTCTTATTTCGTTCAATAAAATATCTAATATAACGATCATCATTCAGATAATGGCAACCATATAGATACGCAATCGTTTGATCCACGATTTCTTCTACATACAATTGTTGTTTCAACTTTTGGCGAAGTTCATATTCCGTTCGATCTGATAAATTGAGATACGATATAGCCTTTCGTTTGCACTTTTCCAAAACAGTTTCTTTCATAATTTTTTGAAATTGTTCCCTAGTAATGTCTATTCCTTCTTTTAGTTTCCAAAAATTTAATTCTTTCCAGCTTAACCAAAATACATAAACTTCATCCAAAAACACTTTGTATTTATACTTATCGCTTTGTTCGATTGCTGTTACTTTCATGATCCACCATCCAACTCAAAGTGCATACTCCACACTCTCACAGTTTTTTATTCCTCTTCATCCAAGAACTCTTCTTCTGTCTCTTCTACTTGTGGAGTTTGTTCTACACCATTTAATTCAAATCTCTCACGCACTTTCTTCTCAATCTCCTCAAATATATCTGGATTCTCTTTTAAATAATTCTTAGCATTTTCTCTTCCCTGACCAATCTTGTTTCCTTCATAAGCATACCATGCTCCACTCTTGCTAACTACGCCTTCACTAGCTGCCAAATCCAGAACATCTCCAGTTCTTGAAATACCTTCCCCATACATAATATCAAATTCAGCTTCTTTAAATGGAGGTGCTATCTTATTCTTTACTATTCTCACTCTTGTTCGGTTTCCAATTGCCTCGCCATTTTGTTTTAAAGTTTCAATTCTTCTTACATCCATTCGAATAGAGGAATAGAATTTAAGAGCGCGACCTCCTGTAGTTGTCTCTGGATTACCAAACATAACTCCTACTTTCTCACGAAGCTGATTAATAAAAATCACAATACAGTTTGACTTACTGATAACAGCCGTAAGTTTTCTAAGTGCCTGTGACATCAATCGTGCTTGCAAACCTACATGAGAATCTCCCATATCGCCATCTATTTCTGCTTTAGGAACTAATGCAGCCACAGAATCCACAATTAGAATATCCACAGCGCCAGAACGAACCATTGTCTCCGTAATTTCTAACGCCTGTTCGCCGTTATCTGGCTGAGAAATATATAAATTATCAATATCAACCCCAATGTTTCTTGCATAACTAGGATCCAACGCATGTTCTGCATCAATAAAACCAGCAATTCCTCCCGCTTTCTGTACTTCAGCCACCATATGAAGAGCAACTGTAGTCTTACCACTTGATTCTGGACCATATACCTCCACAATTCTTCCCTTAGGAACTCCACCTAATCCTAACGCCAAATCAAGACTTAAAGCCCCTGTAGGAACTGTCTCTATCTGCATATTAGCACTTTTATCTCCTAACTTCATAACAGAACCTTTACCATACTGCTTTTCAATCTGTGCTAATGCCGCTTCTAGTGCTTTCATTTTATTTGTATTGTTTTCCATTTCACTCTCTCCTTTTCACGAACATCTGTTCTATACTTTAAATATAATATATTCTCTTTTCAATGTCAAGAATAATCTACTTATATATTGTTAAATTTATACCTTGCTACTTTTTCACCACTATCTATCATGTATAAAACTAAACACAAAATCTTGGCTTATAACTAATTAACATTACAATTCAGTTCCACTTTCCCGTACTGAAAAACTATCAGAATACAAACACGTCCTTATATCAATAAATAATATACACCTATTGACCGTATATGAATATAAACTATTTCTTTTTATTTTTGGAAATATAAACATCATAGAACATGATGCAACCTCAGAAATTAAGACAAACAGATTATAACAACAACTTCACCCTTTGTAAAGAGTTGTAATTATTATTTTTCTCTAAACTATATTTTATATTATTTTTAGATTTTCTATACCAAGGCTGTATTTTCCTCACTATTGGCAGAGCGTTTTTGCTCTATAAGAAGAACTTTTCTATAGAATAAAAAATGCAGAACAGTCGCTAAAACTGTTCTGCTAATCTTTCATAATTCTCTTTACTAAGAATACATCTAATTATAAATGCTCTTTGGATCCTCAATTCTAGGATGATATCCTTTCTCTTCCAAAGCCTTTAAAATTTCATCTTTATGCTCATGACCAAATGCTTCCATAGTAATTTGCAATTCCACAGCGGTATTACGATTAATACTTACAAACTGATTATGATCTAATCGAATTACATTACCTTTATGTTCAGCAATGATATTAGCCACATTTACCAATTCTCCTGGTCTGTCTGGCAAACGTACAGATACAGTAAACACTCTGCCGCGCTGAATCAATCCATGTTGTACAACAGAAGAAATTGTAATTACATCCATATTACCTCCACTTAATACAGACACAACCTTCTTTCCCTTGCAATCCAAGTGATTTAATGCCGCAACAGTCAACAAACCTGAATTCTCAACAACCATTTTATGATTCTCCATCATATCAAGAAATGCCACAATCAATTCTCGATCCTCTATGGTAATAATATCATCAATGTTTTCCTGCAAATATGGAAAAATTGTCTTACCTGGAGTTTTTACAGCTGTTCCATCTGCAATTGTATCTATATTGGGAAGTGTAGTCACTTTTCCAACTTTCAAAGATTCCTGCAAACAATTAGCTCCTGCTGGCTCTACACCAATAACTTTTACATTTGGATTTAACATCTTTGCTAAAGTAGAAACACCTGTAGCTAGACCACCACCACCAATAGGGACTAAAATAATATCTACTGTTGGAAGATCTTTGAAAATTTCCATTGCAATGGTTCCCTGTCCAGTTGCTACCTGCTCATCATCAAATGGATGGATAAATGTACCGCCCGTTTCTTCTGCAAGTTTCAATGCGTATGCGCATGCTTCATCATATACATTTCCATGAAGAACAACCTCTGCTCCATATCCCTTTGTTCGATTCACTTTAATTAATGGAGTCGTTGTCGGCATAACAATTGTTGCCTTTGCACCATATAACTTTGCAGCATACGCAACTCCTTGTGCATGGTTTCCGGCAGAAGCTGTAATTAAACCTTTTTTTCGATCTTCCTCCGATAGTGTACTAATTTTATAATACGCTCCTCGCACCTTATATGCACCAGTATATTGCATATTTTCAGGTTTTAAATATACTTTATTCCCCGATGTAGCTGAAAAATATTCACTATACACTAATTTTGTCCGGTTAATGACTTTTTTCACTGCTTCTGATGCTTCTTCAAATTTCTCCAATGTCAACATAAAGAATCAAACCTCTTTTCTTTTTGTGTTACTAATCCCCCCTACACATGCACGATTGGAAATAGTAACCTTTTTATCTTCTATAATCCTTACATTATGAATATTTTAGCACTATTACCTTATACTTTCAAGGGATAGTTCTTAGAACAAATAATAGCATTCCATGGTATCAGGACAATGCAGGCACAAAAAAGCAAGCTCTTTTTGCACCATTTTTCTACTCTTCTTCAAATAACGCATCTACGAAATCATCTGCATTAAACTTCTGCAAATCTTCAATAGATTCACCAATTCCAATATATTTCACCGGAATTTTCATTTCAGACTGAATTGCTATAGCAATTCCTCCCTTTGCAGTTCCATCTAATTTTGTAAGTATAATACCAGTAATGTCTGCAACTTCTCCAAACTGCTTTGCCTGTGCCAAAGCATTCTGACCAGTGGTTCCATCAAGAACAATAAAAGTTTCTCTATATGCGTCTGGATATTCACGATCAATAATACGGTTAATTTTCTTTAGCTCTTCCATCAAGTTTTTCTTATTATGCAAACGCCCCGCAGTATCTACAAGCAACACATCTGCATCTCTGGCTTTTGTAGCTGCAAGCGCATCAAATACCACTGCTGCTGGGTCAGAACCCTCTTGCTGTGCAATAATGTCTACTCCAGCTCTCTTTGTCCATTCTTCCAATTGTTCTATAGCTGCTGCACGGAATGTATCTGCGGCAGCTACCAAAACCTTTCGACCTTTTCCTTTTAGCTGACCGGACAATTTTCCTATAGAAGTTGTCTTTCCCACACCATTTACACCAATAAACAACACTACAGCTTTTTTATTTTCGAAGTCATAGGCATTTTCTCCCAATCGCATTTGTTCTTTTATGCTGTCTATTAATAATTGTTTACATTCTGCCACATCTTTAATTTTTTCTTCTTTGACTTTCTTTCTCAATTGTTCCAAAATTTCTGTGGTTGCATGCACTCCAATGTCTGCCATTACAAGAACTTCTTCCAGTTCTTCATAAAAGTCTTCATCAATAGTTGTAAAACTACTGAAAATGCTATT
Organism: Lachnospiraceae bacterium; assembly: GCA_963643465.1. Lineage (GTDB taxonomy): Bacteria > Bacillota > Clostridia > Lachnospirales > Lachnospiraceae > CAG-411. The sequence continues at coordinate 54,240 of CAVIJT010000004.1, read as the reverse complement.
AATTCCACTAGCAATATTATTACGTGTCTTTGTCAATCCAGAAACCAGTCGTTTGAAGAATCCCTTTTTTTCTTTTCCTTCACTACGGTCAACTTCTGTCGCCACCGCTTCTTGTATGTCGTCCTGCATAGTTCCCATATGCATAACAGCATTTTCTTCCTCTAGTTCCACTTCTTCCAATTCTACATTTTTTTCATTGGAAGAAATTTCTTCAAAGACTGCCTCACGAATTGAACCTTGAAGACTTCCTGTTACATTTACTGCATCTGTATCTTCCTGTTCTTCTTGCGCCTCCTCCAAAACCTCATCCTCTGATTTTGGCTTTTCTTCTTCATGTTCGATTTCATCTGAGATTGCTTCTTTTATGTCCTCAGTTCCACTATCTCCTACATTCTCCGCCCCCGAGGGCCCTTCTGGTACATCTGTGTTTTCTTTCTTTTTCTTAAATAATCCAAAAAATGCCATATTTATTCCTCCTATTTTTTACTTTCTTCTTTTTCCATCTGCTCTAACTGGTCTTCAATTAAATTCACAGAAACCATAGTAGAAACACCTTTTTCCTGCATCGTAATACCATACATAATATCTGCTGCTGCCATCGTTCCACGTCGGTGGGTAATCACAATAAACTGCGTATCCTTTGTAAGTTTATGTAGATACTGTGCATATCGTTTTACATTAGAATCATCCAATGCAGCCTCAATTTCGTCCAATAAACAAAACGGAGACGGTTTTAAATTCTGGATAGCAAACAATAATGAAATTGCAGTCAACGCTTTTTCTCCACCTGACATCTGCATCATATTTTGCAGTTTCTTTCCAGGTGGCTGAGCAATAATGCTAATTCCTGCCTCTAAAACATCCTCGCCTTCTACCAGTTCAATATTACCCTTTCCTCCACCAAACAGTTCTTTAAACACAACATCAAATTGTGCTTTAATTTCTGCAAACTTTTCTTCAAATTGTTTCCGCATCTCCGCATCTAACTCTTCTACAATTCCTTTTAATACTTCTTCTGAATGTATCAAATCATCATGCTGGGTATGCAACAACTCATATCGTTCAGAAACATTACGATAATCTTCAATAGCATTGACATTCACATCTCCAAGGGCTTTCATCTGTCCCTTTACAGTTACAATTTGCTTTTTCATAACTGGAATTTCCAGATTCAATTCCACAAAAAAATCCTTTGCACTATTATAAGTAAGTTCATATTCTTCCCACATATAATTGCCTTGCTGTTCCATTTGCTCAGATACTTTTTCTTTTTGATTATTTAATCGGAACAATTCCTTATCCATATTACCTAAGTCTCCAGAAATATCTTCACGCTCTTTCAACATAGCTTTGTGCTTTCCAGCTGTTTCTTCTCTATCTTTTACTAAATCTTCCACATATTTTGCAGTCTCTTCAATCTGTTGCTTTTCCGATTCTAATTCTGCTTTCAAATTGACAATTTGCTGTTCTTTTTCTTGAACCTGTGCTGTAGAATCCTTCGCATGAGATAACAAACGCTGTTTCTCTTCTTTCAATGCTTCAATTTCACTATCCAAACGCTGTTGATTCATTTGGAAAAATTCTTGCTTTTGTTCGAAAGAAGATACTTCTATTGATACTTTAGATAATGTTTCTCGTATATTTTCTTCTTCTTTTTTCTTCTTTTCCAAATTGCAATTATGCCCTGTAATTGTTGTCTCAAACTGTTGATTTTCCTCTTCTAACAGTTTCATTTGCTCTTCCAGTTTTAAAACAGCATTCTTTAACTCAGCATTCTCTCTTTCAATATCTACATTCTCCTGATGAATAAGCTGATATCCTTCTGCAATCTGCTCATTGTCTGCTTTTGCCTGTTCATATCGAATTTTTGCTGTATTTTGTACCAAATACATTTGTTGCAACTGTTGACGAATTTCACTTTCTTCCTTTTGCTGTTCTTCCATCTTCGTTTGCAATTCCAGCATACTAATTTTTGTCTCGTCCCATTCTCGCTTCAAAGTTTCTAATTTTTCTTCTCCATCTTCCATCTCTCTTCTTCGACTTAACAAATTACTTGAATTCTTGTAAGCACCTCCAGACATGGAACCACCTGGATTTAAAAGTTCTCCCTCCAGTGTTACAATCCGAATGGAATTTTTATACTTCTTTGCCACTGCAATCGCATGATCGATATGATCCACAACCAAAATCCTTCCAAGTAAATACTGCACAAGCCCATCAAATCGAGGTTCTGCCGAAACAAGATTACTAGCAATTCCAAGAACACCTTGTTCTTTTAACACTTCCTTATTGGAAAATTCACCTCTTCCTCCAACATTAGTCAAAGGTAAAAAAGTAGCACGTCCATACTTATTCTTTTTCAAGAAATTAATCAATGTCTTTGCTGTGTTTTCATTATCTGTTACAATATTCTGAATACTTCCTCCTAATGCAATTTCCATTGCTGTCTCATATTCTTTTTTCACTTTAATAATGTCTGCCACAACACCAACAATTCCAGGATTTCTATCTTTTTGCTCCATAACCCGTCGAATACTTTGTCCGTATCCATCATATCGCTCTGTCATATTTTTCAAAGCTTCCAGCCTAGATTTTTCTCGATGATAATCCTGTTGCTTTTGTCCATAATGTTTACGCAACTGCTCTAATTGCTGAATGTTCTGCTGTGTAGAATTCTTTAGTTGTGTAGCAATCTCTTTTTTTTCTTCAATCTCTTTTGTTACTTCTTTGTACTTTGCTTCTTCTGTTTCCAGTCTTTCTGCACAAATTGCTTCTTCTGTCTTACTCCGCAAAATACGTTGAGTAAGTTCTGCTTTTTTCACATTACTTTGAGAAAGCATTGTATTATATTTTTCTAACTTTGCCTTCATAGTTGCATTTTCATTTAAATGCGCCATGATTGCACTGTTACTTTCATCAATTTGCTGTCCAAGAGCTTCCATTTCTTTTCTGCACTGTTGCAATTGCTGCTCCATATGGCTCTTTTTCTGAACAATTTCCTGCATTTCTTTTAAAAGAGATTCTTTTTCTTTAAAAGATTGCGCCTTCTCTGTTTCTTTTTTTTCAATATCTGCCAAAACACCCTGAACACGTTCCTGATAATGCTCGTCGTTTTGTTTTGCTGCTATGATTTGCTCATTGCATACCTTAATCTGTCCTTCTAGTTGCTCATTATGAATCCTTTTTTCATTAATAATATTCTTGTTCTGTTCTACAATATAATCTTTTTGTTCCAATTCCCGTTCCATCTGATCATATTGTTCTTTTACTTCAGCAAGTTTTTTGCTCTTTTGTTCATAATCTTCTGAAACAATCTTTAACTTTTCTTCTACCTGCTCCGTCTGATTATGCAACTGCTCATATTCCTGCAAAAACAGATTAATATCTAATTTTTTCAATTCTTCTCTATAACGCAAATACTCACGGGCTGTTTCTGCCTGTTTTTTTAACGGACCAACCTGCTTTTCAAGCTCTGACAAAATATCATTGATACGTTCTAAATTCTGTCGTTCCACCTCCAGATTCTTCTCTGCGGTTGCTTTTCGCTTTTTATATTTTACAATACCTGCAGCTTCATCAAACAACTCACGCCGTTCTTCTGGTTTACCATTTAATATTTTATCAATTTGTCCCTGTCCAATAATGGAATACCCTTCTTTACCAATACCAGTGTCCAAAAATAGTTCCTGCACATCACGCAAACGGCAATTGACACCATTCATTAAATATTCACTTTCTCCAGAACGATATACTCTTCTGGCAACTGTAACTTCATCATAAGAAGTTGGCAACTTGTGATCCGTATTGTCAAATGTAATGGCAACATAAGCAAAGCCTTGTGGCTTGCGAAGTTCCGTTCCTGCAAAGATAATATCTTCCATTTTAGAACCTCGTAACTGTTTTGCACTCTGTTCTCCTAGTACCCAGCGAACGGCATCTCCAACATTACTTTTTCCACTACCATTCGGACCGACAATTGCTGTAATTCCTTTCTGAAATTCAAACACAATCTTATTGGCAAAAGATTTAAACCCATGTATCTCTATACTTTTTAAGTACATATATGCCCTCTTTCTTTCCTAATTGGTAAGTTTTAAAATCGCCTGATAGGCAGCCGCCTGTTCCGCAGCTTTTTTCGTTTTTCCAGAACCCTGACTTAGTTCTTTTCCATCCACAATTGCCGCCACAGTAAATACTTTGTCATGATCAGGTCCACTCTCCCCAATCAACTTATACACTAACGGTTCTTTGTAATCTGCCTGTACCATCTCTTGCAAGATAGTCTTACTATCAAAAAAGAGTTTTTTGCTATCAATGTCATCTAAAACAAACTTCATAACAAACTCTTTTGCATTAGTAAAACCACCGTCTAAATAAATCGCTCCAATCACTGCTTCAAACGCATCTGAAAGAATAGAATCACGATTGGAACCACCTGTAGCAATCTCACCTTTCCCAAGCAAAATATATTCTCCAAGTTTAATTTGTCTGGCACACATAGCAAGCGTAGGCTCACAAACCAAACTTGCTCTAAGTTTCGTCATTTCCCCTTCGTACATTTCTGCATTATTAGAAAAAATATACTCACTGGACATCAATTCCAATACTGCATCTCCCAAAAACTCCAGTCGCTCATTATTTGCCAACTTACTCAATCTCATCTCATTTGCATAGGAACTATGAGATAACGCCTGACGGAGATAATTCTTATTTTGGAAGCGGTAGCCTATTATATTTTCAAACTGTTCCATCTTCTCTTGTTTAATCATAACTCACGCCTTACCTTCCTTCTCATTTTTTCTTTTTTGTTTCTTTTATTCCATCCATTATTCTTCTGACACTTTTAAGTAATTGTCATTTGTGCCAAGAAAAATGTAAATAAAGACTTTTTAACATATAGATAAGCTGTCTGTATGAAATACAGACAGCTTATACTTTTCTATATCATTCTTTGCTAAGCAATCGCATTTTTGATTTGTTCTACTGCATCCCCAACAGTAACAATCTTCTCTGCATTTTCATTATCAATTTCAATTTCAAATTCTTCTTCAATTCCCATAATAATCTGAAACACATCCAAAGAATCAGCTCCTAAATCATCAACAAATGAAGTCTCCATTGTAATATCACTTGTCTCCACATTTAATACTTCACTAATGATTTTCTGCAATTTTTCAAATTCCATACTATTCCGCCTTTCTTACTGATTATCTTTCAATAGAATATTAGTTTGCATCCTTTTACATTTCTGAACTGATGCTATTTTCTTTTATTTTCTCATTAATATTCTGTTCTTTAAATAAGGAACATTGAATAATTGAGTTCTTAATTTCTTTACTCTTAGAACTTCCATGTGTTTTCACAACCAACCCATTTAGTCCTAACAATGGAGCACCGCCATGCTCACTGACATCAAACTGCTTCATGGTATTTTTCAATGCTGGCAAAGCTAATGCCGCACCAATTTTACTTCTAGTGGTAGATTTTAGCCCTTTTGTTATCTCTCCCACAAGCACCTTAGAAAGTCCTTCACTCAATTTTAAAATTACATTACCAACAAATGCTTCACAGACAATTACGTCAGCTTCACCATATGGGATATTTCTAGCTTCAATACTACCAATAAAGTTAATATCGTTACAGTTCTTTAACATAGGATATGCTTCTTTTACTAACATATTTCCTTTTTCTTCTTCTGCACCAATATTAACAATTGCTACTCTTGGATGTTTTATACCAACCACATGCTCCATATAAATGGAACCCATCTTCGCAAACTGTAATAAATGTGTGGCTCTTGCATCCACATTTGCACCACAGTCTATTAGCAAAGACACTCCGTTAGCCGTAGGAAGTAAAGGAGCCAATGGCGCTCTCTCTATGCCTTTAATTCTACCTACAATCAACTGTCCTCCAACTAAAACCGCGCCTGTACTTCCAGCGGAAACAAACGCATCTGCTGCGCCCTCTTTCACTAGATTTAAGGCTACTACAATTGAAGAATTTTTCTTTTTTCTAATTGCCATAACTGGGGCTTCTTCGTTAGTAATTACTTCATCTGCATTGACAATTTGGATACGCTCTTTATCATACGTATACTTACTTAATTCCTGCTTAATAGCATCTTCCTTGCCTACAAGCAGTACATGTATCTGCTTCTTTTCGCAAACTGCCTCAACTGCACCTTTTACAGTTTCTGCCGGAGCATTGTCTCCACCCATTGCATCCAATGCAACTCTTACTATCTCTTCCATATTTTCTGTCTCCTCAAATGCTAAAGCATACTTATCCCTATACAACTATCTATCATTCCTGTTCACCAGTGGAATAAAATCTTCTGTTGCATATCCAAAAACCAATATACTAGATATTATACTAAAAATCAACTATTAATTCTCAATCTTTCGATAGAAAAATGAATATACTGATTGGAAGCCCAGCGACTTAGGCTGCACGATTTGTTCTGTGCTACCCACAAATAAAATTGACTCTGGCTTCAAAGCCGCATTAAATTTTCTGTATATGTCAATTTTTGCTTCTTCTGTAAAGTAAATCATTACATTTCTACATACAATCAAATCACAATTTGCTGGATACGGATCCTTCAACAGATTATGTTGCTCAAACTTCACTCTTTCTTTTACCTTATCAGAAATCGCATAAGTCTTATCGTTTATCTTGTCAAAATACTTCTCTATAAATTCTTTTGGCAATCCTTTCAGACTTTTATCGGTATACATACCAGCTTTCGCCTGTGCAAGTATCTGTTTATCAATATCCGTTGCAATGATTTCAATGTTACTAAGAGGCATAAACTTTGACAATAACATAACCAACGAATATGGCTCATCTCCTGTAGAACATGCTGCACTCCAAATTTTCAAAGACTTTCCATTCTTCCGGAATAATTCCGGCAATATAGATTCTTCTAATAATTTCCACTGTTCCGGATTTCGATAAAATTCAGAAACATTAATGGTAAGATAATTGACAAACTCCTCGTATTTGTCTTTATCCTTTTTTAACAATTCCACATATGCTTTATAGGTATCTATATTGTTTTTCCCAATTAATGTATCAATTCTACGCTTCATCTGGCGTTCTTTGTATAAATTCAAATCAATCTTTGTTAATTTAAATACTTCATCTTTAAATACTTCATAACTATCCTGTATCATACTCATTCCCCCATATAATTTAGCAAAGCGGACAATCACCATCACTTAAATGTAATTTGACTGTCATCACTTATTTATAACCCTTATTTACCAATTCATAATATTTCCGCATAAAATCAAATACACTTTCGTATTTCTCTCTTTTATATTACTTCTTGTTTTTCCCCTATTCTATACCTATTATCCCTCCTACGATACAATCTCTTATTCATATTGTACCGAAATCTGTCTTTTTTTGCAATACAGACTTATTTTTATACGAATAAAATGAAGCGTTTTCTTTTATAGCACAAACTTTCCTATAAAAAAAGAGAGACTCGAAAGTCTCTCTTTTTTTATAAACAATTTCTTATGCTTCTTCTTCTACTGCATCATTGTTATCAGATAAAGCCTTTACACTCAAGCTGATCTTCTTATCATCTCCGTTGAAATCTACAACCTTAGCTGTAACTTCCTCACCAATCTTTAATACATCAGATGGCTTCTCAACGTGCTCTCTTGAAATCTGAGATACGTGCAATAACGCATCAATACCTGGCTCTAACTCAATGAATGCACCAAAATCAGTCATTCTAGCTACTTTACCAGTAACCTCTGTTCCAACTGCATACTTATCTACAGCTGAAATCCATGGGTTCTGCTCCTCAAACTTTAAGCTAAGAGCAATCTTTTCACCCTGAATATCTTTAATAAGAACTTTAACAACGTCTCCAACCTTGAATAACTTCTTAGGACTATCAACACGTCCCCATGACATCTCAGAGATGTGAAGTAAACCATCTGCACCACCTAAATCGATGAATGCACCAAAGTCAGTAACATTCTTAACAGTTCCTTCTACTGTCATTCCTACAGAAATTCTAGCAAATAATTCTTTCTGTAATTCTTTCTTCTTAGCAACCAATAACTGCTTACGGTCACCAATGATTCTTCTTCTCTTAGGATTGAACTCTGTAATTACAAATTCAATCTCCTGTCCAGCATACTTAGAAAGATTCTTCTCATAAGTATCTGAAACTAAACTAGCAGGAATAAATACTCTTGCTTCCTCAATTACAACACTTAAACCACCGTCAAGTACATTAGCAACTGTTGCTTTTAATACTTCCTGGTTATTAAATGCTTCTTCAATTCTCTTGTTACCCTTCTCGGCAGCAAGTCTCTTGTAGGTCAATAATACCTGACCTTCACCATCATTAACTTTAAGGACTTTTGCTTCCATCGTATCGCCAATGTTTACAACAGTTGTCAAATCAATATTAGGTGTATTGCTGTATTCATTTCTAGTAATGATACCATCTGCTTTGTAACCAATATTAAGGACGATTTCGTCCTCTTTTACACTGATGACTGTCCCTTCTACAACTTCACCATTGTGAATTGTTTTTAATGATTCTTCTAACATTTGTTCAAAGCTCTGTTCTGACATGCTTTTTGAACCTCCTTAATAATATTATTTGGGGTTGATGCCCCTGCTGTAATACCTACGCTACGAAACGATTGGAACAAGTCCAAATCTAAGTCAACAAGTGTCTGTATATAGTAAGTATTTTTACATTCCTTTTTGCATATCTCATACAACTTTTGTGTATTGGAACTTGACTGCCCTCCAATTACAATCATTGCATCTGAGATTTTTGCCAACTGCATCGCTTCACTTTGTCTTACTTCTGTAGCATTGCAAATTGTATTTAAAGCAATTATATCATACCTCTTTTTTGAAATTATTTCAACTAAATCTTGAAATTTCTTGTAATTAAATGTCGTTTGTGAAACAATACAGGTCTTTTTCCCCTCTTTAGGGGCATATGCCAAAGCCTCTTCCGAATTCTCTATTACCGTGACATTATCCTGTCCCCAGCCTTTTATCCCTTCCACTTCCGGGTGCTTGGCATTTCCAATAATTACCACTTCTTCTCCTTTATCGGTATGCTCCTTCACTATATTGTGAATTTTTTTTACAAAAGGACAAGTGGCATCTACAATTCGAACTCCCTGTTCTTCCAAAATATCATACATTTTCTTAGAAATTCCATGGGAACGAATGATTACTGTGGCATCTTTGACTTCTTTCAATTCCTCTAACGAGTGCAAAACTTCCACACCTTTTTTTCTAAGATCTTCCACTACTTCTTCATTATGAATAATCGGTCCCCATGTATATACATTTTTTCCATGTTCTGCCTCTTCGTAAACCATATCCACTGCACGTTTTACGCCAAAACAAAAACCTGCGCTTTTTGCAAGTGTGACTTCCATCTTTCTCACACCTTTCTGTAAACAAATTATCCTCTCTTGCTCTCATATATACAGATAATTTCCTCTACTACCTGATCAATCGTCATATGAGAACTGTCGATCAATGTGGCATCTGCCGCCTGTTTTAATGGTGCTATTTTGCGATTCATATCCTGTTCATCACGAGCAATAATATCCTTTTCTATTTCCTTCAAATCACAGGAAACTCCTTTTTCACAAAGTTCTTTATATCTTCGATTTGCTCTCTCTGCTGAACTTGCTGTAAGATATATTTTCACCTCTGCATTTGGCAACACATGTGTGCCAATATCTCGACCATCCATAATTACGTCTTCTGTAGCCGCAAGATTTCTTTGCAATTCCAATAACTTTGCACGAACCGCCTCTGTTTTTGCCACAAAGGATGCCATATTTCCCACTTCTTCTGTTCGAATATAGGCACTAACATTTTCACCATTTAGTAACACTTGCTGTTCTCCATCTGCATATACTATTTTCACATCGGCATTTGCTACCTGTGTTGCTACCTGTTCCTCATCTTTTTCCACTTCATTTCGAAGCATATACAATGCTATGGCTCGATACATGGCACCTGTGTCCACATATATAAATCCCAGCTTTTTAGCAACAGTTTTGGCAATTGTACTTTTTCCTGCACCAGCAGGCCCATCAATAGCAATATTAAATGACATATTATCTCTCCTGTTCTTCAATTTCCACCCCTGCCAAATAGGCAGTAGACCAAGCAATCTGCAAATTATACCCTCCGGTCAACGCATCTAAATCCAGCACTTCTCCCACAAAATAAACACCTTTTACAAGATTAGATTCCATTGTACTTGGATTAATTTCTTTTACGGATATGCCACCTTTGGTTATAATCGCCTCATTGTAGCCCCGTAATCGTTCCACATGTAATTCCATCTCCTTCAATAGAGAAATCACTTTTTGCCGTTCCTCTTTTGTAATGGAATGAATGGGCTTATTAGGGTCAATACCACTAAGACTAATGATAACGGGGATCATCTTTTTGGGCAACAATTTATCAAACCCGTTTTTAAACTGCTTATTTTGCATTTCTGAAAAATCTCTTATAATCCTTGCATCTAGTTGCTCTTTTGTCAGTGCCGGTTTTAAATCAAGAACCATTTTTATTTCCTGTTTATCTATATAATTGGAAACATAACTACTGGCACTTAAAACCAACGGTCCGCTCACACCAAAATGAGTAAACAACATTTCTCCAAAATCTTCAAAAATCTTTTTCTTGCCCGCAAACAGTTTCAACGATACATTCCGAAGAGACAATCCCTGCATATCTTTTACATAGGCTTCCTTTGTTTGAAAAGGAACCAATGCCTGCGAAAGTTTGGTTACAGTATGTCCCATTTTTTTTGCAAAACGATACCCATCTCCAGTAGAACCTGTACTTGGATATGATAATCCACCTGTTGCCACAATTACAGCTCCTACCGGCACATAAGTTTCCTTGTTATTATTCGAAACTCGTATTCCTTTTACCTGGTCATTTTCTGTCTCCACATCCACAACCTGGGTATTATAGAATATGCGCACTCCCAACCGTTTCAATTCTCGTAACATTCCATTAATCACATCAGACGACTTGTCCGATACTGGAAACACTCTTTCCCCTCGCTCAATTTTTGTCTTTACACCTAAATCTTCGAAAAATTGAATGGTCTGCATATTGTCAAATCCATAAAAAGCACTATACAAAAATTTTCGATTACTCATTACATTAGCAAATAAACAATCCATGTCTGCTGCGTTGGTAATATTACAACGCCCTTTTCCTGTAATATAAAGTTTCTTGCCCAGTTTCTCATTTTTTTCGTATAGCTGCACCTTATGTCCATTTCTTGCTGCTATAATGGCAGCCATCATGCCGGCGGCTCCACCGCCGATTACTGCTATCATCTTATTTTGTCTCCTTTAGTACATCTTTATTTTTCGCCATATAATCAACCAATGAAACAACTGTTAATAAAACAGATATATAAATAAATGCCTGCTCCACATAGAACATTGGTTTCCAGTCTAAATTTAAAATAAGTAAAATAGACATAATCATCTGTGAGACCGTCTTAAATTTTCCCCAGTAACTAGCGGCAATTACAACACCATTGTCTGCAGCTACCAATCGGAAACCACTAATCGTAAATTCCCGACTAATAATCACAATCGCTACCCAAGCTGGAAAATGTAATTCTGGCAAACTAACAAAACAAATTAAAGCAGCTCCCACAAGAAGTTTATCTGCCAAAGGGTCCATAAATTTCCCAAAATTTGTTATTAAATTATACTTTCTGGCAATATGTCCATCTAAAGCATCTGTAATACATGCCACACAAAAAATAGCAAGGGCAATATAGTTATTATACGGTATCTGACTTCCCAACATAAACACTACAAAAAACGGTATTAAAACAACTCTCAATATAGTTAATTTATTCGGTGTATTCATCTCATCACCCGCGCAAAATTCTCTTGCGTTTTTCCTTTCTATTTGTTTTATTCCCAAACAACCTCACCAATCAAATCATATCCTTTGGCATCGGTTACTTGTACCGTAACCATCTCTCCAGAAACTAATTCATGTGAGCTGTTCACAAAAATGTACCCATCCACATTAGGCGCATCTCGATATGTTCTTCCGATAAATACATTTTCTTCTGGAAGTTTTCCTTCGATTAACACTTCTACCTTTCGATAAAGCATATCTTCTGCTGCCGCAAATGCGATTTTTTGCTGCACCTGCATCACTTCATCTCTTCTGGCAATTTTCACTTCTTCCGGTATCTGATCTGGGAATTCAGATGCAGGCGTATTTTCTTCTGCGGAATACGTGAAAACACCTAAACGATCAAATTTCATTTCCTTTACAAATTCTAATAATTCCTCATGATCTTCTTGTGTTTCGCCAGGAAAACCACTAATCAACGTAGTTCTAAGGCATATATCCGGAATTTCTCTTCTTAACTTTTCCACTATTTGGACAATTTCTTGTTTGTTTGTCCAACGTCCCATACGCTTTAAAATACCATCTGCTCCATGTTGAATTGGCATATCTAAATAATTACATATCTTAGGCTCCTCTTTCATCACCTGAATCATCTCATCTGTGATTTCTTCCGGATAACAATACAAAATGCGTATCCACTTAATCCCTGCAATTTTACATAATTCCCTCAAAAGTCTAGGAAGCGCTTTTTCTCCATATAAATCCTTTCCATATAAGGTTGTTTCCTGCGCCACTAAAATAAGTTCCTCCACTCCACTTTTGGCAAGTTCCGAAGCCTCTTTTACCAATCTTTCAATAGGCACACTTCGATAAGTACCTCGAACAGTAGGAATAATACAATAGGTACAACGCTTATCGCATCCCTCTGCAATTTTCAAATAAGAGAAATATCCACCCGTAGTATTGATACGCTTTGCATCTAATAAAGGTAAATAATCTACATCCTTGAATTTTTCCACAATACTTCCCTGCAAAGCCTCATCCACTGCATTGCAAATCTCTTCAATGCTCTTGGTTCCAAGTACCACATCCACCTCTGGTATTTCTTTTCGGATTTCTTCCTGATAACGCTGAGCCAGACACCCGGTTACAACCAATACTTTTAAACACCCGGTCTTTTTCAATTCCGCCATTTCCAAAATGGTATTAATACTTTCTTCCTTGGCATCTCCAATAAAGCAACAAGTATTTACAACTACTACATCCGCCTGGTTGTCATCATCTGTTATTTCATATCCTTTTTCACGAAGCAACCCTAACATTACTTCACTATCCACCAAATTTTTGTCACAGCCAAGGGATACAAACAATACTTTCATTTAACGTATCTCCTATTCTTCTTGTAATTTTACTGCTTCCACACAGTTATTCATAAGCATAGCAATTGTCATTGGCCCAACCCCACCCGGAACTGGTGTGATTGCTGAAACAATTGGTTCTACATCTTCATAATCCACATCTCCGCAGAGCTTATTATTTTCATTTCTATGAATTCCCACGTCTATAACAACGGCTCCATCTTTTACATATTCTTTGGTAATAAATTTAGGTTTACCAATTGCTACTACTAAAATATCTGCCCGCTTTGTTACTTCCTTTAAATCCTTTGTTCTAGAATGGCAAATAGTAACTGTTCCATTTTCACGCAGTAAAAGCATAGAAATTGGCTTTCCAACAATATTACTTCTTCCAACTACTACACATTCTTTTCCTGCAATTTCAATATTAGAACGCTTTAACAACTGAATAATACCAGCAGGAGTACAAGAAACAAATCCCGGTTCTCCAATGCTAAGCGCTCCAACACTCTGTGGATGGAATCCATCTACATCCTTCTTTGGATGGATACTTCGTATTACTGCATCTTCATCAATGTGTTTTGGTAATGGAAGTTGTACAAGAATTCCATTTACATCTGCTCTTCCATTTAATTCCTCAATAGTTTCCAGCAATTCCCCCTGAGAAATCGTTTCTGGAAATTCATAAGCTAAGGAACGAATTCCAATATATTCACAAGCCTTCTTTTTATTTCCTACATATACAGTAGAAGCAGGATCATTTCCAACCTGAATTACTGCTAAGGTAATCTCTACACCCTGTTTTTTATAATCAGCCACCTTTTCCTTTAATTCATCTTTTATCTGTCCTGATATTTTTTTTCCATCGATTCTTAATGCCATATTTTTCACCTAACACCAACTAAGATGTTTCTTTCCCTTCCTTCTTATCTCTAATTTTTCCAATTATGATTTTAAACTTACTATTACGTTTTCCATGCTTTTTATTCTATAACAGATTTTTGCTAATGAAAAGAAAAAAGTGAAAATTTCTTAAAAAAAGAGGAGCATCACCGCTCAATTTCACAAAGTGAACAGCAATAAGCTCCCAAATTACTCTTTTCTTTTACATAGCAATAATCAACGTATCATATCCGTCCTCTCTCAATACGGTCTCAATCCGTTTTGCCTGCTCCATCGTATCAAACTCTCCAACCAAAACTGCATAATATCCATTTATAGACTGAATTTGAACCGTATATCCCATGCTACTCAATTCCTCCATTAAGCGCACCGCATTGTCATAATTTCGGAACAATCCCACCTGAATATAGAAATGAAAGGATTCTTTTTTCGTTTGCAATGTTTCCAAAATTCCTTTTGCAATCCCTTCTGCAATTTCCTGAAATTTTGAATCAAACAGGGCATTGTCTGCATCTGTATTGATAAATCCCGTTTCCACAAGCACCGCTGGCATGTTGGTGTGTCTAAGCACTGCCAAATTTGTACGGACACTTCTCCCAAGATTGGTAAATCCCAATTTTTCCAATTCACTATTGATATTATCTGCCATTTCCTGCTTAATATCACCTTCATTAAACAATAGCGTCTGTACTCCAGAATATTGATTTGGCTCTACGCTTGAATTTCTATGAAGAGAAACAAAAAAATCTGCACCTGCCGCATTTGCTAACATAGCCTTTTCCCGTGGCGACTGATATACATCACTGGTTCTTGTAAAGACCACATCCACTCCATTATCCTTTAAAATTTGTCCTACAGCCAATGCTAACTTCAAATTATCATCTTTCTCTTTTCTCCCATTGAACATTGCTCCATTATCCCAGCCTCCATGCCCTGCATCAATTACAACTCTTGCAGCCATATTATCGCCCCAAACATTTTTTATTATTATATGTGGAAACGTCCAGAAGGTGCGAGCCATATACAACAAATCGAGTAGGCTGACTCCTACTCGCTTCGCTTGCGAACATTCCGCACTATGTGCTCCATGTTCTTATGCCAGGCAAATGCAATTTCATGCACGCATGATTGTGCTTGCCGGGCTTTTACATCCAAAAACCGTTGTACAAGTATATTTTCCCTGTACAACGGTTTCTTTATGATTCGTTCTTATCTACAGATTTATGATACACGATTAAAGTTAATCAGACATCCTTTTAAGATAATCTCTCTCTCATCATCTGTCAATTCACCCATCTGTAACTCAAATTCTTTCATGCCCTTATTTACTACATATGCCTTAAATGTGGTAGCCTTATTTTTAATAGACTCTGCCACATTTGGAACAAAAATGTAATCTCCATTAGCAAATGGAAGTTCCTCTTCCGGATAAATAAATGGAAGCATTCCCCAGTTAATCAAGTTAGATCTATAACGCTTGGTAGCGTATTCCTTAGCAATATTTGCCCATCCACCAAGTACCTTCTGACAGGAAGCAGCTTGCTCTCTAGCAGAACCATCACCTGGTTTCACTGCATAAATGGTACTTCCAACTCCGATGTTAGTCTTGTCCACATCTGCAAATGCACCTTTTACTGTATCCATGATATCTTTTAACTCTGGAAGAACTTCTGCCATACACTGACCATTTTCTCTTGCCACCTCTGCCGCATGAACTTCCTTTGCACGTCCTACATATGCAGGATCTTTTCTAGATAATGCAAATTCAGCAAGTCCAATTGGATTAGAACGATAAGACGAAGTCTCACCTGATGGGATCAACTCATCAGTTGTAGTAACAGGATCATGGATCTCTGATACAACCTTAATCAATAAGTTGTCTGTAAGTGCAACCATCGCAGGCCAATCCTTGATGTTTGGTCCGAACTGGATTTCAACAGATGGATCTGCAACACCTTTACTATCAAATACACGATTTTCATAAATCGTTTTGTCAAAGAAGTATTTTGGTTTGCTAAAGTTTACATCTATATCTGTAGCAGGTGTTAAATATCCCTTATTCGCTGCTGTTGCTGCAATAGAACGAGCATCCATAAGTGCAACAGAAGAAATCTGTCCATTCTGCAATTTTGAACCTTCACGGTTAGGGAAGTTTCTTGTAGAATGACGAATACTAAACGCATTATTGGCAGGTGTATCTCCTGCACCGAAACAAGGTCCACAAAATGCAGTTTTCATAACTGCACCTGCACCCATAAGTTTTGCTGCTGCGCCATTCTTTACTAATTCCATGTAAACAGGCATACTTGCTGGGTATACACTAAGAGTAAACGCGTCAGAACCAATGCTTGCACCTGCAAGAATATCTGCAGCATCACAAATATTTTCAAATCCACCACCAGCACAACCAGCGATGATTCCCTGCTCAACATAAAGTTTTCCATTCTTTATCTTATCTGTCAACTTGAAGTCTACCTGACCATCTAAACTTACTAACGCTTTCTGCTCACAATCATGCAATACATCTTCAAGATTTGCATTTACTTCTTCGATTGTGTAAGTATTACTTGGATGGAATGGCATAGCAATCATTGGTTTGATCTTGCTAAGGTCCACATAAACCATACCATCATAGTAAGTTACATCCGCAGGAGCTAGTTCTTTGTATTCTTCCACTCTTCCATGTATATCATAGAATTCCTTAATCTTTTCATCTGTTTTCCAGATAGAAGAAAGACAAGTTGTTTCTGTTGTCATAACGTCCACACCAATACGGAAATCTGCACTTAACTTCTCTACACCTGGTCCAACAAATTCCATTACTTTATTATTTACATATCCATTAGCAAAAACTGCTCCAATAATAGCAAGTGCCACGTCCTGAGGTCCTACACCCTTTACAGGCTCTCCAGTAAGATAAACACCTACTACTCCTGGCATATTAATATCATATGTCTGTGACAATAACTGTTTTACAAGTTCCGGACCACCTTCACCCATAGCCATTGTTCCAAGTGCGCCGTAACGAGTATGACTATCAGAACCTAAAATCATCTTTCCACCGCCTGCAAGTTGCTCTCTTGCAAACTGATGAATAACCGCCTGATGAGGTGGTACATAAACTCCACCATACTTTTTAGCACAAGTAAGACCAAACATATGGTCATCTTCGTTAATTGTTCCTCCTACTGCACATAAACTATTGTGGCAGTTAGTAAGCACGTAAGGAATTGGGAATTTCTCCAATCCTGATGCTCTTGCAGTCTGAATAATTCCAACAAAAGTAATATCATGAGAAGTCAATTTATCAAATTTAATTTTTAATTTCTCCATATTACCAGATGTGTTATGTTCCTTTAAAATATTATACGCCATAGTTCCCTGAGCTGCTTTGGCTTTATCAGGCGCATTGCCAAGTTTACTTTGAAGCACAGCCTGCGCCTCGTTGTTATCTTCTACAATTTCAGTTCCATTAAGCAAATACACGCCATTTTCGTATAATTTTATCATAAATTTCCTCCTAGCTTAAGAATTGATACATTTATTATAAATATTAGGTTAAAAAATTGCAATAGCTTTTCTTTCAACCATTTCCAATATACTCCACTCCGTTAAATCGAGATTTTTTTTATTTTTGATGTTGTAATTCTAAAAACTCTTTGCTATAATGATTGAGGTCAAATTAGTAGCAATCAAATATGGAGGTGCTTATGAAACACGTAATATCACCCCTTGATTTATCTGTAGAGGAATTAGATCACATTCTGACATTAGCAGAAGATATTATAGATCATCCCAAAAAGTATTCACAGGTATGTCAAGGTAAAAAGTTAGCAACGCTATTTTACGAGCCAAGTACTCGAACCAGATTAAGTTTTGAAGCCGCTATGTTGAATTTAGGTGGAAACATATTAGGTTTTTCATCTGCTGATTCTAGTTCAGCTGCAAAAGGTGAAAGTGTTGCAGATACCATTCGTGTTATCTCCAGCTATGCGGATATTTGTGCAATGCGTCATCCAAAGGAAGGCGCGCCACTTGTGGCAGCTCAATATTCTTCCATTCCGGTTATTAATGCCGGAGATGGTGGTCACAATCATCCAACCCAAACTTTGACAGACTTATTAACCATTAAACGCTTAAAAGGAAGTCTTGATAATTTAACAATTGGTGTGTGTGGCGATTTAAAGTTTGGTCGTACGGTCCATTCTTTAATCCGTGCAATGATTCGCTACAAAAATATTAAATTCGTTATGATCTCACCTGATGAGCTTCGTATTCCGGACTATTTAAGAACAGAGGTACTTGATAGAGAACATATTCCTTATAAGGAAGTCAATGTTTTAGAACCCGTCATGCCGGAATTAGACTTATTGTACATGACTCGTGTACAGAGAGAACGTTTCTTTAACGAAGAAGATTACATCCGTTTGAAGGATAGTTTCATCTTAGATGCAAAAAAGATGAAATATGCCAGAGAAGATATGTTAGTTTTACATCCACTTCCTAGAGTAAATGAAATTTCAACAGAAGTAGATGAGGATCCTCGTGCTGTATATTTTAAACAAGCCGAGTTTGGTGTATATGTTCGAATGGCATTGATTATGAATCTTTTAGGATTGGATGGTGATTTTACGTGCTAAATATTAGCGGACTCAATGATGGTGTAGTAATTGATCATATTCAAGCAGGTGGAGCCTTTGAGATATACAATTATCTCAAATTAGATAAATTAGATTGCAGCGTGGCAATTATCAAAAATGCCAAAAGTAACAAAACAGGTAAAAAGGACATGATTAAGATTGAAGGCCCTCTTTGTGTAGACTTAGATATTTTGGGCGCTCTTTCTCCTAATTTAACTGTCAATATTATTCGCGATGGCAAGATTGCAGAAAAGAGACATTTAAATTTACCTGAAACAGTTACAAATATATTACGTTGCAAAAATCCAAGATGTATCACTTCTGTTGAGCAGGAGTTGACACACACTTTTAAATTAGCCGACAAGAATACAGGAATTTACCGTTGTATCTATTGTGAACAAAGGTACAGCAATCGTTCCTAAAATCTTTTTCATTCATTTTTTTAACTTTCATCAAAAAGTGAGGTATTACTACCTCACTTTTTGATTCCCATAATTAATTTATGCAAGTTTTTATTTCTATATGATAAAACTTTAATTAGCTTCTTTTTGATATCCCATATGATACAGTTTATATATCTCCTCCCCTTTTTGATTTTGTATTCGATAAAGGTCTATAAGTCGTATCAAATTTTCTTCTATATAATCTTTTGCTTCATATTGTTTCATCTTTTCTTCTACGTTTTCTTTTAACAAAACCAAATCAAACGTTTCTTTTTCTTCTTCCATATCCAGTATACGCATCATTCTGCCTAAAGCATATCCCAACTCATAGTCAGACTGCAATATACCCGTAAAATTTTCAAAATGCAGTTTTATCTCTACCGCTTCTTCTACCAAGTCAATTATCATTTTTCTATTTCCTTCTTTTCTTCTGACATTTCACTGATAAGACTACTATTCTTTCTGAAAACGCTTTTGTATTTTGAAAAATACGTCCATAATATCTGGATCAAAACTTTTTCCGGTCTCTTCTTTCATAATTTCTAATGCTTCCTGATGCGTATACGCGTCCCGATAGCATCTCTTACTTGTTAAAATATCATACACATCTACAATAGACACAATACGCGCAGATAAAGGAATCTCCTCACCTTTCAAGCCACAAGGATATCCACTTCCATCCCATTTTTCATGATGGCAATATGCAATCTCTCTTGCCATTTGCAAGGTATCATTCTGACAATCCAGATTCATCTCATCAATACGCTTTGCGCCTTCTATTGTGTGAGTTTTCACAATCTCCATTTCCTGTTGGGATAACGAACCTTCTTTACATAAAATAGAATCACGAATACACATTTTTCCAATATCATGAAGAGGTGCCGCCATCAAAAGAGAATCCAAAAATGTAGCAGTCACTTGTTTCTCATATTTTGGACTAAACTGCAAACTCATTGCAAGCAACTTACAATAAGAAACCAAGTGATCTACATGGGTTCCTTCCAAATCTTCTCTTTCTTCTGCCATCTTAGACAAGACATAGATGAGCTGCCGTTGCTCATTTGTCACTTTTTTCACCTGATTATTAAACATTTTGAAAAGCTGTTTATTATGCACTTTCAATTCATTTTGCATCTGAAAAATCTTTAAATGCGTATTAATTCGAAGGGTAATTTCTTCTAATTCAAAGGGTTTTGAAATAAAATCCACTGCTCCTAACTTAAATCCTTTTACTTTATCTTCTGTAGAATTTAATGCAGAAATAAAAATAATCGGCACATCTTTCATAATGGAATCTTGCTTTAAAATTTCACAAAAATCAAAGCCATCTATCTCTGGCATAGAAATATCCAACAAAATTAACTGTGGTTTTTCCACTGCTATAGCTGCTAATGCCTGTTTTACACTAATTACCGGTCTGGCAATATATCCGATACTCTTAATCATCTCTGCCAATATTACCAAATTTGAAGTTGTGTCATCTACGATTAAAATATTGGCGGTCTGATTTCCTGTCACTCTCTGTTTCATTGGCGTTCCTCCGATATCTTAAATAAGGTTTCATTTAATGCCTGGTCAAGTTCATTATACTGTTCCGCTGCTTTCTCTCCATCAGCCTTTCGCACTGTCATCTCTACACGAAAAGCCTTTCGTTTCAATTCTTTATCACTTTCCACTAACTTCTTAATCGTCTCTGCAAAAGTTTCTGCCTTATCCCAGTTTTCCATTTCAATACAAATAATCAATTTCTCCATGGTATTTCTGATTTCTTTTTTATTTTCCTCAGAACCAAGACAATATATTTCCTCAATATTGTACATTTCCTCATCAAAATCAGAAATTTCTCTTCGAGAAACACCTTCATATACAAATTTTCCAGACGCATATGCTTTGGAATTTTCCAACTGACTGACTGCACGTTTTACTCGAATAGAAAAAGAAAATGTACTTCCCTTTCCTTTTTCACTCTCTACATGTACTTCCCCATCCATAAGTTCTACTAATTCCTTCACAATGGTCAATCCTAAACCACTTCCTCCAAATCTTCTAGTGATAGAAGCATCTACTTGCGAAAAACTTTTGAACAGTTTATCCATGTCTTCTGGCGCAATACCAATTCCCGTATCCATAACCATAAAAAATAATTCAACGGTATCGTTTAATTCCATCGTTTTTACCACATCTACCACAATCTGGCCCACAGACGTAAACTTTACTGCATTATTGATCAAATTGGTCAAAATCTGGGTAATCCGCAGTTCATCTCCAATAATCTGTTCCGGTATTTCCGGAGATATATTTAATAGCAGTTTTAATCCCTTTTCGTTAATTTGATTCATGTTAATCGCAATAATTTTATCAATGGCTTCACGAAAAGAAAATTCTCTCTCTTCCAAGGTAAATTTTCCAGCTTCCAACTTTGAGAAATCCAACAAATTATTGATAATTTCTATCATATTACTGCAACACATATGTATAATATTGATAGATTCTTTTTGCTGCTCATCCAGTTCCGTTTCCAACAAATTTTTGGAAATCCCCAAAATTCCATTGACCGGTGTTCGAAGTTCATGTGTTACATTAGAAACAAACTCATTTCGAACTTTTGTGGCATCTTCCACCTTTTCCTTTGCTTTTACCATATCTTTAATTGCCCCAACACGAACTGCAGTATTTAAAAAACTGCACATTCCAAAGAAGCCATTTTCTTTTTCTTCTACTACAATTCTAAGGTCTACATCAAAACAGGTAAGATTTTTTCGATATGCCACAGTTTCAATTGTTTTCCCAGTCTCTGCTGCTTTTCTTGCATCTTCATCAAATATAATCATCTGTCCATTTTCAAATTGAATCATCTTTTGAAAAATTTTTGAAATAGATACTCCTTCAATAGATTCCTCGTATCCCAATTCTTCTTTTGCTCTCTTATTTCCCTCAATCACACAACCGTCTGGTCCAAAAAAAAGTAAAAGTTCCAGACTATTTTCCATTAAATATTGCCATTTGTCCTGTAACCCTGGCACCCATGTATCTCCCATATGACACGCTCCTCTTTCTCCCTATGTTTGTTCACAATACGTGATATTTTTATCTTTTTCTTTTCACCAACTATTGACATCACCATATTTCGTGTTATATAATGAAAATAATCAAAAAAAGTACACGTTTTGTAAAAACTATTTCAAGGGAGGGTTTCCATGAATTTTAATGTTCGTTTAAAACAATTACGACAGAAACATAAACTTACACAAAGCGAATTAGCCGATATTTTAGGATTAAAACCTACAGCAATTTCAAACTATGAGTCAAAACGAAATGAGCCATCGTTTGATAAATTAATTTCGCTTTCAAAATATTTTGATGTTTCTTGTGATTATCTGCTGGGGGTGTCTGATGCGTACCTACCAATTGGTGGTGAAGTATTAGATAAAGATATTATTAACTTCTTTAATCTGTATCAGCAACTCAATGAAAAGAGTTCCAAAGAACTTCTTTCTTATGCAGATTACCTTCTTTATCTTCAAGAAAAAGAAGGCACAGATAACAATACAAAATAGTGTATCGTATTATGTATATTTTACAAAAAATCCACGACATAGTCGTGGATTTTTTTCTTACTGTGCTTTACCACAACAGAATTTATATTTCTTACCGCTTCCGCAAGGACAAGGCTCATTTCTTCCAATCTTCTTCTCCTTAATTACGGTTCCTGACATCTTCTGTTCTTTATAAAGTTCAGCTCTTCTTTCTTTGGTTAAAAGAGTATCCCATGCTGGCAATTCGTATAGCCAATCTGCTCTTGCTCCAACCATATTGTAATATAATTTTTCTTTATCAAATCCTAAGTTTACTTGTGTATCTTTATCCATGGTCTCGATTGGATTTTCTTCCTTCAAACTCTCATTGATACCATCAAGGAAACCAACCATAATAATCAAATCTACGCCATACTTATTAGCAAGTTCTTCTACTGTACCAGTAACTACCTCATCTGGATTCGCTAATAATTGCTCATAAATTCCTTTTTCAAGATTAAAATAAGAGGCCCAAAACATCTGTCCCTTCTTAGTATTTGCTTCCTGTCCATAGGCGAACTGACGCCACTGTGCTAATAAACTCATTTTTTATTCCTTCCTTTATTGTAAATTATGAAATCACTTCGTAGCCAACATATATTCCTGACTACACAATTCGTCACTATGTCCATCATTATACCATATCTTTACATATCATTTCAATCTATTTTATACTAAATTTCAATAGAGACTTTCCCCCATGAAGTGAAAAAGGAAGCCATGACACTCATATATCCTGTCATGACTTCCACCAAGGGGAGGATAAGTATTTCATCTTCATCCTTTGTCCTCCGGAAGCAAGGGGGATATTATGCTCCCGGAGTCTCCGAGGGAATCGGATTACTATTATTATATTGAATTCTCTGAATTTTATACTTGTTTTTTTAAAAAATGCTATTTATACTGAATAAGTAACTATATTTGAACACAATAACAATTACGTGTTATTGGAAACATATGCGAATTGAAAAGAAAGGTGCGATTTTATGAAAAAAGCCAAAAGAATTTTTGCACTGATTGGTGCGCTATTCTTTATTGGATTATATGTATTTACTTTTATCGTTGCAATATTTGATTTTCCATATAAGGAAGCCGTTTTACAATCTTGCCTTTTTACAACCTTCTTTTTGGCTGTATTTATTGCTGCGTTTGCTGCCATATTTCGAATGCTCAAACGGCTTAATGGCTCTTATACAGAGGAGGACCCCAACTCCAATCATTCCAAAGATTAATTCTAATACAGCATTTTAGAACAAAGCGTGCAAACTTCTGCAATCTCTTGCTATCTGTTTGCACGCTTTTCTGCACTAAATTCCCCAGACAATCCCTTAAGACATATCTGATTTTGCTTCCTTTCGTATTCGTTCTAAATAAGCTTTTGCTTCTTTTTCTTTCCCATTTTCAGATAAGTGATAAAACGTTCTTCCCACCATTTCATCTGGCAAATACTGTTGTTCCACATAATGATTTTTGTAATCATGCGCATACATATATCCTGTTCCATGTCCTAATTTCTTAGCTCCCGGATAATGTGCATCTCGTAAATGATTTGGAATAGTGATTACCTGTTGCTCTCTTACTGCTTCCATAGCAGAATCAATTGCCATAATCGCACTATTGCTTTTCGGAGCTTGGGCAACATAAGCTGCTGCCTGTGCCAGTACAATACGGGCTTCCGGCATTCCTAATCGCTCCACTGCTTGTGCCGCCGCAGTTGCCACCACCAACGCATTGGGATCTGCATTGGAAACATCTTCTGCCGCTGATATCATAATTCTTCTAGCAATAAATGTTACACTTTCTCCAGCATAAAGCATACGTGCCAAATAATAAATAGCCGCATCCGGATCAGATCCTCTCATACTTTTAATAAAGGCTGAAATGGTATCATAATGATTGTCTCCTGTTTTGTCATAGCGAATTGCTCGTTTTTGAATACACTCCTGTGCCACATCCATAGTAATGTGAATCTTTCCATCTTCTGAACGCTCCGTTGTAAGCACTCCAAGTTCAATGGCATTTAATGCCTTTCTAGCATCTCCATCCGCCATATCACTCAAAAACTCTAACGCATCCTCATCTATCACCGCCTCGTAAGCTCCCAGTCCTCTTTCTTTATCCGTCAAAGCTCTATTAAGTAACGTTTTTATATGTGACTGCTGCAATAATTTTAGTTCAAACACAATAGAGCGAGAAATTAGCGCTCCGTTTACTTCAAAATAGGGATTTTCAGTAGTTGCTCCAATTAAAATTAGAGTTCCATCCTCTACATAAGGAAGCATATAATCCTGCTGCCCTTTATTAAAACGATGAATCTCGTCAATAAATAGGATTGTCTTTTTTCCATAGGCTCCCAGCATTTGTTTCGCTTCTTTTACAACTTCCTCCATATCCTTTTTTCCCGCTGAAGTTGCATTAATTTGTCGAAACTCTGATTTTGTAGTATTGGCAATTACTTTTGCAATGGTAGTTTTTCCAGTTCCGGGAGGTCCATATAAAATAATAGACTGTATTTTATCTGCTTTAATGGCACGATACAATAATTTATCTTTTGCCAGCATATGCTCCTGTCCCACCACTTCCTCTATGGTTCTAGGACGTAATCGGGAAGCTAAAGGACTTTCCTTTTCCAATGTATTTTCTCTCATATATTCAAATAAATCCATACTTCTTCCTCCCTTGTCATTTTATTGTTACTTCTCTATTTGTCATCTGCTCCTTTTCGTGCTATACTGAATACAAATTTTGTTATAATTCAAACTAAAAATATTAAGCAATTTCGAAAGGAGAACTTCTAAATGTCTATACCTAAAGATCCTGTTATGCTTTTAAGCTATGTAAACACACAGCTTCGCGATCATTATTCCAGTCTTGATGACTTATGTTCCAGTCTTAATCTTGAAAAACAAACTATTATTCAGTCTTTGAAAGAAATCGACTACGCATATGCCAAAGACTATAATCAATTTATATAAGTATGACTTCTTTATCCAGTCTGACATAGTCCACTTCTGCAAGTTCTTCCCAAACACCTTTTCCAGCAGTTGACTCTGTCAGACTTTTTTCAAATTCTTGAAACTTCCATACAGGAATCAATGCAATGATTTCTACGGAATCCGTATATTCTGTATGAAGCACTGGTAAATCCATTTCTGCTAATATATATTGAATCTTTCCAAGTCCATTATAATCTGTTTTAATTGAAATCTTTTTTCCGAGACATTTTTCTGTAATTAAACTGTTCTCTAATCCTGCTTTTGTCGCGGCAGAATAAGCACGTACTAACCCTCCAGTACCAAGAAGTGTTCCGCCAAAATACCTGGTAACAATTACTAATGTATTATGTATTTCTTCTCCAATAAGCACTTCCAAAATAGGTTTTCCAGCAGTTCCTGATGGTTCTCCATCATCACTGAAACGCTGAAGTTCCTGTTTTTGCCCAATTACATAAGCATAACAGTTATGTCTTGCATCCCAATACTGCTTTTTGCACTTTTCGATTAACTCCAGTGCTTGAGACTCTTCTGTAATGGGATACACATGAGCGATAAAGCGAGATTTTTTTTCTACGATTTCCCCTTCTCCCTCTTTATATACAATTTTATATTCATTCTTTTCCATGAAAAACTTCCTTCCTAAAAGTAACTTATCAAGCGATAATCTAAGAAACGCACTTTTCCATTTCCTCAGATTATGACGATGTTAGTCAAATCTTTATGTAAGCACTAGATTTTCCTCACTGCTGGCATAAACAAAAAGATGCCACTTGAAAAAGCAGCACCTTACCGTTTTACATGCGCAAGTAACCCTGTTTCACATACGCATCATTATAGCATTACTTTAAAAAATTATCCACTTATTCTTTCTACAAGAAAGTCATAAAGTACCTCATTTAATACACATGGCGTAATCTGATTACGCATAAGAAGTTGTAACACACTCTCTGCCGCCTCTCTTTCCTCAGCAAACCCCCCAGTTCGCTCAGTCTCCACAAGTTGTCTATCCACTTCTTTTTCCACACAGATTCCATACTTTGCCACATCATCATCAAACGTCTCCAAAAAGTATGTAATTACGGCTTCTAATCCATTATCCTGATGAATAATTTCAAACCCCTTGCATTCCTTTTCCATGCTTATTCCCCCTTTTTACCTATTTCAAAAACAGGCACGATTCTTCATACAATATATATCGACCACAATTCCATTTTTTCTTATAGAAAAATAAGTCCTATATTAGCCCCCAAAAAACTCATGATACGCAATTTTATTTTAGGACAAATGGTTAAAAGTCCAAATTATTTGATAACGAACCTTCCCTTAACTGTTCTTTCATTTCCTGCAATTTCTTTTCAGCTAGTAAGGTACGCCTCTTCAAGTTTTGTGGAATACATTCCTTTTCATATTCGTGAGTTGCATTTTGATATATGATACGATCAGACCATAACTGTACGGGTGGTTCAATACCAGGTACATCCTTTTCCAGTCGATAAAAGACAGCACGATACTCATTGATTACACTAATTACAGCCATTCTACTTCCAAATGGTATATATTCCACTATACCAAGCATTAAAAACATTACACCAATACCGACGAACAAACTACTTATACTATAATTCATAAAATTTGGAATGACACGACAACTAATGATAATGATTCCACAGCGAAGTCCTAGCATTTTGATGTATCGACTATACTTTTTTCGAACATCAATTGTTGCAGCAACTGCATGATCTAATGCAGGAAATAAAATATTCAATTCTTCTTCCGTATACCTTTGTTTCATTTTCTCATCCTTTCATAATCCTATACCCCCAATAGTATACCATAAAATTTTAATACTCACAAACTACGCTAAACTTATGAACTTACGGCAGTTTCTTGAATTGAAGAACTAAATCTGCTATAATAAAATTATATGTGCATTTTTGAACATTACCATTTGGGTTATAATAAATAGTATAAAAGCAGAGTTTACACCAATTAATAAAAAAGGAAGCTGAAAGGACGATTATCTTATGAATTTTTCCAGAAAAGAGACGAAAAGGAAACAACGAGCGCTCCGCTCTACCTCCACAAAGATATATTCCAAACTGAAATTTTGGACACTTAGACTTTGTGTTGTTGTTTTAGTTGCAGGTATTGCTATATCTGGCTATGCTGCTTGGGGACTCTTTACTGGTATTATTGATAACGCCCCTTCTCTTGATACAAACAATATAGAACCAGAAACTTTCGCATCTACTATATATGACAATGATGGAAAGAAAATTTGTCAATTAGTAGGTTCTAATGCAAATCGAATTTCTGTACCACTTTCTAAAATACCCGAAAATTTGCAAAATGCTTTTATTGCAATTGAAGATGAACGATTTTACAGCCACAACGGAATTGATATAAAAGGTATTCTTAGAGCTGGAGCATCAGCACTTTCCTCCCATTCGTTGGATCAAGGTGCAAGTACCATTACACAACAGCTTCTAAAGAATGTAGTTTTCTCTGGTGGAAACGAGACAACCGTATCGGAAAAAATCCAGAGAAAGGTACAAGAGCAATATCTTGCTTTGAAACTGGAACAAAGTGTCTCTAAAGAAGAAATATTAGAAAACTACTTAAATACAATCAATCTTGGACAAAATACCCTTGGTGTACAAGCTGCTTCTCTTCGTTATTTTAACAAAGATGTAAGTAAGCTCACTTTATCAGAATGTGCCGTCATTGCAGGTATTACGAAAAATCCTTCTGGCTTAAATCCAATCAGTTATCCAGAAAACAATGCTTCACGTCGAAAAAGTGTACTAAATAAAATGTTAGAGCTTGAAATGATTTCTGAAGAAGATTATGAAGAGGCTCTTGCTGATGATGTATATACCCGCATTCAAAAAGTAAATGAGAAAAAAACAAAAACCAGCAATACGGTTACTTCTTACTTTACGGATGCATTAATCGAACAGGTAATAGAAGATTTACAAACAGAACTTGGCTATTCAGAAACACAAGCAAGCAATCTTTTGTACCGCGGCGGATTAAGCATTTATACTACACAGGATACCCAAATGCAAAACATTTGTGACTCCGTAATATCCGACAAATCCTACTATCCAGTTGCTACACAATATTCTTTATCTTACCGTTTGACTATTTTAGACAAAAAGGGTAAAACGAAAAATTACGATGAAAATACACTACTAAAATATTTTAAAAGCAAAGACAGCTCCTTTGATTTACTTTTTTCCGATCAAAAAACCGCCGAGTCTTATGCTACCAAATATAGAAATTATATTTTGAAAAAAACCGGTGGCACTATAGAAGGAGAAAGTATTACTACTCCTTTACAGCCACAAATATCTTTTGTATTGATGGATCAACACACAGGCGAAGTAAAAGCGTTAGTAGGTGGACGTGGTTCTAAAACAGCCAGCCGAACCTTAAATCGAGCTACGGATTCCACAAGACAGCCTGGCTCTACCTTCAAAGTTCTTTCTGCATATTTGCCTGCATTGGATGCTGCTGATATGACTTTGGCAACCGTACACGATGACGCTGCCTACTATTATCCGGGTACTCAAAGACTGGTAAGAAACTGGTATAGCAGTGGCTATCGAGGCCTCACCACTATTCGAGAAGCCATCAAAGATTCTATGAATATTGTTACGGTAAAAACATTGGAAGAAGTTACTCCAAAAGTTAGTATTGAATATTTAGAACAACTTGGCTTCACCACTTTGGTAACGGATGCTTCTCTTCCTGCCAATGATGTTACTCTTTCTACAGCACTTGGTGGACTTACTTATGGTGTTACCAATTATGAAGCTACAGCGGCTTATGCAAGTATTGCCAACGGTGGAACCTATCAAGAACCTATTCTTTATACTAAGATAGTGGATCATGATGGTAATATATTACTTGAAAATACTCCAAAATCAGAAAAAGTATTTAAAGAATCTACTGCCTTTCTGTTGACCAGTGCCATGAAAGATGTAGTAAATTACGGAACTGGTACTTTGGCAAGATTTACCAATTCCTCTATGCCAGTAGCAGGAAAAACCGGTACTACTTCTGACAACGTAGATGCTTGGTTTATTGGATATACACCTTACTATACTGCTGGCATATGGACAGGCTATGATGATAATACCTCCTTAAGTGATACCACATATCACAAAATTATTTGGCGTACCATTATGGAACGCATTCATAAAAAGTTAAAAGTAAAGGATTTTAAACAGCCTGAATCCATTGTTTCTGCCAGAATTTGCACCAAATCAGGTAAACTTGCTCGAGGCGGTGTTTGTGACTGCGCTGCTGGAGGTTCTACTGTTCGAACCGAATATTTTGCAGGATCCCCTCCAACAGAATATTGTGATGCTCATATATCTGTGAATGTATGTAAAGTCTCTGGAGAAATTGCCAGCGATGCCTGTCCAAAAGAGAAAGTAAAAACAAAGATTTTGTTAAAAAAGGATGAGACATGTGCTACCAAAGATACCCCAAATGTCATATCTACAGAAAAACTTTCCTCTACCTGTTCCGTTCACGGACAGGGTGCAGGCGCTCATGCAGGTGTTACTGGGGAATCTGTTACTATAGACGATGCCATCCCAACACCAAAACCAAAACAGAAATCTGGTAGTGGACGACCAGTGGTGGTAAATTAACCTATGATACACTATCAAAAACTTAGAAGGGAGTTTTCTTTATGATAGAACCAAAAACAATTGGCTTTGTCGGCTTTGGACTGATTGGCGGCTCCATTGCCCGAAACTTGCGTAACCTTTATCCAGATGCTACCATCATCGCTTATAACTACAGACCGGATCATACCAATCCAAACCTTCTGTTAGCAGTAGAGGATCATGTATTGAACCGCCTTGTAACTTCATTTGATGATGGATTTCAAAACTGTGATTTAATCTTTTTATGCGCTCCTGTTTTAAGAAACATTTCCTATCTTGGCGAATTGGTTTCTATTATAAAACCAACTTGTATTCTAACCGACGTAGGAAGTGTAAAAGGAAACATCCATGTTTCTGTAAAAGAACTTGGATTAGAAGCTAATTTTATTGGTGGACATCCCATGGCAGGTTCCGAAAAAACCGGTTATGAAAACTCCACAATAGAACTTTTAGAAAATGCGTTTTATATACTAACCCCTACACCAAAAACAGCTGAAAATACTTTGACTTTTATGGAGGATTTAGTAAAGAAAATTGGTGCCATACCTATTGTTTTGCCACCATCTGATCATGATGATATTGTGGCTGCTATTAGCCACGTTCCTCACATTATTGCAGCTGCATTAGTAAATATGGTACAGGACAATGACGATGCCAAAGAACATATGCACGCATTAGCAGCAGGGGGCTTTAAAGACATTACACGTATTGCTTCTTCCTCTCCAGTAATGTGGGAAAATATTTGTCTCACAAATTCAGAAAGCATTGTTTCTTTTATAGATAAATATATTTCTTATCTGGACAGCATGAAAAATGCAATTCTTACCAATGACAATGCCTTTTTAATGGACTTTTTCGCCCGCTCCAAAGCCTATCGGGATTCGGTTCCAAATAGACCTGTAGGAGCCATCGAAAAAGTACAGCAAATTCATATTAATGTAGCTGACCGAAAAGGAGCTATTGCTACCATTGCCACAATTCTTGCAAGTCACGATGTAAGTATAAAAAATATTGGTATCCTTCATAACCGAGAAGATTGTAGCGGTGTACTTTTTATTGAATTTTATGATGAAGCATCTTCCCTTGAGGCAAGGAAGGTACTTTCTTCTTATAATTATAGCATCGAATAAGCAACTATATGATACAAAGGCAAAACTATAAAAACCTTTTGCCACTATAACCAATAAAGGAGAACACGAATGATTTTTAAAAAAGCAAATTCTATTCATGGCGAATTAACGATTCCAGGAGATAAATCCATCTCACATAGAGCAATTATGTTAGGTTCTATCGCTGATGGCACTACGGAAATCACCAATTTTTTACAAGGTGCAGATTGCCTTTCTACTATTGCATGTTTTAAACAAATGGGCGTTTCTATTGAAAATTCCACTGACAAGGTAATTATCAAAGGAAGTGGATTGCATGGTTTGCAAGCCCCTAAAAATATGTTAGATGTAGGAAACAGCGGTACGACCACTCGTTTAATGTCCGGAATTTTAGCAGCTCAAAATTTCACCTCTTCCTTAAATGGCGACGCCTCCATTCAAAAAAGACCTATGGGACGTATTATCACACCACTTTCACAAATGGGTGCAGATATTATCAGTATAAAAGGAAATGGCTGCGCACCATTGCAAATCAATGGAAAACAATTACACGGGATTCATTATCAATCTCCTGTTGCCTCTGCTCAGGTAAAATCATCCATTTTACTTGCAGGACTTTATGCAGATGGAACAACCTCTGTTACAGAGCCTTCTTTATCTAGAAATCACAGTGAATTGATGTTATCCTCTTTTGGTGCCAACGTGACCTCAAAAGATACGACTGCAACTATCGAACCAGCTAATAAATTATATGGTCAGCAAATTATTGTTCCAGGAGATATTTCTTCTGCAGCATACTTTATTGTGGCAGGATTGATTCTTCCAAATTCAGAAGTGTTAATTAAGAATGTAGGAATTAATCCAACCCGAGATGGTATCCTTCGTGTATGTGAAGCTATGGGGGCTTCTATTTCCTATGAAAACAAACGTGAAGTCAGCAAAGAGCCAGTAGCCGATTTACTTGTACGCTCCAGCAGCCTGCATGGAACAGAAATCGGTGGTGACTTAATTCCAACTCTAATTGATGAAATTCCTGCTATTGCTGTATTAGCTTGTTTTGCAGAAGGAACAACCGTAATCAAAGATGCACAGGAGCTAAAAGTAAAAGAATCAAACCGCATTGACGAAATGGTAAACAACTTGGCAAAAATGGGCGCAGATATCACTGCTACAGATGACGGTATGATTATTCATGGTGGAAAACCGTTACATGGCAGCATCATTGAAAGCAAACTGGATCACCGTCTGGCAATGTCTTTTGCCATTGCAGGCTTAATGGCAGAGGGTGAAACCGATATTCAAGGAGCAGAGGTTGTAGAAACTTCTTTCCCAACTTTCTATAAAGATTTGGCACGTTTATGCAAATAAATATAGCTCTATAGGACGAACTTTCCTATAGAAAAAAACTGTGTTCGGTTAAAACCAAACACAGTTTTTTTGTTGCAAAAGCCCGGCAAGTAGGATCTAGCCTACTTGCTTTCTCTATTAATCTTCTATAAACATGGCATCTCCAAAAGAAAAGAATCGATATCCCATGTCCACAGCTTCTTTATATGCTTCTAACACTTGATCTCTTCCCGCTAATGCAGAAACAAGCATAAGCAATGTAGACTCCGGCAAATGAAAATTAGTGATAAGACAATCTAATACTTTAAACTGATATCCCGGATAAATAAATATCTCTGTATCACCGCTACATGGCTGCAATCTTCCATTTTCATCTGCAGCAGATTCAATGGTTCGACAACTGGTAGTTCCTACACAAATTACACGTCCACCAGCATCTTTTGTATCGTTAATTTTTTTTGCTGCCTCCGCATCTACTTGATAAAATTCAGAGTGCATATGATGTTCTAATACATTGTCAACTTTCACTGGTCGAAACGTTCCAAGTCCCACATGCAAAGTAACATATGCAATATTTACTCCCATATCTTCTATTTCCTGCAATAACTGGTTTGTAAAATGAAGTCCAGCTGTAGGTGCGGCTGCAGAGCCATTATATTTTGCGTATACGGTCTGATAACGGTCTCGATCTTTTAGTTGATGAGTAATGTATGGAGGCAAAGGCATTTGTCCCAATTGATCTAGCACCTCTTCAAAAATTCCTTCATACGAAAACCGCACCAAACGATTGCCTTCCTCTTCCACAGACAATACTTCACAAGACAACAATCCATCTCCAAATACAATTTTTGCTCCTGGTCTTGCTTTCTTTCCTGGTTTTACCAAAGTTTCCCAAACATCATTCTCTCTTCTCTTTAAAAGCAAAAGCTCAATTTTCGCTCCAGTTCCTTCCTTCTCTCCAATGAGTCTGGCAGGAATTACCTTTGTATTATTAAGTACCAGACAATCTCCCGGCTTTAAATGCTGCTTAATATCACGAAATCCTTTGTGTTCCCGCTCTCCCGTTTTTTTATGTAACACTAATAAACGGGAACTCGTTCGATCCTCTAAAGGATCTTGTGCAATCTGTTCCTGCGGCAAATCAAAATAATAGTCCTTTGTTCGTAATCCAATTTCCTGCATAGAATTTCTACGCTCCTTTTACTTTATCTTAGTCTGTTATCCATCTATTTCAACCTTTCCATTATAAAACAGCTACTGTTTCCTGTAAAGAATCTTTTGCCATCAAAGCAAAAGATTTTTCACATTCAAAAGCCCCCAGCCCTGTTCTGTGTGTGGAAGTTTCAAATCTGTAGCTTTATTTTTTAAGCGTATTTTCACTTCGCGATTGCTCATTTCCGGATACTTTTCCAATAAAAGAGCCACTGCTCCTGTCACCATAGGTGTTGCCATAGAAGTTCCACTTTTGGCAATATAATAGTTTCCAGGAGTGCCAAACAAGTTTCCGCTTCTTGTAGAAAACCGGGCATTGCAACTTATAATATTCCCTCCCGGAGCTACTAAATCCGGTTTTTTAATACAATTGCTAGTTGGTCCTCTACCAGAATAATTTTTCAAATTTTTTCCATTTAGTATCACTTCTTTTTTATCATCACTAGCCCCCACCGTTATAACCTTTCTGCTATTTCCAGGAGCTCCAATACTTCCCGGTGTGGGTCCATTATTTCCTGCTGCCACACACACCACAATTCCTGCATCCCATAAATCATTTACCCCTTGAACCAACTCCGATTCCTCTTCCAAACATTCATCTTTCCCAGTTCCAATAGATATATTTGCCACTCGAATCCCATATTTTACTCTATTTTTTATCACCCATTGGATGCCTTTTAACACATGCTCAATACTTCCATTTCCTTGATGATCCAAGATTTTTACAATAATAAAATGACAATCAGGAGCAACTCCAACAAATCTTTTGTTAGATGCTGCTCCTGTTCCTCCAGCAATTCCCGCAACATGGGTTCCATGCCCATTGTCATCATAGCAGCCACTCTTTCCATGGATAAAATCTTGAAAAGCAATCACTTTACCTTGTCCTTGAAAATCCGGATGCCCCATAGCTAATCCTGTATCAAAAAGGGCAATTCCCACCTTTGCCCCAAAAATTCCTCTGTCATGCACAGCTTTTAATTCTAACAGTTTTCCTGCTTTCTCCACAGTTACACCCCTTTTCTGCGCTTTTTATAATGTTTGGAACAAAAACAATTTTGCCCCTTATATCATAACATTATTGTATGCCAAATCATTTAAAAAGTTCGTAACTGTTTTTCTACTATAAATTTTATTCTTCCCAAGGACGAATTCGATAGGTAGCACCTATGGATGCACAAATCTTCTCACACTCTGCTTCTTCCTCTTTGGTTAAAGTTGTATCAACCGTAGACAATACTACACGCGGAACATACTTTGTTGCTTTCTTTGCAAAATCAAGCATAGCATCAAAAGACTTCTCTCCAAACTTACTTCTTACCAATTCATGATATTTCTCAGCATTTGGTGTGTTTAAGCTAATAGAAATAGTATCTACAATCCCTTCCAATTCAGGAGTAATATCACGCTCCCAAATTAAATTTCCAAGACCGTTTGTATTAATTCGAATTGGCTTATTATAATTTTTCTTTACATATTTTGCCACCTGCTTTAGCACTGGGAATGCCATTGTAGGTTCTCCAAACCCACAAAATACTACTTCCTCATACTGAGACAAATCAAATTTTCTAAAGGCCTCTATTACCTCTTCATAAGTTGGTTCATGATCCAGCCACAATCGATCAGATTCACCAATTCTGTCCATAGTCTGTCTCAAACAAAATGTACAGGCACAAGGACATTGGTTTGTTAAATTTACATACAAATTATTGTGTACTTTATATAAAATCTCCATCATAATACTATAATTCTCCTTTACAATTGATTTAAAAATTCTTCAAAACACACACCATCTGTCAATGGTAATTCCATTTCGATAGAACGTTCAATACATTTTTTTATAAATTTTGCTGCTTTTCGTACCGAAATCTCAAAGTCTACCCCGTTTACTGCATCTGCAGCTAAAATAGAGGAAAAAACATCTCCTGTACCCGAACGGGATTCTCCTAATTTTTTCACACGCAACATTTTAGGCTGTTTTCCCTTCTCATAACAAAAATTTCCAAGATAAGAACCCTGAGGCACTCCCGTAATTACCACTTTCTCTGGTCCCTGTTCACTAAGACTCTCTGCTACCTTTGTCAACTCTGCTACACTCATATTTTCCTTATATTCGGTATCTGTTAAAATACAAGCCTCTGTCATATTTGGTGTCAGCATATTGGCAAATCTTACCAATTTTTTCATTTCCTGACACATCTCATCCGTATAAGTAGGATAAGCCTTTCCATAATCTCCCATAACCGGATCAATAATTACAATCGTATCTTCTCTTTTAAAATCTTTTAAAAATTTAGATACAATAGCTATCTGATCTTTTGAGCCAAGAAAACCTGTACAGATTCCATTAAAGTGAAGATCCAGCTTTTTCCATTCATCAATATACCTTTGCATCCGATCTGTATAATCATCAAAGAAAAAGCTGTCAAATCCTGTGTGATTAGAAAATACTGAGGTTGGAACCGGACAACACTGTACTTTCATAACAGAAATGATAGGCCAAGCTACTGCGATGGAGCATCGTCCAAAGCCAGATAAATCATTGACCACTGCTATTTTTTTCTGATTGTTATGTGAAACATTCATATACATCCTCTTTTTCTCTTCTTAGCAAATTAGCAGCATTTTTACTGTTACTATTTGCCTTATTTTTATCCTATTCTTCCTTCTCTCCATCTGTTCTAGCAAATGTATAGACTTAGAAGAACATACAACGCTAAAAACTACTATATCACTTAAATCCAAGAAAAACAAGAGAGAAACCCATTCTCGCCCTCAACTAAATACCTTCCTAGTTACTGTCCACACACGCGTAAATAATCCCCCTTCTCATCCCTTTCAAAAAAAATTTCAACCAGCAGGAAAGTGTCCAAGCCATACCGCATAGAATGACATTGTAAAAAAAATTTTGGAGGCTCAATATGAGTGATTTAGCAGCTACAAATTGTAACACAGGATGCGAATGTAACGAAGGAAATGGATGTTCTTGCATTATCTGGATTTTACTCCTTTTGACCTGCTGTGGTGGTAACAACAGCTTTGGAGGATGTGGATGCGGTAACAACGACTCTAACTGCATTATTTGGATTTTACTTATTCTTTGCTTCTGTGGCAACGGAAATTCATGCTTCTAAAAGCAACAGGTAATTTCTCTCACAATTAGTAGTCTTAAAAAACCAGAGGCGTACTGCGCTTCTGGTTTTTCTTTTTTCTATACATTTGCATTAAAGAAACAAATACAAATACTTAATCTATTATTTTCGTACTTAGCAAAAATGGTTCCATTCATTTGTTCCACCAAAGTTCTTGCAATCGCCAATCCTAAACCTGTGGATTTTCTGGCTGCCTCTACCGTATAAAATCGATCAAATAACTTTCCTACTTGTACCTCATTTAACTCCGATGCCATATTAGAAAAAATAATTTCTCCCGTTTCCGACAGTGTAATCTCTAAATCTCCATCACTATACTTTATGGCATTATTCAAAAGATTTGCAAAAACACGAGATAACGCTCCCCTATTCAACATTCCAATTACTTCGGTATCCGGTATTTGAATAGTAGGTATAATCTTCCGCTCACTAAGAGCCTTATAAAACACTGCAATACTCTCTTCTAACACGTTGTTGATAATAACAGGCTCTATAACAATATTTCCATCATTTGAAACAAGGATCGCATATCGAAACAACTCCTCGGTTAGCTGTGTCAATATCTCCGCTCGATTTCGAATGACTTCAATATATCGATTGGCATCTTGAGACATTTCTTCTTTTTCAAGTAAATCCAAATACCCATAAATAGCCGTTAAAGGAGTTCGCAAATCGTGTGAGATGTTTGTAACCGCATTTTTAAGTTCTGTGTCTCCCTGCAAAAAACGATGCCTCTGCATGCGAAGTTTACGAAGCTCTATATTTATAGCATTTGCCAGATTACACATATATTTGTCCCGCGTAGAAATGTCTATCAGTGTATTTGTATCAGTTACGAGTCTATCAGCCAAAGCATCTGCAATTTCCTTTGCAGCTTTTTGCAAAAGATGAATTTTCACAAAAAGAGCACTTATAATTACTGCCATCACAGTCATACCACCGATTAACCCCCATAACCATACTTCCATAAAAATCTCCTTACTTCAAATCCTTTTTTCCAAAAATAACCATTCCAGCACCAGTGCTAACAATCATAATTACTAAGTCAGAAATCACTATCACGAACAAATTATCCGATACACGAACAACAATCTGATATAATTGCGAAACAGGAAGCACATTATTTAAAAATGCATACACTTTCCGTTTTGTTCCTGTTAAATAATTTGGATTTTTTTCTTTCGAAGCCACTACTGCTTCACCTGTGTTTTCGTCAATATAAGTATAACCATCATAGTATTTTGGCTCCTCCAATCTTGTGCCAATCATAATTGCCAAAATCATCATAATAAGTGCTACTACCAAACAAACAATAGATCCTATTGCCTTACTCTGTATAGACATAGAACATACTATTAGCAATGCTGTAAGTCCAAGCATTGCCGTTGTGCCTACCAGTGTAAAAGAAATAACTTCTGTTATTGTCATAGTCGTTCCACCAATCAAACAATTTCCAAATATTAGTACAACAAAAATATACAAAAGATGGATCATAACATCTGCAACAGCGCAAACAATAAACTTAGAAAGATAAATCGTTCCTCTTGTGTGTCCTGCTGTAAGTTTATTTCTAATTGTTCCATCGGAGTATTCCGTTCCTACAAAAACACCAATAAGTACAGCAGCAGCAAAGATAAGATAAAATCCTCCCATAAAAATCAGATTGTCTGCATTTCTATACTCTACACTTAAATCCGCATATATTGCAGCGTTCTTCCTTACATCCCACCACCGCATCAAAACTAAAAAAATACCAAATCCTCCTGATACCAACAAACATATTCTAAAAACCAAACTTTTAAATAGCCTTACAAATTCGGCAGATAGCAACTTATTCATTCTTTCCACCTCCTACTAGACTAATATAATAACTTTCCAAACTTTCATCCCTTTCCTGCATAGAAATTACTTCACAATTTTCTTCTGTAAGTGCCAATACAATTTTAGAAACATTTACTTTTGCAAATACATCTGCAATTGTTTCAGAAAAGATGTTATACTCTATTTTCATTTGATCAAGAACCCTTGCAAGAGCCTTTGTATCACTGACTTCCATACGAACAGCTTTTCTATAAGCAGCTTCCAATTCTTCTGCACTAATTTCCTTCACAATATGTCCATTATCAATAAAACCATAATGTGTTGCCAATTTGGAAAGTTCATCCAGAATATGACTGGATATTAAAACCGTAATTTGTTGTTCCCGATTAAGTTTCAAAATCAATTCTCGGATTTCAATAATTCCCTGTGGATCAAGACCATTTATAGGCTCATCCAATACTAAAAAATCTGGATCCCCAACCAAAGCTATTGCAATTCCTAATCTCTGACGCATACCAAGAGAAAAATTTTTCACTTTCTTCCCCCCGGTTTCACCGAGCCCTACCAATTGAAGAATCTCCTCCAATCCATCAAAAGATGGAAGTCCAAGAATGCGATACTGCTGTTTTAGATTCTCTTTTGCGGTCATATCCAAATAAATGGATGGTTTCTCTACCACAGCTCCCATTCTTCTTCTTGATTTTACAACTTCATGTTCCGTGTGCTTTCTTCCATACAATGTATATTCTCCTGAGGTAGGCTCCTGAAGTCCACAAATCAATCGAATTAAGGTTGTCTTGCCAGCACCATTTTTCCCAACAAAACCGTAAATTGCTCCTTTGGGAACACTCATAGATAATCCATTTAATGCTTTGAAATTTTTATATTGTTTACTCAAAGCATTTGTTTTAAGAACATATTCCATAAAATAAACCTCCTTTATGCGATGCTGACATTCTACCAAATAATAGTAAAGGAAACGGTAAAGAAAAAAGTAAAGAAAAGGTAAAGATTTATTCTTACTTCATCTTAAAACCAATTCCCCAAATTGCTTCTATATACTCCTTTCCACTCACTTCACGAAGTTTTTTCCGCAAATTGCTTATGTGCATTTTCAAAGAACTCTCCGTACAATCAGGAGTATCTTGACTGATACGGTCTAAAAATTGTGATTTTGTAATAACCTGCGTAGGATTTTGCATAAGTATCTTTAGAATAGAGAATTCAGTTCTAGTTAGCTTTGTCTCTCTCGTACCTATGATTACCACGTGAGTATCTATATTAAGTACTATATCCTCATAAGTAAAAAGAGAAGGTGTGTTCATAGTTGAGCCAGTACGAAGCTGTACTGCAATCCGAGCTAACAACTCTTTTGTTTGAAAGGGTTTTGTCACATAATCCACTGCACCTCCAAGCAATAAATCTACCTTACTATCCACATCAACCTTTGCACTTACCACAATAACAGGAATCCCCTTTATCTGCGGAAGTACCTCGTCTCCATTTAATCCAGGCAACATCAAATCCAATAATACAAGGTCTGGCTTTGTATTAGAAAGAACAAACAATGCTTCCGTTCCCGAATATGCACGTAACACACCGTATCCCTCTTTTATGAGTGTTTCTTCCAATACATTTCCAATATGTATATCATCATCAATAATTAATATTTGTTTCAACCTCTTCATCTCCGTCCTGTTTTCCATTTATTCTTGTTTATAAAACAAACAAAAATTTTTAAACATATGGTATCTATTATAGGTTGTCCCTTTAACGATAGCAAGCATACATCCAAAAAAACATTTACTAAAATTATGAGAAACCCACTTTGTGAGTTTCTCATAAAATTATCCTTCCTATTTTTCTCTAAAGCGATTTATCCATTCATCATATGCTTTTTTCTCGTATTTTCCCATACGCTTTTCACTTTCATGACAATGTTCGGTCTTGCACTTCATACAATGCATGTCAATTTCATATATAGTATTATCCTCAATCACAAGAATATCCTCCTCTTCTTCTTTCCGATACCTCATATACCTTCCCCCATTCTGTCCATACATTATTTTATGTAACTTATGTATATTTGTCCGTATTTTCTTGAAACCTTTTTTTGATTCCTATATAATAGAAAAGGTAAAAATCTTGCAGCCATTATAGGTATATGTCCTATAAACGGCAACTGACAGTTTTAATAAACAAAGAAAGGTCGTGTAATTACTATGGCAGGTTCAAGTTACGGAAATATATTCCGCGTTTCTACATGGGGAGAATCGCACGGAAAAGGTGTGGGCGTTGTAATTGACGGATGTCCAGCCGGTCTATTTTTAAACGAGAGTATGATTCAACCATTTATGGATAGAAGAAAACCTGGTGCAACCAAATATTCTACCCCTCGAAAAGAAAGTGATGAAATTGAGATTCTCTCCGGTACTTTTGAAGGAAGAACAACAGGAACACCAATTTCCATGATTGTATATAATAAAACTCAGCGTTCCCAAGATTACAGCGAAATTGCAAGCTACTATCGTCCGGGACACGCAGATTTTACTTTTGACCAAAAATATGGTTTTCGCGATTATAGAGGTGGCGGACGATCCTCTGGAAGAGAAACTATCGCAAGAGTTGCTGGTGGTGCAGTAGCTTCTTTAATTTTGAAAACAATCGGTATCGAAGTAAATGCTTACACAAAATCCATTGGTCCTATCGAAATTGATTACACCAAATGCAACCGAGAAAATGTATTTCAAAGCCCTTTGTACATGCCTGATTTGGAAGCATCTGCAAAAGCGGAAGATTTTCTTTCTGAAACTATGCAGAATCAAGACTCTGCAGGCGGTATTGTAGAATGTATCATTAGCGGTATGCCAGCAGGTATTGGAGAAACTGTATTCGAAAAGTTAGATGCAAATCTGGCAAAAGGTATTATGTCCATTGGTGCTATCAAAGGTGTAGAAATTGGTGCAGGATTTGAGGCAGCCAAAATGCTCGGCTCACAAGACAATGATAACTTTTATATTGAAAATTCTGAGATTCGCAAAACAAGTAACAACGCAGGTGGTATCCTTGGTGGTCTGAGCGATGGCTCTGAAATCATTCTTCGCGCAGCATTCAAACCAACTCCATCTATTAGCGGCACTCAGCAAACCATATCAAAAATGGGTGAAAACATAGATATCAATATTAGAGGCCGCCATGATCCAATCATTGTGCCAAGAGGTGTAGTAGTCGTTGAATCCATGGCTGCTATGACTGTACTGGACATGCTTTTTACTAACATGAGTGCAAGAATGGATAAATTCACAGAATTTTACAGAAGATAGAAAAAATGTGACACAAGCAAAATCAATATGCCTGTGTCACATTTTTATTTACGCCAATAGTGAGAAAACTCAAGTGCTTGCATGAAGATTTGACGAGCAAAGGGTGTTTCTCATGCTTCTTCTTGACCCCCCAGCAAATGAGCAAATACACTTCTATCATCACAACAATCTTTTTGATAAATTAGTACCCGATTTCGGTCAGAACTTCGGTCCACAAATGCCGGAAACAAAAATCCACTATCTGGCATTTCATATTCATACTGTTGTTTCAATGGACAAACTGCTAGAAGCAAAAAATCATATATCTCTTCTGATTCTTCTAATCGCACTTTATCCGTTCCTTTTATAGGCACATCATAACTGCCATAAAAAACAAGAAGTACATATTCATATGGCTTTACCAGATTTTCTCCTATGTATTCATAAAAAACTTCCAACATAGCATCATTTTTTAATCCACATTCCTTTAATCCCATAAGCAATTGCCACATACTGCCCTGCCCTTGCTTACCTTTTGAAAAAGTATAGGATTTTAACTGCTTATTTGTCTCTGCAAATGGAATACTTTTTGCAATTGCCAAATTCTTCTCTCTTTCTGATAAAGATAAATTTCCAAAATGTGTATGAAAGGTTCCGTCCACAACCCCCTCTTTATCTATATAGGCACCTGCAACACGTTGAAAACAAGTACGCTTTGGTGTCATGCGCCTTGTAAGTTCTAACATATCTTCTCGATTAATCATGTTTTATCCCCTACAATGGTTCTCCATACTCTGCCATAAATATTGGAAAGAAATGGCAACCACTCTTATATTTTCTAACGAATTCTCTCTGTCAATCCCAACTTCTTCTGAACTTTACGCAATGTTTTCATAGAATAATACTGGGCTTTTTCATCATTTGCCTTAATGACACTATCAATATAACTTTTATCTGCCTGTAACTCTTTCATACGATCCTGTAAAGGCTTCAACACATCTACCACAGCTTCTCCAACAGCAAGTTTAAAGTCCCCATATCCCTTGCCATCAAACTCTTTTTCTATCTCTTCTTTTGTCTTTCCAGTTGTAGCTCCATAAATATCCATAAGATTACGAATTCCCGGCTTATCCTCCGAATAGCGAATCTCACTTCCTGAATCTGTTATAGCTCTCTTAAATTTACGAATAATGGTATCCGGATCATCTAACAAATAAATGCTGGCATTCAAATTTTCATCTGACTTTGACATCTTTTTGGTAGGGTCCTGCAAGCTCATAATTCTTGCTCCACTCTTTCCTACATATGCCTCTGGAATGGTAAATACATCGCCATAAAGATTGTTAAATCTTTCAGCAATATCTCTTGTGATTTCCAAATGCTGCATCTGATCTGCCCCCACAGGCACTACATCTGCCTGATACAACAAAATATCTGCTGCCATAAGCACTGGATATGTAAAAAGTCCAGCATTGATATTGTCTGCATGCTTTGCTGACTTATCCTTAAACTGTGTCATACGATTTAATTCTCCCATATAGGTAAAACAATTCAATAACCATGCAAGCTCTGCATGAGATGACACATGAGACTGAAAATACACACAATTCTTTTCTGGATCTAATCCCGCTGCAACATACAATGTATACAACGTTCTTGCTCTCTTACGAAATTCCGCAGGATCTTGTCTGATGGTTAAAGAATGCAAATCCATAACTCCATAAAAGCATTCATACTCATCTGATAATGTAATCCAGTTTTTTAATGCTCCTAAATAATTACCAAGAGTTAAGTTACCGGTTGCCTGCATACCACTATATAAAACTTTCTTATCTCCAATCATGATAATCCTCCTAATTCTCTGTTATGTTCATTTTATTACAAATCAGTCGCTCCATTACTATTCCATCTAGTCACATATAAATAGTAACCACGCAAATTACATTCCGTAGGAAACCTGTAAACAGTAACCCACGCAACAACCTTAAGTGTAACACATTCAACCTTTATAGTCAAAATAAGTTTCTTATGATATAATGATAAACAGACTACGCAAAGGGACTTGTACTGTTACAACCAAACTAAGTATATAAGAATACATCAAAAAGAAAGGACAATGTATATGAAACAAATTGCAAGTTTTACTATAAACCATTTAAAATTATTACCTGGCATTTATGTATCCAGAAAAGATGCCATTGGAGCAGAAACCGTCACTACATTTGACTTGCGGATGACACGCCCTAATTTTGAACCAGTTATGAATACCGCAGAAGTACACACCATTGAACACTTGGCTGCCACATACCTTCGAAACCACCCAGAATATGCTGATAAGACGATTTACTTTGGTCCTATGGGATGCCGCACTGGTTTTTATCTATTATTAGCTGGAGACTATCAATCCAAAGATATTGTTTCCTTAATAATCTCCATGTTTGAGTTTATCCGTGATTTTGAAGGAGAAGTTCCAGG
This sequence comes from Lachnospiraceae bacterium, assembly GCA_963643465.1. Lineage (GTDB taxonomy): Bacteria > Bacillota > Clostridia > Lachnospirales > Lachnospiraceae > CAG-411. Next base: position 9,306 of record CAVIJT010000004.1, on the reverse strand, counting down.
AGCTGCTGCTTACAACTGTGGCAACTACTTAGATATGAATTTGAATATGGCAAAATATCTTGCCAAAAAATATTTAGACGAAGTGCTATATCAAATTGATGATAGCCATCTTATCTATCCTGAAGCGTAGTAAATTTCCCATGTTATCACAGGGTTGCAGTTACAAATTTCTTTGTGCTGTAACCCTATTTTTTATGCCAAATAATAAGAAAACTTGCAATTCGTGCTTTTTCATAATTTCTCTATCTCTTCTACCAAAAGGATACGTTCTATCTTTTCTCTTCCACACATATACTGTAATACGAATAATAAGGAGGAAATAACACATATGAACACTTCGAACTTTAAACATGCTACAGAAATGATGCAAGCTGCACTTCCCTATATCGCACCTCAATCCAGAGCCAATATGGAAGTCATTATAAAAGCCAGTGAACTGATGGATACCTTTTCTCAGACCAGTTCCCCTGAACTTTCTGCCTGCAATGTCTCATCTGAAGCTACCGACTTTGAAGGGTTATTTCAAAGTTTACAACAAATTAGCACGCCAAAAGAAGCGGAAACATTAAATACTTTAATGAATTTTGTAAAAACGCAAAAATTGTACCACACCTATCAATCCATGAAAGATTTTCTTCCAGTAGGTGAAAGCGGTAATTTTACACGCAACCAACTAATTCCTTTAATAGAAAATTTTTTCCAATCTTACCAACAAAACAGAGAAAGGGGGACCATGTAATGCACGCTACCTCACAAACACCAGAACGATTTTTGAAAAACCTTGATCCCAAAAAGCAAGAAATACTTCGTCCATTTCTTTCAAATGCCAAAGGGACTTCCACTTCTCAAATGCTTCCTTTACTTATGGAAACACAAAGAAAAATGCAGGAAAATAATCTCTCTTTTACCAAAGAAGAAACTTCTTTCCTGCTAGCACAAATCGAACCTAGCTCCATGTCCCCTTCTGAACAAACAGCTTTTCTATTATTAAAGCAAATGCTCATTTCTTAACCAATCTACTCCACTTTTCTAACTATATTCTTTCACTCCATGCTGTATAAAAAATATCCAGCATGGAGTAACTTTACTTATTCATCAAATTCTACAACAACATAATATCCTCTATCGTTATGTTTGATATCTTTTACCGTTCCCTCCAAAACGGACAAACGATCTCCCACTGCAACACATCCAGACATGGCCACTGCAGGCTTTATAATATAATGATAATTTGCCGGACAAGAACGCTCAATCACCTCTACGCGCTGGCCAACTTCCACTAAATTTTGTCGTTCCATTTTAAATTCCATTTCCCGCACCAAAACCACTCCTATTTTTATATTTCAACAATGTTACCTCACTACTGCATAAACAGAAAAACACGCGTAAATCTATCTTTACGCGCGCCTTTCCTTTTAACACCGCCTTACACAGTTGTTAAGGTTACTATTTCATTACAATATTCACAATTCTTCCTGGGACATAAATTTCTTTCACAATATTTCCAGTCAATTTGTCGGAAATGGCTACCTTTGCTTTCTCCAAAACAGCATCCTTTGCCTCATCTGTTGCAATTTCAACCGTTCCTTTTGTCTTACCATTAATCTGTACTGCAATTTCAACCGTATCTTCTTTCATGGCATCCTCGTTGTACTCTGGCCATTTCTGATCAAATACAGCATCTGTATTTCCAAGCTGCTCCCAAAGTTCTGCTGCTGCATGAGGAGCAAATGGAGCCAACAAGATTACTGCAGTATTTAATGTTTCTAAATCCACACCACCATTTTTCTTTGCAATTTCAAGGAACTTATTATTATATTCCATGAAACCGGAAATAACAGTATTTAAGCTAAAGTTCTCCAAACGTGTGGTAATATCATATACCATCTTATGACGCAACTTAATCATCTCATCTGTTGCAGCCACATTTGCCTCTTTACTGTCCAATACCATCTTCCAAAAACGATTAATAAAACGGTACACTCCGTCAATTCCTCTATCATCCCATTCCGAATCTAACTCTGGTGGTCCTACAAACAATTCATAAAGACGAAGCGCATCACAACCATAATCTCTTACCAAATCATCTGGAGAAATAACATTTCCCTTAGATTTGCTCATCTTGATTCCGTTCTTACCAGTAATCATACCTTGGTTGAATAATTTTTTAAATGGCTCATCAAAATCAACTACGCCAATATCATATAAAAACTTAGTATAAAAACGAGAATATAACAAATGCAATACGGCATGTTCTACTCCACCAATATACATATCTACTGGAAGATATTTATTTGCCTTCTCTTTAGAAACCAACTCTTCGTTATTCTTGTTGTCCACATAACGAAGGAAATACCATGAAGAACCTGCCCACTGTGGCATAGTGTTTGTCTCTCTCTTAGCAGGTGCGCCACAACATGGACACTTTGTATTTACCCACTCTTCTATATCAGCAAGTGGTGATTCTCCTGTACCAGTAGGCTGATAACTCTCAACCTTAGGTAAAAGTAAAGGTAACTCTTCTTCTGGAACAGGGACTGCACCACATTTTTCACAGTGAACAATTGGAATAGGCTCTCCCCAATAACGTTGTCTTGAGAATACCCAGTCACGCAATTTGTAATTCGTAGTTTTCTTACCAATTCCCATCTTCTCAATTATCTCTGGTGCTTCGTTCTTAAGTTCTGCAGAATCTTTTCCATTCCAATCTCCAGAATTAATCACAATACCAGATTCTGTATATGCCTCTGTAAGATTTGGATTTTCCTTTCCATCTGGAGAAATCACCTGAATAATTGGAATATCAAATTTTGTTGCAAAATCAAAATCTCTCTCATCATGAGCAGGTACACACATAATTGCACCTGTACCATAATCAGCCAATACATAATCGGATAACCAAATAGGAACCTTTGCACCATTTATAGGATTGATTGCATATGTGCCAGTAAATACACCTGTCTTTTCTTTATCCTGCATGCGATCAACCGATGACTTTAAGGATGCCTGATAAATATAGTCTTCTACTGCTTTTCTAGTCTCATTTGTTGCCAATTCCTTTGCCATAGCATGTTCTGGTGCTAACACCATAAAGGTTGCTCCATGCAAGGTATCTGGTCTTGTGGTATATACTGTAATAGACTCTTCTTTTCCATCCACCTTAAACTGAACCTCTGCACCATGACTTTTACCAATCCAGTCAGCCTGCATCTTCTTTACCTTTTCAGGCCAGTCTAATTTATCTAAATCATCTAATAAACGATCTGCATACTTTGTAATCTTAAGCATCCACTGCTTTAAATTCTTCTTTGTAACATCAGCTCCACAACGCTCACATTTACCACCGATTACTTCTTCATTTGCAAGACCTGTCTTACAAGATGGGCACCAGTTAATTGGCATTTCCTTCTCATAAGCCAATCCTTCTTTAAACATTTTAACAAAAATCCATTGTGTCCATTTATAAAAATTAGGATCTGTTGTATTTACCTCCATATCCCAATCATAAATTGCCTCAATCTCTTTAATCTGTCTCTTAATATTCGCAATATTATCTGCTGTAGATTTCTCTGGATGCACACCCATCTTAATAGCGTAGTTTTCTGCTGGAAGACCAAAGGCATCCCATCCCATCGGATGAATCACATAATGCCCCTGAAGCATCTTATAACGACTCCAAACATCACTGATTACATATCCTCTCCAATGACCTACATGAAGCCCATTTCCTGATGGGTATGGGAACATATCCAAACAATAATATTTTTCCTTTTTACCATCATCCACGTTGACAGGATTTTCTTCCCAACGCTTCTTCCATTTCTTTTCTACTTCTTTGTGATTATACACCGTTGCCATTCCATAACCTCCTACAATCTATTCTTATGTTCGTTCACAGCATTTTTACATACATCTTTTATGATACCCTTGAAAATGCAATATGTCAACTATACAAGTCAAACTGTGACTTCATTATTCTTCTATATTTTAATAGCAAACTTCCTGTAAAAACAATCCCTTTGCCTCCGCAGTTTCTCCTGCCTTTTCCCTGTCAAGACTCTCTAATACTTCCTTCACTGCTTCCGGCTTCATTTCTCCTCTTCCAACACTTATGAGAGTTCCCACTATAATTCTTGCCATTCTTGGCCAAAAATCATCTCCATGAATAGTAATACTCATTTCTTCTATATCCATATAAATATCAATGTCAAAAATCTCACGAACAGTTGACTTTTTCATTCTCTTATTATCAGAAAATGCCTTAAAATCATGTTTTCCAATTAGATACTTTGCAGCTTCCCGCATTTGCTCTCCATCTAATTTATGAAAGCTGTAAAAATTGTATTTACGCTGAAATACAGATGGGACCTCTCCCATCGTTATTTTGTACTCATATTTAAAAGATTTTGCTAAAAAGCTACTATGAAAACGTTCAGGAACCTCATCCACTTCAAGCACTGCAATATCCATTGGCAAATATCGGTTTAAATAATGTTTGATTTCATACATTTTTAACTTGGTATCCGTCTTAAAATTTGCCACCTGTGCATAGGCGTGTACTCCTGCCTCCGTTCTTGCCGCCCCTATTAGCTCAACAGGCTTTCCCTCCATCTTTTCTAATACACTCTCAATCTTTTCTTGAATAGTATTGCTTCCCTTTCTTGCCTGCTTTTGCCATCCATCATACCGAGAACCATCATATTCCAATACAATTCGTATATTTCTCATATCTATTCTCCTATTTTCTAAAACTCCAAAGGGCGCCTGCCTACCTTGGGTTTCCGCCTTTCTTTTAACATCATCCCATCTATTTTAGCATTTTAAGGCTGCATTTTCAATGAAGAAACTTTTATTTTCCTTCTTTCTATGCTATATTAATTGGTAACTATTTATTCCTATAGAAATATCCTAATACAAAATAAGGAGGCTTCCCATGAGTTGGTTTTGGCGTACCAAACCTAGAAGTATTATAAAAACATTACAATGGTTTCCCCACTTTGGTTCTTTGGAAGGCCAAAACTGGGATGAGGCAATAGACCGCACCAATATTTTTAATCACAAAAAAATATATCCTGTACGACGTTCCTATATTTATTATGCCCATGGAGAAGAAGACAGTTGGTTATCCGGTATTTCTTTCGAAGAATACTTATCTGGAAGCAAGGATCAAAAAGAAACAGAAAGTAATGGAAGAAATGACAAAACTACTTTTGAATTTTTTGGCTTTGGATATGTGGATAAAGCTGGAATAATACATGCCACTGAAAATGGTCGCAAAATCATGCAAGGACTCTATGATCAAGAGCGATATTTAAAACAGCTTTTAAAATTGCATCTACCAAATCCTATCCAAAAAATCAAATCACGCCATGCAGCACCGAGCATTTTTCCTATGCAATTAATACTTCAGGTATTTTCAAAATACGAAAGTCTCAATCGCTGTGAACTTGCTCTATTATTTGGCTGTGATCACCAAGACCAACTTCCTGACTTATTGAATGCAATTGGTGCCTTTAAAGAAAGCTATCAGGCTCTCCCTAATAAATTAGACACCAAACAAGTCAAAGAATTATTTTTACATATATATGAAAAATATCTGGGAACACCTGAAAATAAAGTAAACAGCTATTTAGACTATGCCGAGGCCTTTTCCCGTTCCCTTGCCTATACAGGACTTTTTTCTCTCTCTGGAAGAAGTTTAGCTACTAAAGTACGGGTTGCCTCCCATGCAAAAAAGAAAATGGAACTTCTACAAAGAAGTTTCACGTTCCTATATCCAGAACCTTTTTCTTCACTGGAATCTTATATGGAATGGTATGGAAGCGATACTAATGTGATTCTTCCTTGGGACAACATAGATGAGCGAAAAGAGTTGGTTCAAGAAAAAATTTCATTGCTACAAAACTTAATGGACCAACAATCCTCACAGGCTTACCAGCAACGCAGCTTTGTTTCACAACAGGATTTAGATTTACTCTTTTTGCAAACTACTAACTACCAAAGTGTCTCTGCATTAAAAGATGTAGAGAAAACATTGGATCAGGCAATCACCAATCATAACGAAGAATATTTTATTCATGTTGCCTCCAAAACAGAAAAAGAACGTTGTGCTATTTTAGATAAATTTAATGACATACTTGCAAACGATGATATGAGCGCCCTTTGGCTGGAAGTAAATACATGGAAATCTTTTATTGCTATTCAAGGAAAGCAAAAAGTCAAACGAAACTTCCATTTAGAAGAAGATCTTACCCCTAGAAGTTTTGCTCCTGGTATCGGAAACACACCAGATATGGAGGTGTATTATAAAAATATCATTCTTTTGCCAGAAGTATCACTTATGACAGGCGTCAGACAATGGGAACACGAAGCGTCCAGCGTAATAGACCATGTCATTCATTTTATAGAACAAGAACCAGAAAAAGAAGTATGTGGTTTATTTCTTTCCACCAGAATCCATCTGCGCACCATGTGGCAGTTCTTCGTTTTAAACAGAGAGAGCTGGCTTGGAAAAAGCGTACCAGTTGTACCATTAACAATCACTCAATTTGTGACTTTAATTACTCATTGCTACCAAAAAGAAATATCTATTGAAGTATTTCTCACCTTCTTACTTTCTCTTGCAGCTATGAGCAAACAATGCACAGACTACAAAGATTGGGAACAGCAAATACATACACGTATACAACAATTTATCTGCCAGAAAAAATAAATTGTTTTTCTTGTGACGATAGATAGTTTTTGTTATAATAATATCGAACATATATTTGCATTTATTATTTAGATTAACGTTTGACTACTATTAAATATAAGTACCGCATACCCTAACAATTTTGTTCTCGCAAAATCAAAAAACTTCTATGCAGTACACAAAACTAAATGAGGAATTTTATGAGTATTAAAGCAAAGAAAACAAGACTTTCACCATTACTAAAATATCCTGGTGGAAAAGAAAAAGAATTAAAATATATTTTACCAAATCTTCCAGAAAAAACAGCTCGCTATTTTGAACCATTTATTGGTGGCGGTGCTGTCTATTTTTCGTTGGATTGCGATGCCTATTACATTAATGACAAGTCAACTGAATTGATTCAATTATATGAAATGATTGCATCACAAAACAAAGATTTTTTTCAAAAAATCGAAAGCATCAATGACAATTGGTCAAATATAACCCATTTAACCAATCAACACGCTGGAAAACTAAGAGAAATTTATGAGCTCTATCGAAACAATTCTATAGACAAGCAGCAATTGTCCGATATGACTACAGAATTTTTATGTGCTCACGCCAGTGAATTTAATGATCTTTTGAAAAGCAATTTTAACATTGCACTAGAAAATTTTATTACAGAACTTATTAAAAGCTACACAAACAAAGTCATTCGTATGTCTGACATTGAACAGAAAAAGGGACAACTCTGTGAGGACGATATTGCTCTTAATATAGAAGGCGCTTTCAAAAACGCATTTTACATGCACTTTCGTTATTTATATAATCATATTGAAGAACTTAGCATATCTACTCCTTTTGCTACTGCAATTTACTTTTTTATTCGAGAATTTTGCTATTCTTCCATGTTTCGTTATAACAAAAGCGGAAAATTTAATGTTCCTTATGGTGGCATTTCTTACAACAGAAAAACACTTTGCAAAAAAATTGCATACTTTCACTCGGATGAATTAGTTTCTCAACTAAAACGTACCGTAATTGTGAATAAGGATTTTGAAAGCTTTTTCCAACAACACAAACCTAAAAAGAACGATTTCATTTTTTTGGACCCTCCATATGACACAGAATTTAGTACCTATGCCAATAACACATTTGGCAAAGAAGAACAAATTCGTCTGGCAAACTATTTACTAAACAAATGCAAAGCAAACTTTATGCTTATTATTAAAAATACCGACTTTATACTATCACTTTATCCGCCAGATACTTTATGTGCAAATAATCAAAAACTGGAAGTACACAAATTTGATAAAAAATACTTTGTTAGTTTTCAAGATAGAAATGATAAAAATGCTGAACATTTACTTATTACTAATTATCCAATTCCTATGAATATATCCACAAACTAACCATTATTTTAACTTAGATTCAGTAAGCGGGAAAATTACATAACTTTTCCCGCTCTTTATTTAGGCAGTAAAGAAACTCCCCCTACTCCTATTCTTCATATACAATCTCACCACTATGTATCCACTGCAACTGATCTCCCATAACTTCCTTCATAATCAAATACGCCTCTTCGCCCGTACAATGTCCCGTATAAAACATAGCATTTGTATTTTTCAACTCAACCGACATCTTTTTTATGTTTACTATTTCCTCTTTTGAATACGGTTGCTTTTGCATCAAATGAAACCCACTAATCACCACATCCGGCTCAACATGGAACAAGTTCTTATAATGCTCTAAAATATTTACTATTCCATTATGTGCGCACCCAGATAATAAAATATGCTTATTCCCCTCTGTAATTACAAGACATTGTTCATGCTGAAAGCTATCCTGAACAAATCTATCTCCCTCTTTTCTTTTTAAATTCAAATTTCCTTTAGAAGGATATTTTGTTCCTGTTATTCCTGAAAATAGAAATAACTCATCATCTATTTCCAAATTTCCATCTACCGAAATAAATTGTGGTAGTTGCACAATATGTTTATCAATGCCAATATATTTTTCCTTATTATCCGCAAGATTATAATATTCCCTATTTACTGTAGACTGAGCATAGATTACTGCCTTTTCATTTACCTCTGTAAAAGGAAGAATTCCACCTGAATGATCATAATGACCATGACTCAAAATCAAGGTATCTACCTGTTTCAAATCTACATGCAGTCTCCTCGCATTACGAATGAACATATCTGTAGATCCACTATCTACCAAAAGTTTATGTTTCTTAGTTTCTATATAAAAACTCAATCCATGTTCATATTCACATGAATTTTTTCCTACTGTATCTTCCACTAAATTTATAATTTTCATAAATAATACCTAACCTTTCCATTTACACTATTTATTAAAATATTCACACTACAACCCTAGTATTGTAAACACTTCTTCTGTTTGAAATGTATTCCTTACTTATTCATTAGCTTTTAAAACTTGAATCAAAAAAGCTCCAATCTTACGATTGAAGCTCCTACATATATCTTCAAAACTGCACACTGTATTTCATCCAATTTGCTAACAAAAGTTCTAAGTTCAACAAACTTCACTAAGAACTTTTATATGCTTCTAACTAGGTCAAGACCTCGACCTATTAGTATTGGTCAGCTACATGCGTTACCGCACTT